>CAYTHO010000037.1:0-28955 GCA_964437595.1 uncultured Anaerolineaceae bacterium
GAATGCGATGTTAGCGCAACTGATACCCGTTGCGGTGTTATCAGGCATGTTCCCTCAACAATCTTTTGATCATTTTCTATCACAAGTTTACCATGCGCGTTGGAAATCGCCTGGCCGGGCGCGGGTCCGATCCAGAGGATTTTCGTTCTTACACGGTATGATCATGCGGGCCTGGAAATGGCTGGGGGTGGTGGGGGGGAGCTGGGGGAAAGATACTACACTACACTACACATTTCGAGTTCCCCAGCGCGTTTGACAACGGTTTCTTGAAAGCATAAGGGATGAGACGGTGATACGAATATCGGTATCGGATGCGTGAAAAAGACACATCCGATACCGATATTGGGTTTGTTCGCGATTAATCGCAGGTTTGGAAAGCAGGCAAATGATTCTTCAATGAGGCGGATTGAAGGTTGTTATACACGCGCAGCAGATCGCTGCGGGTCGTGTCCAGTTTGAGCGTGTCGTACAGCGCTGCGTCGGCAATTTCGGCGCTCACACCCGCCTGGCAGGCCTGTGCCAGGGTTTCAAAGGTGGGCTGTGTTGCCAGGCCCGGGTTGGCGGGAACCGCCACGCCGTATTTCTCCGCCTGACGCACGAGTACATTGACGTGCTGCTGCTCTGAAAGTGCAATCTGGTTGAGCGGATAAACATTCCCAACCTGAGTCATTGCACTCTGGTACAGGTTCAATGCGCCGTATTCTTCGAGGATGGCTTCCTGCAAGCCGCGGACTTCCGCGTCAGAAAGTGGGGTGAGGGCAGTACCGGTCCCGGACTGTCCGTTCCCGCCGCGCCCACCCGGACCTCCTCGGGCATCCAATGCGGCTGAAACGGTGCCAGTCTGGCTGAAGAAAAGCACACCCATCGCAAGAATGGCGATGATCGAGACACTGCGAAGTAAAAGTTTGTGTTTCATGGTTTATCTCCTTTTTCGATTTCGTTTTAATCGAACTATGCCTATCATAGGAGATCCATGTGTGTTTTTTGATAAGGAGTTACGAATAAATTATGAAGATTGCTCTGTCCGGCGTTTGCTTTTCAGAATAAACAGATAAATGAATTTACCTTAATGAGACGCAAAAGACGAACTTCAGTTATGGTCATTTCCCTTAGAGTTCATACGCAATATCGTTAATAAAAAATGACACCGAAAGTGCTATAAACAAGACAACCAGAAACAAACCAAATATTTACCATAAAATAAGGAACAATAAAATGAACGCCTATCGTACAGAACGAGGTCAGGCAATCGTTTTGATTGCACTGACGCTGGTTGGCATGCTTGCATTTACTGGATTAGCCGTTGATGGAGGGCGCATGTTAGCGGAACGGCGCCGGGCTCAAAATGCCGCGGATGCCGCAGCACTTTCGGCAGCATATGCAGCAGTCACTGGGGCAGATCCTTACGAAGCAGCGCTAACCCAGGCTGCGTACAATAATTTTGTTGACCCTGATTGGGGAACGAACACAGACGCTTTGATCGATGTGGTGGTGAATAATCCTCCAGCACAGGGACCTTACGCTGGCAACCCTGAATATTATGAGGTGCTGATTCAAGGAAGTGTAGATGCTGTATTCAGCCGGATTATTTTTATTGAGCGCCTTCCTATAGAGGGTTATGCGGTAACCCACGCCCAGGATGTATCTTCTGTTTCTAGTGGAAATGCCGTTCACGCATTGAACACCAGCGGCAATGGAATAGAGTTTAAAGGCAATATTAGTGTAAATGTCGATGGCGGGAATATTATGTCGAACTCGGCTATCGATAAGAGAGGCGGTTCGGGGAATATCACTGTTGAGAACGGCGGCATTTACTATGTTCAGGGCGATACAGACGGCTGGAAGGGAGACATCTCGCCCGAGCCGGAAAAGGTATCCATTCCGGTTTTTGTTCAACAGGTTCCAGACCCGGACTGCGGAACGACCTACCAATCTGCTCCGAGGAGCGACCAGGGCAAGCATATCTACAGCCCAGGAATCTACAGCGAACGGGTGGTCATCAATGCACATGATGACGTTACTTTTGAGCCAGGAATTTACTGCTTCATGAATGGCATCCATGATAATGGCAACTCGACCATGCGAGGGGATGGGGTGCTCTTTGTTCTCAAAGGAGGCGACTTACAGTTCAACGGTAACAGCGCAGTTAACATCAAAAGGCCGAGGGATCTGGTCGATGACTCTGGGAATCAATGGGGTGGTATGCTGCTGTATGTTCCACCAAGCAATACGGACGCAGTAATCGATATCACCGGTAATAACGAAACAACCTTCTCAGGCACGATCCTGGCCCCAGCTAGCTATTGCCGCATTGGCGGAACTTCAAAGGATCTGGGCGTAAAGGCCAATATAATTTGCCAGGATATCTTGTTTCACGGAACACCAGATGTTTTCATCGACTACAAAGCGGAGGAAAACTTCCGCCTCCCACCGATAGTCGAGTTATCTCAGTAGATAAAGCGCCGCTATGCTGGTCCATCCTTCTTGACTGAAAAAGCGGGTTTAGGACGAAGTGGGTATTCTTTAGGATGGGCCAGCACGATGGTGGTGTTCAGGGCGGTAAGTTACAAAGAAAAATGCCCCAGGCTGTAAAACCTCAAATGGCTTTTACGTAATTGTCTTCCACAACCCCGTTCCTGCTCTCATTGAGCAGCGAGCTCAGCTCTCCGAGGTGGTACAGGCTGTGCCGCAGGGAGAACAAGGCCACGCCCAGTTTGCTTTCTCCGGCCCAGAGGAAGGAGGTGTTTTGCCCGCCAAAATCCATTTCTGACAGCCACGCCTGCGTTCTGGCCTGCAGTTCGTCGATACATGCCAGCATCTCCACTTGCGAGGGCAGGTCTGCCTCTGCCGCCGTGTCCCACTGGCAGTCAAAGGGTTTGCCCGGGGCCATGTACATAGGTGCTTTGTCTTCCATATAGTACATTGCGCACCACAGAATGTGAGCGGACAGGCGCGCGGGGGTGATCACGCCCCGCCCGGTATGCAGCCAGGCTTCGGGATCGAAATCTTTCACCAGCCGGGCGAACACGCGCCATGTGTGCGCGTACTGTGGGATAAATTCTTGCTTCATGATGTTATGCCTCAATTGTGAAATTGTGTGTGGATGAAAGCGGGCTAGCGGCCAGGCTATTTGGCGGACTCGATCTGGTACTTTCCCAGGTAGCTCTCCGCGGTCCATCCGAAGAAGGGCGAGCTGCTGAGCGAAACCTGCCACCAGAACGCGCGGTCGATGCACTTGGGGTAGCCAAAGGTGCGCAGCGCTGTATCCTTCCCGGCCTGCGCCACCACCCGCGCGCCAAAGCCCGGCTGCTGGTGGATCTTGAGCGTGGTCAATCCCTCCGCCTGGCGGATGGCGCTGGGACCGGTCAGCCGCGGGGCCTGCGCGCCGGGGCAGTACAGTTCCATATCGAACTGGCGGGTGATATTGGCGGCGTGCGGGGTGAAGCGTTCCAGGGGGATAAAGTGCGTTTCGCGCGCGTAGACAAAATAATTCATTTCAGTGGCTTTCGCCTCAACCTGGGCGCCTTTCGCGGCATCAGGGACGTCTGTCTCGATGATCAACTGCCCAAAGCGGTCGGTGACGTAGTCCTGCCAGCCCACGAATTGCATCGTGCTGCCTTCAAATCGGTATGCCAGCAGGCGCACCGGTTCATTGGGCAAGAAGCCGTCCAGGCGCAGGCGGTGCGTGCTGCCTGCCGCCGTGAAGGCCGGTTTGAAGCGATCTTCGGTTGCCAGGTACAGGCGGGCTTTGGTCGGGCGGACGTAGGTGATTTTCGCTTTAACGGTTCCGCTGCTGCCCTGCAGGGTGAAGCGGTATTTGCCGGGCTGGGCATCCACGCCGGGCTGGTAGAACACGTCCGCTTCGTACACGCCCTTTTTCAGCCGGGCGGGGGCGGCTTTTACTTCGCTGGTGGTGAACTTTCCCAGCGGGTCCATCAAGGTTACTTTGACGGTCTCATCGGGCTTCCACCCGCAGGTGGCGATGATGGTGATATCGGTCAGTTCGAGGTTGTCGTTGTAGTAATCGAGGGTGGGCTCCTCATAGGCATCCAGGCAGCCAGGATAGGCCGCGCGGCTGGGGCGCAGTTCCATCTGCGGAATGGTCCCATCTGGAAGGTTGGTTTTTATCGCATCGACGGAAAAGCGCGCCACTGCCGGGCCGGTGGGGGTAACCGCCGGCGCCGGGCCAGCCAGCACAGCGCTGCGCGGGGCCACGCCAGGGGTGATCAGCAGCACAAGCAGGATCAGCCCGGCGATGAAAAAGCATCCTCGTTGATTGCGAATATTCATATCCTCCCCTTTATCGGAGCCGCGGTGGTCAGGGAATAAGCGCCCATCTGGAGCCATTATAACAAGAATTCAGCCCGCCCAAAAAGCTGCCCATTGAAGCGGGTTTAAAAGATATGCGTGTTGAGGCATAGCGCTTTCTCAACACGCACGTTTTTCATAAAGGTGCAAAAGCCCGGCTGTTACGCCGTGGTCGGGCCGGTCTGACGCTTGCGCATTTCCTCTTCCTCACCGGTCCAATCCAGGTGAGCGTACTCCTCAGGGGTGTTATCCTTGCGCCAGTTGTGGAAATCCGCCCAGATTTCATCTGACCACCAGCCGTCGATCTGCGCGGTGGTGTATTTGCCATCCGCCAGGCGTGAGAGGCCAAACCGGTCGCGCATGTTGGTCTTCTCGCACTTGACGCAAACTTCCTCGGCCAGGTGCGGTGGGACGAAGATCACGCCGGCAGGGGTGCCCAGCACTACATCACCGGGCATGCAGATGGCGTTGCCGATCCGGCAGGGGACGTTCATGCCGGTCAGGGTTACATCGCGGATGGGGGTGGGGTCGTTGCCCCGGTAGAAGGTCTGGATGGCGGTAATGCCCATCACCTGCTGCACGTCGCGGATGCCGCCCCAGATCACCTGTCCGCCGCGCTTGGTGCGGCGCGCCACTGCCGTGGAAAGGTTGCCGCCGACAAACGTGCCTTCATAGACTTTGTCGAACATGTCCACAACCAATACATCATCTTCCACCAGGCTCTCGATCACCCAGGAGTTGAAGAAGCCGTGCCGCTTTTCTTCATTGTGCCCGTATTCCAGCAGGTAAGTATCCAGGTCGGGGCGCTTGGGAACCATCACGGCGGTGACGGCGCGGCCAACCAGGATCTTTCCCGGGTGGATCATCTTAAAATCACCCTGGAACTGGTATTTGTATTCGTGCTGCCACATCACGCCCCAGGCCTCTTCCGTTGTCACGGCATCGAAGCGGCGCAGTATGTTATCGGGAACTTTGGGGCGTCCATTGGAAAAACGTTCGCCCTTCCAATTGGGGGTAAGCTGGATGATATCTTCCGCACAGTCGAATCGCATAGATCCTCCGAGTTTGGGTTGGGTATGAGATGGGTATAGGTATGGGTATGGTAATCCCTACTGCGTTGGCGGTTTAATTCTAATGCATATTCTCAGATAAATAGGCTATCATTTTTAACAGGAGGAATTGAATATGACTGGATACGTTGGATCTATCGAAAAACAAACCGAGGAGAACGAATTTTTCCGCCAGGTGTTATTCACCGGCAAACATACGCAGTTGGTCGTAATGTGCCTCCAGGGTGGGGAGGAAATTGGGGAAGAGGTTCATGATGATGTGGACCAGTTCTTCCGCATTGAAGAGGGCAAAGCCCGTTTCATCTTCAATGGCAAAGAAGAGCACGTGGTTAAGGATGGCGATGCCGTCATCGTGCCTGCCGGTACGCGCCACAATGTGATCAACGCGTATGCTACCAAGCCGTTAAAGCTGTACACGCTCTATTCGCCGCCCAACCATCCGGATGGGACGGTTCACAAAACCAAAGCCGAAGCGGACGCAGCGGAAGAGCACGGTCACCATTAGAATCTGCTCTTGACATTTATTATACCGTTCGGTATAATGCCTGGTATGGATAACCGTTCCAGGATTCTGGCTTGCGCGCTGCAGTTGTTTGCCGACCAGGGCTATGACGCAGTTGGCGTGCAGGAAATTGTGGATACAGCGGGGATCACCAAGCCCACGCTGTACCACTATTTCGGCAGCAAGCATGGCCTGCTCGAAGCGCTGCTCGCGGAACATTTCCAGCGGCTGAACCTCCAGGTTCAGGAAGCGGCAGTTTATGAAGGCGACCTTCCCGCGACTCTGAGCAAAATCGTCAAAGCCTTTTTCTGCTTCGCGCAGGAGAACCCGACCTTCTATCGTTTCCAGCTTGCGCTGTGGTTTGCTCCCCAGAAGAGTGAAGGGCACCAGGCCATGTTTCGCTGGAACTATCAGCAGCACCAGGTTGTTGAGCAGGTGTTTGCCCTGGCAGTGAAGGATCACGGCAATATGCGCGGGCGCCAGCGCGCTTATGCCACCACCCTGGTTGGTATGATCAATACCTATATCGGCATGGCCTTGAATGGTTTCGCTGAATTGGATGAGGCCCTGGTCTACCAGGCGCTGCACCAGTTCCAGCATGGCATCTATTCATAGGCCATCTTTTTTTACCTTGTTTTCTATACCGATTGGTATACTATTAGTGAGATACGGAGATAATAAATGAATACGTGGACAAAAGACGCTGTTTTCTACCATATTTACCCGCTGGGGCTGTGCGGAGCGCCCAGGCAGAATGATTTTTCTTCGGAGCCGGTGGAACGGCTGGCGAAAATGGATGGGTGGATCGAGCACATGCTGTACCTGGGGGTCAATGCCGTTTAC
Source organism: uncultured Anaerolineaceae bacterium (assembly GCA_964437595.1). Taxonomy (GTDB): domain Bacteria; phylum Chloroflexota; class Anaerolineae; order Anaerolineales; family Anaerolineaceae; genus DSYU01. The sequence continues at coordinate 6,724 of CAYTHO010000037.1, forward strand.
CTTGGGCCGGTTTTCGAATCCAGCACCCACGGGTATAACACCGTAGACTACTACCAGGTTGACCGCCGCCTGGGGACCAACGACAGCCTGGCCCACCTGAGCCGGCGGCTGCACGAGCGGGGCATCCGGCTGGTGCTGGACGGCGTCTTCAACCACGTGGGCCGCGACTTTTTTGCCTTCAAAGACGTGCTGGCCAACGGCAGCCATTCAGCCTACCGCGACTGGTTCGCCAACCTGCGCTTTGACCAGTCCAGCCCTTACCACGATCCGTTTTCTTATGAGGGCTGGAACGGGCATTACAGCCTGGTGAAGCTGAACCTGCGCCATCTGGCGGTCAGGGAGTACCTTTTGGGCGCCGTGCGCCAGTGGATCGAGCTTTATAATATCGATGGCCTGCGCCTGGACGCGGCGGACTGCATCGACCACGATTTCCTGAAAGAATTGGCCCGCTTCGCCCGGTCTCTGAAGCCCGATTTCTGGCTGATGGGCGAGGTGGTGCACGGCGATTACCGCCAGTGGGCCAACCCGGATGAGCTGGATTCCGTGACCAATTACGAATGCTATAAGGGCCTGTATTCCAGCCACAACGACCAGAACTTCTTCGAGATTAGCTATTCGTTGAACCGCCAGTTCGGCGAAGCGGGCATCTACCGCCACCTGGACCTATACAACTTCGCCGACAACCACGATGTCAGCCGTATTGCCAGCCTGCTGAAAAACAGCGCGCACCTCCTTCCGCTGTACCTGCTGATGTTCTGCATGCCCGGCATCCCCTCGATTTATTATGGCAGCGAGTTTGGCATTCCGGGCAAAAAGGATTCTACCGATGCGGCCCTGCGCCCTTCCCTGGAACTCGGCGCGCTCAACGCAGCCAATGCGCTCAGCCCGGACAGCGTCCACACCCGCCTCACCCAGGCAGTCCATCAGTTGGCAGGCCTGCGCCAGCAGATCCCCGCGCTCCGGCGGGGCGATTACCGCCAGGTTTTTGTCGATAAAGACGTACTGGTCTTCTGCCGCCAGACAGCGGAGAACTGGGCGCTGGTGGCGATCAATGCCTCGCCCGTATCCGCGCCGCTTGACTTGCGCATTCCATCTTCCCCGAATTACCGGCTGATCGATGTGTTAAATGGCGGTGGGGAAGTGAAGCGCGAATATGAGCAAATTCACCTGGAGGTGCCCCCGTATTGGGGGCAGGTAATTACCGCTGGATAGGCCCACCCCAGGCGCTGTGTTACCATTCTGTAACATGCCCGTAATGATCTCGTAACGCCTGGCCTGTATAGTATAAGGGGAGAGAGATCTACGGAGTAGAAAGATGGCACAGGGGTTGTCCGCAGCAGTGGATACGCAGATCACAACCTTCAACACTCTGGCGATGCAAACGCAGGACGATGCTTATACGCTGGCCTATTACCTTTTGGGCGATGAGCGCCACGCGGAGCGAGCCACCCAGGCCGCTTATGACGCGCTTTTCCGGCAGGCCCGGCTGCAAACAGACCGGTTTCGCTTTGAAGTGCTGCGCCGGGTGTTGGACTGCAGCCAGCGCTTGATGCGCTTGATGCCCAGGCGCGGCATTCCCCGTACGGGCGCGCACCAGAAGGCCCAAACCGATTCGACCTTCGAGAAGCTGACCACATTGAACCATGGCGAACGCTCCGTTGTAGTGCTGGTGGATGTGCTGGGCCTGGACTACGAAGAAGCCGCCCAGGTGCTGGGCAGCTCCAGAAAACAGGTGAGCCGCCTGCTGGCGCAGGCCCGGCTGAACCTGACCGAGCGGGAAGCCACTTTGCGGGCGCCTTTAGCCCTCGGCTGATTGGATTTCTACCGTTCCCCGTTCCCCGTCTACCAGCAGCCTCATCCCGAACTGGATTTCGTGGATGGCAATATGGTCGACGCAGGGAATCTCCGCAATGATACAGCCCACGGCGGTAATCGGCTCGCACTCCGCGTTGACGATGGCCGCCGGGGCTTTGCCGTTTAACTTCAGCCGGTAGAGGGTGTATGAGCCTACCGTGGAACCCTTTCCGGACGGGAAGACCAGCACCTTCCCGGCAATCGACTGCCCTTCCAGTTCGTGGCCTTTCTCAACCACCTGTCCGGTATCCGGGTCGATTCCGCCAAAGAACGAGATGCCCATCTTCGTGACCAGGGCTTCGCCCGTCACGCAGCCCGTGTAAATTTTACGGCCAGGCAGTAACCGGCCAGGCACTGCATTTGCGGTTGTCATCGCAGCGCCTCCTCGACTACCTCTTTCAGGGAGCGGATGCGCGTTTTGAATTTGTTCTTGGAAGCCGCGTAGTAACAGGCTTTGGCGCTGTCGGTGAGCAGGGCGTGGAAGCGCCCGCGGATGGGGGCGACCACGCAGCAGGTGTCAACGGCAAAGATTGCGCCGCTCTCCTCGATGATCTGCGTATAGCCGGCCAGGTCGGCGATCTGCCGGGTGGGCCGGGCGGTGGTGATCCAAAAGGTCTTTTTCACTTTCTTGCCCTTGAGCAGTTCCGCCACGCGGGCGATTTCGGCGATGGAGAGGTGCGGGCAGCCCAGGCTGACGAAATCCACTTCCTCGGCTTCCGCGTCCGTCATCGCCTGGATAGCATTTTCGATATCCGCCTGCGTGACGGTCATCGCGCCAGGGGGTGGGGCAACGAGCGCCGCTTCCGGGGTAACTCCCTGCATATGGAACATCGCCGCTCCGCCGTACGTAGCCAGGCTGGCGCACAAAGATTTCAGGTTTTCCACCGTGGGCGTGCTTTCGCCGCTGTCCAGGCCGGTAATATAAGGGATGCGCCCTTTTGCGCCGCTTTCCAGCCCGTCCCCAATGATCTTTCCCAGCGCGCCAAATTCAACGGTTTCCGTCAGCCGCGCTTCCACGCGCACCGTAACGGTCGGGCGGCGGTTATCGTCCAGGTGCAGCCCGTAGGCAGGGGTGAAACCGGTCAGCGCGGCGGCCAATGCGCTGGGCCCGCCTTCCCGGTTGGTGCGCGCGCCCAGTACCGCGTTGGCATAGCACACGGCGCTGCTCTCGGCCCAGGCGATGTGCTCGCCGTAATGGGGAACGTTGCTGGTCAGGTATGGCGTGCAGGAGCAGGTGGTCACCACGCCCATGCTGGCAAAGGCCTCGATCACGCGCTGCTGCTGCGCGGCAAAGGCCGGTTCGATGCCCATGCGCTGCCAATTTTCCACATCCATGCCTGCCGGGTTCAGGGTGGTCAGCACGCGCGCCTGCCCGCCGCCCGCCGCCATCTCCGACAAAAAATGCAGCCCGGCTTCGCCCAGGTTATCGTAGCTCACCCCGGCAATCTGCACCGAAGTCACCGGCACCATGCCCTCCGCGCCGTAAATCGTCCCCAGCGTGGTCAGGATTTCCATTGCCTTGCGTGTGGATCGCCCAAGTTCCCCGGCGAGCATGGATTGTTGGATCGGAGTTAGCTGCATAAAATCTCCAGCAGGGAAAAACCACGAAGCCACGAAGGACGCGAAAAAGGTTTCCTTCGCGTCCTTCGTGGCTACTTCTCTAAAAATTTTGCAATATCGACTTCCGGGAAGGGCGCTTTGTTGAACGATTTGCCCTTTGTTTCCAGCGGTTTGGTCAGGTCGAAGCCCACCCGGGTGGTGTCGTGCGTGCCTGGCTCGGAGCTGGGGTCCAGGCTGGAACCAGGGGCGCGTTCCAGCACCACCATATCCTGGTCGCCCTGGAAGCGGGTCGCCATGGCCCATTCAACTTCCAGCGGGTTATAGATATCGATATCGCTGTCAACGACGAACACATGCTTGCACGAGCGGTGCCCGGCAAACGCAGCCTGGATGGCTTTTTTTCCATCCTCCTCGGCCTGCTTCTCAATCTGCACAACGGCGTGCAGCCACGACGCTCCGCCGGGGTTGATATGTACATCCAGGCAGCGCGCCACCTCGTTGACCTTTTGGAAAATGGTTGGCTCGCGGGGCATGCCCATCAGCAGTTTATGTTCCAGCGCGCCGGGCAGCAGGGCGTGCCAGATGGCGTCGCGGCGGTGGGTGATGCACTTAACCTCAAACACCGGCTCCTGGCGGATCACATCGTAGGTTTCGGTCAGGTCAACGAAAGGCCCTTCGGGATGCGTGCGGTCCAGGTAGACCGTACCCTCGATCACGAATTCGCTCTCGGCGGGCACCAGCACATCCACCGTGCGGGCGCGGACCACCTGCAGCGGCTCCAATGCGTTGGCAATTTCCAGCTCGTTGACGCCCATTTCGACCGAAGTAGCCGCGGCAGCCAGCACATTAGGCGGGTTGCCGATGCACACCGCCACATCCACCTTCCCCTGGTCGCGCAAAAACGCATCGAAATGGCGCGAGCGCACCACGCGCACGGCCATCTCGGTGGGCGAAATCTGCATCAAGCGGTGGAAGTCAACATTCTGCCCGTGAACAGGGTGGTGTGCCACCATCACCCCCGAGCTGATGTAGTTGCCGCCGTCCAGGTCGCAGTGCCGCAGGATCGGCAGCGCGTCCAGGTTGGGAACCTCCTCGACCACTTCCTGGCAGGGCCCATGATCGACGATTTGCGGCGGGCTGTGCCGCTCGATGGCCCGGGCCAGGGTGGGGATGATCTCGCTGACCGGGATATTGAAGTAATCGGCAAAGACCGCCTTGGTGCAGAAGAGGTTGCCAGCCACGCGGAATGCCGATTCTTGCACGGCATCGAAGAGCACAGGGCGCGGCTCCATTTGCTTCAGTACCCCCGCGATCTCATAGGTTTTGGAGATAGGCCGCCTGATGTGCTGGATCTGGTTTTCTGTTTCAAGACGTTGCAGATAATCGCGTAAGGACATAAGCCACCTTTCGTTGGCTCAATTTTAGTCGTTTCCCATTTTCTGTGGGAATAAAGCGATGACGAAATCGCTTCTATGTTAAAATATCCTTCCAGATATGGCCTCGCTTATCATTTTTGATCATGTATCCTTCGGGTACGAAACTGCCGGGGGAAGTAAAATCCCCGCCCTGAACGATGTCTCAATAAACATCACGGAGGGGGAGTTCGTGGCTGTCGTGGGCGCCAACGGGTCGGGAAAGAGCACCTTTGCCCGACTGGTAAGCGCCCTGCTGCTGCCCGTGGATGGCCGCATTCTCATCGATGGACTGGATACGCGCCAGGCGGAAAACCGCGGGCACGTTCACGCCGCGGTGGGCATGGTGTTCCAGTTTCCGGAAGACCAGATCGTCTCCACCACGGTAGAGGAAGATGCCGCCTTTGGGCCTGAAAACCTGGCGCTGCCCGCCGAGGAAATTCGGGCGCGGGTGGAGGCGGCCCTGCGCCAGGTAGGGCTGTGGGAGGTACGCCAGCGCTCGCCGCATTTGCTTTCCGCCGGGCAGACCCAGCGCCTGGCGCTGGCGGGCGTGCTTGCCATGCGCCCGCGCTGCATCGTCTTCGATGAAGCCTCTACCATGCTGGACCCATCCGGGCGGCGCACGCTGCTGGAAGCCATGCAGCGCCTGAACGATGAAGGGGTGACCATTTTGATGATCACTCACTATATGGAAGAAGCGGTGATGGCCAAACGCATGCTGGTCTTCAGCCGCGGTCAGGTGGCGCTGGATGGCCCGCCGCAGCGCATCTTCAGCGATCCGCAACGCCTGGCCGAACTGCGCCTCGACCTGCCTCCGGCGGTCCGCGCCGCGGCTGCTGTGCGCGCATCGCTGCCAGACACGATGCCCGCGGGCCTGCTCACGCCCGAGCAGGTGCTTGCCGCGCTGCCGGATTTCCCTGGACCACCGGCATCGCCTGTAGAAACTTCTTCTTCCAACAGCCTGACTGAAACGCCTTTGATCGAAGTAAACGGGCTGGGCTATACCTATATGCGCGGCTCGCCCGTGGCGCAGCGCGCGCTGGAAGGCGTCACGCTGCATGTGGAGGAAGGCCAGGCGCATGGCCTCATCGGCATGACCGGCTCGGGCAAATCGACGTTGATGCAGCACCTCAACGGGCTGCTGCGTCCCCAGGAAGGCAGTGTTCGGGTGGCTGAATTTGATTTGACCGATCCGGCGGTCGACCGCCGCCAGGTGGTGCGCCGGGTGGGCCTGGTTTTCCAAAACCCGGAGATGCAGTTCTTTGAGCATTTTGTCGGGGATGAGATTGCCTATGGCCCCCGCCTGCTCGATATGGAAGAGACGCTGCGCGAACGGGTGCGCTGGGCCATGGATCAGGTGGGGCTGGATTTTGAGACCTATAAAGATCGCCCGCTGTTCTCCCTCAGCGGAGGCGAGCGCCGCAAAGTGGCCCTGGCCTCTACCCTGGCGCTCAAGCCCTCGATCCTCCTGTTGGATGAGCCCACCGCCGGTCTCGACCCCGCTTCGCGCCGCGACCTGCTGGATAAGCTGCTCGACATGCGCGACCTGGGCATCACCCTGGTGCTTTCCTCGCACCAGATGGGCGACCTGGCCCGCCTGACCCACGAGCTGACCGTCTTCTATCGCGGGCGCAGCGTGCTCAATGGTGAAACCGGTGAGGTATTCGAGCAGCGTGATACCCTGCGCGAGTTTGGCATCGAGCCGCCCATTGCCGCTCAGGTAGCCGAAGCTCTCCAGGCCAAAGGCTGGCCGCTGCCGGAAGGTATTATGACCGCCGAGGCCTTGCAAGAAGCAGTCGCCCAGGCGCTGCGGGGAGTAGAGCAGTGAGCGGGCCGAACCAGGTGGCTCGGGACCTGACCCGGGCAAAGCGCGACCAGGAGCGAGTGGCGAACGAGTTCGAGTTTATGCGCAGCCTGCCCTTTGGCCCGTTCCTGGCGGTCGATTCGCCGCTGCACCGCCTGGACCCGCGCACGCGCATCCTGCTGGTGGTATTGTTCATCGCCGCCCTGATCCTTGCCCGCAATCCGCTTGGGCTGGCGGTTGGGCTGGCTGCCGCAGTGTCGGCCTGGTGGTTAGCGCGCATCCCCTTCGGCCCATTATGGAAAGGCTGGCGCGCGGCGTTACCTTTTTTGCTGTTCCTGGCTGCATTACAGGTGCTGCTCCGCACTGGAGAAAGCGGGGAACAGATGCTGTTCTCTTATGGTTGGCTTTCCATCACCACCACCGATTTGTGGTACGGCGCGGCGCTGCTGCTGCGCTTCAGCGGGCTGATGGCGGTATTAGGCCTGGCGGCTTCGTACCTGTCCGAATCCGAGCTGACCCGCGGCCTGGAGGCGCTGCTCAGCCCTCTGCGCGTGCTGCGCGTGCCCACCCATGATTTTGTCATGGTCATACAAGTTACCCTGCGCTACTTCCCCTTATTATCCCAGGCGGCGGAACGCATTGCCAAAGCCCAGGCATCCCGCGGAGCTGACTGGCAGCCTGCCGGGTGGAACCTCATCCGCCGCGCGCGCCAGATCATCCCCATGATCGTGCCCCTGTTTATTTCCAGCCTGCGCCGCGCCGAAAATATGGCCCTGGCCATGGACGCGCGCGGCTACGGCATCCTGCCCACCCGCACTTCCATGATCCAACTGCACTTCCGCCGCGCGGATGCGGTCGCGCTGGTGCTGTGTATCCTGATACTGGCCGCCGTAGTTATGCTCTAGCCGACTTTCTGCAACGCAGGTTCCACCACAACAGGGAATTCTCCAGGCTGGTGGTAGGAATATTTCGCTTACTTCTGGATCTCTGGCAAATAGATGCCATGTGCTGATTGGAAGAAGGCAAAATGGCTCAAATGGCAGATAGGTACGCTCAGCCAGTTCTCTGAAATATGGCGGTCATAACCGCCACAAGCAGCATCGGCCCATTCGCTTCCAGTCCAGTAATTCAACGCTAGCATCGACTCATCTAAATCAGCCACATCATTATCTGAATAATGAATAGTAACCGTAACCGGCTGATCGAAAACAAAAGGATGGATAGGCACATCGTTTTGATAAGCCGCTAACGTAAAGGCATGCCCGGCGAATGAAAAACCAGTCGGTTCGTAGGGTGGGGGTTCAGCGGCGGTATAGATCAGTGTAGTATTAGCGTCAACTGCATGAGGCGGAACATTGATGGAAGTTTCCATGTTATCGTTCGTAACCAATTCTCCGCCTGCATCGTAGGTGATTGTTGCTTGTTCTACTGCTAGAAACCGATAGGCATCTGGCAGGGTAGTACTGGTTGTATCTGGGTTGGTTACCATTAACTCTGCAAGCCCTGCGGGATGAGCGCCAGTAATTGCGATAAGGATGCTTTGATCTACTACGGTAACACTGGTGGCATTTACGTTGCCAATTTTAACGGTCGCTCCATCGGAAAAACTGAGGCCTGTAAGCGCAATTACATCATTCCCGGTTTCCGGGCCAGCATTCGGAAAAACATCTGTAATTGCCATCGTAGGCCGGGGTGGGCGCTGTTCAACTGGTGTGTCCGCGTAGACATCGTCATATGAATGAAGGCCGCTCTTGACCACCAGGTTTATCAGGTTTCCCTCATTGACTGTTTGGACAGGCGCAAAATAAGCCGGAACGGAACCATTTATGCTAGGGTCACCAGTCAGTGAAGCCAGGTCGTATGGCATAAGGGTTGGATCCGATTCACCGGAATACAGTTTTTCCGAAAGGTATGCCACCCGCAGCGCCATAATGCGGATGTCCTTAAGAATAGAGAGGGTTAAATCGCCCTTGATGATACTTTTACATCCATCAATGGTGGCGTCCTGTCCGGAGATCGGAACAACGCCAGCAAGTCCTTGTTCGGCAAGGGCATTTAATGCGCCCAATGCAGTGCCATCATTAGAGGCCAGGACAGCGTCTATTTGATTGCTTTGGTCGGCTAATATTTCCTGCATCATCGTATAGGCAGTGGTTGGGTCCCAATTGGTCACCCATTGGTCCGCGACAATGCTGACCTTCCCGCTTGCTACATAGGGATCGATTACCTCATCCTGACCTTTACGAAAAAGGATCGCGTTATTATCATTCGGCGATCCGCCAAGTTTCACCAGTTTTACAGGGCCTTTCTCATTGACATTCCAATTTTCAATATCGAGTGCTTTCAGGATTCCTACACCCTGTTTTTTACCAATTTCAACGCTGCTGAAAGATAGGTAAGCGGCAATTTGTGTTGTAGGAATCAACCGGTCATAAGCGATCACTTTGACCCCAGCTTGGGTAGCGCTTTCTACTGCGCTGATCACACCTTGACGGTCTTTAGGAACAACGATGAGGACTTTAACACCTTCGGAGACCAGTTCGGCAATCAATGTGTTTTGAATTGTCTGGTCACCAGAAGCCCGAGAATCAACCAGGAAACCTTTTTTCTCTAGAATTTGGCGGATATAAGCCTCTTCCCGTGGCCAGCGTGTGCCCGCATCCAGGCTGGGAAATACCATCCCAATGTCATACGCAGCATGATGGGTAGGCGCAACAGCAATCGTAGAACCTGACCAGGTATTGAACAACGCCAGGCCAACAACAGCCAGACAGGTAATCATGTGGAAAATTGACTTTTGGATTAGCCTATTATTGGCAGACATAATTGGCTCCTTAATCAGAAAGATATTCAGAATCCAATCAATGTACGAAATGCAATATTTTGTTTTATATTGTGCGAAATCGTATAATTTATTTTACAACAATATTTTTAAAATGAAATAGCCGCGATCAAATTAGATATTGTCACGTTATTTATAGAACCCCATCTCGCCCGTGAATTAGGTTGTGCTTATACGTGAAACGTATTCAGGCGGATCCAGAAGTGATAACCCTTGCCTAAATATTGGCTCCCTGCCGGCTGCCAATCCGGATGCGCCAGTAGGCCGCCACTACCACCAGCACCAGGATGGCGGAAATGATGGCTTCTGGTACGCCGTTTGCTACTGCCAGCCCGCCCACCAGGGCCAGGGCCGGGGTATTTGGCTGCTGGAGCAGTCCGCGCAGCAGGCCCAGCGCTGATGGAACCAGCGCGATCATGCCCAGCACCAGCACGGTATTGGTTATGCTGCCAGCCACGCCCGCCGCGATCAACCCTACCGGCGTCCAGCGCTTCAGGGCCTTCCAGGCCAGCCAGGCGATGGGACCAATGAACAGGCGCGGAAGAACCGAAATGAGCGGGTTTGTGAAGGCCGGGTCCAGCGGGCCGTTGGGCGCAACCGCGGCGCGGATCATGCTGAACACGCCGAAGATCAGGCCGACAATCAGGCCGACCACCGGGCCTTCCAGCACGGCACCGATGATGACCGGCACGTGCAGGATCGTCGCGGAAACCGGCCCCCACGACCAAAATCCAAGCGGGGTGAGGGCCAGGAAAATGCATAAGGCGCCTAAAATACCGGTAATCACAATTTTGCGAGTGCGTTCCTGAGGCATGGGTTTCCTCCTGAGATTTTATCGATCATTAATTATCAGCAGGATTATACCAGCGCAGGCGGAATCGTAGATCATGAATTGATATTTTGTACATTTGCTGTGCGGAGTCCAATTACCTAACCCATTCCAGGCCAGAACGGGTTAATAAAGCCGCGCCTCATCAGGGGATAAGGCGCGGCGAACCAATAAACCATTCTGTTCCTAGCAGTTGATCTCCTGCACCACGTAATCGACCAGGGTATCCAGCCTGGCTTCGATGTCTGGAGACAGCTCCACGCCCACTTCCAGCGAGCCCGGCTGCATGCCCCACACCACCACCTCTTTGGGGTAGAGATCGCGCAGGCGGGCGGCGGCGAGAAAGTCGGGCAGGGTGATCTCATGCGGCGATACCTTGAGCGCCATATAGGCCGGGATGCGGCTGCCGGACAGGCGCAGGATGGTTCCCGGCGGGCCGCCCGTTTCCACGGCATCGATAATCACCAGCCGGTCGACCCCTTCCAGGTAGTACATCAGGGCCAGGCCCGCCGTTCCGCCGTCCACTACCTCAATTTCGTCGGGCAGGCGGTTCTTTTCGATGATGCGCTGGATGGCGTGGATACCGATGCCCTCATCGGTCAATAACAGGTTTCCTACGCCAAGCACCAGTTTCTTCGCCATATCCTATACCACCTTGATACTGGTGACTTCTGTCCCGTCCGGATCCAGGATATGCACCGCACAGGCCATGCACGGGTCAAACGAATGCACCGTGCGCAGCACTTCCAGCGGCTTTTCCGGGTCGGCGACCGGCGTGCCCACCAGGGCCGCCTCGTACGCGCCGGGCAGCCCGCTGGCATCCTGCGGCGAGCCGTTCCAGGTGGAAGGGACGATGGCCTGGTAATTGACCATCTTACCGTCTTTGATATGCACCCAATGACCCAGCGCGCCGCGCGGCGCCTCGGACCAGCCCCAGCCCATCGCTTCCTGCGGCCAGGTGGACGGGTCCCAATGGGCGTTTTCATGCGTGCGGTAATCGCCCTTGCCGATATTCTGCGCCAGATCCATGGTCCACTCGTTCAATTTTTCGGCCATCACCACCGTCTCCACGCAGCGCGCGGCGATGCGCCCAAGCGTGGAGAACAGCACCTCTGGGCCAGCGCCCAGCTTCTGGAGCACGGCGTCCACCCAGAACTTCACCCGTTCGTGCCCGGAGGCATAAGCGATCAGCATGCGCGCCAGCGGGCCAACTTCCATGGCTTTGCCATCGTAGCGCGGGGCTTTGAGCCAGGTGTACTTCTTGTCCGTATCAAGGAACTCGTACGGCGGTTTGGGACCGGTGTAATTGGCGTTCGTCTCGCCTACCGAGGGATGGAGCCCGGCATTTTCGTCCGCGTAGTTGTACCAGGAATGGGTCACGTATTCGCTGATCAGCTTTTGATCCAGCGGGTAGACCTTGCTCAGGTCGCGGTTGAGGATCACCCCGCGCGGGATGAACAGGTCGCCTGGCTCGTCGCTGGATATGCTCTCGGTCTGCGGGAAGTCGCCGTAAGACATAAAGTTGCCCAGGCCCTCGCCCAAACCGGCCCATTCCAGGTAGAAGGGCGCCACCGCCAGCACGTCCGGCAGGTACACCTTATCGACAAATTCCTTGGCCTTGGCAAACAGGCTGAGCAGATAGGACAGCTTATCCGCATTGAGCGCGGCGGCGCTGTTGGGGTTGATCGCGTTCGCCATGCCCCCCACCAGGTAGGTTTGCAGGTGCGGGTTCTTGGCGCCGAGGATGGCGTGGGCCTTGATCACCTCGCGCTGCCAGTCGAGCGCTTCCAGGTAGTGGGCAACCGCCATCAGGTTGGCTTCCGGCGGCAATTTGTAGGCCGGGTGCCCCCAATAGGCGTTGGCAAAAATGCCCAACTGCCCGGTTACAACAAAGGCCTTGATGCGGTCCTGTACGCCCTTGAAGTAATCCGCGCTGGATTTCGACCAGTCCGAAATCGATTGGGCCAGCTTCGATGTTTCTTCTGGGTCAGCGTTGAGCGCCGCGGTAATATCGACCCAATCCAGAGCGTGCAGATGGTAAAAGTGAACGACATGGTCCTGAATGTATTGGATGGCCTCGATGATATTGCGGATGAGCCGGGCGTTGGTGGGAACCTGAATTTTCAGAGCATCTTCGACAGCTCGCACGGAGCTGAGTGCATGTACCGTCGTTCAGACACCGCAGATGCGCTGAGTGAACGTCCAGGCATCCCGTGGGTCCCTCCCTTTGAGGATGATTTCAATGCCGCGCCACATCGTGCTGGACGACCAGGCTTTGGTCACTTTGCCATCGGCTACTTCGACTTCGATACGGAGATGGCCCTCGATGCGGGTTATCGGATCGATCGCAATCTTGGTCATGAGTGTGCTCCTTATAATGCCAGGTTAGGTTATAGCTGCTTGGTAACTTCGGGCTTGGGTTCGGGGAACATGGGCAGGAAACGGACCGCCGCATCGAACATAATCAGCCCCAGGCAGGTCAGGCCGATGGACACCGCCAGTTCTTGCCAGCTCGGCAGGTAAAACGAGCCTTCGAAAAAGACCAGGGCCGCGTTCAGGCGGTACAGGATCAGCCCGCCCATCGCGAAGAACGCTCCCCACACAATACCGTTGGGATCATGCCGTGTCTTTTTGTCAGAGAAATAGATGATTGGCACCAGCACGCCGCCGATCATTTCGACCAGGTACATAATCGCCGGGGGACCATCCTTCAAGAGGTGTATATAGTTGCCGGTGATAATCAGCTCGCCCACGCGCAGCAGAAAGTACAGCCCCAGCACGTAGGGGATAGCTTTGGTCAGGCTGGCCAGCATCTTGACCTCAAATGGGTAGCCGTACGTGCGCGCCGAGTGGTACGATTCGAACACCGTCATCGCCAGCCCGGCGGCAATGGCGGTCAGGTAAAAATACAGCGGGAAGAGCGGCGAATACCACAATGGGTGAACTTTATAGGGCAGGATGGTCAGCATGGTGCCCAATGTGGATTGGTGCATGGTCGATAAGGTAATCCCAGCGATGATCAGCGGGATGGTGATGCCGCGGATGAACTTCAGCGGCACCTTCCAGCCCAATGCTTCAAAGACCACCGGGCTGAACTCCAACGCCAGCACGGTCAGATAAAGCATCACGCACCAGCCGATCTCAAACAGCGGGGAATGGATGTTCCCGTAGATGATCAGGTGCCAGATGCGCTGCGGCTGGCTGAGGTCGACCAGCAGGGTCAGGCCCGCCAGCAGGTAGCTGATAAAACCGGTGAGGATGGTGGGCCGCACGATGGGGTAAAACTGCTTCAGGTTGAAGATATACACCACTGCCGCCACCGTGAATGCCCCGGCAGCCAGGCCGATGCCGCTCATCATATCGAAGCTGATCCAGATGCCCCAGCCGCGCCCGTCATTCAAGTTGGTAGTGGGTCCCAGGCCTACGATCCAGCGGTAAAAGGCCACGCCAAGCCCCAATGCGCCCAGGATCCAGACCAGGATCATCCCGGGGCCCAGGGGGTAGCGGCGCAGGCGGATTTGCCCGAGTCGAATGCCCATCTCATGCCTCCTTCTTTGGCTTGCCGTTTTCGTTGCGGTGCGTGCGCAGGTAAATAGCGGTGCTTAGGGTAACCATTACGGCGACCACGCCCGGCACGGCCTGCATATAAGGCCAGTCGATCGAGGGCAGCGGTTGGCTTTTCAACACCGGGAACCCGAGAGCCGCGTAGCTGACGGCGGAAAGGTACAGCATGGAGGTGCCGCCCACCTCGTTTTCACCGTATACATGCTGAAAATACCGCGGGTTGTTTTGCAGGCGCGTATGGGCTGTTTCAAGCATTTTTCCCCGTGTGCCGGTGATGAGCGCGCCGGTGGGACAGGCTTCGCCGCAGGCTGGCTGTTCGCCTTTCACCAGGCGGTCGGCGCAGAAGTCGCATTTTTGTATCAGCGGTAGAACCTTTTCCCACTGCGTCTTGGGGATGCCGAACGGGCAGGCAGCCATGCAGTACCGGCACCCAATGCAGCGCTCGGCGTGATAGATCACCGGCCCGCTTTCCAGCTTTTCCAGCGCGGCCACCGGGCAAACCGAAACGCAGGCCGGTTCAATGCAGTGCATGCACTGGTTTTTGACAAACGAAACGCCCTCGTTGCCCTTGTACGCCTTGATCATGGTCCAGGTGTTGGAACTGAGATCCATCGGCATTTCGTAGAGCTGCTGCGGGTCCGTTTCATACGGTAACTTTGAGCGGCGTTTGCAGGCCACCTGGCAGGCCCGGCAGCCCACGCACATGGTCGCATCGTAAAGCATGGACACGCTGTTTTCGGCAGCCTCGCTTTTCCCACGCGGGGAAACTGCTTTTACGGGCGCGGGCGCCGCCGCCAGCGCCGCCCCACCCAGGCCTGCTCCTGCCAGTTTTAGAAATTTCCTTCGGCTTACAGGCATGCTTCCCTCCCTTTTACTCTTTCCCCGCATCAGGCGCTTGAGCGGAGGCCGCCTGCGCGGCTTCTTCATCCTGATCCGGTTTGAGATCGTGCCCATGCTTTTCGGCGGAAGGCTCCTCCTGGCTGATGTCTGGCGTAATGCCCTTGGAGCGGTTGGTCATCACCGCATAGCCGAAGGCAATCGCCGCGCCAACCAGTAATCCGGCTGCGCCGCCGGTAATGGCTGCGCCTTCGGGGGTCACCTCGTTCTGAACATGTCCAACCGGGGCATAGGTTTCCGGGGGCGTATGGTCTTGCAGCTTGACTGGCTGGTAAGTGGGCATTTCCCAGAAATTCGGCTCGGAGCAGCCAATACAGCCGTGCCCGCCCGCAACTGGCCAACTGATGCCCTCGTTCCAGCGTACCGTGGGGCAGTTTTGATACGATACCGGGCCTTTGCAGCCCATCTGGTACAGGCACCAGCCATTCTGATGGCCCGCATCCCCCCACGCGCGGACAAATTCGCCCGCGTCAAAATGCCCGCGGCGCTCGCAGTTATCATGGATCAACGCGCCGTAAGCGAAAAGGGGCCGGTGCAGATCGTCCATGGCGGGCAGCGCGCCAAAGGTAAGGAAGTGCACCACCGTAGCAGTCAGGTTCACCACGTTATAGGGGCAGCCCGGCAGGTTCAATACCGGCTTATCCTTAATCAAATCCATCACGCCCACCGCCTGGGTCGGGTTGGGGGAGGCTTTGGGAATGCCGCCAAAGGCCGCGCAGCTCCCCACCGCCACCACCGCAACGGCGTTTGCGGCGGCTTCCTGCAGCAGGTCAAGCGCGCTGCGACCGCCAATACAGCAGTGAATGCCGCCCTCCGCCTGCGGGATAGAACCTTCCACCACCAGCAGGTAGCCGCCCGCGTCGATGGTCTGTTTCTTGGCCTCCTCGGCTTGCTTGCCCGCGGCTGCCATAATCGTCTCATGATAATCAATGGACAGCACGTCTAGCACGACTTCCGCCGCGCTGGGCCGGGATGCGCGCAGGAACGATTCACTGCATCCAGCGCAGTCCTGCATCTCCAGCCAGACAACCGGCGTGCGCTTGGGCGCTTCCAGTGCTTTTGCAATGACCTGGTACACTTCTTTGGGCATCGCCAGTGCCGCGGTCATCGCAACACAGAATCGCAAAAAACTGCGCCTGGAAACGCCTTTCTCCATCAGGGCTTTCGGGACATTCTCATTCGGATCTGCCATCTGCTTTATCCTTTTTGAATGATCAGGAATGGGTCAGCCAGGGATCGTTTGTTTAGAGAGAGGTGGAAAAGGAAAACGATTGAAAAATGTGGGGAAAGCCGCACGAATGTGCGGTTATTTAATACAATCATAACATTTGCTTAATCTTGTTTCTATCAGTAGAAAACTGATAATCATTTGGGGATTTGTAAGGTTATATAACGATTTTGTCAGGTTTTTTCTTACAGTGACGGTATTTTTTATATATAATTATTCAACAGACGTTTATCCATAAAAAATGCGCATGAACATCAACCAGTTTGACCTTACCCCGCCCAATAGGTTATCCGAAAAATTATTCTTGCAGCAGAATCACCAGCTTGCAATCTTGAATGCCATCATCCAGACGGTAAGCAGCTCTTACAACCTGCATGACACCCTGGAAGCCGCATTGGAGATTGTCCTGACGGTGGCCAAAGCGCCGACGGGTTGGATCTGCCTGATGGATGATGACAACTCATGCTCCGCGTTTGTTGGGCACCAGGGGCTGTGCTTCTCTGGCGAGGATAACGAACCAGCCCCCTGCCTGGTGATGTGCGTCTGCAGCCGGGTCCGCCGCACAGGCGATGTGGTGATGATTCGCAATCTGGCGCCGGGCTGCCCGCTCATCACTGCCAGCCAGGCAGATGGAAACAAAAAGATTCAGGGGCACGTTTCCATCCCGTTGACCACCAAGGCTCGCATCGTCGGGCAGTTAAACGTCTCCTTCAGCGAGCCCTCCCAGGCAGACCAGATGGATATCGAACTGCTGAAAACCATCAGCCAGCCGCTGGCGGTAGCGATCGAAAGCGCCCGCCTGTGGGAGGCCGTGCAGGAGAAGGAAAAACTACAGAAAGAACTCTTGAAGAAAGTCGTCACTGCCCAGGAGGAAGAACGCAGGCGTATTTCGCGGGAGCTGCATGATGAGTTTGGACAGGAAATGACATCCATGCTGGTGCGCCTGAAGGTATTGGAAAAGATGGATCGCGACGCGCAGGTCGGCGAGGTGATCGACGGCTTGAAACAATCCGTTTCGCAGCTACTGGGTTCCATCCACGACCTGGCGCTTGAACTGCGCCCTACCACGCTGGATGATCTCGGCCTGGTCCCGGCTTTATCGCAGTATGCCAAAACCTGCCCGGCCAACCTGGGGATCACCGTTGATTTCGCGGAGATGGGGATAGGCGGGCGCCGCCTGCCGCGCGAAATCGAGACCACCCTCTACCGCATCATCCAGGAGTCGCTGACCAACGTGGCTCGCCACGCACGGGTCAAAAAGGCCAGTGTTCTGCTCCGCAAGAACGAAAAAAGTATCACCGCGATCATCGAAGACAATGGGGTTGGCTTCGAGAAGGATGAGTTGAACAGCAGCCAGGCAAAACGGCGCCGCCTGGGCTTATATGGAATGGAAGAGCGGGTGGCCTTAATCGGAGGCGCGATGACCATCGAGAGCAAGCCCGGCTCTGGCACAACCATTTACGTTGAGATACCCCTGGAAGAAACGAAATGATCTTCCTGCTCTGGAGCACGCCCGTTGAGGCCAGGAGGTGAAAAATTGAGCTCCCGAATTCGCATCCTTCTCGTTGATGACCACGCGGTGTTACGAGCGGGCCTGCGCATGTTGTTGAACGCTGAAGGCGATATGCAGGTGGTCGGGGAAGCCTCCGACGCGGCGGGAGGCATTCAGCAGGCCGCCGAGCTTCAGCCAGATATTGTGCTGCTCGATATTTCGATGCCCAGCGCCAGCGGTCTGGACACGATTAAAGAAATCAGGCATCAGGTTCCAACCAGCCATATCATCATCCTCACCATGCACGATGATGAAGGCTACTTGCGCCTTGCGCTATCTTCCGGCGCGTCCGGCTACGTGTTGAAGCAGGCGGCCAATAATGATCTCCTGGCTGCGATTCGGGTCGTGAATCAGGGAGGCACTTACCTGCATTCCAGCCACCGTGAAGCGCTCTTTCAGGGCGAGGGCGGCGAGCGAGAAGCCCTTCAGCATGAAATCCTGCGCGAGCCCGCCGAAGAAGCCGCGTACCAGCGCCTGAGCGCGCGCGAGAAAGAAATCTTTCGCCTGATTGCCATGGGTTACACAAACCGTCAGGCCGCGGAAGAGCTTTTCTTGAGTGAGAAGACGATCGAGACCTATAAAGCGCGCCTGATGAACAAACTTGCTTTTCATAACCGCATCGAGCTGGTGCGCTATGCCCTGCGCCTGGGGATCATCAAAGCCTGATTGTGCCGCATCAAAAAAAGGCGTTTTGAAGCATCCGGCTTCAAAACGCCTTTTTTGCTTAAAAAAGTGGTTTTTCTTTTAAAAACCGAAACCATCTATGGAATTTGGGGTTTAGAAGGGTGATGAGCAGATTTTTGGGCCGGAAACGGCTTGATCCGCCTATCGTGCGGTAACCGCGCGACGAACAAGAACAGCCTGCAAAACACACATCATAAAAAAACGAATAAAGGAGGTCGCAGGAGATGACCCGCAGCTCGAAAGAGAACACGCCTGCTCATGGCGCATCTACAGACACAAATAACGGGGGCCCGAGCGTAAAAACCACGCCGATTGCGATCATTGGCGTCGGATCCCTTTTTCCAAAGGCGCATTCAACCCAGGAGTACTGGGATAATATCCTGCGCAAGGTCGACTGCATCAGCGATGTTCCGCCTTCACGCTGGAGCATTGAAGATTACTACGATCCCAACCCCGCCGCGCCGGACAAGTCTTACTGCAAGCGGGGCGGCTTCATCCCGGATATCGACTTTGACCCGATGGAATTTGGCCTGCCGCCCAATATCCTGGAAGTGACCGATGTATCGCAGCTTATATCCCTGGTGGTCGCCCGCGAAGCGCTGGAAGATGCCGGGTACGGCGAAGATAAACCGTTTGACCGCGAGCATACCGGCTGCGTGCTGGGGTTCGTGGGCATGTCTTCCAAGCTGTTCACCCCGCTGATGACCCGCCTGCAGTACCCGGTATGGGAAAAAGTGCTGCGCAGCGCCGGGATCGCGGAAGCCGACGTGCAGAAAATCACCGAGAAGATGAAGCTGGCCTATGTGAACTGGGAAGAGAATTCCTTCCCGGGCGCCATCGGCAATGTAGTCTCCGGGCGCATCTGCAACCGCTTCGACTTAGGTGGGACGAACTGCGTGGTGGATGCCGCCTGCGGCAGCTCATTGGCGGCGGTGCGTATGGCCGCAGCCGAGCTGATCGAAGGCCGCGCCAATATGATGATTACCGGCGGCGTGGATACCGACAACTCCATCAACTCCTTCATGTGCTTCAGCAAAACCCCCGCATTCTCGCGCGGCGAAAACGTGCGCACATTTGACGCCGAGTCGAGCGGGATGATGGTTGGCGAAGGGCTGGGCATGATCGTGCTCAAGCGCCTGGCTGACGCCGAGCGCGACGGCGACCGCATCTATGCGATCATCCAGGCCATCGGCACGTCCAGCGATGGCCGCTTCAAGAGCATCTACGCCCCGCGCCCAGCCGGGCAGGCCAAAGCCGTGCGGCGCGCCTACGCGGAAGCCGGTTTTTCCCCGTCCACCGTGGGGCTGATCGAGGCGCACGGCACCGGCACGGTAGCCGGAGACCCGGCGGAGTTTCAAGGGATCAACGAGGTCTTTAGCGAAAACAACCCGCGCAAGCAGTACATCGCGCTGGGCAGCGTAAAGTCGCAGATCGGGCACACCAAGGCCGCCGCCGGAACAGCCAGCCTGATCAAAACGGCCCTGGCGCTGTATCACAAGGTGCTGCCGCCGACCATCAACGTCACCCGGCCCAACCCAAAATTTGATATCACGAATACACCCTTTTACATCAATACCGAAACCCGCCCGTGGATCCGCGCGAAAAATGGAATCCCGCGCCGGGCAGGGGTCAGCTCGTTTGGCTTTGGCGGCACCAATTTCCACGTGGTTCTGGAAGAATACCAGGCCGATCACAGCGGCGCGTACCGGCTGAACACCGTTGCCCGCCCGGTGCTGCTGTCCGCGCCGGACCCGGCCCAGCTTCTGGCGGCCTGCCGCGCTGCCCTGCACAGCCTGCAGGGCGATGCCGCCGCGGGAGACCCGTCGGGCGCGTTGAACTTCACCCGGCTCGCCCAGTCTAGCCGCAGCCTGGAAATTCCCCAGGCCAGCGCGCGGGTCGGTTTTGTGGCCGAGACGGTCGAAGAGGCGCGCCAGGCGCTGCAAATTTGCGTGGACAACCTGGCGTCGAAACCCCAGGAAGCGAGTTGGGAGCATCCCAGGGGTATCTATTACCGGAAAAATGGGCTGGATCACAAAGGCAAAGTGGTGGCGCTGTTCTCCGGGCAGGGCTCGCAGTACCTGGAGATGGGCCGCGAGCTGGCGGTCAATTTCCCGGCTGTGCGCGAAGTATATGCCGCGGTGGATGATCTCTTCCTGCGGGATGAACTTGAACCGCTTTCATCGCGCGTGTACCCGCGCCCTGTGTTCGACGCGCAGGAGCGCGAGGTTTTATCCGACGCGCTGACCCGCACCGAGCACGCGCAGCCGGCGATTGGGTCGCTCAGCGTGGGACTGTACAAGCTGCTCCAGCAGGCCGGTTTCCAGCCCGATTTTATCGCCGGGCACAGCTTCGGCGAACTGACCGCGCTGTGGGCTGCTGGCGTGCTGGACGAAAATGATTACTATGCGCTGGCCAAGGCGCGCGGCAAAGCCATGTCGCCGCCCGAAGACCCCAATTATGATGCAGGAACCATGGTGGCGGTGAAGGGCGAGGTGGAAAAAATCCGCGCCGTGCTGGCGGACGACCCTGAGGTAACCCTGGCTAACCTGAACTCGAACGACCAGGTGGTTATCGCCGGGTCGAAGCAGGCCATGGCGCGCGCGCAGCAGCGCCTCAACGAGCAGGGTTTTAAGACCATCCCACTGCCGGTTTCGGCAGCCTTCCATACGCCGCTGGTGGGGCACGCCCAAAAGCCGTTCGCCAAAGCGGTGAAAGCGGTGAAATTCCATGCCCCTCAGGTGCGCGTGTACGCCAATGGCACCGCCCAGGCCCACCCCGCCGAACCGGAAGCCATTCGTGAGGCGTTGGCGGGGCACATCCTCAAGCCGGTGCTCTTCCGTGATGAGATTGCCAATATCCACCAGGCAGGGGGAGAGATTTTCGTCGAGTTTGGCCCAAAGAATGTGCTGACCAACCTGGTCGATAATATTTTGGCGGGCAAGCCGCACCTTGCCGTGGCTTTGAACGCCAGCCCCAAGAAAGACAGCGACCGCCAGTTACGCGAGGCCGTCATTGCCCTACGGGTTGCGGGCCTGCCCTTGCTGAACTTCGATCCATACCAGGTAGAGCGCGCAGCTTCCGCGCCGCGCAAGAAGAGCCCGGTGACGGTGAAACTCAACGCCGGTTATTACGTCTCGGAAAAGACGCGCGCAGCCTTTGAAAACGCGCTGAAAGATGGATTTAAGATCAGCCTGCCGCAGCACCTCAGCCAGACGGATGCGGCGCCCGCCGCGCCCGTTGCTGCGCCCGCTGCCGCTGGCGCGCCCGCTCCACAGGCGGCCCAACCCTCCTCTCCTACGCCGCCGCAGGCTGCATACCCCGCGCAGGCAGTGGCGCAGGCCCCGCTGGCAGATCCCGCTTCATCCGGCGCCTTCGAGCACCTGATCGACGAATACCAATCGCAGCAGTCTGAAACGCTGCGGCTGCACGAACAGTATCTGCGCATGGAAGAGGAATACGCGCGGGCCTTTGCCCAACTGACCCAACTGCAAACCGAACTGGTCAGCAAAGGGGCGGGCAGTGATCTGCAGGCTGTCGTTCCACTTTTTGAGAGCCTGGAGCGCAGCATGACGCGCTTCCACGATCACCAGGCGGAAACGCTGCGCGTGCACCAGCGCTACCTGGAAACGCAGGAGCGCTTTGGGCAGTCCTTTGTTCAAAACGTTCAGAGCAGCGCCGGCATACACAGCAGCGCCCCCATTTCTCATCCGGCGCCTGCACCGCTGCCAGCGCAGCCCATTCCAGCGCCGCATGCCGCACCGGCGGTCACGCCCTCCTCTCCTGCCGTCCCCGCCCGGGTGAACGGCAACGGCCACAAGCCCGCGCCAATCGCGGAAATGGGGATCATTTCCACCCCGTTTACCCCTGCTGCCGCTGCGCAAACGAATGCGCCGCAGCCACCGGCGCCCGAACCCGCGGTGGCTCCAGCCCCGGTGGGAATGGACGATGGGCAGCTAAAAGCGGCGCTGCTGGCGATTGTCAGCGAGAAAACCGGCTATCCGGTGGA
>CAYTHO010000037.1:29055-51964 GCA_964437595.1 uncultured Anaerolineaceae bacterium
GCCGAACTGCGCACCCTGGGGCAGATTATCGCTTTCATGAGCGGAGCAGCAACCCCCGCAGTAGAAACGGTGGTTGTTACCTCGCTTCCATCCGCGGGCGCACCGGTCGCGGCCAATCCGTCCGTGGGGGTGGCGGATTCCTCCCCTTTTGAATATGCGGATGCGGAGCTGATCCCGTTCGATTACGGGGTTGAGCAGGGCATCGTCATGCGCCGGATTTTGCCCGCTCCGGATGCGTTGAGCTTTGACCTGCCGGAAGGGCACGTCTGCCTCATCAGCGACGACGGCACCCCGGTCACTCCGGCGCTGGCCCACGCTTTATTGGAAAAGAACTGGCCGGTTGTGGTGCTGCGCTTCCCGGAAGCCGTGGTTCCCGGGCGCCTGCCCCTGCCGCAAGGCGCCGCCAGCGTGGAACTGGCGGAGATTTCCGAACCGGCCCTGCAGGCCAGCCTGGCCCAGGTTGCCGGTCAGTATGGCCCGGTGGCTGCCTTTATCCACCTTACCCGGGCGGGCCAGCGCATCGCCACGCTTTCTGGCGAAGGAAGTGCGCTGGGAGCCGAGGAAGGGGAAAAGTCGCTGTTGAAGATGGCGTTCCTGGCGGCCAAGCACCTGAAGCCGGTGTTGAACGAAGCGGCTGAAAAAGGCCGCGCCGCATTTATGACCGTCACCCGGCTGGACGGCGAGTTTGGTCTGGGCGAGCAGGCCGATTTCACTCCGGTCAATGGCGGGTTGTTTGGCCTGGTTAAAACCCTCAACCTGGAATGGGATGCTGTGTTCTGCCGGGCGGTCGACCTGAGCCCTGTGTTAGAAACCGATCGGGTGGTGAGCTGCATCCTGGCGGAACTGCAGGATCCAAACCTCCTGGTTACGGAAGTAGGCTATACCCAAAATGAACGTTCCACCCTGGTGGTTGCCAGCATACCGGTGACCGCCGGGCGCGCCCATGCGGTAGGAGGAAAGAAATGAACGGGAAAATATTGGTGCATCCGGATTCTGTCGTTCTGGTAAGCGGCGGCGCGCGCGGAATCACCGCGAACTGCGTGGTCAAGCTGGCCGAACGCGCGCATTGCAAATTCATCTTGTTGGGCCGCTCTTCGGCGGACATGCCGCCTGTTGATTTTGACCCTTCCGGCTGCGATGAGCCAGAGCTCAAGCGCCGCATTGCTCAAGACCTGACCGCGAAGGGCGAAAAACCAGCCCCCGCTCGCATTCAAAAGATTTATTCCGGCATCCGCTCCAGCCAGGAGATTCACCAGACCCTCGAAGCCGTCGTAAGTGCGGGCGGGCAGGCGGAATACGTTCAGGTAGACGTGGCCGACCGCGAGCTACCGCGCAAGCTGTCCGGGTCGGTCAGCCGCCTGGGCCGGGTGACCGGCATCATCCACGGCGCGGGCACCCTGGTGGATAAGCTCATTGAAAAGAAAACCGAAAACGACTTTGAGACCGTCTACACCCCCAAAGTCACCGGGCTGGAAAATATGCTGTGCGGCGTCGATATGGCCCGCCTCGACTTCCTGGTGCTGTTCTCTTCCATCGTCGGTTTCTACGGCAACGTGGGCCAGTCGGACTATGCCATTGCCAATGAAATTCTCAATAAGTCTGCCTACATGCTCAAGCACCGCTACCCCAACTGCCACGTCATCTCGATCAACTGGGGCCCCTGGGATTCCGGGATGGTCACGCCGGAGCTAAAGAAGATATTTGAGGCGCGCCATGTAGAAGTCATCCCCACCGAGGTCGGCGCGCGCATGTTAGTGGATGCGCTGATGCCGGCGGTAAACGATACCAGCGAGGCGGTCCAGGTGGTGGTGGGCGGCGTACCGGCTCGCCCTGCCGCGCACGTGGACTCCAGCCTGCGTTCGTACCAGATCAAGCGGCGCCTGAAAGTGGATGATAACCCCTTTCTCTACGATCACATGATCGGCGAGCACGCGGTGCTCCCGGCTACCTGCGCGGCAGCCTGGGTGGCCTATACCTGCGAGCAGCTCTACCCGGGCTATCATTTCTTCAGCCTTGAAAATTACCGCGTGCTGAAAGGGATTGTGTTCGACGACAGCCTGGCCGACGAGCACGTGGTCGATTTAAAAGAGGTGTCTAAATCCGAAGAAAAAATCGTCTTTGACGCGCTGGTGTGGAGCCAGAATAAAAAGGGCCGCCAGGTGTACCACTACAGCCTGCGGGTGGCGGTGCTGCGCGATCTGCCCGTTCCGCCAGTTTTCGAGTTAGAGAACGGCGAGGGAGACCATGCCATTTCCGGCAGCCAGCTTTACCAGGACGGAACCCTGTTCCACGGTCCCTCCTTCCAGGGCGTGGAGCGCGTGCTGCACCTCAGCCGCGGCAAGCTGGTGATGCGCGTGGTGCTGCCCCACATGGAAGACCGCATCCAGGGCCAGTTCCCAGCCTACACAGCCAATCCTTTCATTTACGATGCGATTGTGCAGTGCCTATTAATCTGGGCGCAGTTTTTCTACCAGGCGCCCTGCCTGCCGTCCAGCCTGCGCAAGCTGGAGCAGTTCAAGCCCATTCCGTTTGGCGTGCCCTGCACCGTTTCGATGGAGGTTGAGTCGCAGTCGAGCACGGCGGTGGTCGGGAATATCCTCGTGCAGGATGACCTGGGCGGCGCCTATATCCGCCTGGATGGGCTGGAAGGCACCATCAGTCCCTTCTTGAATCGCTTCATCGGCAAGAAAGAAACGGCCTAATGGCTTCCGCGACTTTACCCTTTGCGCCCCTGGCGCTGGTAGGGATGGATGCGTGCTGGGGCGGGTGTGACGGCCTGGAAGATTTCGAGCGCATGATATACGAGGTACGCCAGCAGTCCGCCAACCTGAACGGCGACCATGCAGCCGTGACCCCGGCAGGAGAACCTCTGCTGGGCAAATCCGCCCGCCGGGCCTTGCAAGATGCCGGCATTGCGCCGGAATATTCCGGCCTGCGGGTGGCGGCGCTGGCGTGCAATGGCGGGCCGCTGGAACTTCAGTGGTCATGGGCTTGTTCTATCGAGGACCTTTACGGCAGTCCCAACCCGCTGGCAGCCGCTCTGCTGCGGGCGCAGGATCTCTTGCAAAGCGGCGCGGCGGATGCGGTGTTGTTCGCGGCAGGGGCCGGGCAGCCGCGCCTTCCGCAAGCGGCGCTGCTGGCGTCCGGCCCTGGCCCGGCCTTCGGTTTCGACAGCGCCGCGCACGGCTGGCGGCTGGGCGAAGGGGCCGGGGCGGTGGTATGGATGCTCAACGCCCATGCGCAGCGCGATGGCCGCCGCGTGTATGCGGTAATTCACTCGCTGGCCGCGGCGCAGGGCAAGGAAAACGGCGAAGCTGCCGGGCTGCCGGTGCCGCCGCTGCTGGAAGATATGCGCGCCTGCTGCAGAACAGCCCTGGTGATGGCCGGTGTCTCGCCGGGACAGGTGGGCTACATCGAGGCCTTCGCTAGTGGCAGCGATGCGCTGGACGGCATCGAGATCGCCGGGCTGGCGCAGGCGTACAAAGTTGAAACCCCCGACCTGATCACAGCGGTGGGCAGCGCCCAGGCCAACGCCGGGTTCCTTGGCGCGGCGGCAGGCCTGGCCGGGTTGGTGCGCGCAGCGTTATGCCTGTACTACCGTATGATCCCTGGCGCGCCGGGCTGGTCAGCGCCGAAGCTCCCGGCGCTGTGGCGTGGAACATCGTTCTATATCCCGGTTGAGTCAAGAGCCTGGTTCCAAGAGGCAAACAGCCCGGGCCGCCTGGCAGGAGTCAATACGATAGGCTGGAACGGCGCCTGCTCGCACCTGATCTTAGGCGAAGCGGACCGTATCGAGGCGCAGGCTGCCGGTGCGGTGCGGCTGCCTGGCAACCGGGCGCTTTCCACAGGCGGGTTTTATCTGTTTCCGGTAGCGGGCGACAGCACCGCGGACCTGCTCGGTGAGCTGAAAGATTTACAGCAGGCGCTTACCTACGCTTCAGACCTCAATGACCTGGCCGCTGAATACTATGAAGCTGCGCAGTCGAATGGATCCGCGCAGTGGGGTCTGGCAGTGGTTGGGCATGACCATGAGGAGATTCGCCGCGAAATTGAATTCGCGCTGAAGGCTGTACCGGCAGTGGTCGATAAGGCGACCACGGCGCCCGGCAGCGAGTGGCAGACCCCGCTGGGCAGTTATTTCACGCCCCAGCCAGCGGGCCGGTTGGGCGGCGTTGCCTTGGTTTACCCGGGTGCGTTCAACTCGTACCCTGGCGTAGGTAAAGACCTGTTCCGCCTGTTCCCCGAACTGCATGAGCAAACGGCGCATATCACCGGCGACCTGGGCGGGGTCATCCACGAGCGCATGTTGTACCCGCGCAGCCTGCCTGCCATAACGAAAGAAGCCATGGCCGCGATTGAGGCGCGCCTGCTGGCGGACCCGATCGCCATGCTCATTTCTGGCACCACCCTGGCCATCCTTTACACGCAAATCCTGCTGGATGCGTTCAAAGTCCGCCCGCAAGCCGCCTTTGGCTACAGCCTGGGCGAAAACAGCATGATGTACGCCGCCGGGATCTGGGGGCAAGGCGACCAGGCCGCGGCGCGGCTGGCACAGTCGGCGACCTTCCGCACCCGCCTGGCCGGGCCGCGGACAGCCATCCGCGAGTACTGGGGCCTCTCGGGCGAGCAGGGCGGCCCCAACCAGCCGTTGTGGAGCAACTACCTGGTGATGGCTGCGCCGGAGAAGGTCCAGGCCGCGCTTGAGCAGGAGCCGCGCGTCTACATGACTCACATCAACACCCCCAGGCAGGTGGTCATCGGCGGCGATCCGCAGGCCTGCCAGCGGGTGCTGGGCGCGCTTCGCGCTTCCTCGCTCCAGGCCCCCTTCGATTACGCCCTGCATTGTGAGGTAATGCGCTCCGAATACGGCGCGCTGGCCGATCTGCACGACTGGCCGGTTGCGTGCGTCCCACAGATGCCCATGTATTCCGCCGCCGGTTATGCTCCACTGCGCATCGAGCAGAATACGCAGTCGCGGAAGGAGCTTTCTGCCGCAATGGCGCATATGCTCACTTCGCCGCTGGACTTTCCCCGCCTGGTGAACCGGGTGTACGAAGACGGCGCGCGCGTGTTCATTGAGGCCGGGGCGGGCGGCAACTGCGCGCGTTGGGTCGATGAAACGCTGAAAGGCCGCGCCCACCTGGCCCTATCCATGAACCGGCGCGGGACGGACGATTACACCAACCTGGTGCGCACCCTGGCTCGTTTGCACAGCCACCGCGTGCCCATCGATCTGTCTCCACTGTATACCAACCCGCTTGAAAGGGTGAGCTTATGAATGCTACTGCCATCACCTTTCCCTCAGACCGGCTGCTGCGCATGTCGCTGGAATCCGCGCGGCGTGCGGATGAACTGCACCGTCAGTTCTTGCGGATGCGCCAGGAGGGGCTGCAAAACACACGGGCGCTGATCGAAATGCAAACGCGCGCCGCTGCGCTGCCCGCGCCCGCCGCTATCCCCCGCCTGGCGCTGCCCGCCCGCCCGGCCTTATTCAGCAGCCAGCAGTTGGACGCCTTTGGCGCCGGAAGAATCACCGCCTGCCTTGGCCCCGCTTTTGCGAAATATGAAAACCGGCGCATCCCGCGCATCCCCAATGGGGATTTGAAGATGATGAGCCGCATTGTTGCCATCCAGGGCAGGCAGGGCATATACGCCCCGCCCGCCAGCGTCACCGCCGAGTACGATGTGCCGCCGGATGCCTGGTATTTTCGGGATGCCGGATCGGATGCCATCCCCACCGGGCTGTGGATGGAGATTGCCCTGCAGCCGTGCGGGTTCCTTTCGGCCTACCTGGACACCTACGCCCTGGCGCCCGAGGGCGATTTCTTCTTCCGCAACCTGGATGGCTTCATGCGCCCGGTCGGGGCGCTGGATGTGCGCGGCAGGGTCCTCTCCACCCGCGCCTGGCTGCTCTCCAATGCGGTCAGCGGCGGCACGGTGATCCAGAAATATGGCTTTGAGATCGCCTGCGAAGGGCAGGTGCTCTACACGGGCGAATCGACCTTTGGCTACTTTTCAGCCAGCAGCATGGCCAGCCAGGTAGGGCTGGATGACGGGCGATCGACTGATCCCGCGTTCCGCGCGGACGGCAGCCTGGCCTGCCAGTGCGCGCGCCTGGATGTACCCCGCTTGCAGCAGGCAGAACCGGGCGCGCCAAGCATTCGCCTGGGCCGGGACCGGCTGCATTTCATCGATGATCTGTACGTTTCTCCGCAGGGCGGGCGTTTTGGCAAAGGTTACGTCTATGCCAGCCGCCCGGTCAATCCACAGGATTGGTTTTACCCATTCCATTTTTATCAGGACCCGGTCATGCCCGGCTCGCTGGGTGTGGAAGCCGTTTTGGAAGCGCTGCGTGGTTTTGCCCTGGCAAACCACCTGCGCGGCGGCCTGCGCTCGCCGCATTTTACGAGCGCGCTGCCCGGCGCGGACCCGCTGACCTGGAGCTACCGCGGGCAGATCACCCAAAAACATCAACAGATGGAGCTGGAAGTTCATATCGGCGCCATCGAGCGGCAGGCCGGGCAGGTGATGCTGTCGGGCTGCGCCAGCCTATGGGTAGATGGCCTGCGTATTTACGAGCTGAAGAATGCCGCACTCGGGATCGTAGAAGGATAAGATATGGAAACAACCGTATTGGTAGATAAACATTTACGTGTGAGGGGGCAGGTTCAATCGAAGCTGGCATGGCAGGGCCCTCAAGAGGCCCTGATCGTTGGCGAACAGGAAATTCAGGCGGCGCTGCTGCGCTTGAGTGAAGAGCTGTATGTTGTGCAGTCAGATGGACAGGTAGGGGTAACTGGCGCTGGAGAGATTGGTTCCCGGCGAGCAGGCGGCGCGGCGCAAGTGCTGGCGGTGCTCTCCCCGCTGCCGGTGGAAAACCTCGGCGACCCCACCTTCAACGAATGTTACGGAACGCGATACACCTACTACGGCGGCGCGATGGCCTCGGCCATTGCCTCAGTGCAGATGGTCACTGCCATGGGCAAGGCTGGCCTGATGGGGTCTTTCGGCGCGGCGGGCCTGCCGCCCGCGCGCCTGGAAGCTGCCATCCAGCAAATCCAGGCTGAACTGCCAGATGGCCCCTACGCCTTCAACCTGATCCACAGTCCGCACGAGCAGGCCCTGGAACAGCGGGCAGTGGACCTGTACCTGCGCTACGGCGTCCGCGCGGTGGAAGCCTCGGCATTCCTCGACTTGACCCCCCACATCGTCCGCTACCGCGCGGCGGGGCTTTCTTTAGGCGCGGATGGCCGCCTGGTGATCGCCAACCGCGTCATCGCCAAGGTCTCGCGGCGCGAGGTGGCGGCAAAGTTCATGCAGCCAGCCCCCGCGGCGCTGCTGGCGCAGTTGGTGCAGGAAGGCAAAATCAGCCAGCAGCAGGCCGAGCTGGCCCAGCGCGTGCCAATGGCGGATGATGTGACCGTCGAGGGCGATTCGGGCGGGCATACCGATAACCGTCCCCTGGTCTGCCTGATGCCCGCCATGCTGGCCCTGCGCGATGAGATCCAGGAAAAGTACCAGTACCAGCAGCCCGTCCGCGTTGGCGCGGCAGGCGGGATCAGCACGCCTGCCGCGGCTCTGGCCGCCTACGCGATGGGCGCGGCCTACATCTGCACCGGCACGGTCAACCAGGCCTGTGTCGAATCGGGCGCGTGCGAGCATACCCGCAACCTGCTGGCCAAAGCCAGCATGGCCGATGTGATGATGGCCCCCTCGGCAGATATGTTTGAGATGGGGGTAAAAGTACAGGTGTTGAAAACCGGGACGATGTTCGCCATGCGCGCCAGCAAGCTGTACGAGTTTTATTCAAAGTACGACTCCGTCGAACAGATCCCGCCGGAAGAGCGCGAGAAGTTGGAGAAGCAGGTGTTCAGGCGCAGCCTGGATGAGGTCTGGGCGGAAACGGTCAAGTTCTTCACTGAGCGCGACCCAGAGCAGATTGCGCGCGCCAGCAACAACCCCAAGCGCAAGATGGCCCTCATCTTCCGCTGGTACCTGGGGCTTTCCTCGCGCTGGTCAGCCAGCGGCGAGAAAGGCCGCGAGCTGGATTATCAGGTTTGGTGCGGTCCTTCGATCGGCCCATTCAATGACTGGACGCGCGGAACGTACCTGGCCGAGCCCCAGCAGCGCAAAGTGGTGGATGTGGCGCTGCATATTCTCACCGGGTGTGCTTACCTGGCCAGAGTTCAGAGCCTGCGCAGTGCAGGGGTACAGGTTTCAGCCCGCCTGTCTGCGTATTACCCCCGCTCAGCATGGGTGAAAGAGAGATTTCTATAAAGTTGATACCTTTTGATACTGTTTTCCGCTGTATAATTTACAAATAGGCTTGGCATATTCGTTTGCATTGCCAGGTAATACTGTGGGGATACAGCAGTACCAAAAGCAGTAGGGACAATACATCCGAATATTTTTGCACGTATATTTCTCGGTTGGCTTTGTGAACTTGCAGTTGGCCTGAGCATCCGGAGTTTGGCGGATTGGGTCTGCTGGTAGTTGTTCATCGAAAGGCGTAAGTTAGGAAAGGGCTTGAATCGACCTTTAGGGATTGAGTTAGGACACAACATGGATGCGAAATCACAACTAGATGCAATGCGACAGAACGCACTCCTGGGGGGAGGAGAAGCCCAGATTGAAAAGCAGCACGCCAAGGGCAAGAAAACCGCGCGCGAACGGATCGCGCAGCTGCTGGATAAAGATACGTTTTGTGAAACCGATATGTTTGTCACGCACCGGGCGGTTGGCTTCAACATGGAAAAGAACCACCCGCTCACGGATGGCGTGGTTACGGGTTGGGGCAAGATCAACGGAAGAACCGTGTACGTCTATGCCCAGGACTTCACCATTCTGGGCGGCTCGTTGGGCGAGGCGCACGGTCGCAAGATTGCCAAGCTGATGGATATGGCGTACCAGAACGGCGCGCCTTTGATTGGAATCAATGACTCGGGCGGTGCGCGCATTCAAGAGGGTGTCGCTTCCCTGGCAATGTACGCCGAAATTTTCTACAACAATACCCGCGCCTCGGGCGTTATCCCGCAAATATCGGTTATTTTGGGCCCGTGCGCGGGTGGGGCTGTGTATTCGCCCGGCATCACCGATTTTGTCTTTATGACCGAAAAAGCCTCGTACATGTTCATCACCGGCCCCGAGGTCATCCGCGCGGTGACGCATGAAGATGTGGATTTTGATACCCTGGGCAGCGCTCGCGTGCATCACGATAAAAGCGGCGTGGCGCATTTCACCGCGCCGGATGAGGAAACCTGCCTCTCACAGGTACGCGAGCTGCTCTCTTACCTGCCCGCCAATAACCTCACCCCGCCGCCCTATAAACAGCCCACCGATAACCCCCGCCGGTTAACGCCTGAGCTGGAAAAAATTGTACCCGCCGATCCGCAAAGCTCATACAACGTTCACGAAGTGATCGAAACCCTGGTCGACAACGGCGAGTTTTTTGAGGTTCAGGCGGATTACGCCCGCAACCTCGTGGTGGGCTTTGCGCGCATGGATGGGCACCCGGTGGGTATTGTCGCCAACCAGCCGGACTTCCTGGCAGGCGTGCTGGATATTAATTGCTCTGATAAAGGCGCGCGCTTTATTCGTTTTTGCGATGCCTTTCATATCCCCCTGGTAACGCTGGTGGATACCCCGGGTTTCTTGCCCGGCACCGATCAGGAACACAACGGCATCATCCGCCACGGCGCCAAGATGATCTATGCCTATGCCGAAGCCACTGTGCCCAAGTTATCGATTATCATGCGCAAAGCCTACGGCGGCGCCTACATTGTGATGAGCTCGAAAAATCTGCGCGGCGATCTCAACCTGGCCTGGCCCAACGCGGAAATCGCCGTGATGGGTCCGGATGGCGCTGTATCGATCGTGTTCCGCAAAGAAATTGAAGCGGCGGAAGACCCCGCCGCGGTGCGGGCGCAGAAGACGCAGCAGTTCCGTGAGGAGCTGGCCAACCCATTTGTAGCGGCCTCGCGCGGCTATCTGGATGATGTTATCCCTCCCGCTGAGAGCCGCTGGCGGCTGATCGCCGCGCTGGAAAGCCTGCGCGAAAAACGCCAGACCACTCCGCCCCGCAAGCATGGCAACATCCCGTTATAAAAGGAGCGCAGAGCAATGAAGGTACTGGTTGCCAATCGAGGGGAAATTGCACTGAGAGTGATGCGCACCTGCCGCGAGCTGGGTTTTCCCAGTGTAGCGGTATATTCGGATGCGGACTGTGACACGCTGCCGGTGCGGATCGCCGATGAGAGCGTGCACATCGGCCCGACCCCTGCCGCGCAGAGCTACCTGAACATCGAGGCCGTGATCGATGCCGCGCGCAAGACGGGAGCGGATGCCATCCATCCCGGCTACGGCTTCCTCTCGGAAAATGTGGATTTCGCTCGGGCGGTCGAGGCCGCCGGCCTGATCTTCATCGGGCCGCGCCCGGAGACCATCGCGCTGACGGGCGATAAGGTGGCAGCCAAACGGGTGGCCAAAGCCGCCGGACTGCCGGTTCTCCAGGGCAAAGACCTGCCGGTAGAAAAGGATATCTTGCCAGAGGATATGGCAAAAGACGTCACCTTCCCGGTGCTGATCAAGGCCGTACTGGGCGGCGGGGGCCGGGGCATCCGCCTGGCGCGCACCGCGGAAGAAATGTCCCACATGGTTGCCGCGGCGCGCCAGGAAGCTAGCGCTGCCTTTGGCGATGATACGGTCTACCTGGAGCCGCTGGTGCAGAACGCGCGCCACATCGAAGTGCAGATCCTGGGCGATGGCAACGGCCATATTCTATACCTGGGCGAGCGCGAGTGCTCCATCCAGCGCCGCCGCCAGAAGCTTATAGAAGAGGCGCCCGCGCCTGGTTTAAGCCTGTCCCTGCGCCATCATATGTTCGATGCGGCCTTGAAGCTCGCGGAAGCGTTAAACTACCGCAGCCTGGGCACCGTCGAATTTTTGCTCGATCCGCAGGGCAACTATTATTTCATCGAAGTCAACCCGCGTATCCAGGTGGAACATCCGGTAACCGAAATGGTTACCAGAATTGACCTGGTCCGCGAGCAGCTCCTGCTGGCGGCGGAAGGCCGCCTGCGCTATACCCAGGAGCAAATCACCATCCACGGCTGGGCGATTGAAGCGCGCATTCTGGCCGAAGACCCCAGCCAGGATTTTATGCCGGTCACCGGCGAGGTGGCCTATCTGCACGAACCCGGCGGACCTGGCACCCGGGTGGACAGCGCGCTGTATGTTGGGATGCCGATTACCCCCAACTACGATTCCATGATTGCCAAGGTGATCGCCTGGAATGAAGACCGCCCAAGCGCCATTCGCCGGCTGCAGCGCGCTTTGAGCGAATACCAGATCGGAGGCGTGCCTACGGACATCGACTTCCTTTCTCAGGTGATCGATAGTGAAATCTTCACCGTTGGCCGGGCCGACACCACCTACCTGGATATCTTCCAGCCGTCGGCATTGGATGGGGAAGACCCGTTGAACATGGAGGTTGCGCTGGTAGCGGCTCTACTGGCGCACCGCGAGCAGAACCGCAGCGCGGAAATCCAGACTCAACTGGGCGGCGCCAGCATCTGGCGTACGGCTGCCTGGCGCGAACAG
Organism: uncultured Anaerolineaceae bacterium; assembly: GCA_964437595.1. Lineage (GTDB taxonomy): Bacteria > Chloroflexota > Anaerolineae > Anaerolineales > Anaerolineaceae > DSYU01. Next base: position 40,654 of record CAYTHO010000037.1, read on the forward strand.
ATGCGGGGGGGCGAGTAAGTGTATTGCGGTTCGTGGGATTTTTCACGTAACCGTTTACATGCAAGGGGGTTATAAGCTGTGGAGAGGCGGAAACATTCCGCAAAGGAGATTGAGACATGGCTACGTATCGGGTAAGTGTTGGAGAGCGTGAATATGTGGTGGACGTCACCGGCGACCAGGTTGCGGTGAACGGTAAGCCCATCCAGGCCAGTCTGACTCCGCTGAATAACGGGGGGTTAGTCCTGCTTCGAAAAGAAAACCGGGCGCGCGAGCTGCATGTTTTACCGCAGGGCAACAGCGCGTACTCGGTGATGGTGAACGGGCGTCACCTGATTGCTCAGGTGGAAAAAGGCAACGCGAAAAAGAATAAGAGCACCAACCAGGATAATAAGGGCGATCTCGTCGCGCCGATGCCGGGCATGGTGGTCGCGGTGCTGGTCAAAGAAGGCCAGCAGGTAGAGCGCGGCGAGCCTCTGGTGGTCCTCGAATCGATGAAAATGCAGATGCAGCTCCGCTCGCCCTTCGCGGGTACGGTCAAAAAAGTGTCAGCAGACTGTAAAACGCAGGTCGAAAAAGGCGCGCTGCTGGTGCAGGTAGCCGGGGAATAATCTACTTCATCTTCAGTTGGAAAGGGTAAACCTTTTCATTGTTCCGCCGGATGGTGAACTGCGTTTCACCGCTGCGCAGGTTATATACCACCGACCACAGGGTCGATTCTTGCGATACATCGCCAAGCAAGGTTAAAGCCTCGCCCATGGTCAGGTGGCCTTGGGCTGCATCCAGCCGGTCCTGTGTTGTCGCGTACCGCTGGCAGTAAGCGCGGCCTTCGCTGGGCGTTTTTCCATCAATCAGGAAATTGGTGGAAACCTGCCACGGGTTTTCGCTGGGTAATACGATCATTTCCCCTTTGATGAATTCGATCACCACCGATTTTCCGGTTCGATCTGCAACCAGGTAGTGCAGTCCCGGCCCGCCCTGGAAAACAATGTTATATTGGCAGATCAGGTCGACCGCTTCGTCCACGGTCTTTGCGTAATCCAGCATCACGCGTATGGCAGTCAGGCTGTCGATGGTGACTTTGCTGGGGTCGTACGGGGCTTCGGCATCCACCGCCATCATACCCACCACCAGGCCGTGTTCGTTCATGCCATCAAACGGCAGGTAAGGGGCAGCCAGCAGCCGTTCGCGGTCCTGGTCCGTCAGTTCTTCGCGCGTGATCCCCAGGTATCTGACGTCAACGGTCGAGATCGAGGCATAGCCATCCGGCGAGTCGGTAAACAGAATCAGGATGGGGTCATTATCCCAATCAAAATTCCGCCCGTACACAGGGTCGCCTTCCGGGCTCAGGGCTGCAAAGCAGGTGCAGGCCCAATCTGGGTTCTGCGCATCCGGGGAAGCCGATCGAGGATTGCCGGTTTTTAGAAATTCCTTGAGCCCATAGTCACCGTAGTACGTCATCACGTAAAGCGGGTGTTCATCGAGCTTGCGAATGCTTGACTGGGTTCGGGGGGTATCCATGTGGTTTCTGTAAAGATATGCGGCTCCAGCGATAATGAGAACTGCAGCGACCACCGCGAGAACGATCCGGCGGGCCTTGCGCGTGATCATGTTAATCTCCTAAACTTGTGCCAACCGCCCGCGCGCTCTGAATCCAGGGATGGGTAAGCGGAACCGGCTTGTGCTTGCCGACCACCTGGTCTAACGGCACGGTGACCACATCGCCATCACGAATCGCCACCATCATCCCATAGCTGCCTTCTTCGATCACCCGCAGGCAGGCGGTGCCCAGGTTAGTCGCCAGTACGCGGTCCGCCGGGGTAGGCGCGCCGCCGCGCAGCAGGTGACCGAGGATGGTGATACGCGTATCCAGCCCGGTAAATTTCGCCAAACGGTTGGCCAGGTAAATGGTGTTGCCGGTCAGGTTGCTTTCGATCTTGCGTAATTGATCTTCCACCTGAATGCGATCCTGGCCCTCTCGGGTGAGTTGATTGACTTGCTTTGACCGCTCGAAAAATTCCACCGTGTCCTTGGAAGTCCCGCCTTCGGAAACGGCCACAATGCTGAACCGGCGCCCGGAACGGTTGCGCGCCAGGATGGCGTCGGCGATCTTGTTTACATCGTAAGGGATCTCCGGAATCACGATCACATCCGCGCCGCCCGCAGTGCCTGCCCCAAGCGCCAGCCAGCCGGTATTGCGCCCCATGATTTCAACGAGAATGATGCGGTGATGGCTGTGAGCGGTGCTGTGCAGCCGGTCGATGGCTTCCGTGGCGGTGCTCATGGCTGTATCAAAGCCAATAGTGGTGTCGGTCATGGCCAGGTCGTTGTCGATTCCTTTCGGCAGGGTGAGCACGTTGAGGCCCATTTTTGCCAGCCGCAGCGCGCTTTCCTGGGTCTCGCGCCCGCCCACGCACACCAACACGTCCAGCTTATGCCGGTGATACGTTGCCACAGCGGCTTCGCATTTGCTGCCCGCGGATACACCTGCTTGCTCCTCAGGTTTCTCCCCAATTTCACCAATCGTTTCGCGGCTGGTGCCAAGAATGGTGCCCCCGGCGGTAAGAATGCCAGAGAGTGTGAGGGGAACCACCTGGTCGTCGATCAGCCCGCGGAAACCATCCTGGAAGGCAACCACATCCATTCCGTAGCTGGACTGCGCGGCTTTGCCTACCGCCCGTATGGCGGCATTCAGGCCGGGGCAGTCGCTGCCAGCCGTCAGAATTCCGATCCGTTTCACTGCTTTTGCTGAGCGTGCCATATGACCTCGAAGAAGTATTTTGCCTGATCAGGTGAATGAGCCCTTATCGTTCGCCGTTAAGGGGCAGCGCGTTCTTCCGCCAGCGCCTCCTGCAGCGTCTCCTGGTATTTTTCCAGGTCTACCGATGCAATGTAGGGCAGGTTGCGGCCTTTTTCATCGATATCCAGCCCGTAGCCCACCACGAAGTAATCGGGAATTTCAAAGCCGCAGTAATCAATATGAATATCCACTTTATGCTTGCTGACTTTGTCGAGCAGCGCGCAGACTTTCAAGCTGCGGGGATTGCGGTCGAGCAGCAGCTTGCGGATCGTGTGGATGGTGTAGCCAGAGTCCACGATATCGTCAATCAGAATCACATCCCAGCCGCGAATGTTCGTTTTGTGGTCCGAATCGATGCGGATGAACCCCGACGTTTCCGCGCCCGAATAAGAAGAGACAGACATAAAATCCATGGTCATGGGGCGGTGGATTTTGCGCATCAGGTCGGTAATGAACATCACGCTGCCGCGCAGCAGCCCAAGCAGGAGCAGTTTGTTCGAATCTTGATAATCATTGGTGATTTGTTCGCCCAGGAACTTCACCCGTTTTTCGATTTCTTCCTGGGATATCAGCACTTCGCCAATGAACTTATAAGGGAACCTGGGTGCTTTGCTCATTCTGTTTCTCCTGCGAACGGATTGGTGCTGAAATACAATCCAAGTATACCAAGCTTAACAATTCACCGAAAGTACCTTCTAAAAGGCCGCGCGTGATCGAAAAAATCCGACCGGCGGGCGAAAGCCTGGGTAGGGCGGACCTGCTTATGCCGGGCCAGGCTTTGCAATTCCCTAACAGAGTTACCAAAATGCAAAGCTGGCTGTAATTGTTCTGTAAGCAAAAATGGATTGACTTTCCCCCTTCGGAATGTTAAAGTTTAGCCAGGATAACGCCCCAGAAATAAAGCAATAGAGGTAATTTGTATGTCTGCTGAACAATCACACAAACTTACGCTGGTGAAGAGATATGCCTCTGGGGCTGAAGAGTGGCTGTGCCCAACCTGCGGGCGGCGTTTCGTCATGCAGTGGGCGCCGGAATACCAGCGCGTGGTGCTGGAGGTTGGCGATGATCTGGCGATCCACAACACAGGCAAAGGCGCCATGATCGTTTATCGCCCGCAGCCTGAGGACCCCTGGCTGGCCCCCTGGCAAGAATGGCTCGAAAAAGGTGATTTAGAGAACCACTGGAGCGATTAGACCGATTATTATCCGATTATGGGTATCAAAAATTACCGGTAGCCCATTATTGGTATCAAAAATTATTGGTAACAGATTTTATCGATAGGCATCTTTACAGGTAATTCCTCCATCGCGCACTGGAGCCGCTCAATGACAAAGTTGGGCGGCTCCAGTGTTTTGCGTCCCAGGGTATTTTGCTTGTATAATTTCCTCAGATCAATCTCCACTACCCAAAACAGGAGACAGGTTATGAGCGAATTGTGGCTTACCGTTTACGGCAGCCAGCCCTCCCCGCTTGAGGATCAGGCTTTCCTGCTAAACCAATTTCGGGACCAATATCGTGCGTCCGTGCGCGTCACCCGTTTTTCATTCGATGAAGCCTGGTCGAAGCTGTTGGAACATGCTATGGCAGGCACCGGCCCGCATATATCAGAGATTGGGTCTGTTTGGGCCAGTACCCTGCATTCCACGGGTGCGCTGCGCACGTTTTCGCCCGCTGAGATCACCAGTTTGGGCGGCGCCCGCACCTTCTTACCATCCGATTGGTATCTTCCACAGGCAGGAGAAAAAGAGGCCTGGGGCATCCCAACCGAAGTGTACATCTACCTGGTGCTGTACCGCAAAGACAGGCTGGCCAGCGCCTGCATTAATGAAGCCACCGCATTTTCCAGCCCGCAGGCGATGATCAATACCGTCCAGCGGCTGAAAGCCGCCGGCGTGCCGTCCCCGCTGCTGCTGCCGTCGGGCAAGTCTTTTCCTGCTCGCCCGCACCTGGTCTCTAGCTGGATATGGGGCGCGGGTGGGGATTACATCAGCCCCAATGGGCGCAGTGTTTGCTTTACAGAGCCAAAAGCCATCCAGGGTATGGCTGATTTCTTCAGCCTGTACCGCCTGCAGGACCCCGCCGATTACGGCCTGGATGGTAACGAATGCCTGGATCGTTTTGCCAATGGTAAGGCTACGATCGTTATCGCGGGTGCCCCGGCCCAACAGTTGATTGACCAGGTGCACAACCCTGAGGTGATGGCAAATGTTGGCGCCGCGCCCCTCCCCGGCACGCCCTGGCTGGGCGGATCGTGCCTCATCATCTGGAAAACAGCGTGCAAAGACCCGGCGCTGGAACGGGCCGCATTGGACCTCACCCGCTTTATGACCACACCGGCTGTGCAGTTGAAGCTGGCGGCTGCCAAGTGTATTATCCCCGCCCGGGTGGATACCCTATCGCAGTACACGTACCTGATCCCGGCTTTCCGCTCGGCGGTGGAGCAGTCAGCGCGCACCGGGCGTTCATATCCGCGCATCAACCTGTGGGTAAGCACTTTGAAGTTCTTGCGTGCCACGTTTGACTCCATTACCGCTGATGTAATCCGCAAACCGGATGAGCGTGTCGAGGAAATTTTGAAGCGTCACCTCCACCCGCTGGCCCAACGCCTGAATTTGATGATCACTTAGGCCGTATTGCGTGTCTGCATTGATCCTTCTTCGTCACCTTGAATTCCAATTTAGGGCAAGGTAAAATCCTTTGTTGTACCTATCACAGACACGTAAGGATAAATTGTGATTCAATCGCAAAGCGCAGGATCAGTTATTCAGCAAACGGAGCGCATGCGCGCTATACGGATCATTAAATACCTGTTGTTCAGCGCCTCGATCGTTCCGGCGCTGGTCGCCGGGGCGATGAGTTATCAGAGTGGGGCTTTCTCCTGGCTGTGGTTTATCCTGGCGGGGCTGGTGCTGCTCATCGGCCAGGCTGGCGCGGATTATCTCTACTATTACTTCACCCACTTCCACACCGATGCCCGCGATGCCCATACCAAAATCTTCAGCGGCTGGCGGCCTTTGTTTACCGATGGCTGGATCAAGCCCGAGCAAACCGTGATCGCCGGCATCGTATGCCTGGCGATCGATGTGCTGATCGGGGTCTACTTCTTCTTCCAGCTTGGCCCGGTGGTGATCCTGATGGCGCTGGCGGGCGGGTTCGTGGCGATTTTCTTTACCCCGCTGATGCTGCGCGGCTGGAAAGAGCCGGTCATTTTCATCACCTTTGGCCCGCTGTGCGTCATCAGCATGTACTATATTTTGGCCCGGCGGGTAGACCTGGACGCAGTGCTCATTTCGCTGCCGGTAGGCCTGCTGGTGACCCTGGTGGCGTACTATAAGGGCGCGCGCTATGAGGTGCGCGAAGAAAACGGCGAAGCTATGGTGGTAAACATGAACCGCAAGGTGGTGACCTGGCTAATGGGGCTGGCATACGGCATCCTCGCTGTCGCTGGCTTCACCGGCCTGGTGGAACGCTGGGCGCTGCTGGGCCTGCTGACCCTTCCGCTGGCCTACCTGCTGTACCGGCGCACGTCCCGCAAGAGCAAAATCGTCGATTATTTGTGGGCAACCGTATATTCCCTGGCGGTGTTAATCGCCACCGGGCTGGCGATTGCCGCCGGGTACCTGATCGCCGCATAACGTTTTTAGAGGAATTTCAAATGGCAGTTAAAGCATGGTTTGTGACGTGGTTCAAAGCAGCGCGCGCCCCGTTTCTGGTGGTCAGCCTGCTGCCGAGCCTGTTGGGCGGCGCAGTCGCCACGTATACCCAGGGTTCCATTGATGTGACCGCATTCATTATCGCCACCATTGGCATTGTGATGGCGCATTCCGCGGCGGATTTTGTGGATGATTATTTTGATTTCAAGAAAGGCAACCTGGGCAATAAGGTTCAGCAGTTCCACGACAGCCCGCTGATCGATGGCAAGGTGACCGTCAACCAGGTGCTGATCGCAATCGCCCTCTGCCTGCTGGCAGCGTTTGCCGCGGGGCTGTATCTATTGATCGATATCGGTATGCCCGTGCTGGTGATGACGCTGATCGGCCTGTTTATCGTGCTGTTCTATACCTCGCCGCCTTTCAAAATGAACTACCGCGGACTGGGCGAAACCATGCTGTTCATCGCTTTTGGGCCGCTGATCGTGGTGGGCGTCTATTACGTTCTGCTGCGCGAATTTGCCATAGCCCCGCTGATTGTTTCGCTCATGCCGGGCATCTTCACCATGAACGTTGGGTTGGTCAGCAATACCTTTGACCACGATGACGATGTCAAATCTGGCAAGCGCACCATCCCGGTGCGCTTTGGGCAGGCCAATGCCGTGCGCCTGCTGGCGGTTGGCTCGATCATCGCCTACACGGCGATCGTCCTGGGGGTCGTACTGGCCCTGCTGCCGGTGTGGACGCTGGCGTCCCTGCTGACGATCCCCCTCAGCGTGGATGTGGTTCGGAATGCCAGCCGGTATCAGGAAGAAAGCCACTACACCCCGGCGATGACTCGCGCGATTGCCCTTTCCTCCATTGCCAGCCTGATATTAATTTTTGCCTACCTGATTCCCGCGATTGTAAAATAACCCGCGCTTCATTAAAACCGCAGCGCGTTCCTGGCAGGAAATTCCACCCGGAACGCGCTGTATTCTTTCTTTTTACTTTACTAGTACAGTCGGGCGGAAATACCTGTATTGTTATTCGCCGGTTCCGCCCGACTGTTTAAAGTCCCCGGCGCTGCGCGCTAACCATAGAGGTATTTATGCCGCCGGGTACTAAAGGATCAGCCCAAACAACAGCAGCGCCAGCGGGCAAAGCAGCAGCAGCACGATGATGGTGATCACCAGGCCAATGGCGGAACCAATAATGCTGAACACCAGCCCAATCAAGCCGCCGATCAGCCCAAATACCAGGCCGATGAAGCCAAAAATCACGTCGAACAAAAATTTAATCAGTCCCATAGCCGCATTCTCCTTCCTTTATCTCCATCAGGGGATGAAACCATCCCCGGTATTGTTTATCACGTCCTATGAAGATATACGCAGGATAAAGCTGAAGGTTGTATGGGCGGGGAATGAAACATATCGATCGACTCAAGCGCGCTCGCGAACGAAGTTCGCGCTCTTAAAGTTCAAGTGATTACTTTCACAGAGATTATTTCTGAGTCATTATTTCCCTGTCATTAATTCGTTACCCCCCTGTCAGGTATATCGAGATACCAGGCGTCTAGTATATCGGTGTAACCCGTGCCTGGATACTGCAAACACCATGCACCTGTTAGACCTGTAACACGCGCCTGTTAAATGATGTAACACGCGCGTGTTATACGATTTAACAGGCGTATGTTACATCATTGGGCGGGATTTTCATTGAACATTGAACCAGATCATGATTGGGCGGGTTTTTTGTTCGTTGCCCCGTTCTTCTTCAACCCTTGCTCATATATTTTTACCATGCTGCGCGGCAGGTAGCTGTCTGAGACGAAATAGGCAATTTTCGAAATGGGCGCGGTGGGCTGCGGACCCTTTGGCTGGGGGCGGGCGGCAGGCAGGGCCACCTCAGCCAGCGCGAAGCCTTCACCCTGCGCCTGCGGGCGGTGCGCCAGGGTCTTTCCTTCACCTGAAACGATCCGGCAGGCATCCATCATTTCGCCGCGGATGGTCATCTGTTCCGCGCGCGGCAGGTAGCGGACCAGGCCGGGCGCGCTGGTCATGAAGCCCATCAGCGTAGCCTGCCCGTTGGGGATGGGGCTTTCAAAGGTTCCGCAGGCCACGCTGTTCGCGGCGGGCACGCCCAGCCAGGCTGTTTGCGCATCCAGCATGCTGCCGAATACGCACTGGCTTTCGTCTTTCCGGGCGGCCCACACCGCGCCAAGCTGGCTGCCGGTCAGCTCCGCATCGGGGGGAAAGCAAAAGACTCCACGGGTGACATCGGGTGGGGAGGAGCAGATCACCAGCATATCCACCTGCCTGGCATAGGCCTGCCACAGCTCTGGGTGGGCAGCATCCCAGCAGATCAGCATGCCCAGGTCGCCCAGGTCTGTCTTCGCGATTACGGCCCGCTCCGCGCCTTTCCGCCGGTTGGGCTGGAAACAGGCCCGTTCCCAGCCCCATGGATAGCTTTTGTCGTAGCGCCAGGTGCGCCCGTCTGGGGAGATAATGAACATGGCGTTGTAGATGGCGCCGTCCTCGGCCAGCAGCAGCGAACCGGCCAGGTGCGCGCCCGCGCGGCGGGCAGTGCGTTTGAGCCAGGTGAGGGTAGGCCCATCGGCAGGCTCGGCAAGGTGGAAATTATTCTGCGTATAGGCATAACCCGTGTTGAACACTTCGGGGAGCACGACCAGCTCCGCGCCAAGCTGCACGGCATCCTGGATGAGCTGGTCGGCGCGGTACAGGCGCAGGTCCACCGGCGCCGGGCGGACGTCCATTTGCACGGTGGCGACAGTGATGCGGCGTTCCGTGGATATATTCATGGCGTCAGCTCAACTTTTCCCACAAAAAGTCATAGGCCCTTTTGCCGCTGATGCGGTGGCGGCCTTCGAAGGTGTCCAATTCCACCTGATCCTGCGCGCCAAATACGGCGTACACCTCTTTCGCCCGGGCAACGGCTTCTTTGACCGCGCTGATGGGGAAGATGGGGTCGCGCGAGCCAGCCTCCACCAGCATGGGGCGCGGGGCGATCATCCCGACCATGTCGTAGATCTCGCCAAAGCGGGCCAGCCCCGGGACAAAGTTGCAGGTGCAGTGGTGCATGGCGAAGATGCTGTGGTGGAAGGGGCTGAAGTATCCGCTGACCACGCAGGCGCGGATGCGGGTATCCAGGCAGGTGGAGAAGAAGGTGTGCAGCCCGCCGCCAGAAATGCCCATGGCGCCTAAGCGGTGGATGTCCACATCCGGGAGGGTTTCCAGGTAATCAACCAGGCGGCGCCCGTCCAGGACGCGCAGCCCCACCGCCGACCCGCCCAGGTGGAAGGCCAGGGTGGCGGTATGGTGGCAGGTAGAGGGCGGGTCCTGTCCAATGGCCTGGTTCAGGTAAGCGTAATCGGTCTGGCGCTCGCCGAAGCAGGAGATCTCCGGCGCGGCGACCAGGAAGCCCCTGCCGCACAGCGCCACGCCGAAATCGCTGTGGTAGCCATCTGGGGTGGCGCGCTCCTCGCCGTCTTCCCACAGCCCGACGATATCTTTCACCCCATAGCCGTGCCCGTGAAAGGCGATCACCACCGGCAGCGGGTCAGGCGCGGCCTTGGGCCTCAGTATGTAGACGGGCATCACCGTCCAGGGGGTGGTGCGCAGCAGGATTTTTTCCCGCGTGTAATCGCCCCGGTCGACCACCTCGATCGTTTGCGGCTCCAGCGCAACCTGCGGCAAATCCTGGAACCCGACGGCTTCACCCAGCACCCGGCGGACTTGCGGCTGCCATGCGAGCGCATTCTGAAGCGCCGCTTCGGAATGCGCCGCCTCCTCGGATGCCCGCGCCGTGAAGCGGTAGGGGGCATTTTCCGGCTGGTACAGCGCCCAAAGCGCGGCTGCCGGCTGCAGTGCTTTGATCTCACGATTGTTGAGGATTCGGCTGCTCATAAGATAAATCCTTTTTGACCCAGGTGCGCGGATCAGACATCGAATCGGGTTCCTGGCGGTTGTAGATTGGAGGATTGGTTAAATATATCACATACAACTGATATAATACCCCCCATGAACCTCCAGGTTGCCGCTCACCAGGTTGAAGGGTACCGGGTGAATACCCCCGTCTACGAAGGCCCGCTCGATTTGCTGCTCCAGTTAATCGAGCGCGCGGAGCTGGATATTACGACCCTGGCCCTGGCGCAGGTCACCGACCAGTACCTGGCGCACCTGAAACAGCTTCAAGCCGAAGACGGCGAGCATTACAACGCCGCCGAGGTGTCGGGCTTCCTGGTCATTGCCGCGCGGCTGCTGCAGATTAAGTCGGCGGCGCTGCTGCCGCGCGTGGTGGTGGATACTGCGGGCGAGGAAGAAGAAGACCCCGGCGAGGCGCTGGCCCGCCAGTTGATCATCTACAAGCGCTTTAAGGAGCTATCGGCGGTGCTGCTGGGGCGCCAGGAGGCCGGGCTGCGCACGTATCTGCGCGTGGCCCCCCCGGCGATCAAGGTCGAAGCCAAGCTCGACTTGAGTGATGTGAATATTTCTGACCTGGCGCGGGCCGCTTATGAGATTTTCTCCACCAAGCTCGACCTGCCCGCCCTGAGCAAAGTGGTGGCGATGCCGCGGGTGACCATCCGCGAAAAAATCCTCACCATCGTCGACGGCCTGCGCAGCCTGAGTTCCGCCACATTTAGTGGTTTTCTGAAACGGCGCGGCGACCGTTTGGAAATTGTGGTTACCTTCCTGGCTATGCTCGAACTGATCAAGCGCCACGTTGTCGAGGCCAACCAGCCCGACCTGTTCTCCGAAATCGAGGTCAAGCCCACCGGCGAGTGGGGCGAAGCCGAAGACGCGCAGTTAGAGTTTATCGAATAAAAAATCCGGGCCGCGCGGCCCGGATTTTTTATTCGATAAAC
>CAYTHO010000038.1:0-51523 GCA_964437595.1 uncultured Anaerolineaceae bacterium
CAGACTCCTGGGAGAGTAGGTCGTCGCCAAAAGACTTCTTCGTTTTAATTACCAAACTAGCTATCGGTAAAACCCCACTGCCCCACTCAGGCCGCTGGCAACCCGCTCCGGAAAGCGTTCAACCATCGTACGCAGCTCAGCCACTGAAAATACCGCCAGCCCTGCTACTTCCCCATCCGTGAAGCGAATCCGTTTTGCGGATTTTTCTTTTAAGCATGCCCGGTACAAAAACCGGTACTCAGAATTCAACGACTTTCCTTCGTGCTCTTCCGGGCGTGAGTTGTAGCATGCCACCCACCGCATCTCAGACAAATCATCCGGCGATAATCCCAGCTCCTCCGCCAGTTCTTTCTTCAACGCCTCCTCCGCCAGGTCCACCCCGCCGATATGCCCCGCGCATGGAATATCAAACGCGCCGGGTGCCTCGTACTTATCCATCCCCCGCACCTGAACCAATGTATGTCCCTCCAGGTGCGGCGGGTCGATAAAAATTTCAACCGTGCGGTGTCGCAGCCCGATCAGGTGGCACAGCCACCGGGCCGCCAGCAGCACCTGCCCGCCCTCAGGCAGAATTGCCTCTTGAAACCACCTGCCAAAAGCCGGTTGCGCCGCGGTCATTTCCCGGTGCGCTGCCAGCATGCCGGGTGAAGCTCCCGACGCACTCCCTTGTCCGTCCACAACCATCAGGAATTCCTCATGCCGATATTCAGGCGTCAGGCTTGCAAGCGCGCGGTCATTCGCCGCATAAAAGCGAACAAAAAGCTGCCGGGCCTTTTCAAAAATTGTCTCGCTGAGAACACTCTGTTCAGAGATCGCAGCCTTGCGCAGATCTAACCACAGACCTGGCAGGTTTATCCCAATCGTCATAGGAGCTTCACATCGGGGCCTGTAGACTCATATTGCATCGGTGAATCAGAACTCATCTCTGGATCCGCATCCACCTGCTCCAGGATGGCCTCCTCCTCGCGTAAATTACGCCAGCGGATCACCAGGCTGGCCAGGTAAACAAAAATCACCACAAAGATCACCGCGTACCCGGCAATCATGTAAATCGTTGTGTTGGCAGGTGCTTCCATCTTTTTTCCTTATAAGCTAGATTTGCCACTCTGTATGAAACCTTCGCTCGCTACGGGTTGCCTGTCAAAAGCCAGCCCACCCAAAGGCGTTCGCCGCGCCAGATGCCTATGCGCAATTCACGTTTGTGCCGCAACTTCCTGTTGCGCTGCGATTTCCTGTTGCGCCGCAACTTCCTGTTGCGCCGCAACTTCCTGTTGCGCCGTCACCTACTCCGCCAGGCGCAGCTTCTGCTGCTCAACCTTATCCTGTAGTTGTCCTAACCGGATGCGGTGCCACAGCAGGCTGACAAACAGCACCGAGAAAGCAACCAGGCTGACGGCAAAAGTTGTCCCCATCGCGGGCGTCATGCTGAAGCCCCCTGCGGCAGTCGGATCGCCAGAGCCGATCACCACCGGATGGATCGTGCGCAAGAAGCGAATAGAGAAGAAAGTCAGCGGGACCGATATAAACACAACGATCGAATAGACCGCCCCAAACCGCGCCCGCCGTTCAGGGTCCTCAATCCCAGAGCGCAGCATCAGGTAAGCCGCATAGGCCAGTTCCATCACGGTAACAGTTGTCAGGCGCGGGTCCCACGTCCACCAGGTATTCCAGGCCGGGCGCGCCCAAATCGACCCGGTGACGATGGTGATCAGCATAAATACCAGGCCAATCTCAACCGCACTCAGGCCGACTACATCCCAGTAACTCTTTTTAGTCACCAGGTACAAAATACCGGCCACCATCGCTGCGCCAAAGGCCAGCATGCCCAGCCAGGCATTGGCAACGTGGAAATAAAAGATCTTCTGCACCTGCCCCATCACCGCTTCGAGCGGCGCATAAAAGAACACCATCAGCACGGCAGCCACCACCAGGATCAGCGAAGCCGCATCGATCGCCAGCAGCAATCGTGGAGTCCCCTTCATCATAAGAACCCTCCTTTATTCTTCAACAACAAATTCAAAAACCATGAATGCAATGGCCGTAAAGACCACATCATAAACCAGCAGCAGGTTGATCCACGGCGTGATCTCATCCAACGGCGCCGATGCCAAAAACCCACTCGATGCTTTCACCGCCGCCACCAGCACCGGCACAATTACCGGGAAAAGCAGGATGGGCAGCAGAATGTCTCGCGTGCGTGTCTGCACTGCCATCGCAGCCAGCAACGTGCCTACCGCCACATAACCCTCTGCCCCAAGTAGAATGGTCAAAAACAAACCCGGATGAAACAGGTTTACATTGAACAGCAGGCTGTACAGTGGCACAACGATCAGCGTCACAGCGATCATAAACAGGAAATTCGCAACTGCCTTGCCAAAGTAAATCGCCGTCCGATCTACCGGCGCCAGCAGCAGGCCGTCCAGGCATCCCCGATCCTTCTCCATCGCCAGCGAACGGTTCAACCCCAGCGTCCCTGCGAAAACAAACGTCACCCACAATACGCCTGCCGTTATCGTCTCTCGGATGATAACGTTCAGTTCCAGCGCAAAGTTGAAAATAAAAATCACCAGCAGTGAGAACACCAGCATCGCCGAAATCATCTCGCGGCTGCGCCACTCCGTCGCCAGGTCTTTCCACACCACCGCGCCGATCGCCTGGAAAAAGGGGGTTACCCCCCTGCGTTCAATAACAGGGCTGCGTGGATGGATTGTCTCGCGCCTCATTCGTCCTCCTCGCTGAGGGTTTGGCTGGATTCTGCGCGAACACTCGCCCGTTCCCCATTTCCGTCCCGACTTTGTTCCAGGGCTTCACGGTAAAATGCCAGCAGGCCATCCTTTGGCAGTTGGCTGGCAGCGATAGAAGTCTGGATTTTACCCCGCGACAGCACATCGAACCGCCCTGCCAGGTCTGCTGCGCGCGCCAGGTCATGTGATGTCATCACCACCGTTCGCCCGCGCGCGGCAACCTGCCGCAGAACCGCATCCAGCATCTCGCAGGCATCCTGATCCAGCCCGGTATGCGGCTCATCCAGCAGCAGCACATCCGGACCATGTAGCACTGCCCTGCCAATCGCCAGCCTTTGCTGCATCCCGCGCGAAAAAGTGCGCACCAGGTCGCGCCGTCGCGCGCTTAACCCGATAATCTCCAGCACGCCATCTATTCGCTCCGCCAGTGGATCAACCCCGTACATGCGCCCAAAGAACGCCAGGTTTTCCTCGGCAGTCAGGTCGCCATACAGCAGCGGCATGTGCGAAACTACCCCCAACCGCCGTCGGACCGCTGCCGCTTCTTGTGGCAGCCCAAACCCGGCAATCCTCACCACGCCCATCGTCGCCCTGGAGAGGGAAGCCAGAATGCGTAGAAACGTCGTTTTGCCTGCCCCATTCGGCCCCAGCAAAGCGACAAATTCGCCCTCTGCGGCCTGGAACTCCAGGTTGCGCAGCACCATTTTCGGGCCGAACCGTTTCACCAACCGGTGTACTTCGATCATAGTTTGGGCCGCTGATGCGCTAACCCGCGCTAGCTGCCCTTCTCCCTCTCCAGTGCTTTTGCCAGGCTGGCTTTGAGTGCCGCCCTCCGCTCCTGATACGCTCCTTCAGGCAGCTTGCCGTTTGCGTGCAGGTCATCCAGTGCCAGGATAGCATCCAGAATCGATTCGCTCGAACCTCCTATCTCCTCGATAAGTGCCTCAGTTGATTCGCCTGCATCCACTTGCGCAGGTTGCAATCCCTTGCGTTGGGAATGCAGCCATAAACCGGCCCCAATCATCACCAGGCCAAAAATACCCACCCCGATGAACAGCGGCTGGTTCGATCCATCAACCGCTGCGGCGCCCGTTTCCGTACGGGCCTTTCCAGACAGGCTGACATTCAACGTATCGCCTTTTGCAATGCTCCCGGTGGACTGGTACATCTGGAAAGACATTCCTTGCACATCCCGTTGCCCGGCGCTTGTCAAATCGTCGCTGCTGAGTTTTACTCCTGCTGGTGGAACCATCACAATCGCGGCATCCACTGGCAGCGGCGCCTGGAGGGAAATATCCAGCTTCCGGTCATAGGCCATATCATAGGCAAAAAGAACCTGGTGCTGCCCGATTCCCGGAGTAATCGCCTGGGTATCGCCAAAGCCGTTCTCCGTCTGTACATATCGGCCATCACCTATCTGCCCATCCTGGAATTGCAGGTTCGATGCTTCTTTCGGTACACTGAATTCGACGATCGGTTTATCTTTCGATTCCGCCATCACCACGCGGTCCGTGGGATTCGATATCACATATAGATTCACCACCTGCACCAGCCCCGGCTGGGTGAAATCGAAGAATATGTGCATGCGGTCTACCCGCAGCGCCGAAGGGTCTTTTTCTGTTTCAAAAATTTGCAGCGGAAGGTTGGCTTGCGCGTTGCTGATATCGCCTGCCTGCAGAATGTCCGAGTTATACACCAGTCCATTCGCGTCGATCTGCGCAATGTATACATAATCCGGCCCGTATGGCACATCCTCAAATCGATACGCGCCGTTCTCATCTACAGTCGCTGTCAAATCAAATGCCGGCTGCATCCCCTCAAACCCAAGCAGATTGACCTTCAACCCGGCGGGTACCTTACTTTCCGAAGTACCGTTGGTCACCTGACCGGTAATGACCACGGATTGGTTCGACAGGCTCACCGCTTCGCCAGTTGCCTGCGGCGCGCCCGGTCCAGAGCCCGATCCGTCAGCCCCTTCCCCTGACTGGCCGCCCGAAGATGCGGACTCTGCCGGCTGCCCGGTTCGGGCGTAACTCAGCGTGCGGATATACGCTGCCACCTGGTACGGCTGATCACCTTCCAGCCTATCAGCGAACCCGGGATGGTCCAGTGTACCAGACATAATCAAGGCCGCAATTTCATCCACTGAGAGCCGGGCCAGCCTGGCCTGGTCTTGTTTCCATGCGGCAGGCCTTTTTTCCAGGCTCGCGGCCTGTATACCGTCCCCTTCACCATTTTCGCCATGGCAAGCAGCGCAGTTCTCCGCATAGACCAGTTTTCCAGCTTCCAGGTCAACCGCAGACGTGCTCAACGACAGTGCGTATGCCACCACATCCCACCGCTGCCGATCGTTGAGGCTCTCCTGGAAACCCGGCATAAATTTTTGCAGGTTGCCCTCGCTCACCATCTGCCACCAATCCACCGGGCGCGATTTTCGCGCCAGTTCGGGGCTGCCAATGGGTGACGCCGGGTTGGGCAGATTCCCCGCTTGCGAGCCATCCCCCATTCCTTTTATGCCGTGGCACGGTTCGCATTTTTCCGCATAGATCGATGCCCCCATCGCAGGGTCTGGAGGCACAATCGGGAAGACGGCTTGCAGGTTCGCTGGCATTTCATTGGTTGGGGTTTCCACGGGTGCGTCCGTTGGCGCAATGTAATTGGGCGGCGGGGTTACATCACCCGCCAGCGATAATCCACATCCGCTCAGCAGGATAACTGCCAGAAATATCGCGGCAGCGCGCACCTTGAAAAACATTGGCGATTGAAATAACATCGAGACTTCCTCCCCTCAAAAACGCTAAAGGGTCGCTCCGCACTTCGAGCAAAACCGATCAGACTTTTGCACTGGTTTCCCGCACCCTGGGCAGAACCCCCCTGCTGACTCCTTGCGCTGGCGTTTGCGCGCGGCGATCAGATCTTCCAGCGCATCTTTCCTTTCACTATTACCATTGGTGCCCTCAGCCACAGCCAGTCCTTCTTGGCGGCTGCCTGACGGCTCAGATTGAACACGCGCAGCATCCGCCCGCCGGGCGGCAACCGATGCCTCAATACGATCCTCAGCAGACGATTCCATCCCCGCTTGCCTCGCCTCAACAGAAACGGTCAGTTCATCGAGTTTTCGCAGCACCGCCGCCCCGTTCTGTCGCAGCGCTTCACGCTGCAGGGGATATTCTTCGGCAGGGATTTTGCCCAGTGAATAGTCAAAATCCAGCTCCTGTAAAGAATTAAGAACCCGGTCACGTTCAGCCATCAGCGCCGAAATTTCATGCTCCCGTGCGTGTTCAACAGCGCTTGCGCCAGGCGCGGATTCTGGGTTTGTTTTGAACAAAAACGGGCGCCCAATATAAAGCGCCACGACAACAGCCAGGGCAATTATTAGGAATAATGAGCCGACCAGTTCCATGCCATCTCCGCCTACTGCTTTAATATGTCATCAATGAGTTCTATGATCTCTTCCGTCGAAGAAAACGGGCCGGCCTTGAATGAAGCGAGTCGGCCTTCCTTATCGATGATAAACGTCTCTGGTACCCCGCGCACGCGGAACATCTGCGAAATCTTCGTCGACAGGTCAGGGCCATTCGGGTACGTGATCCCAAATTTCCGCAGGTACTCCAGCGAATTTGGTTCGGTATCCACATACGTCAGCCCTAAAAATACAACCTCGCCATCTTTTTTGTAATACTGGTATGCTTCTTCTAGTTCGCGCGCCTCTTGTTCGCAGGGTTTGCACCAGGAAGCCCAAAAATTCACCAGAATCACTTTCCCTTCATACTGGTTGATATCAATTTGTTCGCCCCCGAACGTAGAAAAGGTAAATCCTGGCACCTTTTCTCCAACCGCAATCGCTCCGCGCATCGAACGGTTCAACCCCCAGGCGATCAATGCCATAAACCCAATCAACAATGCAAAAGCCAGCAAAATGACCCACACCGGTAAGCGCCGGGGCCGCGTGGCGGATGTCTCCGGATTCGCAGTTTCCGTCATTTCGACTCCTTCTCCCTTAACGCCTCTTCTAATTGGTTCATATAGGGGTCGCCATCCATCTCGGCAGCAGGCGTTTCTACCTCACCCATCGGCGCGGCGGCTTTTCTACGCATGGAAATCAAAACCCGTGCAACAAGGAAAGCGCCAGCCAAAAATGCTGCCCATGGCAGAATGTAAACCAGCCAGTTCAGCCCGCTGGCAGGGGGTTCAGCCAGCACCCGGTCGCCATAGTATTCCGCAAAATAATCTTTAATCTGCTCGTCTGTCCACCCCTCCGCCAGCTTCTGCCGGATCAGTTCCCGCCATTCCTGGCAGGCCGTGGTCGGGCAGACATCCAGCGGAATATTCTCGCATACCGGGCAGTACATCTCCTTCGCCACGCGGTTGACCTCATTATCCGAAGGCGTTGGGGCAGGGTCTTGCGCCGCTGCTGGGCGAGAGCCAATTGCCAGCAGGCCAACAGTAATAAGTATAAAAAAGATAATGACGAAGATTGTCCGCTTCTTCATGTTATATCATCCTATGTGTGGTTTTCTTCACATACGCATAATAGAACCGTCTAATCTTATCAGGCAATGTTAAGTAGAACCTTAAACAAATCCGATCATCTTTCCCAGGATCATCATTGACGATTCTCCCTATCCTTGTTGATATTACGCATTTCAGGCATAATTCGTCCACGGATGTACCATCGAAACCAACTCAATAATTGTACTCCTCTTGCCTCGCACACTCCTGCCTGTGCATCAGCTTCGCCAGCATCTTGCCTACGTTTTGGCTATCCGCATTACCCTCGCCAACCTGACCTCCACCGGCATTTGCCGGACCTCTTTGACCAAGGAAAGTCTTGTATGCCCCGATTATTCGTAATTCTGCTTACCCTCTCCCTGCTCTTGTCCATCCCCAGCGCGCCTGCAACCTCCGCGCAGCCGGTCATGCCACTCCCACAAGCAGCCGCTCCTGCGGCATCTATCAACTGCAGCGCCTCTCCCACGGTCGCTGGTTTGTTAAATCAGGTAAACAGCGAACAATGGGTTGGCTGGATTCGCAAACTCTCCGGCGCCGAACAGGTTACGGTTGGCGGGCAGCCCTATACCATACGAACCCGTTACACCCCTGCTCTGTTCCATGAAAGCACGCCTGGCGGTCGCTCCATGGCGTTCGATTTCGTTCGCGAGACAATCTTGCAGTGGTATGATCCAGGGCAAATAGAGGAGGACACTTTCCTTTTGCCGGATGATTTCCCAGACGTTACCTTAAAAAACCTGGTTTTAACCATTCCTGGAACGCAATCTCCTGAGCAAGCAATTTTACTGACCGCCCACCTTGACAGCATCTCTAACAAAACGCCTTATCTAACTGCCCCCGGCGCCGATGATAACGCCACCGGTTCAGCAGCGCTGCTCGAAGCGGCCCGCGTCCTGCAGGGCCACCGCTTGCAGCGTACCATCCGCCTGATCTGGTATACCGGTGAGGAACAGGGCTTGGAAGGCAGCAAAGCCTATGTCAAAGATCACGATCTATCTGGCATTGTTGGGGTCATTAACCTGGACATGTTCGGCTACGATGCCGATCACGACCGCTGCTTCGAGTTGCATGTGGGCACCCTGCCCGCTTCCGATACGGTCGGGAGTTGTTTCGCCCAATCCATCGAAGCATACAACATCAATCTAATATTTGATTACATAAACAGCAGCTCTGCCACCCGCTCTTCCGATCATGTTCCCTTCTGGGATAGGGGAATCGGCGCACTGGAAGTCTTGAACAATCACTACGGCACAAATACTATCCAGAAGGCTGGTTGTCCCTACGAATACGACCGGGACCCCAACTACCACCAGATAACAGACACCATTGACAAGCTACACCTGCCCTTTGGCTTCGATATAACCCGCGCCGCGTTGGCTACAGCCTTCTCTCTGGCCAATCCCCTCCCGCTGCATATGCACTATTTTCCATTGTTAACGAACTGGTAGATAAACAATTGCCCGGCAGTGACCGCCGGGCAATTGCATAGCACAACCTATATCTGGCTCACGGCCTTGCGCCGCACCGGTGCGCGCGCCCGCGAAGGTTCCGGGTCTTTATCCGGCCAGGAGGCCACTACCGCCCCAAAAGCCAGCATCAGGCAGCCAGCCCACAGCCAGTTTACCAGCGGATTATGGTACACCTTAAACGTCGCGCTGTTGGTCGAGATGGGCTGCCAGTCCACCAGCAGCACGTATACATCATCCTCGATTGAGCTGCGCACGCCGGGAATCGTCATCGGCTGCTGCTGCGCGTAATAATAATCCCGCCGCGGGAACAGTTCGGCCAGCGGCCTTCCATTCTTAGAAACGTCCATCACCGCGCGGGCCACGTTGCGCCCATCTTCTGTATCAAAAATCGCCAGGTCACGGAAAGTCACTGTATACCCCTTCAGTTGCAGCGATTCACCTTTCCGAATCGTTCCCTGCGTCTCCGTCTGGAACATATCAATCCCAATCACGCCCAGCGCCATCATCACCACACCTAGGTGCACCAGGTACCCGCCGTACCGCCGCCGGTTTCGTCCAGCCAGGTTCCACAGCGAAACCAGCAGGGCCTCCCCCGTGCGCTTTCGACGCGCCAATACAGCTCGCCCATAGTCATACAATGTGATGCACGCCGTAAACGCCACCAGCCAGAAGCCCAGCAGTGCGGCCCAGAAGCGCACGCCAAGGGCATAAGCTGCCGCCAGCGCCAGCAGCGATACCAGCGCCGGTTTCCAGATCGCCCGCCCCAGCGTGCGCGTGGTAGAAATTCCCCACGCCGAGAGCGGCGCAACGCCCATCAAGAAGATCAGCGCGCCCCACAGCGGCCCGGTCGCCCGCTGGTAGAAAGGTGGTCCAACCGTCACTTTCTGCCCGGTAAACAGCTCTGAAACCAGAGGGTAAATCACCCCGGAAAAACAAACTACCAGAATGCCCATGAAAAGCAGGTTGTTAATCAGGAACATCGCCTCGCGCGACAGAAAGCTGTACATCTCGCCTTCGGAATGCAGTTCATTCCAGCGCCACAGCAGCAGCCCAAGGGTCGCCAGGAAGGTGATGCCGATAAACCCAAAGAACAGCGGTCCAACCGCGCTTTGCGCGAAGGCGTGCACCGAAGACAGCACCCCGGACCGGGTCAGGAACGTGCCAAAGATCACCAGGCAGTACGTCAGGATGATCAGCACCATATTCCAGCGCTTAAACAGCTTGCGCTTCTCCTGAATCATCACCGAGTGCAAAAAGGCCGTGCCTGTCAGCCAGGGCATCAGCGCCGCGATCTCGACCGGGTCCCAGCCCCAGTAGCCGCCCCACCCCAGCACATCGTAAGCCCAGCGCATCCCCAGCACAAGCCCTAACGATAAGAACAGCCACGCCACCAGCGTCCACCGCCGCGTCAGGCGGATCCAGCGATCATCCGTCCGCCCCGTAACCAGCGCCGCCACGGCAAACGCGAAGGGGATCACGAAAGAGACAAATCCCAGGTACAGCATCGGCGGGTGAATAATCATCCCAGGGTGCCGCAGCAGCGGGTTCAGCCCCCTGCCGTCCTGCGGGTTGATCAACTGCGCCCCCGCCGGGGGGAACATTGCCTGGATCTCACCGCTCATCGTCATCCAGAAGCGTTCAAACGGGTTTTCCACAAAGATGGACATGCCCAGGAAAAAGGCCAGGGTAATCAGCGATACCAGCACCACCCAGGGTAAGAATTCCTGGTCGCGTTGCCATTTGCGAAAAGTCGCCGCGGTAGCGAAAGCCGCCATCAGCCACGACCAGAAAATTAACGAACCAGATTGCCCGCCCCAGAGCGCCGTAGCCCGCAGGTAAAACGGCATCGACAGGGAGGAAACGTTGTAAACGAATGCCACTTCATAACGCCCGGTCACCAGCAAATAAACCAGGGTCAGCGCCGCAAGGGAAACCAGCGGAAACGTCAGCACCATCGCCAACCGCGCCGATTCTACCCAGTCAGCCCGGTTATTGACGGCTCCATACACTGCCGCGAAAGCCCCATACAGCGAAACCAGAAATGTAATGACGAGTACGCCAAAACCAAAGATTGCAGCCATTAATCGCCCCCACCCAGATTTGTGGAGCCTTCAGCCTGGTCGGGAACGGCATCCTCATATTTCGTCGGGCACTTCAACAGCAGCTCTTCCGCCTGGAATACCCCATCTTCGCCCATCCTGCCCGTCATAATAGCCTGCGCTTCATTGCGTAGCAGGTCGGGCTTTACCCCGTTATAAACAACCTGCAGTTTTGGCGCAGTCGGGTCATTCACCGCCTGGTGCAGTACAGCAGCCAGCCCGCCCAACCGGTCTACCTCTTTCTGGTCTCCTGGGGTATGCGCAATGGTAAACCGCAGCGTCAGTGTACTGGAATCATACTGAATCGTATCCCCGAGCACTGCACCCGATACGCGCACTTCCCGTCCAGAAACCGTGGATGCTTTCTCCTGCAGTTCCTTCACAGTCATAAAATACTGGCCTGAGTTCTGCAGGTTAGAAACGATCAGGTAAGCCACTGCCGCGACGATAAGCAGCCCGCCAATCAGAAACTTGACCTTTCCACCAGAAGACCGCACGCGAGTGCCATCCAGGGAACGATTGTTTGCGATATCCACAAAACACCTCCGAGCAGTGCCGATGATTCAGATATTCCCGGTTATCCGGAAGAATTGGCCCTATACGATCTATGACCAATTTTGTCATACCCAGATTAAATTCTTCTTAAACCTGTTGAAAGGTTCGATGAGAGTTTTTAATCAGCTAATTTTCACAAGATTTATCACCGTCTTGGCAACTGCATTATAACAGGATTTACACACCGGGTAGGATAGCCTGTTGGAAATTTATAGGGTTTAACTTTAACAAGGGCTGATCAGGAGGACGGGCCATCATCCTGATCATCTTCTTCATCCAGCTTATTGATCAGCCGCTTGAGCTCTTCATCCCATAGCGGGTCCAATGGATTGAATAACACCTCGTGAAATTCCTCGGACAATTTTCTCAGGTATTCTCGTACGCCCAACTGAGGGGAATCCACTTCCAATTCATCCACTTTTGTCCGCACCAGATCAATCAGATGGCTGCTCTTGTTCTCCAGGTCCAGCAGATCAAACCCCATTTTCATCATGTAATTCACTCGCCGCAGAATGCCAAGCCAGGCTGTGAAATCATTCTCAATCCGGATCGTATTCCCTGACTGCGAAACCAATGAAAAATCATACGCCGGCACAAAGGCATACATCGCCATAAATTCCATCCCCTGTTCGCCCGCGCGTTTGGCGATCACCGAATCGATGCTTGCGCCGCCCTTATAATCTGAGAAAGTAACTCCCAGGTTCATCAGTTCCTCCTGCATCCCGCGCAGGCTGTAAGTAACAGAAATCATCCGTTCTTTATCATACGGCAGTTCGCCATACACCCCTCCAACGCCCACAATACGTTTCACCCCCAGCATACGCGCCGCGTCCAGCAAAGAGACTACATACCGCTCCACATCCAGGTGCGGTTCATCCCCCTCAAAGATCACCAACCCGTGGCGTTCATCCCCGGTATAGTAAAAATCGTTATGGCGGGTTTCCAGAGCTTCGGGAAATCCCTCGTTATAGCGAACCACCGGGCGCATCAAATCATGGGTTCCTGGCACCTGAAACAGATAATAACCATCTGGGCGAAGGCGACCAATGGAAGTAGCGCGCGTCTGTTGTACCAGGTAATGCGGCAGTCCCGAAGATACCGACCCCGCATCTGCCCACTGCCGGAAACCGCTTAACATGTAAAGTTCTTCCGTTTCAGGTTTTTTCCAGAATTCATAGGCATTCTTCTGTGGCTCCACCATCTGTTTCCTCCCATCGGCGCCCGGCAAAGGCACTACATTGGATCAACGTTATCTGATATGAGTATACCACTGGATATGAAGATATTATTCGTGCCAAAACTTGCACTCTCGCATATAATATGTAAAGACCTGCGGGGGTTGTGTAACTGGGTGTCAGCGCCTCCGCTTTATTTTTTTCTCCACCGGGGTAATGGAATGGGTTGGTTTAGGCTCACGGATCTTCTCAACAGCCGCTTAGGTATTGCACTGGGTTTGGGACTATCTTCTTTACTGAAACCACGCGTAGGATACCCTTTTGCCCGCTGGGCTGCCGATTTTATTTCTGCCCGCCGCCGGGCGATGATGGTTCGCTCCGTGCGCGCAAACCAATGGGTGATTCACGATACGCGTGTCTCGGGTGATCAGCTCAACGAGCACGTTCGAGAAACATTTCGAAATTCGGCGCGCAGCCTGTACGAATTCTGGCACCTGTATAACAACCCACAGGCCGTGCTGGATTTGGTCAACTTTGAGCCCAGTTTCCTCGATTGCCTCCGCCGTGCTCAAAAACGCGAAAGCGGCACGATCATTGTTTGTCCACATATGAGCAATTTTGACCTGATTGGCCGCGCGGCTGTTCTGCAGGGGCTGGACCTGCATATCCTATCCTATCCCCAGCCGCCCGGCGGGTATCGCTGGCAAAATCGCGTTCGCGAACTGCCCGGTCTGCTCGTTACCCCCATGTCAATTGATGCTTTGCGCAGAGCTTCGGAAACCCTTCGAGAGAACCGCACAGTTCTAACCGGCGTGGACCGGCCTCTGCCAAAAGGAGAAGATGCAAAATACCGCCCTACCTTTTTTGGCCGCCCCGCCGTTCTTCCCGTTTTCCACATTCGCCTGGCGCTCAAACACAACCTTCCCATCGTTGTCCTGGGTGGCGCCCGCAAGCCCGACGGCTGCTACTCAGTATGGGCCTCAGACCCCATACCCATGCAGCGCAGCAAAGACTTAGTTCAGGAAATTGTTCAAAATGCAGAAGCAATCTTGAATGTGGTCGCCGAAAACATTCGGAAAGCACCTAATCAATGGGCCATGTTTTACCCGGTTTGGCCGGAAACATTGGAACAGGTTCCCAATTAGTGAACCTTCCCCGATCTCCCTATTCGCCGTCTCGAAGGAAGGATTCATGGCACAAAACGTCAATAACCTTATGAACCCCGATCAAAACCACACCCGCATCAATGATACCCTCCTGGGTAGCAGTGAGAAAAAGGCGTTGCTCTGGTTAGCCGCTCGGATGCCCGCCTGGGTCGTACCCGATACCCTCACCATGGTCGGTCTGGTAGCCTCAATCATTATCTTTGCAAGCTACGCTTTAACCTTTTACCATAAAAGCTTCCTCTGGCTGGCTAGCTTTGGCTTCATTCTGAACTGGTTCGGTGACAGCCTGGATGGTACCCTGGCCCGTTATCGAAAGATCGAACGCCCCCGATATGGCTTTTTTGTCGACCATATCATCGATGCGGTGAGTGAAGTACTGATTTTCATCGGCCTCGGCCTCTCCCCCTTTCTGCGCTTCGATCTTGCCCTATTAGCCCTCATCGGCTATATGCTCCTCGCCACCTACGTATACCTGGTTACCTACGTAAACGGTGTCTTTCGCATCTCCTATGCCCGGCTTGGCCCCACTGAAACGCGTGTTTTAGCCATCCTGGCCAACACCCTCGTCTTCTTTTCCGCCAACCCCACGGTGACACTTTTCAAGAACGGCCCGCAGTTCTTGCACGTTTCGTTGACTTATTACGATCTGGTAGTGATCTTCTTCATCGGCCTGATTACCGCCATCTTCATCATCAGCGCAATTTCGACCGCTGCCAGTTTATCCCGTGAAGATCGCGTAGCATCCCGCGCCAAAGCGCTGCAGGAAAGGATCTCGAAACGCCAGGCCAGGAAAGAGCAGCGCCCCTCACGCAAAGCCGCCAACATTGCCAGGAATTCTGCATCCACCAATGCCGAAATCGACCGGTAGCTGCACAGTTTTTTATGCCACTTTTCTTTACTCGCTATTCCCCGCGTGATAAACTTTTATCATGATCGCTTCGATATTGGTGGCAACCCCTCACACGGCTTTTGGTGAATTAATCCGTGTCAGCCTGACGGATATTGGGCAGCACCAGCTTCACCTGGTGCAGTCTGCCAAAGACGCGCGCCTGTGTTCTGAGCAGAACAAGCTCCACCTGGCTATTCTGGATGCAGCGTTAGACGATGAACCTTTCATCCCATTGTGCAAGAGTTTGCTTTCGCAGCATCAGGGATTGCGTCTGGTAATTGTTCCTCCCGATAACAACCCAAATCATCCTGCCCTGGGCGGGCTCATGCCTCATGGTTACCTCTCGCGTCCATTTTACCTGCCAGACCTGACCGAAACAGTCGCTCGCCTGCTTGCCGATCATGAAAAGCAGTTTGTTCCCCCATCCGTGCGAGAACGTGTTGCTCCGCCTCAGGTTGTGCCGCAAAAGAACTCCATCCCCACCTGGTTGCAGGAACCGGCGAGCCTCCGTGAGCGCCTGGAAAAGGAAATAGCAGGCAACCGCGCCATCGCGGCCATCACCGGCGTGCACGATAACGAAAGCGCCGGCAAAATGCAGGCATTTGCTGGCAGCTTAAGCGGTGAAGCCGCCCAGGAACTCTCCGATATCGTCTTCCGCTACTGGAACCATACGGATAAAACCGACCTGATGCGCTTCGTGCGCTTAGACGCAGATAAAAAGGATTACCTGGTTTACGCCACCCAAATAACCGGCGAGTATATATTAATCCTCGCCTTTGATACCAACGCTCCGCTCACGCAGGTACGGCCCCAAACCAAACGAATGGCTCAGGCATTAGCTAGCAATTCCACCGAAAAAACCCCCACCGCACCCCTGCCTGCCTTCAATCCTGCTCCCAATAACAATGGCTTCAAACAATCCAATGCTGGAAATTCATCTGACAGTCAATCAAGTATGTATGCCGAGTGGTTTGCGGATGAACCATCCGGAGCAGCACCTGCAGAAGCGGCGGACGCCCCTCCATCAGGCGGCACTGCCGCCCAGCCGCTGGATGACGGCCAGTTCTTCAACCGCTTTCATTCCAGTTTCCCATCGCTGGAAGACGCAACGCAACCTATGCCACCCATTGACAATGCGCCTTCCCCCATAAAGACTCAGCCAGAAGCAGAAGAGGTAGCGGAGGCCTCTCTGCCTCAGGACGCGGAATTGGGCGCCCCCGATATCCCCTCTGACCAGGAACAAGAAGAAGAAAACCTGGAAGGCCAGACGATCAATCTGGCTGCTCTCCTGGGGTCCGTCCCATCTCCCGACCCGGACAGTAAAGACCTCCATCGGTCAGTCTTTAATTCCGATTGGTACCAGGATCGGTCTGCCATCGAACCCATCCCTACCCTGCCAGGTGGGCAGTACAGCGATCGATCGGCAAATAACCCGTTTCCATCCATGGCAAATGCAGAAACCCTTCCCGGTGAATCCTCGCCGCCTGAGCCTGTTTTGCCCGGCAATGATACGCCGCCACTCAGTGAATCCCCGGCTCAGGTGGAAGAAAGCGCTCCACCCCAGGTGGGATCAGGCCGGCCGGCCAGCATGGAAGTAAAAACCGAGCCGCCGGTACCCCCTCCTGGCATCCCGGCTGCGATGGAACCCTTAAGCTCCCTTGCCGAGATCCCAGTTGATGCTGTGGAAGACACGCACCCGCATCTCGTCTCCACCATCTCGAGCCTCGGTCAGCTCGAGCCTGCCTCGCCGGGTCTGAGCCTGTTAAATTACACCTGCGTCCTGGTTCCCCGCCTTCCCCAGCATTACCTAACCGGTGAGCTCGCCGACCGGATGGCCGCATGGGTGCAGCAGCTTTGCCTGGCCTTCGGCTGGCGGCTGGAAGGCATTTCAATCCGCCCGGAATACCTGCAGTGGACCGTCCAGGTAGCTCCCGCCATTTCTCCTGGCAATCTGGTGCGCATCGTCCGCCAGCGCATTTCGCAGCACATTTTTAGTAATTACCCAACCCTTGCCGACCAGAACCCTTCGGGTGACTTTTGGGCCAACGGTTATCTCATCGTTTCAGGCTCTCAGCCCCCCTCCGTGCAGCTCCTGCGCGACTATATTTCCCAGACGAGAAAAAGACAGGGCGTAAACAAATAATTCCGAAAGGAGAACCGAAGAGGGTGATTTGAGGCACGGTATGCCATAAATCACCCTCTTTTTTTTTTCATTCTGGTTATCCACCTGGCAGCGGTGGGGTACGCGTTGTTTGCATTTTTATTAGGCCAATTGCCGTATCCTTTCACCTTCATCGAGGCGGGCGGTGAGCGGTTTTATATATAATTACCTGTGAATTATCCCACCCTTATTTTGATCTCATTCCAGTTAGTATGGAGCGTACTTCATGAATAACACCAACGCAACCTTCTTCGGAAGAATGCAAAATGCTTTTCGCTTGCTCGGGCAGATGTTTCTCAACTCCGGCCTTAACCAGTGGACCGATGAAAAGCTCAAATCGTCCCCTGCCGCCGCTCTTCGCCTGAACCTCTTTCTCACCAGCTTCATCATCCTTTTCTTCGAGCTGGCCTGTATTCGCCTTCTCCCAGCCCATGTTCGATTGCTGGGATATTTCATGAATTTTATCCTCCTGGCATCCTTCCTCGGTATCGGTGTTGGCATCCTCTCCGCCAGGCATAAACGCCTGTGGCTGCCCTCCTTCCCGTTGATGCTCTTCATCATGCTCGCGGTTGTTGCTTTCACTCGCAAAGATATATCCCTTACCTCCACCGAGGTGCTCTATTATGGCGCCGGAGACACGGATTCCGATGAGGCATTTTACGTTCTACCACTCTTATTTACCCTCGTTGCCCTGTCCTTCGTTCCTCTTTCCAGGTCTTTGGGACGCCTTCTAACCGGTTTGCCGCCCCTGCAGGCCTACGCAATTGATATCTGCGGCAGCCTGGCCGGTATTGCGCTCTTCTTCTTCATGTCCCTGTTAAGCCTCCCCCCCATCGTCTGGTTTGGCTTGCTTTGCATCCCCCTCCTGCTTATCTTGCCGCGCAAAGAACTGCTTATGTATATCCCGCTGTTGGTAGGGTCGCTGTACATCGTATACTGGGTTGGCGCAGATAGTCTCTGGTCTCCGTACTACCGCATGAAAATAAATGAGAAG
Organism: uncultured Anaerolineaceae bacterium; assembly: GCA_964437595.1. Taxonomy (GTDB): domain Bacteria; phylum Chloroflexota; class Anaerolineae; order Anaerolineales; family Anaerolineaceae; genus DSYU01. The sequence goes on from CAYTHO010000038.1 coordinate 17,765, forward strand.
CCGAATGGCGGGTACATCATCAGCGTGAACAATATGGCCCACCAGCAGGCTGTCCATTATGAAGATAAAGAAGTTTTTTATTTCCGCATTTATGAACTGCTCGGGCAGAAACCCTTCAAGCGCGCCCTGATCCTGGGCGCCGGCTCCGGGTCCGATGTAGCCATCGCCCTGGCAAATGGCGTCGAACATGTGGATGCAGTAGAAATCGACCCGCTCATCTATCGCTTAGGCACCACATTGAACCCCGACAAACCCTACTCCGATCCTCGCGTGCAGGTATATGTAGAAGACGGTCGCACCTTTCTCCGCAATACCACCAATAAATACGATCTCATCATCTACGCTTTACCCGATTCCGTCACCTTAACCTCTGCCTACTCCAGTCTGCGCCTGGAAAGTTTCCTTCTCACCCAAAATTCGATCGCTGAGGCCTCCCGCCTGCTAACCGATGACGGGGCTCTCGTGCTCTACAATTACTACCGGCAGGATTGGTTAATCCACAAACTGGCCGGTATGGTAGAAAGCGTTTTTCAATCGCCTCCCTTTGTAACCACTTATGGCGATGCTGGCCGCGCGGCAATTTTTATCGCCGGCCCGCGCCTGGCTGACCTGCCAGAACAGTTGAAAACAGAGTATAGCGAGGAGCAGATCGACATAGTTCCAGGTCAGGGCTTTTACCTGCCGGTAATCGGCCAGGGGCTCATGCATGGTGAACAAAGTCAGCATCTGGCAACGGACGATTGGCCCTTCGTCTACCTTCCCTTCCGCAGCATCCCCAGTCTTTATACAGGTGCGCTGGCCATGGTGTTCGGCATTGCCCTTGTTATGTTAGTGTTGGTCGCGCCGCGCACCACCCTGCGCCGGTTTGACTGGCATTTCTTCTTCCTCGGGGCCGCCTTCATGCTCCTGGAAACGCGCAGCCTGGTCACGTTCGCTCTGCTCTTTGGCTCCACCTGGATGGTAAACTCGCTCGTATTCTTTGCCATCCTGGCCAGCGTTCTGTTCGCCATCTTATTCAACGCCCGCTTCAAAGTTCAACGTGTTTGGCCGCTTTACGTGCTTCTGTTTACGATCCTCATCATAAATTTCGTGATCCCGCAGCAAGTGCTGCTCTCCATCCCATCCCCGGTCCTGCGCTATACCCTGGCCAGCCTGCTCACCTTCCTGCCAATCTTTTTAGCCAACATTGTCTTCAGTCGCTCCTTCCGCGATACAGAGCAGGCCGACATCTCCTTTGGCTCCAATCTCATCGGCTCGATGGCCGGTGGTGTGTTTGAATATATGGCCCTGGCAAGCGGTTACCAATCCCTGCTGATATTGGTCATCGCTTTCTACGCCATCGCATACTTCTTCTGGCGCAGAATTGGTCAAAGCTGATTTTCAAAATTGACATTTCAGAACATGTGTTCTATAATACATCTAGAACCTTGAATTGCGTATGCGCCAGAATGAACCGGGGCGCGCAAATCCGCTTTTAATAGATTCTGGACTCCTGCCAGGTAGAAGGGTATTCGTTCCTTATTCGTTTCGAAGGAACGAATACCCTTTGCCCAATTTGCTGCTCCAACTGCGGGCACCCCAGCCTGTTTTCCAGGTAAAATAGCAGATACATATATCAAAAATGTTTACAGTCCCTGTTCGTCCCCCAACTGTAAACGGATCACCAACTGCTGAAAACTCCCCTATGCCTCCTATCCTCTACCTTCTTGATGGTCACGCCCTGGCTTACCGCACCTACTTTGCGATTACTGCTTCTTCGTCGGAACGGCTCCAGACCCAATCAGGCGAGCCGACCGCCGGCGTCTTTGGTTTTGCCAGCGTGATCCTGCGCTTGCTTGAAAAAGAGCGTCCCGAGTTCCTTGCCGTTACCTTTGACGGCGGCCATTCCTTCCGCGATCTAATTTACAAAGAATACAAAGCCACCCGCGCCAAAATGCCCGATGACCTTCGCCCGCAGATGGGCCGCATCCGCCAGATGATCGATGCCTTTCGCTTCCCTCGCATCGAGCTGGAAGGCTATGAGGCGGATGATATCCTCGGTACCCTGGCCCGCCAGGCGGTTGAAAAAGGCTTCGGCGTAAAAATCATCACCGGCGACCGCGACCTGCTGCAGCTGGTGGATGATCGTATTATCGTCAATCTGGCCGGAAATAAGCTGTCTGAAGCAAAGGATTACACGGCAAAAGATGTTTTTGATTACCTCGGTGTCCGCCCCGACCAGGTGGTCGATTATAAAGCGCTGGTCGGCGATAAATCCGACAACATTCCCGGAGTCGCGGGGGTTGGCGAGAAAACGGCCTGCTCTCTCCTGGAAAAATACGGTACCCTCGATGAGATCTACAACCACCTCGACGAGCAGCCCAAGGGCGTCAAAAGCAAATTAGAGGCCGGTCGCGAAAACGCCTTCCTTTCGCGCAAGCTGGCAGCCATCCTTACCGATCTCAAGGTTACCCTCGATCTGGATGCCGCCAGGGTGGACTTATCCGGCAATGATGAGATTGATACCCTCTTCCGCGAAATGGAATTTCGCACCCTGCAAACCCGCCTGCAGAAACTCATGTCCGCCTTCTCCGGGTCGCAGCCCGAGTTAATTCCTGCCGCAGGCCCTGCAGCCCAGGTCCCCGCCCCGGTAATCATGCCCGGCGGGCAGTTATCCCTCTTTGGCGAAGAAACCACCCGCATCGGCGCCGTCCCTGCTTACGAGCTGGACACAAAAATCGTCAGCACCCCCCAGGCCCTTGAGGAGCTTATCCAGGCGCTGGCGGAAGCCAGCACCATCAGCTTCGATACCGAAACCACCTCTACCGACCCGCTGCGCGCCGATTTGGTTGGCATTTCCCTGGCTGTCCGAGAGGGAGAAGGATTTTACATCCCGGTCGGACACCTTACCGGCGAGCCCCAGCTTCCCCTTCAACAGGTGATTGCTGCCCTTACTCCGGCATTGACCGATCCGCACAAGTCCAAAGTCGGTCAGAACCTCAAGTACGACTGCCTGATGCTGGAACGGGTCGGCCTAAAAGTTGCCCCATTGTCATTCGATACTATGATCGCCGAATGGCTGCGCGACCCAGCCTCTCGCAATCTTGGCCTGAAGGAAATGGCTGATCACTACCTCGCCATCTCCATGACCCATATCGAGGAGCTGATTGGCCGCGGCAAAGCCCAGCGCACCATGGCCGAAGTGCCCGTGGCGGATGCCGCCCCTTATGCAGCCGCCGACGCCGAGGTTGTCCTCAAACTCGTCCCCATTCTGCAAAAGAAATTAACTGAGGTCGGCGCGGCCCGCCTATTTAATGATATTGAAATGCCGCTCTTATCGGTATTAGCCGGCATGGAGCGGGAAGGCGTCGGCCTGGATGTGCCTTTCTTGCAAAGTATGTCCGCCGATCTTGCCCAGCGCATGCTGGAAATTGAGCAAAACATATATAAATCCTGTGGATACACCTTCAATATCAACTCCACCCAGCAGCTCTCAAAGGTGCTTTTCGAAACCCTCAAGCTGGAGCCTCCCGACCGCCGCAAAAAGACCGCCTCCGGGCACTACTCGACTTCTGCCGATGTACTCGAAGACCTTCGCGGTCAGCATCCGGTAGTAGACATGGTGCTTGAATACCGCGAGCTGTCCAAACTGCGCTCCACCTATTTAGAGGCTCTGCCCCTGCAGATCAACCCCTACACAGGGCGAGTGCACACTTCCTTCAGCCAGACCGGTTCGGTGACCGGGCGTCTGGCCTCCTCGGAGCCGAATCTCCAAAATATCCCTGCTCGCACGGAGTTGGGCCGCCAGATACGCAAAGCGTTCATTGCCTCGGATGACAACGTGCTGCTCTCCGTCGATTACTCGCAAATCGAGCTGCGCATCCTCGCCCACATGTCTGGCGATGAAGCCATGTTAAATGCCTTCCGCCACGGGCAGGATATCCACGCCGCCTCCGTCGCGGCCATCTTCAACACGCCCATCGAAAAAGTTTCCAAAGATATGCGCCGGTTGGGCAAAAGCATCAACTTCGGCCTGGTCTACGGCATGAGTGCCTTCGGGCTGGCCCGCTACGCGGGCATAACCCTGGCCGAAGCGGAAAACTTTGTCAAAGCCTATTTTCAGCAGTTCCCCGGTGTCAAGCGCTACCTCGATGGCATTCGCCTGCTGGCCGCCCGGCAGGGTTATGTGGAAACCCTTCTCGGTCGCCGGCGCTACTTCCCCAACCTGGCCAATCCATCCAACATGAACATCAACGTCCGCAACCGCGAGGAGCGCGAAGCCATCAACGCCCCCATTCAAGGCACCGCGGCGGATATTATGAAGCTGGCGATGATCAAGCTCCCCCTCGTTCTGGCGGAAGAAAAATGCTTGGCCCACTTCCTCCTCCAGGTACACGATGAGCTCGTCCTTGAAACGCCTCGTAAAGAGTTAAAGGAAACCGCGCGCATCGTTCAGCAGGTAATGGAAAATGCCTACCAGCTTTCGATTCCGCTGGAAACAGAAGCGAAGTATGGCAAAAATTGGGGTGCAATGGAACCGGTTACGGATTAATACCCTCCGTTCCCAACAAAACTGCAAACCAAATTCGTGTACAATAAAGGTGCTTTCCGAGTAAACTCTTTATGCAGTAAAGTCCATCTTTTGTTTTTAGAAAGTTCAAAATCAGAGAGTTATGGCCGGGAATAAAGAAGCATTCCAAAAAGCGATGAATAAAGGCCACTCCGCTGCCTGGGATCAGGATTGGGAGCAGGCTGCTGACTGCTACAACACAGCGCTGGAAGAATTTCCAAACAATCCTCAGGCGCTGTCCAGTCTTGGGCTGGCATTGTTTGAACTTCAGGATTTCCCGGCTGCTTTGCAGTGTTACCAGCGCGCAGCAGGCCTTTCACCCGAAGATCCAATCCCTTTGGAAAAGATTGCCCGCATTTTCGAGCGCATGGGCCGCCTGAACGATGCCATCAACGCTTCACTGCAAGCCGCTGAAATGCACCTTAAAGCCCGTTCAGCCGATAAGGCCATCGATAATTGGGTCCGTGTGCTAAGCCTGCAGCCCGAAAACGTCAACGTGCGCACCCGGCTGGCAGCCGTCTATGAACGTCTCGGAAAAAAGGAAGAAGCCGTCCGGGAATATATCAGCGCTGCCAGTCTCTACCAGCGCAACGGCGATATTCAACGGGCCACCAAGCTGGTCGAATACTCGCGTCAAATGCTGCCCGAAAACCAGGAAGTGCGCATGGCAGCCTCCATGCTGCGCGGCGGCCAGTCATTGCCCCGGCCTGCCCGCCCCCATGGCGGCACAGGCCCCGTTCGCATGGCCAGCATTCGCGAAAAAGAAAGGAAAACGGAAGGCAGTGCCACCGATACCGACCCAATTAGCGAGGCGCGTAAGAAAGCCATGGTGCAGTTGGCCGCGCTCCTGTTTGACCAGGCCGATGAGACCTCTTCAGCCAGCAGTTCAGCCCGCGGGCGCGGTCTGTCCGCGCTGACAAAAGGTCTGGCCAATGCAGACGCATCGGACAGCGGCGATAAAACCCGCATCATCCTGCACCTCGGCCAGGCTATCGACTCGCAAACGATCGACGATGCCAACCAGACTGTGGTGGAATTAGAACACGCCCTCAACCTGGGGCTCCGCCAGCCTGGCGCATACTTCATGCTTGGCCTGCTGCTAAAAGATGAAAACACCGACCGCGCCATGCGTTATTTGCAGCAGTCGGTCAAAAATCCCGACTTCGCCCTGGGTTCCCACCTGGTCATCGGCCAAATTTATGAAAAGAGCGAACAATGGACCGAAGCCGCCGGAGCGTACATACAGGCCCTGGCCCTGGCAGATGCCCAGATGGTTCCACCAGAACAGGCCGAAGAGTTAATCAGCCAGTACGATGCGCTTGCCGATACGGTTGCCAGTGACGATCCAAATGCGTTGCAGTCTATTTGTAAATCGGTGTACAGCCAGCTAATCCGCCAGGACTGGCGCGCCTACCTGGGCAAAGTGCGCGAGCATCTCCCTCCTCAGCCAGAAGGCTCGCCCCCGACCCCCGTCTCTGAAATGGTATTCGAAGCGCGCTCATCCCAGGTTGTGGAGGCGATGGCGCAGGTTCGCAGCCTGGCCAATCAGGGTATGGTGCGCAGCGCCCTGGAAGAAGCCCTCTACGCATTACAATATGCGCCCACCTACCTGCCGTTACATGTGTTGATCGCAGAGCTCCACCTGCAGGATGGTCGCCCTAACGAAGCTGTAGAGAAGTTATTAGTGGTTGCGGAGCTTCATTCCGTGCGCGGTGAGGTTAACCGGGCTGTGCGCATATTAAAGCGCGTCGCCCAGATCATGCCCATGGATCTCAATATCCGCCAAAGGGTCATCGATTTGCTGGTCGCCCAGGACAAAATTGAAGAAGCCCTCGAAGAATATGCCAATCTGGCGGACCTGTATTATCGTCTGGCAGAGCTTGACAAAGCCCGCCAGACCTACCTGGATGCTCTCAACATTGCCAAAAAATCCAAAGATAACCGTACATGGGGTGTTAATCTCCTGCTGAAAGTTGCCGACATCGATATGCAGCGCATTAACCTGCGCCAGGCCCTGCGGGTTTACGAACAGATTCGTGCCATCCAGCCCGACAATCCCATGGTACGTTCGCAGATTGTCAACCTCAACTTCCGCCTCGCGTTGGAACAGGCCGCAATGAAAGAGTTGGATGAATACGTGAGTTTCCTGGAAAACGCCGGGCGCCGTCAGGATGCCATCACCTTCATTAGCGATCTCCTGATCGATCATGCTAATCGGGTCGATCTTCGCCGCCGGTTGGCTGACCTGCACCTGCATAATAATCAAAATCAGGAAGCCATCACCCAGTTGGATGCCGCCGCGGACATGCTCTTAAGCGCGGGTAAACACTACGAGGCGATCAACCTGCTGGAAACGATCATTTCGCTGAATCCCTCCAATGTGCAGGAATACAAAACCGCCCTGGAAAGCCTGCGCCGGGATATGCTGCGCAAGTAACCAGCTTCTGCGCGGCTTGTTGTACCTTATTCCAGCCCCAAGGCCTGCCGGGTAGCCCGAAAAGCCAGTGGCGGTAGGTGGTCCCTGACGAAAAACTGCGCCAGGTCAGCATCGTCCCCTGCTCGCAGTTCCCCTCCCACCACCCTGGCTCGATATACCAGGATAATATCTGCTCCCCGCTCGTGCTCTCGGCCCGCGATCACATCCTGTAAACCGGTTACTTCCACCACCAGCCCCGTCTCCTCCAGGCATTCGCGCTCGCCAGCCCGCGCCGGGTCCTCATAAGCATCAACAAACCCGGCCGGGATGCTCCACAGCCCCCGGCCAGGTTCATTCACGCGCCGCACAAGCAGCACGCAGTCATCTTTTTCTACGATCACACCCGCGGCCACCTTTGGATCAGCAAAATAGATCCAATCACACATCGGGCAGGCCGGGCGTTCCTCCCCGAACATGTGCCGTGTTTCCAGCCTGCTGCCGCACTGGATGCAGTACCTGACCTTCGCAAACTTGTTCAATCTCAATTATCTCGCCCGCTTGCGGAGTATGAAAGCAGCGGTTCCCGTGCCGATCGCGATCACGGCTAATACGATCACCAATACAACCTGGAATAGCGGGAAAGCGAAAGGTGTTGCAGGAGGGGGTTCCTGGCCAGGTTCGCCAGCGCGGGCGGCTTCTTCGCCAGCCTCCTGCGGCGGCGCTGCCTCTCGCTCTTTCGGCTGTTCAGATCCAGGCTGACCCAGGATCGCCTTCCGGTCGATAATCTGACCACTCTCCTCATTCGCGGGTACGCCCAAAATGGGGCCCGTACCGCTGATCGCCGGATTTGCCTGGGCTGGCGCCGCGCGATCTTCCATCTGGTTTTGCGCCCCCGTATCCTCAGGGTTCACGCTCTCCTGCGGGATTACGATATTCTCACCCATCACCGGCTGCCCGGCTCCGCCGCCGCCCTTGCCCATTGCCCCTTCCGAACTACCCGGTACAGGTGGGCCCAATAGCGAACCAGAACTGATATTACCATCCCCGCCGCCCCCCATGCCCATTACTCCTTCAGGGTTGGGATTGCTACCCCAGGCCACCACAGGAGGACTCGCCTCCAGGGTTCCCTCAGGGGCTGCCTGCATCACATCCGCTGTAGCTTCAACCGCTGCTCCTGTCTCAGGCTGAGCTGTTTCTAGCGCGCGGAAACTTTCCATCGCCGGGGTAGCCGTAGGCATAGCCGCCGGCATTGCGGGTGATTGGGGCTGCGCGGCTTGCGGTACAGTTTGCTTTTCAACTGCGGTAGGTGCAGCCTGCCCGCTCTGTAATGGAGCGTTTTCCACTACTGAAGCGGTGGCCTGCATGGCCGTCATCGTTTGCTGGACAACATCCGCGACGAGTTCGGTGTCCGGCTGCTGCATAGCCGTTGACTGCGCTAACTTCTGTGCGGGGAGCATCTGGAAGAGTAGAACTGCCACCAGCGCCAGTGTAGCAACCGCCGAAGTAAAACTCAACACTGGGAACAGGTTCCAGTTGAACCCTCTCCGTGCTGGCTTTTGTGCGCCCACCATCGCTGGTGTCAGCGTAAAATTCCGTGGGGCGCGCCGCCGCGGGGCAGAGCGAATCAACGCCCGCGTGCGGTTCATTTCATCCAACGCCGCCTGGAGATCCGCATGCGCCAGAAGACGCTCCTCCAGCTTCTGTTTCTCGGCTGGAGTAAGCTGCCCATCGATGTAGGCAGACAATTGCTCATAATCCCGGTTTGTTAGATGCGCCCTCATGATACTACCTCATCATCAAGACGAAATAGAGATGGCAAAAGTTCCCAATACTGGCGCAGGCAGTCTCTCATTTTCAGCCGGGCGCGTGCCAGCCTGCTCTTGACCGTTCCAAGCGGTTTGCCAGTCGCCTCAGATACCTCCTGATAATCCAACCCTTCAATATCCACCATCAGCACCACTGCCCGAAATTCATCCGGCAGCCCATGTAAACAGGTTTGTAAAGCCTGGTTCAATTCTGCCCGCTCCAACTGTACTTCTGGCGAGGGGCCATCGTCTGCCAGCCAGGCCGGTGACTCGATCTCCTCTTCATCCTCATTCACCGGCTCAAGCGAAACCGTTGGGCGGCGCTTTCGCCGGCGCAGTTCATCATAACAGGCATTCGATACCATTCGCATCACCCATGCGCGGAAAGAACCACCCCGGAAGCTGTTCAAGCTGCGGTAAGCAGACAGGAAAGCCGTTTGGGTCACGTCCTCGGCAGCGTCATCGTCTCCCAGCATGCGCGCCGCGAGGTTAAAGGCCATATCCTGGTATGCCAATACCAGCCGGTTGAAGGCATCCAGGTCCCCGTCGCGTGCAAATGCAACTAATTCAATCTCATCCATGTCTTCAACTCGCCTGGCGAACCGCGCGCTGAACGACCAGCGTCCAGAGCATGCGCCAGACCAGCAAACCCAGCGCATTCGTCAACCCGAGAACAACAACAAACAGCGGCAGAACAGCCGCATTTAACCAGAAACCGCGCAGGGTAGCCGCCAGTGGCGCTGACAGCAGCGCGGCGATTATAGGCCTCCATTGCTGGCGCGGCGCAGAGGCGATGTCGCCGTGGTATACACCCAGCCAGGGTGCAATAGCAAACCAGGCCACCAGCACTGGCAAAAAGGTCGACAGCCAGCGCCAGTCAGCAATAACGCCATAATGATCGAGAAACCCTATCATAGTCACGACAAAGAAGGCAGCCACGTCTCCGCTGATCAGCCAACGAAGTTTCGCACGTTGTGTCATCATGGACTTAAATTCTAACCGATTATAAGCAAAATGGCACGCTGATTATAAGGAAAAGATGCAGGTTGACAAAATTCCCTACGGTTCGATCCCCAGCACAGCCTTAGCAATAGCGCTGTAAACCGGCAGCGTATCCGATGCGCCGCCCGGTGCATTCTCCAACAGCACAACAATTACTACGCGCTGATCGTTCGCTTCGGAGAAACCGATAAACCACCCGTTGGGGTTCTGATTTCCGCCAAGCTGAGCCGTACCTGTCTTTCCACCCGTAACGGCCCCCGGAACCAGGTTCTGTCCAATCTGAAAATGATCAATCACGCCGATCATCATCTGTCGCACCTCGTCTGCCGATCGGGCGCTCATCAATCCACGCACACTGCGCTTGCCAGGTTGGCTGCGGATCACCTCTCCCTGTGCATCACGAATGCTCTCCACAAAATACGGCACCGGCAGCGTGCCGCCGTTCACCACGCTTTGCACAAGCATCGCCATGCTGATCGGAGTCGCCAGCAGTTCGCCCTGGCCAAAACCCGCCGAAGCGCGCAGAACGTTGTTGGTTCTTAAATCATCCACATGGTTTGCCAGTTGCGGCCTGCTGACCTGAAGCTCCAGGGGAAAACGATCATAATAGTCCGGCGTGCTGAACCCCAAGCGCTGACCATATTCAATAAATGTGTCCGCTGGCATCGTATCTGCCAGCTTAGCAAAAGTTGCATTCGCCGAGGTCGCAAAAGACTGTGCCAGGGTCAATCGATCCTCTTTATGGTTCGGGTCGATAATTTCAAACCCATCTACAGTGTATACGTAATAAATTTTGCCTTCTGGAGTAGTTCTTGGCTGTCCGAAGTCGAAAATGGTATCCGCTTTTGCCTGCCCCGAATCGAGCGACGCAATCAGAGTCACCGCTTTGAAGGTAGAGCCCGGCGTATAGAGCCCCTGGGTGGCGCGGTTAATCAGCGCCGCGGACCCCTCCAGGGATGCAGTGTAATCCGTGTCATTCATCCGGTTTGGGTCCAACCCAGGGTTGCTAACCATCGCCAGCACAGCGCCCGATTTTCCATCCAGGGCCACTGCCGCTCCGGCTCGCCCGCCCATCGCCTGAACTGCCGCCTTTTGTATGTCAACATCGATCGTAAGCACCAGGTCGCTGCCCCGAATCGAGCGGTGCAGCATCCGCGCAATTTCCGTATCCGGTCGGTTCAGGCCCAGCAGTTGCCGGTTATAGGTTAATTCCAGCCCGCTGATTCCGGTGCGCAGCGCGGAGACGTACCCAAGCGTATGCGCCAGGGAAGGTTCGGTGTAAACGCGAGTGTATTCTCCGGCAATTCCAGTATCGTGGGCAAGCACGCGCCCCTTTCGATCATAGACGGTACCGCGTTGAATCTGGGAGAGCATTTGCACGGTGCGCTGTATCACCGGCTGCGGAAGGCGCGCCAGGCTGGCGGCGTCCCCGCTCCCTGGTTCCGCTGTTGGCTGCCCGCGCAGTTCGGCATACACTCGCTCGGCCTTCAACGGGTCCAACGCTACCGGGTCTAATGCCCGCCCGCGCCATAACTGCCAGTACGCTGCCCGTAAAGAAACCAGGATCAGCAGAACTGCCAGCACGCGGCCAATGATCCAAATGCGTCGTTCCAGGTTCAAGCTGGCCTCTTGTCGATTCGCTGCATCAGCGTCAGGGCAAAACCGATCTCAATCAGGTTGACCATTAAGGATACTCCACCCATGCTCAAGAAAGGCAGGGTCACACCGGTCAAGGGAAAGAGATCGAACGTCCCACCCGCCATAATAAACGCCTGGGTAAACAGGTGAACGCCTACTCCAATCAACAACATACGTTCAAAAACCTGCCCGCGGGGTAGCAAAAGCACCACCCGAAAGATGCGCAGCACAAGAATTGCATACAGCACCAGCAGCGCAATCCCTACCGCCGAGCCCATTTCCTCAATGATCGCCGCGAGGATAAAATCGGAATGGGCTAGCGGGATAAACGTCGGATTTCCCATCCCCAACCCCGTCCCGGTAACCCCACCCGCAATCACCGCATAAAGGGCCTGCTGGATCTGGTAACCCGGCCCTTCGGCAATCGTGTACCCGTTAGGCATCATCTGCGTGCTCCACGGATTTTGGAACGCCAGGTAGCGATATTGAATGGTCCCGGGCAGGTCCCAGGTTTGCGCCAGCACCAGCCCCACAATTACGCCCATAACCAGGCCAAACACAGTAATGGTTATGAAGATACGTGTGTCGAATCCGGCGAAAAGCATCGCTATAAAAAGCGCCCCCAGAATGGGCACCGCCCCGAAATCCGACATCGCTACGAGCGCCAGTGTAGCAGCGCCAATGAACATTGCCGCTGGGGCAATATAACGAACAGACGGCAGGCGGAACCATAAGAAATTCATCGCCCGACCTTCCGCCGCCCGCCCCTCGCGGTCGATGTACCACGCCATAAAGATAATCAGTGCAATCTTGATCATCTCAGAAGTTTGCACGGAGGGCAGCGGGCCAAGCTTCAATGCCAACCGCGCGCCGGTTTCATCTTGAACGCCAAAAAGCCCAGTTAAGAAGAGCAGCCCCAGGCCTGCCAGGCCAATCGCCACCGCATACCGCCGCACATAATCAATCAACGGGGGCCAGGAAACCAGCACCGTGCAAATGAGCATTCCGGGAACCAGCCCGCGCGTAATCTGCTGGAGAATTCCATCCGAGCCGCGCAGCCGCCAGATCATCGTCATCCCGATGCAGAATATCAGCGCGGTGATGGGCAGCATCAATTGGTCAAAGGATACCTTCCGCAGTGAAAGCGCTGTGTGCGGGATGATAAAGCACAGCCCAATGATGGCAACAGGAATAAGCGCCGGTGCAATCAGCAGCCGTGGATCTTGCCCCTGGCGGTAGGCCTCGGCGGCGGCAGCCGAAACAAAACCCACCCCACCCGCTATAAAAATGAGACCGAGCAGTGCTGCCTCGTAAAACCGCCAGGTGATCTTGAACCGTTTTAGCATAGCCGTCATTTCACTCGATCAGCTCAAAAGCCAGTTCGCCAATCTGCAAAATTGACCCCGAAGCGAATCCAGCCGGTATGCCGGGCATTAAGCGTTGTTGATTGATGAACGTCCCATTGGTGCTGTTGAGGTCATCCACCCACCAAAAAGCGCCATCCCAGCGAAGGCGGGCATGCTGCCCGGAAACGAACCGGTCCCGCAGCACCAGGTCATTTCCGGCCTGGGACCCAACATAAGTTTCGGGTTTCAAGGGAATAATCATTCCGGCCTGTAAGCGCGGGTCGCTTCCAGGCTGAACAACCCGCAGGCGGCCAAAAGACACGGATGGTTCGGAAGAGGTGGCCTGCGGAAGCCGCAGGCGCATTTCCCGCTGCACCCCAATCAACAATAAAAACAGGATCAGATATACCAGCCCCAGGAAAATCCACTTCATCACAAACAAGAAAATACTCCAATCCATTCCTGAGCCTCACTGGTTCGTCCAAAAGTAAAACGTCACAACGCCAGGCGTCTCCGACCGGGGATACTGCGGGTCCAATGCCGCCAGCACAATTGCATCGCCATTCTGCAGGCGGTGCCCCGCAGGGGGAACACGCCGTAAATTCACATAGGTTCCGTTGGCGGAAGGCCGGCCATCCGGAGAACCGTCAAATAACACGCAAACAGTGTTCTGCATAACGATGTACGCGTGCTGTCCACTGACCAGCCGCTTCTCCTGCACCACTGGCATATCCAGGTAAACCTGGCAGGCATCGCTTCGACCAATGGTATTCACCCCCTGATAAAGCGCCCATCGTTGGCCGTCTGGTACCAGTTCAAGAAATGCCGCCGCAGGCCCCCCTTGTTGATCCTTATCTGGCGGCGCTTGTTTCCCAGAAGGCCGATTTGCCGGATGTTCCGAGATTGTTGTCGGTGCGCCTGCAGGGCGCAGTGGTGGAACCGCGTGTGGCCGGGCGGCAGGCGGTGGTTCGACCCGTGGGCCTGGCTGTGGAGAAGCATCCTCGCCGTTCTGCTCGCGTTGTGGAAATTGGGCCACCCCTGGTTCCGTATCGGGTTCTATTCGGCTTAAGATCCGGGCTTCGTTATCCCTCAGATCGCGGGCTGGACGGACTTCTAATTGCAAGGTGCCGCCAAAATGGTATTCTTTCCTTCCCTGGCGATTGTTGGCGGTAACCAGTTCCTCCAGCAACCGCTCGCGCCACTGGCGGAGAATCTGCCCTTCAATGGGGCGGAACAGGCGCGCAAAATTCGCCTCGCTCACTTCAACCACATACCGGTTTGGGACAACCTTCTGATAGTTGACGTCCTCCAGCATATTTTCCCGCTTAAGCATTACATCCCGCAGCTCCCCACCAATATCCGCGGGGCGGATAATCTGGTTCATCCATGGCAGGCGGGAAAGGTCTGGCAAGCCCAGCTCTGGCAGACGATCCAGGCCCGGCAGGCCTGGACGGATGAACCGAACCTGCCATTTTTCTTCAGGTGTAGATTTTTTCATGCCCTTCCCTTATGGTAGCTCGCGTAAATTGAACACAGTGTCCCTGGAATAATCCAGCCGCCAGGAGTGCGTGCATCATCTTGTAAAGTTACACCGTTGATCTGAACTCCGCCAAAACGCGCCATTACCGGTATTATACCTTCGCTTTTTGTTTATAATAACCCGGTGTCTTCCCGCTGTCGCATCCTGACCATCTATATTTTGACCATCGTACTGGCAGTCTTTCTATCGGCTTGCCAGCCGGCCTTACCAGTAATCCATGAAAACCCGTGGGAATCCAGCGACCTGCGCGTGTTGGAAGCGCCCAACCTATCAGACCCCACCTATGACCTGATTGGAGCCTATGCGCGCCTCACCGAGGCCGATCTGGAACTGCGTTTTGATTTCCTGGGTTCGCCAGGTCCATCTGGCTATCATCTATATGTTGTCATCGATACCGGTCCCGGTGGAAAACACGCCAGGCTGCCATTTGATGCGCAAGCCGGCCTTGAATGGGATATTGCGCTGGGATTTCCGGCCCGAGGTTTGCCATCTTCTTTCGATCATACCGGAACACCCACCCAAATCCGTCCCCGAATACACAAGGACGAAGTCCAGGATGCAGCCATCGTTCGCATCAGCCGCCGTGACCTGCCCGGCGACCCTAAACAGTATGCGGTTTTTGCTTATACCGTCATGCCTGGGGAAAACCAGCCAGCCGACACAATCGGCCCGCTGCTGGTCAACGATACAGCTCCTGAGTTACAGGCGCCTCTTTATATTGCCTTCTGGGATTCCTTTCCGGCGTCTACACCCGCCCAGGCGCTGCGCCGCTGGAACGGAGCTCACACCGGCCCATACGGGCAGCGGCATGGCCTTTCGATCCTGCTCCAGGCGGCTGCGCAAAATGGCGTTCCGCTGGCGCTGCTGGACCTCAAACGACCCGAGCAACTCGCAGCCCTCGAAGTAGTCGGCGGGATTCCCCTGCCTCGACAAATGCAAAAAGATAATCTGCTCTTACTACCTGATTATTCTTACGGCGACCCGCGGGCCGCTTCAACCAGCCTGTTGTTCAGCCAGGAAGCCGGGCAGCGCTTCAACCTATCTAAAAGTGCCTTTCGTTATGGCGTCGGAGCCCCTTCGATGCCGGCTGGCTTGCCGGATACGAGCACATATCGTGCGGCATTCGCCCGCCTGGCAGAGCCAAATCACCTGCTTTACTGGAACCGAACTCGCCTGATCCCCTTACCTGCAGCCACCGATCTAAACAACCCGCAGGTGGCTCAAGAAGGTCTCGCGGTTTCCATTCGCGCGGCGCTGCTCCATGCTGCGCTTTCTCCAAACCCTGCCGACCTTGTTGTCTTAGGCGGCGATCTACCCAACAGCCCGTGGGGCGATTCGATAATTGCATCACCCGCATTCCGCTACATCGCCGGTCACCCGTGGATCCGCGCTTTAGATGGCGATGACTTGCTGGATTTTCCTACCATTGAGGGTGCTCCCGACTGCCCCGACCTGCTGTGCCTGCCCGACCAGGAAGCAAACGACCCCATCCAGTCTCAAATCATTCAAGAACTGGAAAGGGCCCCCGAAGGGTTGTTCCGAGATTTATCCTGGCAAGCCTTTCTGCACCTGACCGACGCAACATCTGACGAGCGTTTGCGGTCATTGCGTTCCGCTTATCTTGGGCAGATTGGCCCTCTGCTTGCCGCTGCCCGTTGGAGCGCTAAACCCATCGATCAATCTACCTGCGATGTAGATTGGAACTGGGACGGTGTTCCGGAATGTATCTTGTCATCGAAAACCCTGTTTCTTGCCTTGGATCCGTCCGGTGGGCGCCTGGTTCTCGCTGCTGCACGCATAAACGACGAAATCTTTGAATTAGTCGGACCGCGTTCCCAATGGGTAGTTGGGCTCGGAGACCCTTTGGAATGGCATCCGGAGCGCGGCCTGTTGGGTGACCCGCAGGAAATACCCGGTGCGTTCGCCGATTCTCTGGATCTTAACAATCCAAAGGACGGGTGGGAACGGTACCAGGTAGAAAACGCGCCTGGCACGCTCACCCTCACTAACTCACGCACCACAGTGCGAAAAACCTTTCGCCTTTCCAAACAAACCATTCTGATAGAAATTGAGAGCCAGCAGCCCTACCAGACCGATCTTCCGCTCGCATTCATCGACAATGGGTTGTACAAACCCGGAGCGTTCAACCGCTACCAATCCACTGACGACGCTGGCGATGCTGCCAACCATGTTCTTATTTGGACCCTCGCCCCTGAACGATCTTTATATTGCCGAGTAAGTGGCGCTCAGGTCATCGTTGACAGTTTCACAGACAGCCGCGCATTCATGACTCAGCCCGAAAATCCTAATACCGGCTTCCCGCCAGGGCATTTCCTCCCATTTCCAATGGCCCTGCTTCACCTTCAATCTCCCGGTAATTTATCCATAACCTTACAGATAGAGAAACCTTAACCGTGCAACCTTTTGTGTAGATTTGCACAGTTTACTTCTTTGTGATAAAGTATTTTAGGATATTGCCGGTAAGCACGTAGAGTAAAACAATATTACCAAATTCAACCGTTGGAGAGAACCGAGATGGAAACCTCTACTGCCATTCCTGAAATCATTGTTGGCCGGTTACCGGTATATTTGCAGGCTCTAGAGCATATGCTCGGTCAGGGCGTTCGCATCACATCCTCTCAAGAACTTGGTCAAATGATCGGCATTTCCGCCGCGCAAATACGCAAGGATCTTTCTCAATTCGGCGAGTTTGGGAAACAAGGGAAAGGATACTCCATCCCATTTCTCGTTGAACAACTGCGAACCATCCTGCATGTTGATCGTATTTGGGATATGGTTGTGGTTGGCGCTGGTAACCTGGGGCACGCCATCGCACACTACCAGGGCTTTATCAATCACGGTTTCCGCGTAGCAATGATCTTCGATAACGCTCCTGAGCGTGTTGGCACGCAAGTCGGCGATTATACCGTGCAAGACATGGAAAGTTTAATAGATGCTGTCCACAAGGCAGGCA
Organism: uncultured Anaerolineaceae bacterium; assembly: GCA_964437595.1. GTDB lineage: Bacteria > Chloroflexota > Anaerolineae > Anaerolineales > Anaerolineaceae > DSYU01. The sequence goes on from CAYTHO010000038.1 coordinate 35,035, forward strand.
TTAAAGTCGCAATGCTGACCGTTCCTGCTTCCTCTGCCCAGGCAGTGGCGGACAACCTGGTAAAGGCCGGAATCAAATCTATTCTCAATTATGCTCCCATCACCTTATCAGTTCCGCCCGATGTGCATGTTCAATACGTTGATCCGGTCATTTACCTTCAACGGATGAGCTATTTTTTAGAATAAAGGCTTTCAGTGGGATAAAAAATCGCGAGCGGGGTGGCTCGCGATTTTTTCTTTTATGTAGTCAGCAAACTTCGCCGCAGTACATCGCGCATCGCAAGCGCCCGAGCCGCGCCCTCGGCTGTACAGGTGGTTGGGTTATCCACCAGGTAAGCCGGAATACCGAGCGCCCGCGTGAGGAATTTATCAATTCCACGAAGTAAAGCGCCGCCCCCGCACAATGCCACTCCCCGGTCGATGATGTCAGAGATCAATTCTGGCGGAGTACGTTCCAGCACGCGCCTGGCGGTATTTACCACCTCATTGAGTGGATCTTGCAGCGCTTCCACAATGTCATCCGTGGTCAACGATACGGGTCTTGGCAGGCCGCTCACCTGGTCCTGACCTTGAACCTCCATCGTTTGCTGTTGATCTTGCGGAACCGCGGCACCGATGCGAACTTTGAGCAGTTCAGAGGTTGGCTGTCCAATGACAATCCCATACTTCTTCCGTACGTAACCAGCGATAGCCTCGTCCATCTTGAAACCACCCGTCCGCGAAGTATCTGCCCGGACGATATCATTCATCGCCAATACTGCCGCCTGGATGGTCCCGCCCCCTAAAGACAGGATCATATTTCCAGAAGGTGTCCCAATGGGTAAGTCGATCCCTAAAGCCGCGGCAAGCGGCTGGTAAACCATAAAAACGGAACCGCCGGTGCCCAAACCGGCTTCGTGCACCGCTCGGCTTTCCACGCTGGTAACGCCATATGGCACAGTCAGCATAATTTTCGGTGGGAAAATCTGCATCGGCCCGGCGATCTTATTTTTCAACAGGTGCTTTAACAGGTTTTCTGTTACCTCAAATCGCGCGATCACACCATGTTGAAGGGGCCGTACCACTTCAATATTGTCCGAAACGCGCCCAAGCATATCGCGCGCGGATTGTCCTGCTTCAACCATCTTCTGTTCGTTGACAACAATAGCGACAACGGTTGGTTCCTGCAACAGAATCTGGTTGCCCTCGGCAATTACCGTGTTCATTGTGCCGAGGTCAATTCCAAGTTCTCTGCTAAAGCTAAAAACTGGCATAAGTTTCCGGTTCTTTCCCCAGTGCGGGATTAGGAACGCCGGCCCTCACGAAATCTGCGAGCCGCATCGAGGCGTAAATTTGAGCGTTTCAATGCAGCCTGGATCTTCATGTAAGTATCCGGGTCCTTTCCAATGCCCTCCTTCAAGGACTCCTCAGCACGCTTTCGGGCCTGTTCTGCCCGTTGAATATCGATTTCTGCCACATTCTCCGCGGCATCAGCAAGGATGGTCACCTGGTCCGGCTGCACTTCAACTACCCCGCCGGAAACAGTAAAATAATGTTCCGTACCTTTCGATTTGACTCGAATAACGCCCAACTGCAGCACAGTCAGAACCGGGGAATGGTTGGGTAATATCCCCATCTCCCCATCTACGCCAGGCAGCGTGACCATGTCAGCATCTCCCTGGTAAACGATACGGTCCTGATCAACGATTTCGCAGCGAATTGGCATGAAAACTCCTTACATAGCGCTCACCGCAATTGCGATGCGGCTGCGGTAGATTTTAGGCCGCCTGCAGTTCCTTTGCCCGTTCAACCACCTCATCGATGCCGCCAACCATGTAAAACGCCTGTTCAGGCAGATCGTCATGCTTGCCATCCAAAATTTCTCTGAAGCCGCGCACCGTCTCGCTGCGCGGGACATACCTACCCTGCCGCCCGGTAAACTGCTCAGCGACAAACATCGGTTGTGAAAGGAAGCGCTCGATCTTGCGCGCGCGCGATACCACCAGTTTATCGTCTTCGTTCAGTTCGTCAAAGCCCAGGATGGCAATGATATCCTGTAAATCCTTATAACGCTGCAGCACGCGCTGCACCTCGCGCGCCGTATTGTAATGCTCCTCCCCTACGATCAGTGGGTCCAGAATGCGCGAGGTAGAAGTTAGCGGGTCGACTGCCGGGAAGATCGATTTTTCAACAATAGCCCGGTCAAGGGCGATGGTTGCATCCAGGTGCGTAAAAGTAGCCACCGGCGCCGGGTCAGAGTAATCATCCGCCGGAACGTACACGGCCTGCATGGATGTAATCGAGCCGTTCTTTGTAGAGGTGATGCGCTCCTGCAGTTCACCCATCTCAGTGGCCAGCGTGGGCTGGTACCCCACTGCCGATGGCATGCGCCCCAGCAACGCCGATACCTCTGAGCCAGACATGGTGAAACGGAAGATATTATCGATGAACAGCAGCACATCCCGGCCCTGGTCGCGGAAATATTCTGCCATCGCCAGCGCCGTCAGCGCAACCCGCAGGCGCACGCCAGAGGGCTCGTTCATCTGTCCAAATACCATTACGGTATCCTTCATTACGCCCGATTCAAGCATTTCTCGGTAAAGCTGTGTTCCCTCGCGAGTTCGCTCGCCCACGCCAGCAAAAACCGAGTTTCCCTGGTGAACCGTGGCAATGGAACGGATCAGTTCCATAATAATCACAGTTTTCCCCGTGCCGGCGCCGCCGAAGATACCCGTCTTACCGCCCTTCGTGAATGGCGCAATCAAATCGACTACTTTCAAGCCAGTCTCAAACACTTCCACTTTGGTGGATTGATCCTCAAAGGATGGGGCTGAGCGGTGGATGGGATAATACAGTTTTGCATCTACCGGGCCATTATTATCAACCGGCTGGCCCAATACGTTAAAAATCCGTCCCAGTGCAGCATCACCTACGGGAACTTTAATCGGCGCGCCTGTGCGCTTCACAGGCACCCCTCTCTGCAAGCCATCGGTGGCTCCCATGGAAACCGCGCGCACGCGGTTTTCGCCCAGGTGCTTCTGCACTTCCAGGACGAGTGTATTCTTTTCATCCATGGAAATCTCGATAGCTTCGTAAATTTCGGGTAGGTCTCCTTCCGGAAATTCAACATCGACCACGCCGCCCTGAATCTGTATTACCCGTCCAACACCTTTGCGTTCCATAAGACCTTCCTCAATTTAGCCGTTCGACAGCGCTTCCGCGCCGCCGGTAATATCCAGCATTTCATTGGTAATTAACTGCTGGCGCAGTTTGTTATATTCTAATTGAAGCACGCTGATCAAATCTTTCGCGCTCTCCGTCGCATTGCGCATGGCCATCATGCGCGCGGCGTGCTCGCTGGCCTGCGCAGAAAGGATAGCCTGGTAAATCTGCAGCGCGGTAAACCGCGGAACGATTTGGTTCAGCAGTTCTTCCGGGTCAGGCTCATAAGTGAACACTGCTTTTGACTGGTGATGCGTCACGTTTAAATCTTTATTCTCGCTGTCCTCGCTGTATATCACCTCAAGCGGCAGGATCTTGCGGATGAGAGGTTTTTGAACGGCCATGTTGATGTAATCGGTATACGCAACGAACACCTGATCAAAAAGCCCTTGTTCAAAATCCTCAACCACAATCCGCCCAATCGCGGATACATCCCCAAAAGTGGGCGGATTGGGAAGGCGCGTAAACTCAGCAATCACGCTCCTTCTACGCCGCAGCAGTAGATCCCGGCCCTTCCTTCCCACAGCCACATAGCTGACAGGGACCGGTGAATTAGCGAAGGTTTCCAGCGTTTCACGCAGGATATTCATGTTGTACGCGCCAGCCAGCCCCCGATCGCCGCTGATCATCACCACAAGCACTTTACGAACCTCGTCCCGTTCTCGCAGCAGTGGATGCAAATGCTGGTGCCCGGGCTGGCTGGCCAGGTGAATCAACAGCTTCCAGGCTTTCTCCGAGTAGGGGCGCGTTGCTAGCGTAGCCTGTACGGCTTTCCGCACATAGCTGGCGCTCACTGTCTCCAGGGCTTTGGTTACCTGGGCCAGGTTTTTGATGCTTCGCACGCGCTGTCGCAATTCTCGAGTAGATGGCATGTCCGTTACTTCCAGGAAAGGTTGAAGGCTTTCAGGGCGTCCCGCAGTCTTGCATCCGTTTCCTGTGTAATCAGGTTTTTCTCCAGGATATCGCGGTTGATCTCCGGATAGCTTGTTTCCATATACCGCAGCACATCTTCTTTCCATGCGCGCACCCGGTCAACGGGGATCTCATCGATAAAACCGTTCGTCCCAGCGAAAAGAAGGATCACTTCTTCATCAAGCTGGTAAGGCTTGTACTGCGGCTGCTTGAGAACTTCCTGCAATCGCTGGCCGCGGTTGAGCTGTGACAGCGTGGCTTTATCCAGGTCAGAACCGAACTGGGCGAATGCTGCCAGCGAGCGGTACGCAGCCATATCCAGGCGCAAGCGACCAGCTACCTGGCGCATGGCCTTGCGCTGTGCGTCGCCGCCCACGCGAGAAACCGAGATACCAATGTTGACCGCCGGGCGAATACCGGCATTGAACAGATCCGATTCCAGGTAAATTTGCCCGTCGGTAATAGAAATAACATTGGTGGGCACGTATGCGGAAACGTCGCCCAACAGCGTTTCAATAATCGGCAGCGCGGTCAAAGATCCGCCCGTGCCGCGAACTTTTACAACCTTATACTTATCCCAATCGGGCATGTCCTTCAAATCAGTTTGGGCATCGTGCTTTGAAAGCGGCCCACCGTAAACCTTCTTATTTACCGCATCGGCTTCAGAAGCAAGCTCGCCCTCAAATTCACTCGGAACAATGACATACTGGTCCGCCATGCGTGCAGCGCGTTCCAAAAGCCGCGAGTGCAGATAGAACAGGTCCCCGGGGTATGCTTCGCGTCCTGGCGGGCGGCGCATCAGCAAAGAGACCTGCCGGTAGGCCCAGGCGTGCTTGGAGAGATCATCATATACCACCAGGGCGTCCCGCCCGCTCTCCATAAATTCCTCGCCAATCGCACAGCCAGCATACGGTGCAATATACTGCATGGCAGCCGGTTCGTCTGCTGATGCCATCACCACTACGGTGTGCTCCATCGCACCGGCTTTCTCAAGCACGGCAATGTTCCGCGCCACAGCCGCCTTCTTCTGGCCGATGGCAACGTAAATACAAACCAGGTCTTTCCCTTTCTGATTAATAATCGTATCCAGCGCAAGGGCTGTCTTGCCGGTCTGGCGATCACCAATAATCAGTTCGCGCTGCCCGCGCCCGATCGGGATCATCGCATCAATCGCGATAATACCCGTTTGGACGGGGGTGTTCACATCCTGCCGGAACACCACCCCTGGAGCAATGCGCTCGATAGGCCGGTAAGAGCTGTATTCAATAGCGCCCTTGCCGTCAATTGGGTCGCCTAATGCATTCACCACCCGCCCGATCAGGCCATCCCCCACCGGAACAGACGCAATACGCCCGGTAGTATAGACCGTCATGCCCTCTACAACGGTCGAATACTCACCCTGGATAATCACACCTACATTATCCTCTTCCAGGTTGAAGGCAATGCCCATGACGCCGTTGGCAAAGGCAACCAGTTCTTGCGAACGCACTTGCGCGAGCCCACGCACTCTGGCAATGCCATCGCCAGCCTCAATAACTGTACCAACATCACGCACTTCGTACTCGGTCTGGTACGTTTCGATTTTATTTTGCAAATCTGAGGTGATCCGCTGTATCAGATCAGACATAAGTCCTCCGGTCTGGTGAAGGATAACGATAATTCAGTTTTAAAAGACATATTTACTTGGGTCCAGATGCGAGTACTATAATACCTGAAAGCCCAACAAATGTCCAGAAATGTGTTTACCCTGTAAAATATTGCAGCGCCAATCGCAGCCGTTCTTCGATATCCTCTCGAGGGGCGTCGCGCGGGATCGACTGGATAGCACTCTGCGCTTCCACAACACTATAACCAAGCGCGGTCAGCGCCTCGAGCACGGCTTCATCTACGCCCGCTAAACTGCTCCCCACCACTTCCAGTATATCCCCGGCTTGAATGCGATCTTGTAAATGCAGCAGAATCTTCTGCGCCGTGCGTTTCCCCACCCCTGGCACGCGGGCAAACACCTCACTCTGCTCATTGGCGACCGCCCGGCGGATAGCATCGACGGAAAGCGTGGAAAGCACCGACATAGCCAGCCGCGGGCCCACTCCATTCACGCCCAGCAGCATATTGAAATATTCGCGTTCTTGCTCAGTTTCAAAGCCATATAATGCCAGCAGGTCTTCGCGCACAATCAGGTGCGTAAATAGAAAAATTCGCTCCATCATGCGCAGCCGCGCGCGCAGCGGCGTACTTGCGTACACCTGCAGGCCTACGCCGCCAACCCGGATCACCAGGGAGTTTTCTCCAATCCCAACGACTTCACCCTCAACTGATGCAATCATTGTTTTTCTCGCCTCTGGTTCAAAATTTCGTACAAGACCACCGCCGTTGCTACTGCAAGATTCAGTGAATCGCTCTTCCCCAGCATCGGGATGCTGACCACCTCATCGCATAATGCCAGGTGGTGTTCTTGCAGCCCCTGCCGTTCGCTTCCCATCAGCAGCACCAGCGCCTGTGGGTACCGGAAAGCATGGTAATCTACCCTGGCCTTATCCGATGTGCCAATCACCGGGTAGCCATACGAGCGCTTCCATTCTGCAAATTCCTCAAAACTTGCCCGAACCAGCCGCTGGGTGAACACAGCACCCATACTCCCCCTTACAGACGACGGATCATATGGGTCGGTCGATTGATCCAGCAAAATCACCCCCTGTCCGCCTACGGCATCATGCGTGCGTAAAATCGTTCCCAGGTTACCCGGGTCCGCAACGGCATCCAGCGCCACCCAGGTACGGCTGCCCGTAACCCGATTCTCCGCCAGCCGGGCATCCCGCAGGGGCAGCCAGCGCTGCTGTACCACGGCTGCCAATCCCTGAGGTCCCTCTTTTAGTGATATACGATCAAAGACTTCTGCGCTCACTTCCAAAACGGCAGCACCTTTTGAAGCCTGTTCCGCGACCAAATCGCGACCAAAGGAGCTTTTCAGCAGCTCTGGGGCAACTACCAGTGTTTCGATCTTCACCCTGCCTGCCTCGGCCTGTTCCAACGCCTCAGCCACGATTCGCAGCCCCTCAATCGTAAAGAGGCCGCTTTCCTGCCTCGCTTTACGCTCATGCAGCTTGCGGATGGCTCGAATTTTCTCATTTGCCAGGCTGGTGATCATTTAGACATGCCCCCTGCGGGTGGATCGTTTTGGTCGCGGCAGAGAAACATCCAGGACGCGCTTTTCTTGCCCGCTTATTCTTGCGTAGAATGATAAAGGGCGCGCATCCGGTAGCTTTGTAGATGGCAAACGGCAACCGCCAGCGCATCCGCGGCATCATCCGGGCGTGGGATTTCGCTCAGTTCCAAGATCGCCTGGACCATCAACTGCACTTGAAGTTTTTCCGCCCCGCCATAACCAGCAACAGCCTGTTTTACTTCAAGCGGCGTGTATTCCGCCACGGATAATCCCTTTTGGGCCATCGCCAGCAGCACCACCCCGCGCGCCTGCCCAACGGCAAGGGCAGTGGTTACGTTCCGTTGGAAAAACAATTTCTCCACCGCCCCTTGATCTGGGCGGTGGAGATTTAATATTTCGGTTATCCGATCGTACAGCAAGAGTAATCGTTTCTCTGGGGATTCGCCAGCCGGCGTTAAGATCACTCCATAATCAACGACTGCGAAACCGTCCTGCTCTGTCTCGCGTACCAAACCATAGCCGGTGGTGGCAGTGCCTGGATCAATCCCAAGGACCAGCATAGGCCCGTTATTCTTCGTTCTCCAGCACAGCCATAACTTCATCGGAGATGTGCAGGTTCGAATATACATTTTGCACATCATCCAGTTCTTCCAGGGATTCAATGCAGCGCATAACCTGCATCGTTTCCTCGGCGCTTAACTCCATTTCCTGGTTAGGCGCCATGCGCAGCATCGCTTCTTCCGGGTGAATGTTTGCCGCGCGTAGCTGGTCAACAATCGATTTAAACGCCTCTACCGGCGCAACAATTTCGATTGTCTCCTCGTCCTGAGTGACATCTTCCGCGCCGCCTTCAGCCGCCAGCATAAAAATGCTATCGAAGTCAACGCCTTTCCCTGGAACAGCAAAATATGCCTGGCGCGTGAACTGCCAGCCAACCGAGCCAGCCTCGCCCATATTACCACCGCTGCGCGAAAGCAGATGGCGAATCTCCGCCACCGTGCGGTTGCGATTTTCGGTTACGCACTCGATCATGAGCGCCACGCCGTGCGGACCATATCCTTCATAAAATACTTGCTCAAATGCTGCGCCGTCTTTATCAGCGCCTGTGCCTCGTTTTACTGCTCGTTCGATATTTTCCTTAGGCATATTCTGCGCTCTGGCCCGTTCAACTGCCAGGCGTAGTCGGAAATTCGAATCTGCATCACCACCACCCTCACGCGCCGCAAGAACAATTTCGCGAGTCAGGCGCGTAAATACCTGCCCGCGTTTCGCATCCGCCGCGCCTTTCTTTCGCTTAATTGTTGCCCATTTTGAATGACCAGACATACATGTTTCTCCTAGAACATATGCCAGATTGGGAGTAACTCCACCGCCTGATTATACCATTATTGCCTTAAGGAGAAAATCCAGCCCAGTATGCAAATTTTCGTATTTCACCCGCTGGCTGCCCTACGCCTTCTCTACGAAACACCGCCAGCATCCGTACGATTCGTTTACAGCCACTTTACAACCTGCTCAAAACCATGTATTTTTGTCATTTTGTTACTAAAATGTAACCAAATCCAAAATCAACAATAATGGATATGGTTATCGATGATGAGAGGTTGTATTAGATGGGGTCTTTTCCGCTTGCGAAAGCACTGCTTGCGTTTTGGTTAGCCTTTGTATTAATGGGATGCTATCTGGCGATGTCTCAAATCACCCCCCTCCCCCATACCGGCTTCGCGCCCGCTTTATTGGAAGGTACCAACACCTTACCGTCCTTAGATGAATTTATAGCACAGGTAAAGAATGGGGATAAAAACATGGTGGTTGGCATATACGTACCAGGCGTTCTGGCGCTGCCGGTCGGCCAGCAGCCCAAAGACAACGCCGGGTATGTTACACGCGACCCTGACCAGGTAACCCAATTTGACCTGGCAGAACGATACGGAACAATCGGGATTCTGGCGCACAATGACCTGGCCGGTGCGGATTTTTCCTCGATTCAGGTTAATCAAACCGCGGTGGTTATTTATGGAAATGGGCGCGATGTATATTACCAGGTGGCTGAAGTTCAAAGGTACCAGGCGCTGTCGCCAACCAGTACATTTTCCGACTTCGTGAACATGGATCATTCCGATGAGCGCTTAACAGCCAGCAAGTTGTTTTCCCGCATCTACGCGCCCGGCAAGCGGCTGGTCTTTCAAACCTGTATCGAAGCCTATGATGATGCTTCATGGGGCAGGTTATTCATTATCGCTTATCCCATCCCCAGGCCGGCTGCGAATAATGCGGAGAAGCCTGCGTTCTGGCTCAACTTCCCCAGCCTCGATCTGGCTTACCGGTAAATTTCCTTAACGGTTAAACAAGTACCGCCGCACTCGAGCGCGGCGGTACTTGTTTATATGCGACAAATTACTTTCCAACGCCCGATACAACGGGATTCGTCAGGCTGCCCACGCCTTCCACGGTAACCTCAACAACATCCCCATTCTGCAGCGCGCCAATCCCTGCTGGCGTACCGGTCAGGATTACATCTCCTGGAAAAATCGTCATCACCGATGAAATAAACGCGATTAACTGTTCTACCGGGAACATCATTTCGCGCGTAGAAGCCATCTGGCGCATCTCCCCATTCACTCTGGTCTGCACCAGTACATCCGTCGGATCCAACTCCGTCTCAATCCATGGGCCGAGCGGGCAAAAGGTATCGAAGCCTTTCCCTCGCGTCCACTGGCCATCGCGGCGCTGCAGGTCGCGCGCGGTAACATCATTCGCTACGGTATATCCAAGCACATATGTTAGCGCTTCATCCGCCTGAACCCAACGCCCTTTTCGCCCAATCACCACAGCCAGCTCGCCTTCATGTTCCACCTGCTTGGACTGTGGAGGTAAAACGATGCTTTCTCCTGGGCCAATCACCGCTGAGGGCGGCTTGAGGAATAATAGGGGCATTTCGGGTACTTCAACGTTCTGCTCGCGGGCGTGCTCAGCATAATTGCGTCCCACGCAAATGATCTTACCCGGCTGCACCGGCGCAAGCAGGCGAGCCATGTGTAAAGGAATCTCCGCTTCTAATCTGCGGAACTCACCAAACGGCACGCCTTCAATTGGGCCGATTTTATCTTCATATACCCAGCCGTAGCGTGGGGCGTCCTGGCTGGTTTGGTATCGGACGAAGCGCATATACAGCCTCCTAGAACTTGCTTTATCCAACTCCCAATCATTTAAATCACGGGGCCTGCCAATCCCCGCCGATATTGATTTCAAGATCTACTGGGGCATTTGGATCAAACTTGCTCTCAATCCGGGCATTCGGAACTTTCAATGTGTCCATCATCATTTTGATGGTGTAAGGATTACCCGTGTAGTCTACGATAGTTGTTACCGTATAAGCCCGGTCAGCATTCGCCTCGCTGACGATGTTCACGCCAGCCGCGCGCAGCAATTCGCCAGCTTTAGTAGCCGTGCCAGCCTGCTGGGTACCGTTGCGGATCGTCACCCGCGCAGCTTCCGCGATAACCAGATCCGTTGCAGAGCCGCTTGCGGCGCTCGGCCCGTATTGGCTTCCGGAAACAAATACCGTATCGCGGAGAATGCGAATCCGGTCTGGAACGGGTACCAGTACCTCCTGGGTGCCGTCCTGAGTCACTGCAGTGACATAATTTACATCAGTGTGCGGATCAAAAACCCCGCGCTTAATATTACCAACATCGATCTGCGTGCCCAGCCAGGCCAGTTGGATCACCTGCTCGAGCGTCAGGTTTGTGCGGATGCCAGAGGAAAGGTCTTTATACAACTGCGGCGATTTCGCCACCAGGTCGGGTAACTGGTTAAAGGTGACAATCTGGTCGCGCAGCGCCATAATGACTTCCTGCTGGCGCTTGGATCGGTCGAAATCGCCGTCTTTGGTATAGCGCATGCGAGCGTATGCCAGAACGGTAGCGCCGTCCAATGCCTGCACGCCCGGCTCAAGTTTTTTGGTATTCCCCTGGCCGACCGGGTCAACAATGATTTCTTCCCTGATGTGCATATCCAGCCCGCCCAACGTATCGATGAACTTCACAAAAGAGTTGAAGTCCACCAGTGCGGCGTACTGAACTGGCACACCAACGAACTGTTCAACAGTTTTCATTGCCAGTCCCGCGCCTCCGCCGGGCAGTTTGCTGCCTTCGCCCAGGGGGTAAGCCGTGTTAATCCGGTGATACCCAAAACCGGGGATATTAACCCACATATCGCGCGGGATCGAGAGCATCCCAGCCGTCTTATTGAGCGGGTCAACGGTCAAAAGAATCATCGTATCCGTGCGAGGGACATCCACGCCTTCGGACCAATCCCGGTAGTCCAGGCCCATCAACAGCAGGGTCACCCGGTCCGTACCGTTCCATTTCGGGATTTCAACGCCCGTTCCAGTAGTATCCAGCGGCGCAAGCTCAGCGCCAGCCGATGTTGCAGTTGATAATGGATCGCCCGGGTTAGCGGTGGATTGGGGGTCGTTGCCGCCGCTGCCAGACATAATCGGCAGGGTATTATCCATATTGATGATGCTGGTCTCAAGGAAGAAATTGCGGGCGAAGTTATAGGCAACCACCCCTGCCACAATAGCCAGCACGACAAAAATTACTGTCAGAATAATCATGCCCCGGTCATTGAAAAACCCCGGGCGATTTGTCGGTTTGTTGTGAAGAGACATACTTGTCGGAAAACCTCTTTATTCAAATTCGAAGCGAACGGTCCTATTGTAACCCGGAAAATGCTTCTTTGGTCAACCTATTTTTTTTGACGACGAACGGCGCTGGTTTGTTCCCGCGAGAAGAATTATGGTTCAAGCCCAGCCCAATCATTCCCAACAATGAGCTCCAAATCCGCGCTGGCGTTTGGATCGTAGGCGATCTTAATGCGGCTGTTGGGTATATTGAGTGTTTCCATAATATAACGGATGGTGTACGGCTTGCCAGAATGATCGATAATCATCGTCTGCCCGTACACCTGCCCGGCGCTGGTTTCCCCCACTGCCGTGACCCCTTTCGATCGCAAAAATTCACTGGCTGCTCTGGCTCGATCCGCCTGGTTGGTTCCGTTCATCACCAGTACGCTGGCATTTTCGGCTGCCATCAAATCCTCCGCTTTGCCGCTGGCTGCTGGCCCCAGCGCGCCGCCCCCGAAAATGCGGCTGCTCATCAGCCGGATGCGCTCATGGTTCGGCAGAATGATACTTGCCGGGCCTTCTTTGGTCTGCACTGTTCCATACTGCACATCCTTATGCGGGTCGAGGATTCCCTGTTGAATATCCTCCTCCTTCACATCAGCCGCGAGCAGCGCCAGTTGAACCACCTGCTCGAGCGTCAGGTTGGTGCGAATCCCGGAGGAAAGCTCGTGGTACAGTTTGGGTGACTTTTGAACGAGCATCGGCAGTTGGTTGAAGTTCAGCACCTGCTCGCGCAGCGCCAGTACCACCTCTTGCTGGCGCCTGGAACGATCGAAGTCCCCATCTTCGGTGTAGCGGTTGCGGGCATAGGCCAGCACCGTGGCCCCATCCAGGGTCTGCACGCCCGGCTCCAGAATGCGAGTGTTACCCGGCCCAATGGGGTCTACCTTGATTGGTTCCCGGATATGCATATCCAGCCCGCCCAACTCGTCAAAGAATTTCACAAAGGCGTTGAAGTCGATCAGGGCCACAAAATCGACCGGCACGCCAACAAAGTGCTCGACCGTTTTGGCGGCCAGGCCAATGCCGCCGCCTGGCAGCTTGTACATTTCTCCAGTCCGGTAAGCGCCATTAATACGGCTGAAACCAAACCCCGGTATATTGACCCACATATCGCGCGGAATCGACATCATCCCCGCGGTCTTCTTGAGCGGGTCAATGGTAAACAGGATCATCGTATCGGTGCGTGGGATGTCCGCCCCTTCCAGCCAATCACGGTAATCGAGGCCCATGACCAGCAGGGTAACCGGTCGTTTGTCCTGCCACTTCACTGCCGCTGGCGCGGCTGGCAGCGTGGGAGCGGGCGAAGTAGCGGTATGTTCTGCATCCTGCGGCGTCAGCGTTACCCCAGGCGGCAGGGCCGTTGGAGTCTCCGGAAGGGGCGGCGCATCACCAACCTGGATTACAGCCGTAGTGGCAAAAAAATCGCGCGACCAGCGGAATGCAATGATGCCAGCCAGAACAGCCAGCGCCAGGGAGAGAACAAATAAAAGAAGCGCGCCCCAATCGGGGCCAGGTTTTGTCGAATAAGTGGATCGAGACATAGAAAAGCCGTCGTCTGTAGTTTCCACCACCGGGGAATGACCCGCGTGAAAACACGGGTGTATTGTAACACTGGTTATGGCTCATCCACCCGTTCAACCATCGGCTGCGCTTTCTGTGAAACCGTCAGGTGGAAAACGTCTGGCCGGCTGTAATGACCGGCCACATCTAGCAAAAACTTGGCCCCGCGCACCCTGTTCAGGTCCAGTTCCGCGCAGACAAACCCTTCTGCTTCGTGCAGTGGGCCAGCCAGCACCTTACCTGTTGTATCGATAATGGCGCTGTCACCCGGGTTGATCCACAGGCCGCTCTCCGGCGGGTAGGTCTGCTTGAAATCCAGATCATCCGGAATGTCGCTTTTCCGCAGCGGCATGCAAACAGAGATCACATACATGCCCCCCTCTTTGGCAATGTGGCGCATGCTGGAAAGCCACACCTCCCCCTGATCCCAGGTTGCCGCGATATAAACCTGCACGCCCCAGGCGTACAGGGCGCTGCGCGCCAGCGGCATATAATTTTCCCAGCAGATGAGCCCGCCAACTTTTCCCAGCGCGGTATCGTAGACCGCCAGCGTGCTGCCGTCGCCCTGCGCCCAAACCAGCCGTTCGCCGCCGGTTGGAACCAGCTTGCGGTGCTTGCCCAGCAAATTACCTTCACCATCGATGTACAGCAGGGTGTTGTACAGGCTGCCGCCGCTCGCTTTCTGGTTCCGTTCATTGACTCCGATCACGGTGAAAACACCGGTCTGTTTCGCAACCCGGCATAACTGCTCCGTTTCTGGTCCCGGTACATTGATAGCATTTTCAACCAGCGCTGCGTATAAGCTGTATAGAACTCGGCCATCTCCCGCCGGAACGGTCCAGACCCAATCCGGGTAGCCCGGAAGAAAGGATTCGGGGAAGGCCAATAACTTAATGCCCTGCCTGGCTGCTTCAGACATCAGGTCACAGGCTTTATCTACCGTCGCCTGCCGGTCGAGAAAGACCGGCGTAAATTGTGCTGCCGCGGCCAGGTAAGTTGTTCCTTGCATTTGACGCACCTCCTTAGGTTAAGAAGTCCGTTCGATTAAGTCATGTGTATAAGCAATAGCCAGATCAACCTCGCCGCGCAGTGTGGTAGTAAAAACCACAACCTCATCATTAACGCAAAAGCGCGGGTGAGGATCGATATGATAGTTCTGCCCTATGTGATTGGGCATCTCGGGGTTGTCTACCAGCTTCAGGTAGCGCCCGGTGGCGCGGTTGAGAAAACCAACTCCCGAGGGGCAGCCGCGGTAAAAACGCTCGTTGGTGTCTGCGATCATATATGCGTTGTCGCGGGTGGTATGCGCGTGCCAGACGTGGTTGGGGAATGGCACGGCTTCCACCTGCCCGCTGTCTACTCCTACGCGCCAGGCTTCATTGCCAGTCACGCTCCAGGCAAACTGACCGTTCGCATCCCACCACTCGTGGGTGACCTTGCGCGGCTCGGGAAGCAGTGGTCGGGGCGCCTGCCCGCGGCGGATCAGCCACAGGCGGTTGGTGATCGGGAAGGTCAGGCCGGTGAGCGGGTCGGGGTGGTTCTCTTGAGCAAACAATACCAGATCGGGATCGGTCGGACTGAACTGAGCGTGGTTGTGGTTGCGATCGAAACGGTGCCAGAATGAGAATTCGCCGCCGCCGGATGGAATGGTGCCAAAAATGAACTGGTTGCCAACCTCAGCATCGATAAAGAATTCAGCGCCATTTGCGGAGCAGGTCAGGTGAGTAGCAATGCGGTGCACAGAACGGCTCCCGATCAGATCAGCGGGCAGCCCGCCAACCCGGTCCACGCTGCTGCCGGGTTCGGGGCCGCGCGTCCACACCGCCGAGCCCATCCCCCAGAATACGCGGCCGCTGTCCGGGTCAACCATCGGCGAGGCATGGTTGAACTGCGTCTCCGGAAAATGGGTTATCACGCCGCGCTCAAAATCGAGCACAGCCAGGGTGCGCCCCTGCCCCGCCGTGCCGGAGGGCGGAAAAGCGCAGTAGAACCACAGGTAGCGGCCATCGGCGGAGAAACTGCTGTTGACAAAATAAAATGCTTCCTGCACCGGGGCAGCCTTTCGAGTCAGTAGATAGATGGTTACGCCAGTATCCGGATTGGTCCAAGGGGTGAAAAACGGGAAGTCCGAGAGGTTGTGCACTTTGGTCTCCTTGCGTTATTGTAGCAGAATCAACGGAGGTTTTCCTCAGTCAAACAGTATTTTTTATGCTACATTTAAGGCCAATGGTTTGATTCACCCTTCCCGACATCACCCGACCAGGGAGCCAAAATGCCGCTTCGTTCACGCCGGTTTCTTTTGAGCATCTTGATCTTACCGCCGCTGTTATTCACTTGGGCGGCCCCCGCCCACCCGGCCAGGGCGCGGCTGAGCAGCGACCCAATGGCCATTATCTCCGCCGTGAATGCACTGCGAGCCGCGCACGGCCTGCCGCCTTATGTGGTAGACCAGGGGCTGATGGCCTATGCCCTGGAACATTCACGCTACCAGGCTTCAATCCATACCGCCACCCACCAGCATTCCGATGGTTCCAACGTCTGGCAGCACGGCATGGATGAAAACATCGCCACGGGCACACTGGGCTTGCTGACCCCCGAATTCGCGGTATATACCATCTGGGCAGACGCAATCCATATGAAAACCATGGTCGGCTACGCCACCGGCTCAGTTGGCGCTGGGGTCGCGGATGACGGCGCGGAAGAGTATTATACATTGGAGGTTCGCCCAGGCGCCAAGGTCGTGCCAACCAGCGGTGGAGGCCCCGCGAACACCAATGCCACACCGACCAAGATCATCCCTATCGTCCCGCTCCTGACCGTCACACCCCGCGCTGACCGCTGGATTATCCATACGGTAGGTTATGGGCAGTCGCTGTGGGCCGTAGCGATTGCCTATGGCGTAAAAATGGACCAGATCCGCGCCTGGAACAGCATGCCCTGGGACTCCACCGAGATCTA
>CAYTHO010000039.1:0-51434 GCA_964437595.1 uncultured Anaerolineaceae bacterium
CCTGGCCACAGGCCAGGGCTGCATCGTACTTGTTATACTACCGGTAAGATGGTAACGGGAAGTCAGGTCAGAACTGCGTTCCGCCGGCTCCCGGTGTTTTCTGCGGCATGGGCATGTTCTGGAAGTTGAAAAACCCAAACTGAATGCCCAGCCAGGCTGCGCCGGGTTTATCCGGATTTTCGCCCAGGGTCACCTTGACCTCGCTGGACTGGTCCGCCTGTGGATCATACACGGTCAGGGTTACGGTATCGCCTGGTTTGCGAGCGGCTACGGCATCCGTGAGAGATTGGGCGCTGTCCAGCTTTTGGCCGTCCACCGCCTCAATGATCTGCCCGGGCTTGAGTCCGGCCTTCTCCGCCGGGCTGCCCGAGGTGATCTGTTGAAGCAGCGCGCCCGGGTGATCGATGATGCCGGGGCCAAAGCCGGGGAAGTTATGCGGCATGGGCATCTGCGGTTGCGACTCCTCGGGCAGGCCGGGGAACTCAAATCCACGCCCGTGCCCAAAGCCGCCCGTGCTCACCCCCAGATAAGCTGTTCCAGCCTGCCGCGGATGATCCGCCAGAGTGACCTTGACCTCGCGCTCGGCGCCGTCTGTGCCCCGCACGGCCAGCGTTACGCTGTCGCCCGGTTTGCGGGCGGTGATCAGCGCGCCCAGACTGTTCTGCGCGTCAACTGCCGTGCCATCCACCGCGGTGATGATCTCGCCGGTCTTCAGGCCAGCCTGTTCGGCAGGGCTGCCCGCCGAGACCTGCGTGATCCGCGCGCCAGCCTGTTGGGTCGATTTTTCCACTTTGGATTTGAAAGGCTCCGCGCCGATGGGGATAATGCCCAAGTACGGGCCGCTTTGCTGCAGGCCTTTGCGCCGGTTGGGCTGCTCATTTGGCTGATTATCCTGCGCGGCAGCCGCGCCGGGCTGTTCAGCCAGGGTCACCGACACCGTCTTCAGCGCGTCGCCGTGCTGCACCCGCAGCGAAAGCGTGTCGCCGGCCTGGCGCTGGCTGAGGATGCTGGTCAGGTCGGGGACGTTGTTCACCGCCTGCCCGTCCGCTTCCAGGATAATATCGCCGCGCACCAGGCCGGCTTTATCCGCCGGGCTGCCCTGGAACACGCCGCCTACCAGAATCCCTTTTTCGTCTTTTAACTGCACTCCGGCTGCCTGGGCCGAAGCCCGGGTGGTAGTGCTTTCCAGTAAGTTGGTCACTACGGACTGCGCCCGTTCAACCGCCTGATCCAGCGCCCGTTCCACCTGCGCCCGCGCCGGGGTAACCAGCACCCCTAACAGCCCCCCTATGAGCAGGATCGCTACAGCGGCGAACCCGATCACGCCGATGATAAATGCCCGCTTCATATGCTACATCTCCTCTCAGATAGAATTTGAGTTTTTATATCTACGACCATCTTAATCGGCGCAGATTACTCAAACATGACGAGAAGATTACAGTTTGGTAAAACCGCATGATTTTTTTGGGATAAGTTTCGAAGATGTCTATACACCTTTCTAATCCGCTCTAAGGTATAATTCACACCGCAAAACCGCGTAAGGAGAAAAACGAACATGCCTCTGGATATTATTGTTGGTACGCAGTGGGGCGATGAAGGCAAGGGTCGCATTGTTGATCTACTCTCGGCCCAGGCAAAGGTAGTCGCGCGTTTTAATGGTGGCGATAACGCCGGTCACACCGTAACGGTGGGTACGCAGACTTTTAAGCTGCACCTTGTTCCCTCCGGGATCATCCATCGCCATACGCTGGGTATTATTGGCAGCGGGGTGGTGATTAACCCAGAAACCCTCCTCGCGGAAATCGAAATGCTGCGCTCCTACGGCGTGCCGGTCGATCCGACCCGCCTGCGCCTGTCGCACGCCGCGCACCTGATCACCCCGGCGCACCGCGCGCTGGATCGGGCCCAGGAGCAAACGCGCGGCAAGGGGCTGATCGGCACCACCGGGCGCGGCATTGGTCCGGTTTATGCCGATAAAGCCGCCCGCACCGGGCTGCGCATGGAAGATATGCTCGACCCCAATGCATTTTATGAAAAACTGGTCGACCACGTGCGCAGCGTCAACCGCGAGCTGACCCTGCTGCACGGTGCCGAAGCGCTGGACCCTGAGGCGGTGGCTCAACAGTACATGGACTATGCCCGTACGCTGGCGCCCTATGTAGACGATACCTCCCTGCTGGTGTATGAAGCGCTGCACCGCGGCGAGCGCGTGCTGGCAGAAGGCGCCCAGGGCGTCTTGCTCGACCTGGATTACGGCACCTATCCCTTTGTGACCAGCTCCGCGCCCACCGCCTCTGGCGCGCTGCTGGGCCTGGGCATTGGCCCGGGCCACGTGGACCGGGTGCTGGGGGTAGTCAAAGCCTTCCAGACCCGGGTAGGCTCCGGGCCGTTCCCCACCGAGCTGGAAGATGCTACGGCGCTGCACCTGCGCGGCACCGGATCGCAGCCCTGGGATGAGTTTGGCACCACCACGGGCCGCCCGCGCCGGGTGGGCTGGCTGGACCTGGTCTTGCTGCGCTATTCAGCGCGTCTCAACGGGCTTACCGGCCTGGTGATTACCAAGCTGGACGTGCTGAGCGGCCTGCCCCGGGTGAAGATGTGCGTTGCTTACCATAAGCGCGGCGATCCGTCCGGCAAGCGCTACACGGACCTGCCAATGGGAATATCCAGCCTGATGCAGTGGGAGCCAGTCTACGAAGAACTACCCGGATGGCAGGAGCCGCTGGGCGCTGTGCGCAACTGGGAAGATCTGCCCGCCCCGGCCCAGGCGTATATCCGCCGGCTGGCTGAGGTGAGCGGCGTGCCGGTGGAGTCGGTTTCGGTGGGCCCTGAGCGGGATCAGGTGGTGAATGTGTGAGTAAAGCTCGCGTGCGCGAGCTGCTGGCTCGCTGGCTGCGTGCGTTCTTTTGGACAGCCTGCCTGGCTGCCCTGGCGGGTTGCTTGCCGGAGGCTCCATCGCCTACCCCCCAGCCGCCCACGCCTACCGTTACGCAAACCTCCACCACCACGGCGACCATCGTGTGGTTCCCGCCCACTGCCACTTTTACGCCTGTGCCCACCCGCCAGGTCACGCCCACGCCTGACCTGCGCCCGGTGCTGGGCGATCTGCTGCTGGAAGATCCCTTTACCGATACGAAAAACTGGTCGACCAGCCGAACTGCGGTGGGCAGCATCGCCTATGGCAAAGGCGAGCTTACCCTGGCAGTGGCCGCGGATCGCGGCGGGTTGGTAAGCCTGCGCAAGGCGCCCGAACTGGGCGACTTTTATGCGGAGATCGACGCTCTGCCCAGCCTGTGCCGCGGCGAGGACGCCTACGGCCTGCTGCTGCGCGCCAGTTCCACACAGGACTTCTACCGGCTGGCGCTCACCTGCAGCGGGCGGGTGCGCCTGGAGCGCCTCAAGGGCGGCGAGATTGTCATTTTACAGGATTGGGCGTCCTCTGGCCTGATTCCAGGTGGAATGCTGCCTTCCCGCCTGGGCGTGTATGCCCGGCGCAATGAACTGCGCATCTTTATCAATGATGTTTACCAGTTCTCGGCCAAAGACCCGGTGTGGGAAAGCGGAACACTGGGTGTCTTCGCACGCTCCGCGGGCGATACACCGCTGACAGTCAGCTTCTCCAACCTGGCGGTGTACAGCCTTGAGGCTGTTCGCCTGCCAACGGCCACGCTCAAGCCCTGATCCACCCCCGCCTTCGGTGAGATTTCTAACATAAGTCTTACACGGCAGGCCTTGTTATTTCGAACGGGCGTACTATAATAGGGCAACTCCCACTGGAGCCCCCTCGGGTAAGTTCCAGGGGTGAAACTTTATATGCCCTATATGGGCGACTCGACTTTTCTTTAAACTCTGGTAGAATCGATTTTAGAGATTGTGTATCGTGATCGTTTGGGGGGAGCCTTGGTTGATTGCACTGCACCTACCCTCCCCCAGTTAGTAGCAAGAATAAACCCCTGGTCGGCATCCGGTTGACTCTTCCCGGGATCGTGGGTCTGTAGTAATCGAGGAGGAATACCTTGTCTGGAATGGAACGTTTTACCCAAAGGGCGCGCCGCGTGCTCAGCCTGGCCCACCAGGAAGCAGAACGCATGCGCCAGAATGTTATCGGCACTGAACACCTCCTTCTGGGCCTCATCGAGGAAGAAGGTGGTGTGGCCGGTCGGGTACTGCGCGAGCTGGGGCTGGAGCCAGACCGGGTGCGCGAAATGGTGGAACGTATGAGCGGCTTCGGCCAGTATCGGGGAGGGAAAATTGACCTGGCCCCGGGCACGCAGCAGGTTCTGGAGTTCGCCATCGAAGAAGCGCGCCGGATGGGCCATCACTATATTGGTACGGAGCACTTACTGTTGGGCCTGGTGCGGTCTCAGGAAGGTCTGGCGACGGAAGTCCTGCGCAAACTGGGCGTCACCTCTGAACAGATTCGCCGGCAAACCCGCCGCATCCTACAGGAAAGCAGCACCACCCCATCAACCGCAACACCCGCTTCCACTGCGAGCAACCGCCAACCTTCATCACAGCGGCAGGAGCAGAATAAACCCAAAACACCCCTGGTAGATCAGCTTGCTGTTGATCTGACCCAAAAAGCAGAAGAAAACAAACTGGACCCGGTCATTGGCCGCCAGATGGAAATTGAACGGGTGATCCAGATCCTGGCCCGCCGCACCAAGAACAACCCGGCCCTCATCGGCGAACCGGGCGTTGGCAAGACCGCCATCGTGGAGGGCCTGGCCCAGCGCATCGTAGAAGGCGACGTTCCGGCACTGCTGCTGGGCAAGCGCGTCCTCCAGCTCGATGTCGGGTCGCTGGTGGCGGGCACCATGTACCGCGGGCAGTTCGAAGAGCGCCTGAAGCGGGTAATCGACGAGTTGAAGTCCTCGGGCGCCATCCTCTTCATTGACGAAGTACACATGCTGGTAGGGGCCGGGGCGGCTGGTTCCTCGGTGGATGCGGCCAACATCCTCAAGCCCGCGCTTTCGCGCGGCGAGCTGCAGGTGATCGGCGCCACCACCCTGGAGGAGTACCGCAAGCACATCGAAAGCGACGCGGCGCTGGAGCGGCGCTTCCAGCCCATCGTGGTCAACGAGCCTACCATCGACGAAACCATCGCCATCCTCAAGGGCATCAAGTCGGCCTACGAGGAACACCACCGCCTGCAGATCACCGATGAAGCTCTGGAAGCCGCGGCGCGTCTCTCGGCGCGCTACGTGGCCGACCGCTTCCTCCCGGACAAGGCCATTGACCTGGTGGATGAGGCGTCTTCGCGCGTGCGCATGTACAAGAGCGCTTCGGCGACCACCGCCAAAGATACAATGAAGCAGCTGCGCGCTATCCGCCAGAACTACAGCCTGGCGGTGGAAGATGGCCGCACTGAAGATGCAACGGAGCTCCAGGAACAGGAAGCGGAGCTAGAGCGCGAGCTCGAGCGCCTGCGCACCACCTGGGACCGTGCGGACAGCCCCCAGGTCGGGCCGGACGATATCGCCGAAGTGGTCAACATGTGGACCGGCGTGCCGGTGATGCAGATGGCTACTGAGGAGTCCAAGCGCCTGTTGATGATGGAAGAAGAGTTGAAGAAGTACATCATCGGTCAGGAAGAAGCAGTTGAGGCTATATCGAAGGCCGTGCGCCGCGCGCGGGCCGGGCTCAAAGACCCGCGCCGCCCGATCGGCTCGTTCATCTTCCTGGGCCCCACCGGGGTTGGCAAGACCGAACTGACCAAGGCCCTGGCTCGCTTTATGTTTGGCAGCGAAGATGCCCTGATCCAACTGGATATGTCGGAGTTCATGGAACGGCACACCGTCAGCCGCCTGGTTGGCGCGCCGCCCGGATACATCGGCTATGAGGAGGCCGGACAGCTCACCGAAGCTATCCGCCGCCGCCCGTACTCGATCGTGGTCTTTGACGAAATCGAGAAGGCCCACCCAGAAGCGCACAACATGCTGCTGCAGATCATGGAAGAAGGCCACCTGGCCGACGCCAAGGGGCACAAGGTCGATTTCCGCAACGCGATCATCATTATGACGTCTAACGTTGGCGCCGACCTGATAAAGCGCCAGACCGGATTCGGCTTCCAACTGGCCCGCGACGAGGCCATCGAGGAAAAGGTGGCTTACCAGGACATGCGCAAGAAGCTGCTCGAGTCGCTCAAACGCGTCTTCCGGCCTGAGTTTATCAACCGCCTGGATTCGGTCATCGTCTTCCGCGCGCTCACCCGCGAGAACATCCACCAGATCGTCGGCCTCGAGCTGGACAAGGTCAGCGGACGCCTGCAAGAGAACGAGATCAGGCTAATCGCTACCTCCGCCGCGCTGGACCGGCTGGCGGAAGAGGGCTACGACCCGGATATGGGCGCCCGCCCGCTGCGGCGGGTGATCCAGTTGAAGGTGGAAGACCGCCTCTCGGATGAGGTGCTGGCCGAGCATTTCAAGACCGGCGACACCGTCGTAGTCGACATCGATCCGGAGACTGACGATATCATATTGCGAAAACAGGAGGAGACGCCTGAATCCGAGCAGCCCATGGGCATCGGCGCGTGAGGTGTCCTTCTTGAACCGTTAGCACGAACAAGGGCTTCTGCGGCTTTACCCGCCGCAGAAGCCCTTATGCTACAGAATACTCTGTTTGCTGTAGGAAACAACGTTTGCTGTGGAAACCGCCGGACCCCGCTGCCTTTTGACCCAAGTGTGTATGGCGGCTTACATTCTCTCCTAGAAACGAGCCACGGACAATTATGAGCAAAGTACAAACGCAATACGTATGCCAGAGCTGCGGGCGCACCTCGCCGCGCCTGATGGGCCGCTGCCCGCAGTGCGGCAGTTGGGGCAGCATGGTTGAAGAAGTGCTGACGCCCGCTCCTTCCGCACCGGCCAAAGGCGCGCCAAAGGGCGGGCTGGGCGGACGCTCGCACCCTCTGCAGCTGCACCAGATCGAGGGGGATGTCGAAGACCGCCTGTTCCTGCCCATCGGCGAGTTCGCCCGCGTGCTGGGCGGCGGGATCGTGCCAGGCTCGATCGTGCTGGTGGGCGGCGACCCGGGCATCGGCAAATCGACGCTGATGCTGCAGGTGATGCTCGAAATGGCCGCGCAGGGGCGGGTGCTGTATGTCTCCGGCGAGGAATCCGAGCGCCAGGTGAAAATGCGCGCGCTGCGCCTTCTGCAAGATGAAGACGGAGGATCGGCAACGCCGGCCCCCGAACAGCTTTTCCTGGTAACCGAAACCAACATGAACAGCATCCTGGAGCACGTCAACACGGTGAAGCCAGGCCTGCTGGTGGTCGACTCGATCCAGACCGTCTACCTGCCCGAACTGAGCTCTTCGGCAGGCTCGGTTACCCAGGTGCGCGAATGCTCTGGGCGGCTGCGCGACCTGGCCAAATCATCGGGCATGGCGGTGTTCGTCATCGGCCACGTGACCAAAGAAGGCGTGATTGCCGGGCCGCGCGTTCTGGAGCACATCGTCGACACGGTGGTATACCTGGAAGGCGACCGCTACCAGTCGTACCGCCTGCTGCGCTCGGTGAAAAACCGCTTTGGAGCTACCTCCGAGGTGGGTGTGTTTGAGATGCGCGAGCGCGGCATGGTCGAGGTGCCCAACCCCTCCGAGGCTTTCCTGGCCGAGCGCATGGTCAATGTGCCCGGTTCGGCCATTGCCGTCACGATGGAAGGCACCCGCCCGCTGCTGGTCGAAATCCAGGGCCTTACCAGCCCGACCACGCTGGGCAACCCGCGCCGCACCCCCAACGGCATCGATGTCAACCGCCTGCTGCTGACTGTGGCGGTGCTGACCCGCCGCCTGGGGCTGCACCTGGGCGAGCAGGATGTCTTTGTCAACGTGATCGGCGGCCTGCGCATCAGCGAGCCGGCTGCCGACCTGGCCGTGGCGGCGGCAATCACCTCGTCGCTGCGCGATGCCCCGGTGCGGG
This sequence comes from uncultured Anaerolineaceae bacterium, assembly GCA_964437595.1. Taxonomy (GTDB): domain Bacteria; phylum Chloroflexota; class Anaerolineae; order Anaerolineales; family Anaerolineaceae; genus DSYU01. The sequence continues at coordinate 7,923 of CAYTHO010000039.1, forward strand.
CCGATACCGTGCTGATCGGCGAGGTGGGCCTCTCGGGCGAGCTGCGCATGGTCAACCAGATGAGCGCCCGTCTGCGCGAAGCGGCCAAGCTGGGCTTCCGCACAGCCATCGTCCCGCGGCGCATCCGCCGCACCGGCGAGCCCTGGCCGGATGGCATCCAGATCATCGAGGCTCGCTCGCTGCGCGAAGCGCTCAGCCAGGCGCTGGTCCAGGAGGGCACGGCAGGGGCCAATGCGCCCGCAGCAGGCGCGCCTGCCGCAGGCGCGGGGCAAAAACAAAGCGCCCGCCCGGCTGCCCGGCGCCGCCCATCTGCGGAAAACGATTGATCTTTTCCCGTTTGCGTAGATGTGGAAGGCCTGTTTTGGCTAAGCGGGAAAGCGGTCTAAAGATGTTACAATACCAGTGGTTATTTTATAGGAAGGAGCCGTGATGTCTGTTTTCGATTGGGGACCCTTTGCCCGCGTGCGGCGCAACCATGCTCTGGAACACGCCACCCTGCAGGTAATGTCCGAAGCCAACCCGCGCCTGAAGGCCGCCGGTTATTCCGACCCGAATGGATTCTGGGTGATGGGAGACGTTGACACCGGGCAGTTGGAGGCGAGCGTCTACCAGGCGCTGGCCCGCCTGCGCGGCGGCGAAAGCCACCTGGCGATTCATCCTCACTGCGGCACCAACCTGGTGACCACCAGCCTGCTGGCTGGCGCGGCTGCCTGGCTGGCCATGCTGGGCGCAGGGCGCACCACGCGCGAGCGGGTCGAGCGCCTGCCGATGGTCATTTCGCTGGTGGCCCTCACCATGATGGCTTCACAGCCCCTGGGCCCGTATGTTCAGGAACATGTCACCACCTCTGGCTCGGCGCAGGGGATGCAGGGCATGGAGATCATCCGGGTTGAGCGGGTGGCAAACCGCATGCAGTCGGGCGGCGTTCCGATGCACCGCGTGCTGACCCGTTCGTAAATCGTTGACCACACTGCGCGGCAGGCAGGTCCATCCCGCCCGCCGCGCCTCCGGAGCGTATGCCTTTGGACACTGCCCAGCCCGCGTCGAAACCTGTCGTTTATATCTTCCACGGCGATGACCCCTTCGCTATCCGCCAGCAGATGGATGCGATGATCCGCCAGATGGGGGAGGATCAAACCCTGGTGGAGATGAATATCACCCGCCTGGATGGACGCACGGCCAGCGACGAGGAACTGCGCTCCACGGCCAATGCCATGCCCTTCCTGGCCGAGCGCCGCCTGGTGATCCTCACCAACCCCTTCACCCGCCTGGGTACGGATGCCGCCCGCAAGCGCTTTCTGGCCCTGCTGGACGGGCTGCCGCCTTCGACCGCGCTGGTGTTGGTGGTGGAAGACAGCCTGGAGCGCGGGAAGTGGAAGAGCCTGCCGCAGGCCGATGGCAACTGGATGCGCAAATGGCTGACCGCGGCGGGCGACCGGGCTTATTACCACCTCTACGCGCTGCCGCGCATCAACGAAATGGCCGAATGGGTGCGCAAAGAAGCGCGCCGTCAATCGGGCCAGTTCAGCCCGGGCGGGGCTGCCGCGCTGGTGGCGCACGTGGGCAACGACACCCAACTGGCCAGCCTGGAGATTACCAAGCTGCTTACCTATGTGGATTTTAAGCGCCCGGTCGAGGCGGAAGATGTAGAAGAGCTAACGGCCGTGCCCGGGCAGGCGGACGTGTTCGAGATGGTCGACGCGCTGGCCGCCGGAAACACCCGCCAGGCAGTGCGCCTGCTGCACCGCCTGCTCGAGTCGCAGGACCCGCTGAGCCTGTTTGGGATGATTACGCGCCAGTTCCGCCTGCTGCTCCAGGCGCGCGAGGTGATCGATGCAGGCCGCGGCAGCCAGATTGCCGCCGAACTGCACCAGCATCCCTTCGTGGCGGAAAAACTAGGCAGCCAGGCCCGCCGCTTCACCCTGGGTCAACTCAAAGATATCTACCACCGCCTGCTGCTGCTGGATGAAACGCTTAAGACCAGCCAGGCGCCCGCCGAGCTGGCGCTGGATACCTTTATTGCTGAAATTCACGCCTGAGGCAGTCACTTTTTGATTGGCTGGCAATTTGAGCAGGGTTCGTTTTTCTGAAAAATAATCCAATTTCACTCAAAATTAACGGATTGTTTTGCCATCTTCCGTTAACATACAAACGTACCAGCGAAAGCGTACAACTGCTTTTTTCGCTCTTTTTATTAGCGCAGCATCCCTGACCCGAGCAAAAAGGCCATTCCACCCGATTGTTTGGATGGATCAGGCACGATACTTGCTCCGCATCTCTGTGCGATTTGATCATTTGTGAACCCATAGGAGCGCGGAATCCATGACCGTGAGAAAAATGCTGGCTGCCTGCGCAGCCGTCTTTATCATTACTTTTCTGTTCTCTGCCAGCGGCTTTCCGGCCCGCGCGCTGGCCTCCGCCGGGCTGCAGTTTGGCACCCCCACCCCGGCAAAAATGGACGACCTTCCGCCCGTTGAGACGCCCCAGCCCGCGCCGCAGGTGTCAGACCAGGCCATTCAGGAAGCGCTGAATCAGGCGGTCGACCAGCGCCGCAGCCAGGTGCTGGGCTTCCAGATTTTTGAGGTATATGTCGACCACATCGATTATTCGCAGGATGGCGCTACGGCGCTGGTGTGGATGGCGCTGCGCGACCCACAGACCGGCGAGGTGGTGGAGAGCGAGCCTGGCCTATCCATTGCCCGCAGCCTGCCGCAGGGCGCGTTGGGAGACCCAACTGCCTGGGCAATGGGTTTTTCTTCCGATGCTGATTTTGCCGACCAGCTGCGCGCGCTGCCTCCCGAGCTGCTAACGCAGGATGTCGTTGACCGGTTTCTGGCGCCTGCCGTCGAAAGCGCTCAGCTTTCGGCCCAGGTGTTTTCTGGCTACAAACTGCCCTGGACGGCAGGCACATCGAAACGCGTCACCAACGCCATCGGTCACGTTTACTCGGTATCCGGCGGCCTGACCTCCTGCCCGCAGACCTGCCGCTACGCGTTTGACTTTTCGGATGGTACCATGTTCCCCATGATCGCCGCTAAGGGCGGCACGGTGAAAGCATTCAAGTGGACGTGCCCCAATAATGCCACCGATTGTACCAACTACCTGGTGTTGGAAGACCAGAGCACCATCCCCACCAGCTACCAGTTGTATTACCACATGGCCTACAATACCATCCCCGACCGGCTGCGCACCATCGGTACATTCGTCCGGCAGGGCGAGTTTATCGGCGATGCCGACGATACTGGGGCCAGCACCGGGCACCACCTGCATTACCACGTCTACCTGACGCCCACCGGAACCAACTGGAGCTGGGGCCCTTCGGTAGATATCACCTTTGACGATGTGGGCGATAACGGCGGGCGCCCGCGTACCTGCTCCGAAGCCAGGGAGTACCCCGACCTGGGCAGCCAGTGCCAGCCCAACAATTACTATACTTCCGGCAACACCCCGGCCAACCCGCCCAGCGGCTCGCTCGACCTGCCGGTGAATCACCAGATCGCGAACACCCGCAGCGTGCGCGTGCAGGGCATGGCCAGCGACGATATCGAGGTCGTGCGCATCCAGGTGCTGGTCAATTATGATGGCGCCTGGAAGACGATCGACGATATCACCCCCAACGGCAACGGCCCCTACGCTAAGGATGTCGACCTGTGCACGGCCAACGTGCCTGACGGCCCATTTAAGCTGACCGTGCGCATTTACGACCGCGAAGGCAGCCAGGTGACCGGGATCAGCGAGCGCCAGATGATTAAAGCCTTTACCTGCGGCGGGGTAGAGCCGCCCGAGCCTCCGGCCTGCGCGCCAGCCGATAATCAGGTGGCGTTGTACGCGGATGTCGACTTCAAGGGCGCGTGCCAGAAATTCACCGTCAATGACGGCGCCGGTTACGCGTCCAGCGCGCTCACCACCGTGGGCGATAACAATGCCGCTTCCATTCAATTAGGCAGCAGCGTGCGCGCGGTGCTGTTTGACCGCAGCAGCGATGTCAGCGCATCGACCCCGGCTGGCCGCATGGAAACGATCGACAGCTCGGATGCCAGCCTGATCGACAACCGCATCGGGGTGGATCATGTTTCCGGGCTGTGGGTGGTATCGCGCAGCGTGGGGCCGGGGGCGGTAACGATCAAACCGGTAGGCCACCGCCTGGTGGAAAACCCCGCGCCCACCAGCGCCGATTCGCTGGTGCTGGCCTGGGACGGCGGATTTGCCGCTACCAGCTACGAGATCAGCCTGTCCGGGCCGGTCAGTTGGACGCGCACGGTGACCGGCAAGAGCGAGCCGGTTGGCAGCCTGCCCGCGGGCAGCTACACCTTCAGCGTGCGCTCGAAGAACAACACCACCATCATGCAAACCACTAGCAAAGCCTTTACCGTTGCTCAGGCGGCGCTGCCAGCCGCTGACGCGCAAGCTGTCCCTTATCTGGATGATATGGAAGCCGGGGCCGGGAACTGGGTGGCGACCGGTCTGTGGCGGCAAGGCGCGATCGATGTAGGCAAGCGCTCCAGCACGGCCTGGATCTTCAATGACGGCACGGATTACTCGAGCGCTACCTATCGGGCGGGCGACCTGACCTCGCCGCCCATCGCCATCCCTGCCAGCGGCACGCACTACCTGCGCTTTTTGTACTTCATCGGCGTGGAGGATAACAACACCTATTGGGACCAGCGCCGGGTGCAGGTGGCCGTGGATAACCCCGGGGGAACCACCACCTTTACTGACCTGGTTCAATTCTCGGACGATAAAGCGGCGGTTGGGCCGAAATGGCTCAACAGCGGGCCGATCAGCCTGGCGCAGTATGCCGGGAAGACCATCCGGCTGCGCTTCCACTTCAATACCATCAACGATGATTACAATACTGGCCTGGGCTGGCTGGTCGATGACGTTTCCATCAACTCGACCGCGCCGGATACCAGCTGCGCTGATACCAATCACAGCCCGGATACTGCCCAGGCCGTCTTAATCGGTACTACGGTTACGGGCGTGATCTGCCCGGAGCGCGATGCGGATTACTACAAAGTAAGCGGCGCAGCCGGCCTGCCGGTGGTGATCGATATCAACGCTCGAACGCTAAGCCCCTCCTCCAGGCTCGATTCGGTGGTGACCCTGCTGGACAGCGACAAGCGCAGCCCCATCGCGGAGAATGACGATGAGGAGTACGGGGTCAAAGTCGACTCGCTGCTGCCGTATGCTTTCCAGCGCAGCGGGACGTACTATATCAAGGTCAAACCGTGGAATTTCCCGGGCGTCGGCGGGCCGGACTTTACCTATACAATGACCTTGCGCGGAGATGATATTCCGGTGGCGCCGAAAGATGTGCGCATCCTGTTCCCCACCGATTCCCGGCAGGCGCCAGTTGTGCCCTTCCGCATCTCAGCAGCCGCCACCGACTTTGACGGCGGGCCGGTTGCTAATGTGGAGTTCTACTGGCACGGACCAGACTGGAGCCAGGATTGGGTGCTGGTGGGCACCGATACGGATGGTAGCGACGGCTGGTGGGTGGATGTCGACCCGGCAGCCTACGGAGGTGTAGCAGGCGGAGCGCTGTACGTGCAGGGCAACAGCCGCACCGGAGGGGTGAAAGGGGCTGTATTATGGGACCTGCAGGCCGATTTCGTAACGCCCGCCTCCCGGCTCAACCCGCTCCCGAAGCAGGTGGGCAGCAATGTGGTACAGCTCAACTGGGCGGCAGCCGACCCGCAGAACGATATCGACCGTTTTGAGCTGCAGTACCAGGAGATAACCGCCGCTGGCGCCAGCGCCTGGAAAGCCTGGCAGGATGCATACCGCCCCGGGCCGATCCAGGGAAATGCGCGCTCCACCTGGTTCAGCGGCACGCCAGGGACCACATACACCTTCCGCCTGCGCGCCGTGGACAAGGCCGGGCACGTCGAGCCGTGGGTGAATGCAGCCGGCGCCCAAACAAGCCTGGACGCCACCTGCACGCCGGATGCGAAAGAATCAGCCGGGCAGACCCGCGCCAATGCCATTTTGCTGCCCCGCGGCGATTTCAGCCCATCCTACAACCTGTGCGCTTCCGCCGCGCCCGGCGCCAACGACACGGACTGGTTCGCGGTCGACGTGAAAGCCGGCGAGAGTATCCTGGTGATGGGTATCCCCAACGGAGGCGGGGCGGCCTTCCTCCTCAACCTGTACGAAGGCGACAGCACTCAGCCGGTCCCGTGGGTTTCCGCGGATTACGAAGACCCGGTCACCGCGCGCTGGGTGGCTCCCGCCAGCGGGCGCTATTACCTGGAGTTCAAAGTGCTCCATCCGGAAATGATGGGCACTGAGATGCGCTACCAGATATGGACGGGCCCAGGTGGGTGGTTCTACCTGCCGATCATCGGGCGGCAAAATTAAACCGTAGACGAGCCTGCTCCCGTACCAGCTGGGTTACAAAGCAAGACGGCAGGTACGGGAGTGGGATCGCAGCATGTCTGGATTGTTGTGCTGTGTTTGAAAAGGGCGCCACCGCTATCCGTATATATACGGCTGCTTGTTCCGCTGTGCCCCTGTGCTGGTGGCGAAGGAAAATCAAACTTTATCGGATAACCTCAGCTAATGCTGGTTGATGGGCCGTTTGGGATCGAGCGCGTGGGTCTGGTTCAGCCCAATATCGTTCTTATCATCGATCGAAACGCGCGAGGCATATAACTCATCATACAGAAGCTGCAGGCTGCGAATCACCTGTTCGTACGATAAGACCCCGCGCATATACTGCTGCTTGATGTAGGCCAGCTTGGAATCGGCCTGGCTGACTACCTGCTGGATGCCTTCGCGCATGACCGCATTGGCGGGGTTGGCCTGCCCGTGGGCCTGCCAGCGCTGCTTGATCTCCCCAATCCGCTCCTCCAGGTCCTGGATGCGTTCTTCATCCTGAGTCACGCGATCCAGCCTTTGGCGGGCGTGCTCGGCGGCCTGGCTGTACTGCTGCGTTAAGTGGCCCAGCTCGTAGATGGCTGCGTCCACCCGGCGGGGCTGTTTCTTCAGCGCATCGCGCTTGCTGTCGATGGGGTGCAGGAATTGCGCTTCGGTCAGTGGGGTCTGGTTGTTGGGCGGCCAGGCGCGCCGCTCGGGGATACGCCGGGCGACTTCGGCCAGGGCCTCATGGGCCGCGCTGCGTGCCTTCACCATATCCTCCTGCGCCTCCAGCAGCGAGTCGGTGCGCTCATTCAGCGCCCGCGACACGGATTCCAGCGTCAGCCACAGGTCGTTCTTGCGCTTGATCTCGGCGATAACGTCCAGCTCGTTCAGCGGCACCTGCTGGCGCGGGAGCATGCCGCCGCGTTCGGCTACCCTGGCGGTTATGCTGCGCAACGCACCGGTCTGGGCGGAACCTTCCACGCGGCTGCCGCGGCTGCCATAAATCGCCGAGACGTATTCATCGCGGGCAAGCAGCTCGCGTGTATCGGCGATGAGGGTATCGTCCAGCGCGGCGATGGCGTCCACCTGGCTCAAACGGCCGTTCATCTGGCTGCCCAGCGTGGCGATGGAGCCATTCAGGTGGGCCAGCCAGCCGTTGAGGGCGCGGATGACCTTTTCGATCTGGGCGTTGATTTTGTGCGTCTTTTTTTCGACCTCGCCCTGCTGGCGGTTATTTAGCTCACTGCCAAGCTGCTGGATCTCTTCTTTCAGCCGGTCAATCTCCTGCCTGGCGGATTGGTACAGCAGATCGTTGTTTTCGGCCAGCACTTCCATCCGGTCCAGCGCGCCGAAGGCTTCGGTGAGCGCTGCTTTGCACGATTTTTCTAATTCCTGTATCTTTGCCAGCCGCTTTTGCACGCTTTCGATGCGCGGGCGCAGGTGCTTGTGCTGGTCGGCCAGGAGTTTGGTATCCTGCAGGCGCACGCTCAGCTCCGATTCGCGGATCGGTGCGGCGCGGTCGGTAGGGACCAGGTCTTCGTGGAACTTGAGCAGGTCTTCCAGGTCCCCCGGCATGGTTTGGATGGAATCGGTCTTCGAATAATTATGCGGGTCGTACACTGCGGCCTGGTTGAGCATCTCGCGCGCTTTGCGCAGGTAGGCCGCGCCTTCGCGGAGTTCTGGGCCTTCCAGCAGCGTAATTAAGGCGCGGTGCTGCTCGGCGGTCTTGGGAAAGGCGTCGGCGTGGGTCTTGTACCTGGCGCGCAGCTGCTCTGCATCTTTGAGGTGCTGCGCGACCTGTTCGGGCGTGCGCGGCTGCCCGGCGGGCCCAAGAGCCGCCAGCCGCTTGCGCTGGTCTTTGATCAGCCCATTGCTCTCGTCCCAGGCCAGCGGGTAGGCGCCGATGCGTTCCAGGTCGCCCATCTGCGCGGCCAGTTTGTCCAGCCCGACCTGCAGCTCGCCCAGGACGCGGCTGAGCAGGTCGACCTGCTGGGCAGCCTGGCTGAACTGCTTCTCGGTATCTTCGATCACCCGACGCACCTGGCTGATCTCGCGCGCCAGCGGCTTGAGATCTTCCACTTCCGGCTGGGCCAGGCGCTGGTTGAGATCCGCGGCGAGCTGGGCGATCTGGTCCAGGCGCTCCTCGAGCGCGGTCGTTTCCAGCCCGGCGGGAGGTTTGGACATCACCTGGCGCAGGTTGGCTCCGGCCACCTTGAGCTGGTTGTACTCGGCGCTGGCCCTATCGTAGGCGGCGTTCCACTCACGCACCTGAGGCAGGTAGCGCGCCAGCGCCGGGCGGACGCTGGACAGCACCTCGAACACGCGGATGGTGGGCTTGCGGTTGTTGACTGCCAGCAGGGTATCGGCATCCACGTGGTAGAAGGTTTCTGGGATTTCTTCCAGGCCGCGCTTGATCTGGGGGACCTGGCTGTTGATGAGGTTCAGCGCGGCGCCATACGCGCCTTTTTGCTGGAGGTCCTGCACGGCCTTGAACAGCTCGGCGGCGTCTTTTTCAGCCTGGATGCACTGTTGGGCCAGCTCGATGGGCAGCTCGTAGATGCGCTGCATGTGCTCCTCGGCTGCGCTCAATTGGCTGTCGATGGTTTTGCTTTCCGCCAGCAGCGACGATGCCTGGCGCCACTGCCGCACCCCGTTCACTGGGGCGTTGATGATTTCCTGAAAGCGGTTGTCCCCGGCCTGGCGGGTGGCTTCTTCAAAACCCTGGCAGGCGTGCAAAAAGGCCTGCACCTGGGTATGCAGCCCGGCTGCCTCGGTTTGCAGTTCATCGAGCTGGGTGCTGTAGGGCTCTTTGTCGATGCTGGTGTAGGAGCGCAGGAATTTGGCAATCTCGCTGATGCGGTGATCAAAACCCTGGATGCGCTCGCCGATCTTGTCGACTGTGTTTTGCGTTTGCCTGCGCAGCAGCAGCACCAGGCCCACTACAATCAGCACCAGCAGCGCCGGGGCTGCTACGATAAATAGCAGGAGTTGAAGCGTAGACAATCCATCCGTTTCCATCATCGATCCATTCTATGCAAAACGCGCAAAATGTGGTTTCTGTATATCTGTGCAGTATGACGTTTTGCTGTGCATTATCTGTCGTTAGTTGTCGAACCGTATTCCATAAATCCTTTTGGCGCAGCTTCCGCAACCTTAATTATACAAGAAACGGGTGCTGAATAGAACAAATTATCCATTTTGGGTTGGAAAAGACGGCTTTTCCAGCGCCCTCAGCCAGCGGGCAGCCTCCTGCCGGCTGCGCAGGTGGATCATCTGCAAGCGCGCGCCGCCGGGCAGGGCCTGGTAGGCGGCATACTCGCGGCGGTGGCGCGGGTAGGACTGCAGCGCCCACAGGAACAGCGAGTCTTTGCTAAAGAAGGCGCCACGCAGGGTTTCGCGGTTGCCGTTCCACAATGTTTCGCGGGTGATCAAGCGCTGGCAGGTGCGCCGGGCTAACTGCCAGAGAATGACCGGCAGCGGATAATCCAGCCATACCAGGGTGGTGGCGCGCTCCCAGATGATGTCACGAGCTTTACTGTAGTTGCCGTCTGTCACCCAGGCCGGGCCGGAGAGCGCCTGGGCCACGGCCTGGCGGAAAGGCTCTCGCTCCATAGGCACCCAGTTGGGCAGCCAGTGCAGCGCGTCCAGCTCCACGTGCGGGATGCGGAGGATATCTGCCAGGCGGCGGGCGGTGGTGGTTTTACCGCAGCCGGTCACGCCGACGACCACGATGCGCGGGCCGGGTACCAGCGAAACGTCCATGGATTTACTCGGCAGTACCAGCCTGCGCCGGTGAAGTGGCCTGGTCTGCCAGGCCGTCCAGGTAGGCCTTGTCTTCGATGCGCAGCAGAGAGGGGTTCGCCAGCTGGCTCAGGCAGAACAGCGCCAGCAGCCCGCCGGTGAAAGCGACCACCCAGCCGGGATTGAAGATGCCCCCCACTGCACCGGCGATGGCCGCGCCGATGGGATACGAGCACTGGGCAATCACCCGCCTGACGGCAAACACGCGCCCCTGCAGTTCGTGCGGGGTCTGCGCCTGCCAGATGGTTTGCGAGTGGGCGTTCATAAAGGGGATAATGCCGCTCCACAGCGCGGATGCGGCTGCGGCCAGGTACAGCGTGGCAGACAGTCCAAAGGCCACCTGGGCGCCGGCGGCCAGAATGGCGAAGGCGATCACCCCGTAAACCCGGCGCGTTTTCAGCCCGCCCCAGGCGCTGATGATCAACCCGCCCACCACCCCGCCGATGCCGATGGCGGTTGAAACCAGCGCCAGCGCGGTTTCGTACGTGAAGCCGCCAGCGGCCCAATCGGGAGCGAGGTTAAATTTCACCATCAAGGGGCGCAGGGTGGACATAAACGAAAAGAACAGGTTGGCGGCGGTGAAGGTGACCATCAGCCACAGCATGGGCCGGCGGCGCCAGATGTACAGCGCGCCTTCGCGGATGTCGGCTGCCAGGGTGGATTTTTGTTTTGCCGCGCGCGGCGCCGCGGAATGCACAGGCGACGGCACCGCCAGGAAGAGCAGGGTGATGGCGGCGGCGAAGAAGGTCAGCGCATCCACGCCGATTGCCAGCGGCGTGCCTTCTGCCAGGCGCGCCAGCCAGGCGCCCGCGCCGCCGGGGATGGTGCCCTGGCGCGCCAGGCTGGGCAGGGAGATCAGCCCAGCGGCTACGGCGGGGGCGACCACCGTAGACAGCGACCAACTGGTCTGCATCATGCCGTTGGCGCGGGGAAGCTGCTTTTCGGGCACCAGCATGGCATAGGAGGTGTCAAAGCTGGAGCCGTGAAAGCCCCCGACGATGGTGGACAGGCTGATCATCACCAGCAGCAGCCCGAGCTGGAGCAAACCGTTCAGCATCAGCACCACCAGCGCCACGCTCAGCAGTCCGTTGAGCACATCGCACATCATCATGGTCAGCTTGCGGTCGTGCCGGTCGGCCCAGGCCCCGGCAAAGGGGGTGGTCAGGATATGGGTCACCACCCGGACGATGCCCATGGCCGAGAGCGCGAAGGCCAGTTGGGCCTGCTGCTCCGCCGCCGGGTAGAGCACGGTGCTCAACCAGACGATGATGGCGAAGTAGCTCAGCTCGTTGCCGAAAACCGACACGGTCTGCGACACCCAGAGGATCAGAAACGTGCGAAAGCCGTTTTCCGGCGGCTGGTAAGGCGCTTTCATGGGCGTAGGAATGCTCATAGGCTTTGTCTCAGGGGAGGGGGCGTTACGGGCGGCGGAGATCAGCGGAGGAGGACCAGCTCGTACATAGCTGGACCTTCGACGCGGGTGTGGATGTTCTCTTCACTGCCGGCGGAGCGGACGCACAGATCGATCTGCACCACCAGGTCGGCTTTAAAGCGGAAATAGTACGGGTTGGCGACCAGTTTGCCGATCACGCGCTGCCAGGCGGGCAGCGCTTCCAGCAGGCTGAAGGAATCGATCAGCGCCGGGGCGCGCAGCTTCATGCTGACCTGGCAGGGACCCTGCTGCCAATCCAGGTCCAGGCCATCCGGGTAGCTGCGCCCGCCCGGGTCGGCCACAAAATCCTGCTCCCGCACCTCCAGCGTTCCGCCCGCCCCGGCCAGCACCTGGCTGCCTTTGGCCAGCATGAACACGGGGATTTTCTGGCCATTGAAGCGCGGGCTGGCAGTCATCTCGGCAAAGATCAGGGTGTAGTCGCCGATATGGGCGCGGCCCCAGTACCAGTGCGAGAGCACATCGTTGAGCCCCACGTTGCCCCAGTTGTGATCGTGGTAGCAGGCGCCTTTCACCGGGTGGAGCTTGCCATCGTACATAAGGTGGCCTTCTACCCGCCCGTAGGGGATGGCCGGGAACCAGGCAAAGGAACGCGTGCGGGCCTCATCGTAATAATTCTTGCTAACCCCGGGCCGCCAGGCGGGCACCACGGCGGTCAGGCGCAGTTGGGCCGCCAGGTCGCCGGCTTTGGCGTGCAGCTCATACTCGACCAGGTCGCCGCGCACAAACGATTCGCCCGCGCGGACCGAGCAGCGCTCTTTGGAGGCCGAGAAATCTTTCGGGTCGACCAGGCTGACCTGGCTGAGCTTATGCCCATCGGGGCGGGTGATGCTCACCGACACGCCGGGCTTGAGGCGCGAGCGGCGGTCGAGCATGGTCTTGGTGAAGAACACCACCACCACCGTGGAACCATCCTCCATTTGCGCGTCAAAATACCACCATTCAAAGTTGCCTGGCCGGGGGTCGGCGCGCAGGCCGTCTTCCCAGACCTGAGGGGTGGCCTGCAGCCCTTCCCTCTGCAAGGCTTCGGGTTCCATTGGGATAATGACGCGATTGGCCATGAGTCTTCTCGATCCTGTAGGATAGGGCGGCGGGCAATTTGAAGTGGGGACCGTTTTGTGTTATCGTTGAGCGAAAACAGGCGGCTGCTTGAGCACCAGAGTGCTCAAGCGCCAGATAGATCGGGAGGAAGATGTGGAAAAGATGATTGCGCCAGAGGCGAAAATCGGAACAGTCGATCTTATTGTAACCGATTTGCAACGATCGGTGGGCTTTTACCAGGAGCGCCTGGGTTTTCAAGTGCTGGACCGGCAGGAACGCCGGGCTGTGCTGGGCGCGGGCGGGCGGCGCCTGCTGGCGCTGACCGAGCTGGCCGAGGCCAAGCCGCGGGATGCGCGCATGACGGGGCTGTATCATTTTGCTGTGCTGCTGCCCAGCCGCCGCGCGCTGGCTCACCTGCTGATACACCTGGCGGAAAATGAAACCGAGATCGAGGGCGCCGCGGATCACGGCGTCAGCGAGGCGCTGTATTTGTCCGACCCGGACGGGAACGGCATTGAGCTGTACTGCGACCGGCGGCGCAGCGACTGGCCGGTGGATGACCTGGGCAAGCTGCAGATGGGCACCGAGGAACTGGATGTAGATAACCTGATCCTGACCCTGAAGAACGGTCTTCCCGCCTGGGAGGGCCTGCCCGATCAAACCGTGATCGGGCATATCCACCTGCAGGTAGCCGACCTGGCTGCCTGTGAGGCGTTTTACACCCGGGTGCTGGGCTTTCAGCTTACCCAGCGCTATGGCTCGCGGGCCATTTTTGTCTCGGCGGGCGGTTACCATCATCACATCGGGATGAATACCTGGGCCAGCGCGGGCGCTCCGCCGCCCCCTGAAGATATGGTCGGGCTGCGCTGGTTTGAGGTGCTGCTGCCCGGCGCGGATGTGCTGGAGGCAGTGCGGGCGCGCCTGGAGGCGGCAGGGACGCCGTGGGAAGAGCGAGAGGGTGGGGTGCTGGTGCGCGACCCTGCGCGGAATGGACTGCTCATCCAATCGGTGTAAAAAGAACATAGGCTGATATGGCGGTTTATGCGCCAGTTGACGATCTCGCGCGAAACCCCGTTTCGGTTATAATTCCTGAAATTCAAGCCCTAACCGGTCGGGAACATGCCGTTTCATACGCCGAGCTTTCTCTTCCTTTTTTTGCCGGTCTGTCTCATCCTGTACTTTCTCGCGGGCCAGAAGATGCGGAACTCCGTGCTCCTTGCGGCCAGCCTGATCTTTTTTGCCTGGGGCCAGGCGTTCTACCTGCCCTTCATGGGCGTGCTGATCCTGGTTAATTACATCCTGGGCCTGCGCATCCAACATTACCGCGATCAGCCGGAGGTAGCCAGAGGGCACATGCTGTTTGGCGTTGGGCTGAACCTGCTGGTGCTGGCTTTTTTTAAACTGCTGGCCGGGTATGGGAATGGTTTTTTGGGGCCGCTGACCGCGGTGCCCTGGCTGAATGCCGGAATCGTTCCGCTGGGGCTATCGTATATTGCCTTTCAGGTCACGGCATACCTGATCGATGTGTATCACCAGGTATGCGATGCGGAAAAGAACCTGTTCGACTTTGGGTTATATGTGCTGCTATTTCCCAAAATAATTACCGGTCCCATTACCCGTTATCAACACCTGGCGGATCAGATCAAAAACCGCGCGGTCACCATTGAAGGGGTATCCAGCGGCTTGCGCAGGTTTATTATCGGATTTGCCAAGAAAGCCCTTATTGCTGACCAGCTGGCTCGGGTGGTCGACCCGGCCTTTGCGCTGTCTTCACCTTCTTTTACCACCGGGATTGCCTGGTTGGTCCTGGTAGGATATACGCTGCAGTTGTACTTTGATTTCTCCGGGTATATCGATATGGCCATTGGCCTGGGCCAGGCGCTGGGATTCAAGTTCGTCGAAAACTTTAATTACCCATATATTTCCAAAAGTATCGGCGAATTCTGGCGCCGCTGGCATATCTCGCTTTCATCGTGGTTTCGCGACTATGTGTTCTACCCGTTAGAATTTGCTAACCGCAGGCTGGGCCGCTACCGCCAGTTTATCAACCTGCTGATCATCTTTCTGCTGACCGGGCTGTGGCATGGTTTCAAGGTGAATTTTATTCTGTGGGGACTGCTGCATGGGCTGGCGGTTGCCCTGGAGGTGACCGTCTATGGGCGCTGGCTAAAAAAGGCCTGGGCGCCTGTGCAGCACGGGTATGCGCTGCTGATCATCATGGCCGGTTGGGTGTTCTTTCGCGCCCCCGGTCTGACCTATGCCCTGCAGTTCTTTGCCCGCCTGGCTGGCTCCAAGCAGGAGGTAGAAGTGCTGCCCTTTTCCAAAACCGTCCCACTGCCCATCATTGACCCCTCAATCTGGCTGGCGCTTGGCTTAGGGCTCCTCTTCTCGGTGCCGCTGCTGCCTGCCATCCAGGCCGGATGGCAACGCGTGTTTAAAAAACCGTCCCTGCCCTCATCCGCTCCTGCAGTGCTGGTATATGATCTGGTTTTGTTGTTTCTGCTGGTATCTTCCATCGCGGCGACGGTGGCGGATAAGGTGGTACTGACTATTTACGGTGGTTTTTAACCAGCCATTTTTCGAGACCGGTTGGAGACAGTTATCATTGGAACGCCCTGCTCACGCGAAGACCCAAAACTTGTATCATAAAGCAGCCTTTTTGCTGATCAGCCTGCTGGTGGTGGCGTCCTTCACCATCTCGGTGACCCAACGCATCCAGTCTTTTGCCGAAGCATCTCGCCTATGGCAGGCTGGCTTTATTCTCACCATCATTTTTTTGTTCACCATGCCGCTGTATTCTCTGCTGCAAAAATCATGGCAAGGACGGGCGGGCTGGCAGGCGCATCTCAACCGGGGGAAATTGGCGGTTGCACTTCTGTTGGGGCTGCCGCTGATCGGGATGCTCATCTGGCTGCCAGTCCATGAAGGGAAGATTCTGCACACGCTAGAAATCAGCCTGCTTGCTGCGCCGCCTGCCGGCCCGAGGGTGGTTTTTATTCTGGAAGTGCGTGACGATACCGGGCGGGTGGTCAGCCCAGCGGATTTCCGCATCAGTGGGGATTGGCGGATTGACGGCAGTGGTTTTGCGATTCAAAGCGATCGTCCGGCCAGGCTTTCTTACACGTTTCAAGGGTCGGGCGGGGCCGATGTGCAGGTGCTGGTCAAGAAGGTTCCGGACGGTGGCCAGGTTGATTTTGTGGTGGACCAGACTCGAAAAAGGATAGATTTGAGTAGCCCGGTCGAAGACCACCAGGTTCTGACCTTCACCCTGCGGAAAACCAGCCGTTGGCGTGCATTGGTGTGGATCATGGATGTGCTCAGTATGGTGGGGCTGCTCGCCGCCAGCCTTGCCCTGTCCACGTTCGTTGTCAGCATCCTTCCACGGGCCCAGCTTTGGCCGCCGCGTGTGAACCGCCGCCATGTGGATGTTGTATTTATCGTCCTGTTCCTCGTTCTACTCGCCCTGCCGCTGCTGAATTCACCGGGTAGCCTTAAGGAACTGGATCGGAACTTCTGGCAGCGCGAGCAGCTGGTGCAAAGCTGGATCACCTTCCGCATCCGGGGCTTGGGTGATAGGGTGATTTCCACTGTGTATGCAGCAAACGATCACTGGCTCGTTTTTATCGGAGAAAACAGTACAGACGATTACCAGAACACCCTGCCGGTGACCGATGCGGACCTGGCCGCGATCCAGCAA
The DNA here is from genome assembly GCA_964437595.1 of uncultured Anaerolineaceae bacterium. Lineage (GTDB taxonomy): Bacteria > Chloroflexota > Anaerolineae > Anaerolineales > Anaerolineaceae > DSYU01. The sequence continues at coordinate 24,275 of CAYTHO010000039.1, forward strand.
AATCTGGATAACATTTACGAATATTGTGAAAGCCGAGGGGTTACCTTTTTGTTCGTGGTGGCGCCTAACAAGAATACCATTTACCCGGAATACATGCCAGCGGAAATCCCCGTGCTGGGGAAACAGTCCCTGCTGGACCGGCTGGTGGAAGCGCAGCGGGCGAGCGGAAAGGCACCCATCCTGGACCTGCGCCCGGCGCTGCTGGCCGCCAAGCGCGAGCGGCAGGTCTTTTTTTCCAATGATACACATTGGAATTATTACGGGGCATGGATAGGTTATCAGGAAATTATGCGTTCGCTGCAAAAGGATTTTCCGGCCCTGCAGCCGCATCCGCTGGATGATTACCAGGAAGTCTCCAGAGGGGAATATCAGGGGGACATGGGCTATCTGACCGGGCACATCAGCTTAGATGAAAAAAGCTATCAACTGAAGCCGGAATTCCTGCGCACGAGATACCATTGGGAAGCGACAGGGTTCGGCGCGGACCTGGTCAGTGTTCATTACCAGCCCTCCGCTGATTTGCCCAAGATGGTGATGTATCGTGACTCTTTCGGGATCGCTTTGATTCCCTACCTTTCCAACCACTTTCGCCAGGCTACGTACCTGACAACCTATCGGGTGGACACGAATTTCTTGGATGTTGTAGATCCGGACATCATCATTTTTGAGATAACCGAGCGCTTCTTGAATAAATTGATCGATCCGGCCATGCCCTAAAGGCGGGATACATTCGGCGCGGGCTTCCAATTTTGAAAACAGGCACCAGATCGTGTGGTTCCTCCTGATCCCCTAGAAAACATCCTGGATATCTTTGTATTCATCCGTCTCGATCGGCCCTTCGTCTTGCGGGGCGGTCACTAGCTCACCGCCCAGCGCCTGGGCCAGCATCGCGCCAAACAGGTCCGGATCGGTCTTGCGGATGGCAACCTGGGGCGTGGCGTGCCACGCGGCGCAGCGCTGGATGGCCCCGGCAATGGCCTGGGCCAGGTCTTCACTGAGCGAGATGGTTGGCTCCAGGTACAGCGCGCGCACCTCGAAGATACCGTCTTTGCGGTGCGCCTTGGCGTCCAGGCGGCCTGCCAGCTTTCCTTCGTGCAGGATGGGCAGCAGGAAGTAGCCGTAGCGGCGCTTGGCCTGGGGCAGGTAGCACTCGATGGCGAAGTCGAAGTCGAACAGGACCCGGGCGCGCTCGCGGTCCCAGATGAGCGGGTCGAAGGGGGAGAGCAGGGTGGTATAGGTGGGGACTAACTCGCCCGCCAGGGCACCTTCCAGCAGCGGCAGGTTCTCGGGGTGCACGTACCAGGGCTCATCGCGGTCTTGAATATGCACGCGCAGCAGTTGGCCGTGATTCGCCATGCGCTCCAGGCGGGCGGGCATATCCACCTTTGGCAGACGGTAGTAATCCGGCACCCAGCGGGCCGGGGCGGCGCCCAGCGCGCGCACCGAGCGCAGGATGAATTCATCAAGGGCTTCTTCATGTGAAAGCTGGGGCAGACCCTCCCAGCCGGGCAGGATGCGCTCGCGCAGGTCGTACACGCGCTGGAACTTCTCGCGGCGGGCGATCATCAGGGGGCCGGTGGTGTGCAGATATTCGAGGATGCGCTTTTCGATCTTCCAGTCCCACCAGGTGCCTTTCTTGCCATCGGTGCGCTCAAAATCAGCCGAGCGTACTTCACCATTCCCGCGGATACGCTGCAGAACCTTTTGGGTGACCTCCTGGTGGGTCTCGATCCATTCCGGGGTGTAGTAATAGCGGTTCCATTTCTCCATGCGCGAGACATACAGCGGGTAGTCCTCGATGGGGATGAAGCAGGCGGCGTGGGCCCAATATTCGAACAGCCGCTGTTCCGCCAGCAGCTCGTCCAGCCAGCGCGGGTCATAGTCGCCCAGGCGGCTGAACAGCACCAGGTACGGGCTGCGCGCCACCACGTGGATGGTGTCGATCTGCAGCACGCCCATGCGGCGGATAGCGGAGAGCGCGTCTTCTTTGACCGCCGGGCGGGCCGGCGGCTGGAGCAGCCCCTGGACAGCCAGCAGCAGGGTGCGGACGTTTTGGAAGGAGAGGGTTGGCTCGGTCACTGGGGATGGATCACTCCCGGTTGAATTGGGTTTCGTATAGATGGGCATACAGCCCGGACTGGGCAAGCAGCTCGCGGTGGGTGCCGCGCTCGACGATCCGCCCGCGGTCCATTACCAGGATCTGGTCAGCGGCCAGGATGGTGCTGAGGCGGTGGGCAATGACGATGCTGGTGCGCCCGGCCATCACCCGGCGCAGAGCATCCTGGATCAAGGCTTCGGATTCGCTGTCCAGGCTGCTGGTGGCTTCGTCCAGCACCAGGATGCGCGGGTCCTTGAGGATCACGCGGGCCAGGGCGATGCGCTGTTTTTCGCCGCCGGAGAGGCGGTAGCCGCGCTCGCCGGCCACGGTGTCGTAGCCTTCGGGTAGGCCCATGATAAAGTCATAGATGTTAGCAGCCCGCGCTGCGGCGTCCAGTTCGGCCTGGGTAGCGTCCAGCTTGGCGTAGAGCAGGTTGGTACGGATGGTGTCGTGGAACAGGTAGGTTTCCTGGGTGACCATGCCGATCTGGTGGGTCAGCGATTCGAGTGCCACATCGCGCAGGTCATAGCCGTCAAGCTGGATGCGCCCGACAGTGGGGTCGTACAGGCGGGGGATCAGGTAGGTGAGGGTGGTCTTGCCCGCCCCGCTGGGGCCTACCAGCGCCACCAACTGGCCTGGCTCGGCGCAGAAGGTGATGCCCTCCAGGGCCACCTCACGCGCCTGGGTGCGGGGCATGCCCTCGGAACCCAGCGCGCCCTCTTCGGCCAGTTCGCCCAGAGAGGCGTTGGCTGCCAGTGAGTAGGGAGCGGTATCGTCTGATGCAACAACTGCGGCTGATAATTCAGCCTCGGCAGGCAGGCCAGCCGTGGGTACCTCGTTCACTGCACCTGCCTCGTCCAACACGCCTTCCGCGATCTTCTTGCCGCGGGCGCCTTCGCCGCCGGAGAGCACCGCCTGAACGTTATCGATGCGGCCCGGGCGCTGCACATCGCGCAGCAGCAGCTCCTTGCGCAGCTCATAACGGAAGGTGACGTTTTCAAACTTTAACTCGCCGCGCACCCCGTGGCCGGTGTCCAGGTTCACGGCGTCCGGCTTCTCCTCGATCTCCTGGGGCAGGTCGATGACCTCGAAGACGCGCTCGAAGCTGACCATAGAAGTGGCGAAGTCGACCGGGGCGTTGGCCAGCCCGGAGAGCGCGCCGTACATGCTGCCCAGGTAGGCGCCAAAGGCCACGATGGTGCCTATGGTAAATACATCGCGGATGACCAGATAGCCGCCGATGCCGTAAATGAGGGCCATGCCCACCGCGCTGACCAGCCCGATGATAACGTGGAAGACGGAACTGTACAGCGTTCGGCGGACACCCAGGTCGCGCACGGTGACGGCCCGGCTCTGGAAGCGGTCGACTTCAACGGTGGCGCGGCCAAACAGCTTGACCAGCAGCGCGCCGCCGATGTTGAGCGTTTCGTTCATCATGGCGTTCATGCGCGCATTGGCGTCCATCTGCTGGCGCGAAATATCGCGCAGGCGCGCGCCCTGCGAGCGGGCGACCAGGAAGAACAGCGGTAGAATGATGGCGCTCATCAGAGTCAGGCGCCATTCCAGGGTGAGCATTACGCCGATCACCGCGGCGGCCTGGATCAGATTGGTGACAATGCTGACCAGAGTGTTGCTGATGGCGTTCTGCGCGCCGATCACATCGTTGTTGAGGCGGCTCATCAACTCGCCGACTTTGGTATTGGTGAAGAAGCGCAGCGACATGCGCTGGAGGCGGGCGTACAGCGCCACACGCAGGTCGAAGATTACCCCTTCGCCCACCGCGGAGCTCAGGCGGCGCTGGAACACACCGATGACGCCGTTGGTGGTGGGGATGAGCAGCATAGCGAGGGCCAGCAGCACCAGCCGGTTGACATCCCCCGCCGGAATGGTGCGGTCGATCAGGTCGCGCATGATGAGTGGGTTGAGCAGGCTCAGCCCGGTGGTCGCCAGGATGAGCAGCAGCATCCCGATAATGTGCCAGCGGTAGGGTTTGGAATAGCTGAGCACGCGCCGCAGGAGCGTCCAGGATAGTTTTGGTTTTTCATCGGGAGCGCGCATCAGGCTCCGCAAGCTTCCACCGTGCATAATACCTCGCTCGTTGTTAATGATGATCGAAGGACGATTTGCCGGCGCATTCTTTCCGCCGGTCAGGAGAACTAAACAAATCGCAAGGTGAATTCTACATACCTGCCTGCCGGGAAACATGTGGGTTTCAGGCTGCGATTAGTTTAGAGTATAACCCAGGTTTGGGTGAAACCAGCACTTACCGACATTCGATTAGGCAAAAACAAATCGAAACGAATATTTCCGAAAGCATTACCTCGATTTGTGGGGGAATTGGTTCGCGGGTTACTGCTCCAGAACGAGCATAGAACAAAAGATCTGTTATGTCAAGCTGGAAATTTGGGCAGTTTCCGCTGCGACCCTACGATGCATTTCCATGCACCGGTACTGGCGGGTACTGGTAGGGCGCAGCGCGGGGGTAGAACCGCACGGGTGCCTGATCGTCCCGCTGCGCCCCTACCCCTGGCGGTTGCGAAGATAAAAAACTTTTCGGTCAACCCGGCTACTTATATCAAGGCTGTGTCATTTTCAGCACCCGCGGGGCGATATTCTTGATAAACTGCAAGAAGCCGAACGTGCTGCGCAGGTGATTCTCGCCGCCGCCGTTGCAGAAGATGATCAGCGCCACCTTCTTGACCGGGTTGATCACCACCAGCGAGGCGACGCCCTCGTCCATGCCGCTGTGCTGAGCCTGGTTTTTGGCCTCTTTGAGCTCCCAGGCGATGCCGTGCGGGCTGTTGGCCTGCGGGTACTGCGCCTTGAGCATTTCTGCTACCGTTTCCGGCTGGAGGAAGGTTTGGCCTTCCGGGGTCTTGCCCTCGTTCATAAAGGGATATAAGAAACGGGCGAACTCGTTGGCGCTGGTCTTCAGCCCGCCATCCGGGTAGGTGGCAAAGCTGTACGCACCCAGGGGCAGATACCTGCGGCGGAGCATATCATATCCATACGGCATGGCCCACTGGTTTTTGTTCACCTCGCGGTACATCCAGGTGGAGGCGGTCATTCCCAGCGGTTCCAGCACTTCGGCCCTGGATACCTGGTCGAACGGCTGTCCGGCGATGCGCTCCACCAGGTAGCCCACCAGCCCAAAGCCGATGTTGCTGTACTCGTACTGTGTTCCAGGGGCGCTGGCGGTGAAGTTCTTTTCGGCGTTGTAATATTCGCCGCCGGGGGTAAAGAACGATTCCAGAAAATCGCCCAGGGGTACAGTGGGATCTTCACTCTGGCCGATGGTATAGGTGCTGGCGTACAGCGGCCCGTCCTGGATGCTGGAGGTGTGCGCCAGCAGCATGCGGAAGGTTATGGGAGCACCGGGGAAGCGCGGGTTGCGAACAGAGAAGGGCAGGTAAGCGTTGATGTCATCATCCAGGCTGAACTGGCTCTGTTCGTACAGGCGCATGAGGGTGGTGGCGGTGACCAGCTTGGACACCGAGGCAATCTGGAACAGCGTATCGGGCGTGACGGGGCGCTGGCTTTCGAGGTTGGCGTAGCCGTAGCCCTTCGCCAGGACGAATTGGTTGTCCTTCATCATCACAATCGCCGCGCCGGGCAGCTTGGCAGCCCCCAACTGCTCCTGCACCGCCTGGTCCAGGTCCGCCGGGGCGGGACGCAGGTAGAGATGCAGGTCGAGGTAGAGGGCAGCCGCGCCCAGCAGCACAACAATAATTGCGATAATGATCAAAATCCGGGATAATAGGACAGGCATAACAAAATTTCCTTGAAACTGTAATTGTATTGCACAGTGGCAATCTTATATGAAGATTGTCAACCCCGCGTGGCGGAAGTGTCGCAACTTTGTCATACATCTAGGAAACACCCCGAACAAAAGGTTGGATGCCAATGAAAGCCAGATTGCTCACCATCATCCTGCTGTTTTTGGTCCTGATCCTCGGAACACGTGCAGCATTTGCCGGGGATGGACCCACTGTATACCTGCCGGCGCTGATGAAAGCCGGGACCACGGATTTGTGCGCCGGGCTGGTGACGGATAAGGCGGACCACCCGATGACGCCGCTGGCCAAACCCGCCCTGGGCCAGGCCGTCCGCGACCCGCAGTTTGGGACCATCATTCGCCGGATCACCAACGTGGGCGGGGATGGGGTAATCAAGCCGCTGTATTCGCCCATGCAGGCCTGGAACGCCGACGAAAGCTATATGATCCTCTACCAGGTGGACGGCGGGCACCTGCTCTACACCGGCAAGACCTACCAGTTTGTGCGCCAGCTCGCCATTTCCCCGCCGGACATCGAGCAGGTGTACTGGAGCACGACTGACCCCGATATCTTCTACTGGATCGAGGGGAACGTGGTGAACCGCTACCGGGTGTCGACCAACGCCAGCCAGCCGCTGCGCACGATCGACGGCTGTGCGGGCGAGGTGCGGGCCGACTCGCACGCCTGGATCTCCTGGGATGCGAAGGTTCTTGGGCTGTACTGCAAAGATAACGACACAGCGTTCATTTACAATATTGAAACAGGAATGGTGTATGGATCGCGCGCAAACGCTGATGGAGCAGCGCCTTTCATCGGGGCCACGGGTACGCTGGCCTACTGGGAGGGGCATGTGGTGGACCGGTCGATGAATATCCTGCGCACGCTGGACCTGGACTATATCGGCGAGCACAGCAGTATGGGCATGCTGGCCAACGGGCACGACACCTACAACCTGGTGCAGTTCGATGAGGGCAATCTCGGCAGCCAGGTGGGGACGCTGGTGACTTATGATATGACGGACGGCTCGCAGCGGGTGATTGTCGGCCCGCAGAACGGCTATCCCTACCCGCCAGGCGGCACGCACATCTCCGCGCCGATCTATAAACGACCGGGCTGGGTGTTTGTGTCGATTATCGGCGAGGGTCATGGGAACAGCCTGCTCGATCAGGAACTGCTGCTGGCGAACACCAACCCGGGTGGGGCGGTGTGCCGGATTGCGCATCACCGCTCGCAGGAGGCCCAGGATTATTGGGGCGAGCCGCACGTGAGCGGCAGCCCCAGCGGCACGCGCGCGCTGTTTGGCAGCGATTGGGGCGGGGGGGCCAGCGTGGACACGTATGTGGTCGAGCTGCCTTCGTATGTGCCGTGATTATTGGATGATGGTATGATCCCTTAAAGATCATTCAAGCCGCAGGGTAACCTGACCGCGCAGGCGGCGCAACTCAGGCTATAATCGGGGAGGAATGCCAGGGGGGAATCAAACTCAATTTCTTAAAGGTGGGAAAGTTGCCGAAAAGCCGTCTCAATCTGATTGTCGCGGGTATCATGCTCAGCCTTTTCCTGTCCTCGATGGAAGGAACCGTAGTCGCCACGGCCATGCCGACCATCGTGGCGCAGTTCGGCGGGCTGGATATTTACAGTTGGGTGTTCTCGATCTACATGCTGGCCTCCACTACCACGGTGCCTATTTACGGCAAGCTGTCGGACGTGTACGGGCGCAAGCGCCTGTACCTGGTGAGCATGGCGCTGTTCCTGTTTGGCTCGGTGCTGTGTGGGCTGGCGGGGAGCATGGAGCAGTTGATCCTCTTCCGCGCCATCCAGGGCCTGGGCGCGGGCGGAGTGCTGCCGCTGGTCTTCACCATTGTCGGCGAGCTGTTCAACCTGGAAGAACGCGCCAAGATGCAGGGGCTGTTCTCCGGGGTGTGGGGCGTGTCGGCGGTGATCGGCCCGCTGATCGGCGGGTTCCTGGTGGACCAGATCTCCTGGCAGTGGGTGTTCTGGATCAATATCGTCCCGGGGCTGCTGGCGGCGGGACTGGTGGCGTTCGCCTGGCGCGGCGGGGCGCACCTGGGCCGCGCGCGGGTGGCGATCGATTACCCGGGGGCCGCGCTGCTGGCGGCGGGTACGCTTTGCCTGCTGCTGGGGTTGAACGACCTGGGCCGCCCGCAGGGCTGGGGCTTTCTGCTGGGTGCGCTGGGGCTGTTTGCGCTGCTGTTCTTCGTCGAACGCCGCGCGGCGGACCCGATCCTGCCGCTGCCGCTGTTCCGCGACCGGCTGTTCAATGTTTCCATCGTGCACGGCATCCTTTCAGGCATCGCTGTGTTTGGCGGGCTGAACTTTGTGCCGCTGTTTGCTCAGGCCGTGCTGGGCGCCAGCGCCACCCAGGCCGGCATTACCCTCACGCCCATGTCGCTGAGCTGGACGATTGCCAGCATCTTTGGCAGCCGGCTGCTTTTACGAACGGGCTACCGCACGATCTCGCTGGCTGGCATGATCGTGCTGCTGGTTGGGGCGCTGCTGATGTGCACCATCGGGCCGGGCACCAGCCAGGTACTTATTATGATCTATACCGGCATGATGGGCATCGGCATGGGCATTTCTATCCCGGCCTTTACCATTGCCGTGCAGAGCGCGGTGCCCAAGGCGGAATTGGGCGTGGCGACCTCCACCTTACAGTTCAGCCGCTCGATTGGCGGTACGCTGGGGGTGAGCATGATGGGCGTGTTCCTCAGCACACGCCTGGCCCAACTGCTCACTGCCGCAGGGGTCGACCCCACAGCCATCTCGCTCAACGGCCTGATCGACTCGGTTGCCCCGGCCAGCGCGGCGGTGGAAGGTCCGCTGCGCGGGGCGTTGGGGATGTCGATAGCCAATATGTACTGGATCGGCCTGATCGCGGCCATCGCTGCTTTTGCGGCGGTGTTGTTCGCGCCGCGCGGCAAGATCGCCCCCCTGGTGGAGCAGCGGGTAGGGCCGGAATAGGTCAGGAATTACGCGGCTTTGCCCTGCGCTCTGACGATTTCGTTCAGGATGTGCTGCCACCACAGGCCCATGCGCAACAGCGTGTCGCCGTGTTCGTAAGTGTGCTGGAAGGTTTTGGTGATCACCCAGGCCAACGACCGGCTGCCCCACAGGGTCTGGCAGGGTGCCTCCCAATCCGCACCGGCCAGGGTGGGCAGGAGATCGACCTGCCTGCTGCGAGAATGGGACTGTATCGCGAAACCGCCTCGCGCACCATACCCGCTGCTGGACCGGGCCTTTTTGGGCGGTTCTGGCTATATACAATCTGGGTAAAAAGCGGTATCTTGTATAGGCCAGACCATCGAAAAACAACGCAGATTGGAAACCCACCATGCGCATTCCCCTGGACCGTGACAACGCGCTCCCCCTCTACCAGCAGATCCACGCCTACCTCGCGGACCAGATCCGCGCCGGGCGGCTGGCCCCCGATACCCGCCTGCCGGCCAGCCGCGATCTTGCCGCCAGCGTGGGGGTGAGCCGGCTGACCGTGACCAATGCCTATGCGGAATTAGAAGCCCAGGGGCTGGCGTACAGCATCAGCCGGGATGGGATCTATGTCGCGCCGGTTGCACCGGTCGATACGCCCGCGGAGGATGATCTCCCATCCATCCCCAACCTGCCTACCTGGCAGGCGCAAGCGCGAGCGAGCGCCTGGGTTTCCGCCTCGTTGCAGTTGGATCGGCAGATCGCTTCCGTGTCCCATCCCGACCTGATCTCCTTTGCCCAGGGCGGCGGAGACAGCCGCCTGTTTCCCCTGCCCGACTTTCAGCGCGCGCTGCAAAGCGTGCTGCGGCGCAGCGGCAGAGAAGCGCTGGGCTATGGGGAATCGGCAGGTTTTGCGCCCCTGCGGGAAACGATCGCCCAGATCCTGGCCGGGCAGGGCATCCCCGCCACTGCCGGGCAGGTCCTGATCACCGCTGGCTCCCAACAGGCCCTGGACCTGGTTGCGCGCATGCTACTCCGCCCTGGGGACACTGTGCTGGCCGAGTCGCCGACCCATATGGGCTTTATCGACCTGTGCCGCTCGCTGGATGTAGGCCTGGTCGCCGTACCCGTGGACGACCAGGGCATGCAGGTGGAGCGCGTGGAGGAGCTTTTGAACATCTTCCGCCCGCGGCTGATCTATACCGTCCCCAATTTCCAAAACCCCACCGGCACCTGTCTGAATTCGATCCGCCGCCGCCAGCTGGTGGCGCTGGCCGAGCAGTACCAGGTGCCCATCCTCGAGGATGACTTTGTCGGCGACCTCCGTTATAAAGGCGCCGGGCAGCCCGCCCTAAAAGCATTCGACCGGGCCGGGATGGTCATTTATGTCGGCACGTTCTCGAAAATGCTGATGCCCAGCCTGCGGGTCGGGTACCTGGTGGCGGAAGGGCCGGTCTATGAGCAGCTGCTAACGGTCAAGCATACCAGTGATGTCGCCACCTCGAACCTGATGCAGCGCGCGCTGGAAGAATATATCAGCGTAGGGCGTTACCAGGCCTGCCTGCGCCAGGCGCGCCGGATCTTTGGCCGGCGCCGCGACGCCATGCTGGCGGCCCTGGCCCGTTATATGCCAGAAGGCACCCGTTGGACCACGCCCCAGGGCGGCGTGTTTGTCTGGCTGCAGCTGCCTGACGGTATCTCCGCGGACGCGTTGTTCCCCGCGGCGGCGCAAGCCGGCGTGATCTACGCCCCGGGCGACTACTTCTTCCCGCGCGATCCCGACCCTTCCTGCCTGCGCCTGAACTTTGCCCGGCAGCCCGTCGAGGTGATCGAGGAGGGCATCCGGCGATTGGGAAGCGTGCTGCGCTCGCCGTAATGGATCTGCACATCCAACAGCAAGTGGAATGACCAAACACCCTGGCCAGGTTTTGGATTTACCCAATCAACCATCTCTTTACCGATAAAAAGGAGCAGCTATGTTTGAAGACATTCAAGAATTTCGCGACCTGCGCAAGAAGTACAACTACAAAATGTTCACCAGCGGGGTGAGCACCTTCCGCGAGTATGAGGAACTGGAGGCCAAAACGCTGCAAAGCGGCGCGCTTGAGCGCAAATATAAAGAGCTGATCGGTATCGCCACCAGCATCGTATCCCTATGCTACGGCTGCATCGAGTATCACACCACCCAGGCGGTCGCCTGCGGGGCCACCCGCCAGGAGATCGCCGAGACCGTAGCCGTCGCGTTGATGATGGGCGGCGGGCCGGCCCAGTGGCCAGGGCGGTACGTATTTAAAGTATTGGACGAACTGGATCAGCTGGAAAAATAACCTGGGATTTATAATGGGTTGGGCGTATTTTGCGCGAATCGCGTAAAATACGCTCATCTTTTATCTTTCAGAGGATGACTGATTAGAAATTTGTTCATGGCGGTCGCTCAGGCGGCTGCCGATTATCGAGAGCAGCTTGCACATCTGCCAGTGGGCGTGTCGACGCCCCGGGAGACATTGATGGCGCGGATCAACACGGTTCTACCCGAAGAGGGCGAAGCGCCTGAAATCGCGATTGAGACCCTGGTTGCCGCCGTAGAAAAAGGCCTGGTCAACAGCTCCAGCCCGCGCTACTTCGGATTTGTCGTTGGCGGTTCGACCCCGGTCAGCGCCGCCGCCGACTGGTTGACCGCTATCTGGAACCAGAACGCGCAGGTATACACCACCTCGCCGGCAGCCGCGGTCATTGAGGAAGTCGTTGCACGCTGGGTGCTGGAGCTGTTGGGCCTGCCCGCGGACGCTGGCATTGGCTTTGTGACCGGCACGCAAATGGCCCATTTTACTGCCCTGGCCATTGCCCGGAACGCGGTTTTACAAAAAGCTGGCTGGGATGCTGCGGCGGATGGCCTGCAGGGCGCGCCGCACATCAACATTCTCTGCGGTGAATGCTGCCATGCCACCATCCACACCGCCGTCCAGATGATGGGGCTGGGGAAGCGCAACCTGCGCATCGTCCGGGCGGATGGCGAAGGCCGGATGGATGTGGATGCTTTCCAGCAAACCCTGGCGGCCTGCGTGGGGCCCACCATCGTGTGTGTGCAGGCTGGCAACGTCAATACAGGCGCATTTGATCCCATCGCCGAAATCAGTGCGTTGAGCCAGAAAAAGGGCGCGTGGGTGCACGTGGATGGCGCGTTTGGCCTGTGGGCTGGCGCATCTCCCCGCTTCCGGCACCTGGTTGCGGGCGTCGAGACCGCCGATTCCTGGGCGACCGACGCCCACAAATGGCTCAACGTTCCTTATGATTCCGGCATGGTGATGGTCCGCTGCGCGGAAACCTTTTCCAGCTTCAAAACGGGGCGCTGCGCCTACGCCGGGCCGGCAGATGCCGCCCACCGGGACGACTCGCAGTGGACGCCGGAAAACTCGCGCCGCGCGCGGGGGTTTGTGCTCTATGCCGGGCTGCGCAGCCTGGGCAGAAAGGGGGTGCAGCGCATCATTGAAAACTGTTGTGACATGGCACAGTTCTTTGCTGCTGAATTGTCCAGCATCCCGGGCGCGCGCATCCTCAATGCGGTAGTGTTGAACCAGGTGTTATGCCGCATCGAACCCGATGGCGTCAAAGACCTGGATGGCTTCCATGCCGCGGTCGCCGCGCGCATCCAGCAGGAAGGGGTCTGCTGGATCGGTACCACCCAGTGGCGCGGGCAGACGACACTGCGTATCTCGGTTTCCAATTGGGCAACCACGCGTGCGGATGTGGCGCAGTCCGTCCAAAGCATCCGGCGCGCTGTTGAACAGGCGCGCGCGGATTAATTACCGCCTGGCGTGCGCGGTGTCGACAGCAGCCTTTAGATTATCCCAGGGCGTCTCGCTGGGAACGGTGCAGTCCGCGCCAAGGATGAAGCGCTCAGGAGCCGCATCCAACACTGCCTGGGCGGCCTGGGCCACTTCCTCTTTCGTACCGGTGGCCAGCACGCCTTTACGGTTGAGCCCGCCCATGTACGGGCGGCCAAACAGCGCCGCCACTTCGGTTGGGCTGATCTCGCCGCCGGTCAGCTCAATCGGGGCGTTGACCACGTGCCCGGGATAATCGCGGAAGGGGGCCAGGTCGCTGTACGGGCGCTGGTAGTCGCACACGTGCAGGATGTTGAAGATGCAGGAGCGGTCGATTTCCTCCATCAGCGCCAGGTCGTAGGGGCGGATGCACTCGTTGAACAGCACCAGTTCGGAGAAGCGCCCGCTCTCGCCGCCCTGGGTGGACATGTAGAACCCGTCCAGGCCCAGGCGGATGGCGGCTTTGACGAACCGCAGCAGGCTGTCGGTGATGACCTCCATGCCGCGCTTGACTGCCTGGGGGTTCTCATGGATATGGCGGGTGAGGAGGGCGTCACTGGCAGTGTGACCGGCGCACATGAACGGGGAGTACAGGGTGAGGATCACCAGTGCTTCGGCTTTGGCGGCTTTGACCAGCCCCTCTACCACGCCCAGCGGCCCGGCGTAGAAGTCCAGGTCATAGAAGGGCATATCCGCCCACTCTTCCGGGCGCTGGATGGCCGGGATGCGCGGAAACACTTTTTCATACTGGATCTTGACAAAGTCCATGCCGGTATAGCGGAAGTATTCCAGGTGCTTATCAACCGCCGCCTTTCCATAGTGATAGGCAGGATCGAAGTGCAGGAAAAACGCAGCCGGGGTATAATCGGGCTTCGTATTGGCATCCAGGAGGGATAAAACCGCGTCTCGTTTCTTCATGGGCTTTTCCTTGTTGGTTGTGCATTGTCTGTTATCAGTCACCGCGAAACGGGCGTTCCGCTGCTGACCACCGGGTTAGATTTATTGATATGATTTTATCGTAAACCTTGTTTTCGTACTTCAAACTGTCTACTGAATACGAATATGGTAGACTCTCCGCAGGAGCACTTATGCCTTTTTCGGGTCATTCAGTCCAAACTGGTATTGCCGGGATGTTTCTCGGCTACCTGCCCGAGCCGTTAGAGCCTTTCGCCAGCCTGATGATTAACGGTATGCTGGCCCGGCTGAACCATTATCAGAAAAATTTACTGGTGTTTAGCAGCGATCACTGTTCGTCCACCGGGGACGTGTGTGATATGCTGTTCAATAGCCCAATTGATGGTCTGATGCTGATCCCCTCGTATCCAGAGGTCAACCAGCGCCTGGCCGAATCTGGACTGCCGCTGGTGGCGGTAGCTGACCGCGCGCCGGGGCTGGTTTCAGTGGTGGTGGATAACGAGATGGGGGCTTTTATGCTGGCCGAGCACCTATCCCTACGCGGGCACCGCCGGGTGCTCTACCGACGTGACGCGCTGGCCCACGAGTCTGCCGAGCTGCGCTACCAGGCTTTTGAAAAAGCGGCCCAGTACCTGGGCATGGAGCTGGTTGCCACCATTCCGGAGGATCCTTATGCCAATATCAGCCCGGAGGAAGCCGGGCGCCTGCTGGCTCCGCCCGATCAGCGCCCAACCGCGGTGGTTTCTTGTTTCGACAGCTACGCCTACCCATTGCTCAAGTTCTGCCGGGCTAACGGGCTGCGCGTGCCCCAGGATATCGCCGTGGCTGGTTTTGACGGCATCCAGTACCCGGTGGAGACGGCCTGCCGCCTGACCACCATCCAGGCGCCCTGGCTGCGTGTGGCAGAAGTGGCGGTGGACCTGCTCATCCGCCAGATGCAGGGTGAGACCGTGCCGCGCGAGACGGTGCTGCCGGTGGACCTGCTGATTGGGGATACGACGTGATTTTCAGCGCGGCCCGCTCGCGGAAGTTGTGAGGGGCTAAACACGGATGATCTGATTGGCCTGAGGGTCGCTTATGCAGCCGCGTATACCAGGTAACGATTCTATATTTACACTTTTGTCAAAAAGTGTTAATATGGATGAGCTGTATTTACACTTTGATTGAAAAAGGGCAATAAGATTGGATCCTGAGGAATATCGAGCATCCGAGGTAGGAAGAGTCGTTCGCACTCAGACAGGGTATTGGGCATTTATCCCTGCTCCCCTGCCTCCCAGTATTACCTGGTCATCGTCGCTCGTTGCTTCACTGGCACAGGCAGAACGGGATTTAAGCCGCCTGACTACGTTGGCGTCCGCATTCCCTTTTCCACGCTTGTTAATTCAACCGTTTATACGCAGTGAAGCGGTGCTCTCTTCGCGTATTGAAGGTACGCGTGCCTCACTGGCGGATGTGTATGTCTATGAAGCAGAGCAGCTTTCGTTTTTTGAGCAAATTGATGATGTGCGAGAAGTGCACAATTATGTCCGCGCGATGGAGTATGGGCTTGAACGTATTGATACGTTTCCCGTCAGCCTGAGGCTGCTGCGTGAACTGCACGCAAAGCTACTGGAGAATGTGCGGGGAGGCAATCTGACACCCGGTGAGTTTCGCCGCAGCCAAAACTGGATCGGCCCGATTGGCAGTACACCAACCACAGCGCCATATGTACCACCGCCTGTGGAGGAGATGCACATTGCGCTGGATGCCTTTGAAAAATTTATTCATTCCGAAAGGGATTTACCTGCGCTGGTGCGCATTGGGATGATCCATTACCAGTTTGAAGCGATCCATCCTTTCCTGGATGGAAATGGCAGGTTGGGTCGGCTGCTCGTTGTACTGCTGATGTGTGATTGGGGACTGCTGGCACAGCCGCTGCTTAATTTGAGCGTGTATTTTGAACGACACCGGCAGGCGTACTACGATCACCTGCTTGGTGTTTCGCGAAATGGGGGTTGGAATGCCTGGTTAGAGTTCTTTCTCCGAGGCGTGAGTGAACAGTCACAGGAAAGTGTAGCGCGGTTGGATTCGCTGCAGAACCTACGAACCGAATATGAATCAATTGTGAATATGGACCGAAATCCAGAGCGGATGGCATCTGTCATCAACTATCTTTTTTCCCGCCCAGTGCTCACAAACCGCCAGCTTTCTGACAGCCTGGGGATACCCTTTAAAACGGCGAAGATGTACCTGTTAAAGCTGGTCGATGCCGGTTTGCTCCGTGAGGTCACAGGGTATTCTCGGAATCGCGTTTACCAGTCTGATGCGATTCTCCTGGCGCTTCGATAAACTGATGGAGATTTATTATATGGATAAACTACGCGACCCGGTCAGCGGGTTGACTCACCTGGCGGCGGCGGTGCTGTCCGCGCTGGGGCTGGGGCTGATGTTGTGGCTGGGGCGGGACAGCCTGCCTAAAATGCTGGCGCTGCTGGTTTACGGCGTGAGCCTGGTGCTGTTGTTTGCGGCCAGCGCGGCCTATCACCTGGTGAAGGCCGGGCCGGAGGTAACCCAGCGGCTGCGTAAGCTGGATCACTCGGCCATTTATCTGCTGATCGCGGGGACGTACACGCCGATCTGCCTGCACTTTTTCAGCGGCTTCTGGCGCTGGGGCATGCTGGCAGTAATCTGGAGCCTGGCGGTGGTAGGGGTGGTGGTCAAGCTGTTCGTCATCCGCGCGCCGCGCTGGCTGACCGCCGGGGTGTACCTGGTGATGGGTTGGCTGTCGGTGATGGCGATCCAGGAGATCATCGCCAAAATGCCGGCGCCCGCGCTGGTCTGGCTGGCGCTGGGCGGCCTCTTTTACACGGTCGGGGCGGTGATTTATATCCGTAAGTGGCCGGACTTCGCGCCGGGCGTGTTTGGATTCCACGAGGTGTGGCACATCTTCGTCATCCTCGGCGCGCTGTGTCATTTTATTGTAATCGCTGCCTTTGTCGCGCCGGGGTGATTAAGTTTCAACGACCGGGCCATAAACTTGCGCGGCCAATTCTTGACCGAGGATCAGGTTCGCCAGGCGGCGGCGCAGCATGGACGGAAATAAATTTCTTTATGGTGCAAAAGCCTCCTGCGCTTGCTCAAGGCTTTGTTTCGTGCTAAAAACGGTATATCCTTTTTTGTTTATGAGGCGTTTTGATGAAAATGTCTTCCACCCTTTCCGTCGAGACCCGCCAGGAATGGCGCGCGTGGCTTGAACAGCACTATGCCAGCGAGCGCGAGGTGTGGCTGATCTTCACCAAAGCCCACACCGGCCTGTTGTGCATCCCTTATGAGGACGCGGTTGAAGAGGCGTTGTGCTTTGGCTGGATCGACAGCCTGATCCAGAAGATCGACGAGGAGCGCTATGGGCGCCTGTTTACCCCGCGCACCAACACGGCCAAATGGTCGCTGGTGAACCAGCGCCGGGCGGCAAAGGTGATCCGCGAAGGGCGCATGACGGAAGCCGGCCTGGCGAAACTTCCGGAGGGCGCCAACTTCCGCGAGGACGCACCGAGGCCAGCCCCGAAAGAACTGGTGGTGCCGCCGTATATCGAGCAGGAGCTGAAGAAGCACACTACGGCCTGGGAGAATTTCTGCAACATGGCTCCCTCTTACCGGCGCATCTATATTGGCTGGATCAGCGATGCGAAAAAGCAGGAAACCATCGACCGGCGCTTGAAGGAGGCCGTTGAGCGGCTGGAGCAGAACCTGCCCCTGGCAGGGAAGTAATTCATAAGGAGTGTCCCGTGAAAATCACAGATCTCAAATGCGCGGTGATTGGGCAGAACCCGGTGGTGCGCATTACCACCGACGCAGGCATCAGCGGGTACGGTGAGGTAGAATCGACCAAGGCGTATCTCAAGCCGCATATCCTGTTTTACCGGCAGTATCTGCTGGGCGAGGACCCGACCAACGTGGAGCGGGTGATGATGCGCATCCGCCGCATGGGCAGTTTCAAGCCGTGGGGCAGCGCGGTCAGCGCGATCGAGATGGCGTTGTGGGATATCGCCGGGAAGGCGGCGGGCGTGCCGGTGTATAAGCTGCTGGGCGGCAAGGTGCGCGACCGCGTGCGCGTCTACAATGGCGGGATTCGCTTCCCGATGAGCGGGCAGTCGCCCCAGGATCATGCTGAGAACATGTTGAAGATGCGGAATTCGCCCGAGGGGTTCACCATCATTAAGCAGGCTGTCGGCTTCCACAGCGGGATGGTCAGCCAGGTGCCCAACTTCTTCTATGGGGATGTGCAGCGCGGCGCGCCGCACGCCAGCCGGGGGTTGATGACCGAACGCGGGCTCAAGCATGTGATCGCCTGCGTGGAAGCGATGAAAGACGTGCTGGGCGATGAAATTGGCCTGGCACTGGACTGCGGTCCAGGCTGGACGGTGCCGGATGCTATCCGGCTGGCCAAAGCGCTGGAGCCGTTGAATATCCTGTGGCTGGAGGACCTGATCACCGGTGATTATACGCCCTACGTACTGGCGGATGTGTACCGCGAGGTGACCTGCGCCACATCGACGCCGATCCATACCGGCGAGCAGATCTACCTGCGCCAGAACTTCCGCGAGCTGATCGAAAAGCACGCGGTGAACATCATCGGCCCTGACCCGGCAGACGTAGGCGGGATTGCCGAGCTGAAGTGGGTGGCGGAGTATGCTGACCTGCACGGCATCCTGATGGCCCCGCACGGCGTATTCGATGGGGTGTTCGGGCTGGCGGCGCTGGTGCAGGTCGCGGCAACCATGCCGCAGAACTACATTGCCTTCGAATACCCGGTGGCCCGCCCGGAGTGGTGGTACGACATCGTCGAGGGGCTGCCTAACCCGATCGTCCAGGACGGGATGATCGAGGTGTGGGACCGGCCCGGGCTGGGGGTGGAGTTTAAGGAATCGGCCCGGGAGCGGCTGGGCGAAGGGGAAGAGGACTTTTTTGATTAAATGAATTGAACTGAAAAGAACCGCAAAGGGAAAAAGAGCGTATTTGTCATCCCTTTGCGGTTTTTTGTTTTCTTCTGTACAGAGAATAGGGGACCTTCTTAAATTTATGCCAAGTCAGCATAAGAAAAGTTGTTGAATAATATTAATTTAGTTATATAATTATAATTATTTGGTTTATTTGTCTAGTTAAACTTCATACTCCCCACAACGATCGAGGTTAAAATGGCATTCGCAACTGCAGGACCCAATCAATATCTTGTTATTGGCCAGGATGGAAAGGTGTCCAATCGCGGCACCGGCGTGCGGACGTTCCTCTGGCCCGGAACTACTTATGTATTGATTCCGAGCACGAAACAGGAAGCAACATTTGAAATGACCCAGGAAACCAAGGACGGAATCCCCGTCCGGTTTAAGGGGATTGTGATTTACCGCATCATCGACCCGGTTACCGCGGCAACGAACTTTAATTTCAACAGCCGCCGCGCTGAGGTAGGGCTGCAGGAGATCAACGCGCTGATCAACAACATCTGCCTGGGCGAGCTGCGAGCGGTTGTTTCTGGAATGACCATGCAGGAGTGCGTTGAGCAGCGAAAAACGATTCTGACAATGGCGGTCGACCGGGCGCTGCGAGAAGTGGTGGCTGGACAGGCTGATCGAACACAATCAGGATGGGGGATTGAGCTTGAGCTCGTCCAGGTTGCGCAGGTATTTGTAATCGATGCCGATTTGCGCAAGCAGCTTGAGGCAGAAGTGCGGAATGAGATCCACTCGAAAAGCGAGCAGGCGGACATTCGCACCCAGCAGGAAATTGGACTGGCGCGGATTGCCTCTGAACGCCAGATGCGCGAACAAAAACAGCTGACTGAAAAAGATGCGATCCGGCAGAAGGAAGAGATTGAGTTAGCCAATCTGCAGGTACGGCGCCGGCTGCAAAAACATAACCTGGAAATTGAAAGTGAGGCCATCCTCCAGGCGGCGGAGAAGCTCAAGCTCGAAATGGAAGTCGCCAGGGCCAAAGAGGAAACGGAGACGCCTGTCAGAATGCTGCAAATTGAAAACCAGCACGCCATCTTGAACCGCGAACTGGAAATGCGGCTGGTCGAAAACCAGGTTCACGAACAGGTTGTGAAGCACGAGATGTTACTGGATCGGGCCCAGCAGGAACTGAAGAAGGAACTCCTGCCGATCGAACAGGCGCCGTTGATCGCCGACTCACTGTCCAAGATGTTCACCAATGCGCATCTTTCTTTTATCGGAAGCGAAAACCAGGTGCTTGCCTCGATCTTGCCGCTGGTCCAGTTCATGTCGGATACGGTTAAGAATTCACTCGCCGCGAACGACCGAAGCGAAGAGGCGCCGGCAAACGATCTTTAGCTTGCCGGTTTGCCAGGTGCGCCTGATGGGGTAGGTCGGAGTGTTGCAATATCGAGGGGCGCAGCGCGGTCAGCCCGGATTGTTATGGCTGCGCTGCGCCCCCTATGTTGATGGCGGCGAAGGGGCGGACAATACGTTCAGGACAGCCTTTCCTATGAAAGCTACCAGTTGGTGTACGAGCCATCGCGCTTGTGCAGGTGAGGCGGCTCCCAGAATTTGAAGGGCTGCTTGAGGGCCAGTTCCTCGTTAAACTCGACGCCCAATCCGGGCACGTCTGGCACAGGGAAGCCGGTGCCTTCCAGGCGCGGGGCTAAGGGGAAGAGATCATCGTCGAAGTTGTAGGTTTCTCCGGTGGGGGAGACGCGCACCTCCAGCCAGGAGAAGTTGGGCACAGCCGCAGCCATGTGGATGGTGGCGGCGGTGCAGATGGGCCCCAGCGGGTTGTGCGGCATCAGGTCGATGTAGTGCGCTTCGGCCCAACCGGCCACCTTCATCGCCTCGGTAAAGCCGCCCACGTTGCAGATATCCAGGCGCACGTAGTTGGTCAGCCCGCGCTCGATATACGGCAGGAAGCCCCACTTGCTGGAAATCTCTTCGCCGATGGCAAACGGCACGCTGACCATCCCGCGCAGCGCGGCGTAAGCCTCGGGCGATTCATCGCGGATGGGCTCTTCGAGGAAGTCAAGCGTGCCGGGCGGCAAGCGCTGGCAGAATGAGGCGGCCTCGGCCACGCTCAGGCGGTGGTGGTAATCGATGCCAAAGGCCGGGCCGGGGCCAACCGCCTCGCGCACCTTCGCCAGCCAGCTGGCGGTATAGCCCACCGATTCCCACGGCTCGAACAGGCTGCGCGGGTCGCCGGGTTTGCCGGGCATGTGCGGCCCAAAGCGGATGGCCTGCCAGCCGTAGTCGAGGAAGGCGCGGGTGTTTTCGAGCAGCTCCGGGCCGGTGGCGACAGTGGCGGTGGCAAAGCCGGGGATCACATCGCGGTGCTTGCCGCCCAGGAGCTGGTAGACCGGCACGCCCAGCGCCTTGCCCTTGATATCATACAGGGCCAGGTCGATGGCAGAGATGGCGGCGGTGAGCACCCGCCCGCCTTCGAAGTACTGGCTGCGGTACATCTCCTGCCACAGCGCGCCGATATTCAGCGGGTCGCGGCCAATGAGAAATTCGCGGTAGTGCTGCACCGCGCCGGTTACGGCCAGTTCGCGGCCCGACAGCCCGGCCTCGCCGTAGCCATACAAGCCTTCGCTGGTTTCCACCTTAACTACCATCTGGTTGCGGCTGCCTACCCACACCGGGTAGGTTTTGATGTCGGTGATTTTCACGGCTGCGCCTCCTGGAAAAACGGTGTGTGTCTATATGATGGACATTACGTTCAAAATGG
The DNA here is from genome assembly GCA_964437595.1 of uncultured Anaerolineaceae bacterium. GTDB lineage: Bacteria > Chloroflexota > Anaerolineae > Anaerolineales > Anaerolineaceae > DSYU01. Next base: position 45,544 of record CAYTHO010000039.1, read on the forward strand.
TCGTGAATTTTCGCACAAGGTCTTGTAAATTAAAAAATAATCACTATAATGATTCTTGTAGTTGAAAAATTTTTCTTATTTTGAAATTGTGGATGCTTCGAGCCAAGGATTTGTTCTGGTCGCTATCTTCTGAAACGGCCGCCTGGGGGCAATGAACGGAAGGTATCCTTGGGGAGCAAATAGCGAAACCGCCCACAAGCGGGTTTCGCTTTTTTATTTATCCCTTCAATCGTTATTATAGTTGATATTCATACTGGTAAGCAGGGGGAAAGAACGGGGCTTGTTCCTGTTTGATCCTTAGTGATTTCTGCGATGGCGATTTTCGCCGGCGCGAATCTTTGCGCGCGCATTTTTTTTGTCGTAACAATGCAAGCGCTTGAATAGCGTCCCGAATCACCGCTGGAGCAGTTTTGCTATATGCAATTGGGAGGATGAAATGTTGCATCAACTGTCGTTGTCGAAGAAACGTGGAGTGCAGCTCGATCAGCGCGCCAACCTGGCGAGAATCGGGCGGTTCGTGATGATCGTGGTTTTCCTGGCTTCCCTGGTAGGGGTTCCAACCCGCCCAGTCAACGCCGCGGCCACGATCACCTTTACCGGCGGTGAACTGCTGGGCAAGCCGACGGATACATCGATCGCCATTAACATCGTTCCGGCTACAACAATCGAATACCACTACCAGTATGGCGCCACCTCGGGCGTTTATACTGGTGAGACGGCCAACGTGACTGCCACGGGGGGCCAACCGCACGAGGTGACGATCGAGGGATTGACCCCCAACACGCGGTATTTCTACCGGATGCAGTACCACGCGCCCGGCGATGCGATGAATGACTGGGTTAACCGCAATGAGTATTCGTTCTGGACCCAGCGTGCGGCGGGCAGCAGTTTTGTGTTCACGGTCGAATCTGACTCTCACGCGAACATGAATACCAGCCATCAAAATGCGATGACCAACGTGTTCAACGAAGACCCGGATTTCCATATCGACCTGGGCGATACCTTCTACCCGCAGAACGCAGCCAACCAGAACGCAGTCGACCAGCGCTATCTCGCGTATCGGGATCCGCTCTATATGGGGCGGATTGGCCCTTCGGTGCCGATTTTCCTGGCGGCGGGAAACCATGAAGATGAGGAAGGCTGGAACCTTGACGATACGCCGTTCAGCCCGGCAGTGGGCAGCATCCAGGCTCGTAAGGCGTACTACCCCACCCCAATCGATGACGGTTTTTATTCCGCCAACACCAATACCCTATCATCGATTAATGAGGCCACCTACGGCGATGAATTCCGCGAGGACTATTACGCCTGGACGTGGGGCGATGCGCTGTTTGTGGTGATCGATGAGTTCCAGTACACCATGCAGAACCCCTACGGCGCCACGGCGGGCGAGGGCAGCGATGACCCGATAACTGGCGACCAGTGGAACTGGACCCTGGGGGCCGAGCAGTACAACTGGCTGCGCGAAACCCTGGAGGGCAGCGACGCCAAGTACAAGTTCGTCTTCTCGCACAACATGTTGGGCGGGATCCCCAGAGATATCGGCGTCAACACCGCGGGGTACGTGCGCGGCGGCGCGGAAGCTGCCGGATATTTTGAATGGGGCGGCAAGAATGCTGATGGTACAGCAGGGTTCGCGTCGCACCGCGACCCGGCGGTATTTGGCACCAAACCCATTCACCAGTTGTTTGTCGAAAACGGCGTCAGCGCCTACTTCCACGGGCACGACCACCAATACGTCTACGAGACACGCGACGGCATCGTTTACCAGGAAGTACCTTCGCCGAGCATGACCGGTTCCGGGTTCAGTGGCATTTACACGGAAGGGACGTATGCCGAGTACCAGACCATCGAAATGCTGCCCAATGCAGGGCACCTGCGCGTCTCGGTTACCCCCACCCAGGCAACCGTGGATTACATCTCCGCTTCTAACACGAGCGGGGCGGTGAATTACACGTATAACATCACTCCCAGCGTGGTTGGCCCTACCTACACCCTGACCACGGCGGTCAGCCCGGCAGGCAGCGGCACGATTACGCCATCGGCTGGTGAGAATGTGTTAGCGGAGGGAGCAGTGGTCGACGTGACCGCGGCGCCTGCCGCAGGTTATGTGTTCTCCTCCTGGAGCGGGGCGTGCAGCGGCTCTGGCGCCTGCCAGGTGACGATGGACGCGGATAAGACGGTCACCGCCAATTTCGTCGAGAATGGGAGCGCCGCGCGCCAGGACGGGGCCGTCTCTACTGCCACGGGCGATGACGTCAGCACCCTAAGTTGGAGCCATACCACCGGGACGGGCGAGAACCCCTTGATGCTGGTGGGTATATCCTGGAATAGCGGCACGGCCGCCACCAGCGTTTCCAGCGTCACCTTTGAAGGACAGGCGCTGAGCCAGGTAGGCGTGTTGCAGTACCCGGACCAGAACCGCTATACAGCGATCTACAGCCTGCTGGCCCCGGCCAGCGGGGTGACTGGCACAGTGGCAATCACGTTTTCTGCCTCGATCAGCAACGGAATCGTGGCCGGCGCGGCGAACTTCGCCGGGGTGGATCAAACAACACCCCTGGGGACGTTTGTGACCGCTACCGGCACCTCTTCAACCCAACCCAGCCTGGAACTGACCGGGCTGGCCGGGAACGAGTTGGTGTTCGACAGCCTGTTCGCTGGTGGCAACCCAGCGCCAACGCTAACGGTGGACGCCAGCCAGACGCAGCTTTGGAATACGGGCATCGCCAACACCAGCGGTGGGGCGAGCATTGAGCAGGCCGCGGGCAGCTCGGTCACCATGAGCTGGACGCGCAGCGGCACCAACTACTGGGCTATCGCCGCAGTGCCTATCCACCCGGCGGCGTCGGCAACCACCTATAACCTGACAGTGGCGGCAAACCCGGCGGACGCCGGGACGACCAGCCCGTCCGTGGGGGTACATGTCTACGCAGAGGGATCAACGGTCAATGTGACCGCTTCGCCTGCCGCAGGTTATGTGTTCTCCTCCTGGAGCGGAGCCTGTACTGGAAGTGGCACATGCTCGGTCACGATGGACGCGGATAAGAGCGTCACCGCTAACTTCACGGAAGACCTGACGCCCAAAGTGCAGCAGGACGGCGCGGTTTCTTCGGCCACAGGCGATGACGTCAGCACCTTGAGCTGGAGCCACACCACCGGGACCGGCGCGAACCGGCTGATGCTGGTGGGCGCCTCGTGGAACAGCGGCACAACCGCTACCAGTATTTCCAGCGTCACCTTTGAGGGGCAGGCGCTGAGCGTGGTGGGGACACTGCAGTATCCATCCCAGAACCGCTACACCGCGATCTACAGCCTACTAGCCCCGGCGAGCGGGGTGAGTGGGACGTTATCGATCACTTTTTCTGCCTCGATCAGCAACGGGATCGTGGCTGGAGCGGCGAACTTCGCCGAGGTGGATCAAACAACGCCTTTGGGATCGTTTGTGACAGCCACCGGAACGGACAGCACCCAACCCAGCGTGGCCGTTCCGGGGCTGGCGGGGAACGAACTGGTGTTTGACAGCCTGTTTGCAGGCGGCAACCCGGCGCCGGTGCTGACGGTTGACCCCAGCCAGACCATGCTGTGGGCCCCCACAGGTATTGCGAATACTAGCGGCGGGGCGAGCATCGAGCAGGCCGCGGGCAGCTCGGTCACGATGAGCTGGACGCGCGACAACACCAACTACTGGGCGATCGGCGCGGTGCCTATCCGCCCGGCGGTTGGGGGAACAACCCATGATTTGACCATTGCGGTCAACCCGACCGGCGCGGGGACCACCAGCCCGTCCGTGGGGGTACATGCCTACGCAGAGGGATCAATGGTCAATGTGACCGCTTCGCCTGCTGCGGGCTATATATTTGCCTCCTGGGGCGGGGCGTGCAGCGGCTCTGGCGCCTGCCAGGTCACCATGGACGCGGACAAGAGCGTCACGGCCAACTTCACCGCCGCGCCAACGTATGTGCTCACCACGGCGGTGAACCCAACGAGTGGCGGCACGATCACGCCTTCGGCTGGCACGCACACCTATACGAGCGGCACGGTAGTCAATGTGACCGTCAGCCCTGCCAGCGGGTACCAGTTCGACTCGTGGAGCGGGGCGTGCACCGGGACTGGGGCCTGCTCGGTCACCATGGACGCGGATAAGAGCGTCACGGCTAACTTCAGCCTGATCCCGGTCGTGGTTACTTTTACCGGAACGGAACTGCTGGGCCGCCCGACTAGCACGTCGATCGCGGTCAGCGCTATCCCAGACCAGGCTATCTCGCTGCGCTACCAGTACAGCACCACTTCAGGTGGACCGTACACCGCTACTGCCGCTGTGGCAGCCCCGGCAGGCGTACCCACCGTGGTCACCATCAGCGGGCTGGCGTCCAATACGCACTATTACTACCGCATGCAGTACAGCAGCGATGGTGGAACCACCTGGACATCGCGCCCCGAGCATGACTTCTATACCCAGCGGGCCGCGGGCAGCACCTTCTCCTTTACTATTACTTCTGACTCGCACGTCAACATTATGCTGGGGAGCGGCACCACCTGGACCAACACCCTGAACGACATCGCGGCGGCGAACCCCGATTTTGCCATTGACCTGGGCGATACTGCTGCCATGGATGATGGCAACAACAGCGTGTCTAGCGCGGCGGAGGCGGAACAGGTTTACCTGGACACCCTGCCGTACTTCAATATTATCAGCGGCTCCTCGCCGGTCTACATGGTGGCGGGCAACCACGAGCAGCAGGAAGGCTGGCATCTATACGACCCGCTGGCAGACAGCCTGCCGGTCATCGGCACCAATGCTCAGAACAAGTACTTCCTCAACCCGGCCCCGGACGGTTTCTACACGGGCAGTTCCAGCACCTACAGCTACCTGGCGGGTGACCAACTGCGCCGGAACTATTACGCCTGGACCTGGGGCGATGCGCTGTTTGTGACCATCGACCCGTACTGGTTCTCGACCACCAAGCCTTACACCACCACGGTGGGCGGCGGCGAGGGTGATACCACCGGGTCTGGCGACCGCTGGGATTGGACCCTGGGGCTGGAGCAGTTCAACTGGCTCAAGGACACCCTTGAAAACAGCGAGGCCAAGTATAAATTCATCTTCGCCCACCAGATCGTGGGCGGCAACAGCCTGTCGTCCCCCAACCAGGTGAACTACGGCCACGGCGGCGTGGATTCGGCTAACCTGGTGGAGTGGGGCGGCTATAACGTGGGCGGCACCGTCTGGGCCTGGGATACCGAACGCCCCGGCTGGGGCAGCCAGCCCATCCACCAGATGATGGTGTCCAACGGCGTCACTGCCTTCTTCCACGGGCACGACCACCAGTATGCCTATGAAATGCTGGACGGCATCGTCTACCAATCGGTCCCTTCGGGCGGATTTACACAGAACTTCGGGATTTACACCACCGGTGGCAATGATGGCAAGACCATTCAGGCGCTCACCAGCACCGGCCACCTGAAGGTGACTGTTGGTCCAACGCAGACCAGCGTGGACTACATGCGCACCGGGCAGGCAACCTCCGCCTATACCTATACGATGGCGCCTACGGGCGGGCCCAGGCACACCCTGACCGTGGCTGCCGACCCGAGCGGTGCGGGCACCACCAACCCGGCGGTTGGGACATATTCATACATGCAAGGGAGCGTGGTCAACGTCACCGCCACGCCAGCTGCCGGATACCAGTTTGACCACTGGAGCGGTGCCTGCACGGGTTCTGGAACCTGCGCGGTTACCATAGATGCCGACAAATCCGTCACCGCACACTTCACGCAGATCGAGTACACCCTGACCATCGTCTCCGAGCATGGCACCGTGACGAAGACCCCGAACCAGACCACCTATCACTACGGTGATGTGGTCACGTTAAGTGCCACGGCAGCCG
>CAYTHO010000040.1:0-49323 GCA_964437595.1 uncultured Anaerolineaceae bacterium
CATTTTTACCATGTCGCGTCTCCTCTTTTAAATAATTTTCGGATAGGTTCTTAGTGCTTTCCGTTCCTGGGAGAGATGCGGATGCGGTGGATTTCGCGCTGGGGCGAGGGACGGTACAGCAGGGTCTGTTCGGCCTCGTTGATTTCACATTCGCCATCGGAAAGCCACACCTGGCAGCCGCCCGGGTAAACGTACTGGGGAACGAAGATTTCGGTGGGCGCCTGGATGGTGGGGTCGCCGCGAAATTCGTAGGTGAAGGTGCGGCGGTTGATATCATAGGAAAGGCGCAGCGGCTCGCCAGCCGTGGCGCGGGGGTAGGGCCGGACGATGGCCTCCAGCGCCCGCCCGCCGAGGTGGATGTCGGGCAGGCCGGCGGCGGGAACAGGGGCATGCTGCGTTCGATCCTTCTTTCTGGCGGAAAAGCGGGACATTTCGCGGCTGAAGATGGATAAGTCTTCTCCGTTCCACTGGTCGCCGTGGGCGTTGTCGTGGTCGGGGGTATAGTTCCAGAGGGTGTAGCTGAGCAGGTTGTCATCGGCGGCGCGCAGGGTGCGATCCATGGCGTGGATTTGCTGGGTGAAGTTACCGGTGCGGTAGGCCAGGCGCCCGTTGAGGTCGAAGGCGATGCCAATTTCTCCGATGATGGTTGGCACACTGCCCAGGCGGTGCGCGGCGTATTCTTTGTGCTTGCCTAACTGATCAGCAAAGGAGCGCTGCACGCTGCGGCGGCCAAATACCACGCGGTGGGTGTGGACGTCGAAGCCAATCCAGGGCGAGAAGGTTTTCAGGAACAGGACGGTCGAGTCGTACCAGTGCGGGGCGTAGACGATGTTCTGAGCATCTTCTGCTCCCCAGGCGGGGGGCGGCATGCGCGGGTCGGTTTCGATGAAAATCAGGGCATCGGGGTCCGCCTGGCGGATGCCGGCGGCGTAGCGGTTGATGAAGGGGCGGGCGAAATCGCGCGAGAAGTCGACCTCTCTGCCGTCTACTTCGGCGAAGTGGTGCGGGCGCAGCAGGTGCACGCGGCTTTTATCGTCCAGGTCCCAGACCCCATTCTGCCGCCAGACTCCGGTATGGCCCTCGCGCCAGATGCGCAGCTTTTTGGGGTTCATCATGCGGCGCTCCACCAGGCGGGAACGGATGAGGTTGCGCTCCCAGACCTCGATTTCCTGCGAAATGCCATCGCCAAGCAGCATGGCCTGCAGCGGGCTGACCTGCGGCCCGAATTTGATGGGAAAGACGGGGCGGGTAAGGTCTTTGAGCCCGATAAAGCCGCTGAGGGGCTCGTTAAATACCTCGTAGCCGATGACGCATTCCAGGCCGCGCAGCCGTTGGGCCACCTGCTGAAAGGCGGCGATATAGTGACGCTGCAAATATTCCTGCACCGGCTCGCCGTCGACCAGTGTTTTGGGGGCAAAGACGTTGCCGCCAAAAAAGACGGTGAACATAGTAGCCGCCGCTTCGCGCGCGCCGTTGGTCGGCCAGACCATGGGCGGGAAGGGGTCGCCGTGCAGCTGGTGAACGATGGCCCCGCCGGCCTCGTGGAAGCGGGCCAGGTCGAAACCAACGGCCTCCAGCGTCCAGCCGGGGGCGCCGTCGCCGCCGGAGAAGCGGCTCCACACATCCTGGTGGGGGTCGATGATGACGAGGAAGCCGTATTCGCCAGCTTTTTTGATTACGGCGTGCAGATAGTCCAGGTAGGCGGTGTCGTACTGCCCGGGCCCGGCGTGCTCTATGGCCTCCCAGGTGACCAGGAAGCGCAGCACGGTCAGCCCCCAGGTGCGCAGGCGAGTGAAGTGCTCATCGGCCTCTTCGAGGGGGAAGGGCCGGCCCACAAAGGACACATCGCGGTGTTCAAAAAAGCCTTCGCGCAGGTGGGTTGCGCCGTTTGGCCGGAAAGGAACTTTGCTGCTGCCGCTAAGGTTAACGCCGCGCAGAATGAGGGTGCGGCCAGCAGAATCGCAAAACCTGGGACCTTTTGTTTGTACTTTCATTACCAATCACTTTCTTATGCGTACACCTGTAACCATTTATTAGGTTAACGTAAACCGGCGCTGCTGGTTTCAGCCTGGGGTGGCCCAGTTCTAGCAATTTTAACATGGAAGATAATTCTCACCGCGCGACAGCGCCCGCTGTATAAGCTGTGTTTCGCTTGCCCATGGTGTATGCGCGTGGCATGATCTCGCGCAGAGAGGCATGACCGTGCTACAAGTTCACCAGATCAGCAAATCTTATGGTATCCAGACGATAATATTATGAAAAAACCTGACTTATGGATAGTTACGAAAGCGGCGTTTCGTACGAAAATCATTCTATAGGAAAGGTGCTAGAATCGTATCTATGAAGAAACTGTGGCGAACCTTGTGGAATGCCGTCCGGCGCTGGGCGCGCGAGCCGCACATCCTGTGGCGGTCGGAAAATGCCCTGATGCGGACGACCATCGAGGTGCAGCACTGGGTTTCCTTCTTCGCTTGCGTTGGGGTACTGCTGTGGTACATTGCGGACCCCTCCCCGGTGGCATTGATGAGCACGGTGGTGTTCTGGGGGATGGTCCTGTCCTCGTTCGTGTGGGCGAGGGGCATGGCGCGCAACGTGCTGGGCCAGCGGCGCTTGCGCTTCGCCGCCATGCAAGTTGGCGATGAGCTGGAAGAACAGATCTACCTGACCAACCGCAGCCTGCTCCCCGTATTATGGGCGGAGTTTGATGACCGGTCGAATATCCCGGGGTACACCGTTTCCAGCGCCCGTGCCGCCGACCCGCAGACGAGGATCCACTGGCGCGCGCGGACGGTTTGCACGCGGCGCGGGGTCTTCTCGCTGGGGCCCTGGGAACTGCGCATCGGCGAGCCGTTTGGCATTTTGATGGTCCGCCAACTGTACCTGCAGCGCCAGGAAATTCTGGTGTACCCACCACTGGCGGTGCTGCCCGACCAGTTCCTGCCGCACCGCGGGGCGCTGGGCGACCACCGCCCGCTGAACCAGCCCTTGCGGGCGGAGACGATTGCCTCAACTACGGTGCGCGCTTATCTTCCGGGCGACCCGCTGCGCCATATTCACTGGCGAACGTCGGCGCGGCGTAACGAGCCATTCGTCAAGGTGTTTTCGCCGGAAGCCGCTTCGAACGTCTGGCTGGTGCCGGATTTTGACCTCGCGGCTCACGTAGGGGATGGAGACGATTCCAGCCAGGAAGTGATGGTGACCGTGGTCGCGTCTCTGGCAATGGCGCTGCTCCAGCAGAACCTTTCGGTGGGCGTTTTCGCCAGCGCCGAGAAGGAGAGTGTAGTCTTGCCCCGCCAGGGACAGGCGCACCTGTGGTCGATTCTACAGGCGCTAGCCCCGCTGCACGCCGTTCCGGAAAAGCCGTTGGAGGATGTGCTCACCCGGGCGCGCGGGCTGGTGGGAGGCAACGACCTGCTGATTCTGGTGACGCCTTCGTTGAACTCCAACTGGCTGGCCGCGCTGCGCCGGATTTCGCGCAGCCGGGGCGGCAGCGGGCGTGCGGAGGTGGTGCTCCTGGACCCGGCGTCGTTCGAGGAGTCAGGCAGCGATGCCAGCGCGGCAGCGCCAGGCGGGAATAATGGGAAAACCGCACCGGGGATGGCAAAATCTGCGGCGGACGGGTTTGCACAGCTACTGATCGAGCAGGGTGTGACGACCAATATCTTGCGACGGCAGGATGTGCGCCTGGTCAGCGGCTATTACGGCGAGGTGAGCCGGTGGGAGTTCTCCGTGCTTGGCACTGGCCGGGTGGTGACCCGGCGGGCGCCGCGCACCGCCGCACCCCTGCCAGGCGTGGCACAGCCCACGGTACAAACAGCGCCGGAGTCGGTGGAGTAAGCCAGGATGGTAGAGCGTGGAATGAATTGGCTTGGGAGGCTCATCGGGCGCTATTGGTTGACGGTGCTGATTTTCGTGACCCTGGTGAGCGTGATCGTCTACAGCCTGGACGACGCTAACTGGATCGACAATGATGCGCCGCTGGTTACATCGCTGATGATGGGCATCGGCTTTGGCTGGCTGCTGGCGAAAGCGCGCTTCCGCTGGCCCTACATCGTGCTCTACGCGCTGTTTATTTCTGTCGTTATCCCCATCCAGGCGGTTTCGAACGTTCTGCCGTCTTTGGGGGATATATTACGTTTATCGCCTGCCGATTTAATCAACCAGATGAACCTGCGCGGGATCGAGTTTTCCCTGCGCGCCACGGGTTGGATCGAAACGCTGCGGACCGGGGAAAACATCCAGGATACGGGCCTGTTTGTGCTGCTGCTGGGGATGATCCTGGCGCTGTGCGCGATCTGGCTGATGTGGAGCCTGATTCGCCAGCGGCGGGTGCTGAATGGGCTGCTGCCGGTGGCGCTGTTGATGGCGATTAATGTTCACCTCAGCCGGCAGCCGCTGACCAATTATATGTTTTTCCTGTTCAGCGGCATGCTGCTGATCGCGCGGACTTCGTTCAACCAGCGGCACGAGGATTGGAAGCGCCGCCGGGTCGACTTCCCCGACCAGCTAGGTATTGAGTGGGGGGCATCGGTGCTGGCGCTGGCGATGGCGGTGGTGGTTCTGGCCCGCCTGGCGCCACTGTTCGGTACGCCGGAAGGCTGGCGCGCGGTTTCCGAATGGATCAACCGCTATCACGAGGAAACATCGGACACGGCGACCCGTTTATTTTCCGGGGTAAACCCACCCCCGCCTCCGCCAGAGGAAGAACAGGAGGTTCGGGTAAACACGCCAAACATGGCGCAAATTGGCGACCCGATTTCGCAGGGGCCTGAGACGATCATGTGGGTACGGATCAGCGACCCGCCACCGGCCCCTTCGGATATTGCCGCGACCATCCCAGAAGCGGAGATTCGCATCCATTACTGGCGCAACGGCATCTACGGCGCCTATACCGGGCGCGGCTGGCAGCAGGCGCTGCTGCTGGACCGCGTTCCCTCGCCGGAGGACCTGCCGGGTGAACCTTCGCCAGGCCGCTATTATCTCCGCCAGGATTTCGACGTGGTCGCCCGCAATAACGGAACGCTGTTCTCGGTGAATAACCCGGTGCAGACGGACCCGGGCGTGTACCTGCTCAAGACGAAATCGGGCGACAGCCAGAACCTGGACGGGCAGGAATACAAATACCAGGTGATCTCGGAAGCGACGAACGTCAGCGCGAACGAACTGGCAGGAGACTCCGTGGATTACCCGCCCGAAATCCGCGAGACGTTCCTCAACCTGCCTGATACCCTTCCGGAGCGGGTGCGCACGCTGTCGCGGCGCATCGCCGAAGGGCAGGATGACCCATACCATAAGGCCATGGCTGTGCAGAATTACCTGCGGGAGAATTTCAAATACGATCTGTCAACCAAAGAGACCCCGGCCAACCGGGATGTGGTTGATCATTTCTTGTTTGATTCAAAACAGGGCTTTTGCAGCCATTATGCTTCGGCCATGGTGGTGATGCTGCGCGTGGTGGATGTTCCGGCGCGGGTGGTCAGCGGGTACGCCATGGGGGAATACAACATGCAAGAGGGAGCGTACCGCGTCCCAGAGTCGGCGGCGCATGCCTGGGTGGAGGTATATTTCCCCAGCTATGGGTGGGTAGAGTTCGAGCCAACGGCAGGCCGCTCGCCGATTGTGTATCGCGAAGACACGCCATTGAATGCGGAAGCGCTGCCCTCTATTACCCCGATCGATCAGAAAAAAGCGGAACCCTCGCAGTATCTGATCGGGGCGGTGCTGGTGGGGGCGCTGGCCCTGCTGGCGCTGCCGTTCTTCCTGCTGCGCATGTTCTCCACCGCCCGCCATGCCCCAGTGATTGCTGTTGGAACGCTGTACCGGCGGATGCGCCGTTTGCTGGCGTGGGCCGGCTTGCGAGCAGACCCGAGCATGACGCCGGATGAGTACCTGGCTTTTTACAGCGGGCATCTACAACCGTACCAGCGTCTCAACCAGGCGCTTCAACAGATAACTTCACTGTACCGCGAAACAACTTACAGCGCGCACACGCCGGACGAGGGGCGCGTGCGGCGGGCGAATTCTGCCTGGCAGCAGTCCTTCAGCGAATGGCTTACGCTGTGGCTGAAAGCTTCCTGGCGGCAGTTCCGGGCGCGGATTACCGATTAAGCGGGGTTATCGGATTCGCATCTCTTCCAGATGCTGCCTGCGGTTGAAATCCCAGGCAATCACGGACGGGGCGCAGGATGCAAGGACGGCTGAGATGCCGAGAACGGACAGCAGGGTCGCGATGGTTTCGACCAGCATGCTGTTGGTGGGCAGGTCATCCAGCAGCAGCCCGGCAAGGAAGAGGATGATGCCCATGAGCAGGATGAGGAGACCGGCGTGCAGGGCGCGGCGGGATGAAGCGTGGGGCGATCCGGAAATGGCGCCGGTTTGCCCGTGGATTTTGATCCCGTGGATTTTTCCCTGGTCATCTCGGTAGTAAGCGGTGTACATGGGCAGGAGCATCAGCGTCCAGTTGAGCCGGTTGAAGCGAGCTTTCCAGCGGAACTGGCGGATGTGCCCGGCTGAGCAGGCATGCTGGCAGTCTTGCGCGGCGGTTTTTTGGAAGGCCGCGGCTGCGTCTGACCAGGAGGTTTGGGGCGTGCGGTCGGGCACACGGATGGCGGCCCGCCGGATACAGTCTGGGTGGTAGGACTGCGCTGAATCCATGTGAAAGGCGCCTAACTGTTTCTCAGGCCTGGCGCTTTCCTCTATCGCTGGTACAGCCACGTTATGGTAAGCCCGGCGCAGCCTGCCCACCCGATTCTCCCAACGCACGCGGGGTTCTTTCACTTCGCTGGATTTCCAACCGCCCAGGTTTTGCTGATATGTTTCCTGGTGACTGATCACCTGGTAATCAAAACCCACTTCTGCCTGCCAGTATGCGGATACGGCGCTGTCGACCAGCCAGGTGGGCACATATACCATCGACATGCCCGCGCGCAGCTTCGACGGGTCCAGACTGGTGGGAGGAAAAGGAATGCTGGCGGCAAAACGGCGGATTGCATCGCCCAACTGCTGTTCCGAAAGCTGAAATGGCACAATCAGCTCGGGCGGGTATGGGTGCAAACCGCCTGCTATATCATCGGGCTTGATTTCCAGCGCGGACTGGAAGCAGTTGGGGCAGGCGGCAGGCGGCGCGTCACGGTCGACCAGGAAACTGGTCTGGCACCGGGCGCAGAAAGCAGAGGCCAGGTCAGCGCCCCAGGCGGTGAGCAGCCGGGTGGAACTGGCGGCATTTTCAGACACGTTCCAGCTCCCTGGCTTTCTTGAGGATGGAGTAGGCCAGCACGACCGCGGTTCCCAGCAGAGCGATGGCAACCGGCCATGAAATGGACCAGGAGCTTTCAGTCGAGAAATACCAACCGACCAGGCTGAGCAGGATGCCTGGGGTAAAAATGGCGGCAATCACCATCCATACTTTTTCCCAGTCCACCGGGCGCGGGCCAGCGACCTGGCCCGTCTGCCCATTCACCAGAATCTGGAAGGTTTTGTCCTGGTAGCGGTATGCGCTGGTATACATGGGCACCAGCATGTACTTCCAGGCCTCATCGCTGAAATCCAGCGACATGGAAAAGTTACGAACCTGCGTTGTATTGGCCCGGTCCAGGCAGGCCTGGCGGGTGCGCTCGCGCATAATCTGGCGACCGGCCTGCCAGGCTTCATCGAGGGGAATATCGTAGGACTGGGCCTGCATCCCTGCCAGGCAGCGGGGCTCGTATAGGATCAGGTCATCCATTTTGAAGTAATCGACCCGCGCGAGGGTGGACAGGTTCAGATGGGTAGTGCCGGGCACCAGCAGGCCTTCGAAAGGCTTGTGCACTTTCCCCTGCTCTTCCCGCCACACCATCCTGGTGTGTGCTTGCTGTTTGCCGTTAACGGTGAAATATTCAGTCGTACTGTATGCCACGTTGCCCTTCCAGGTGGCGTTTGCGGAGGCGCTGAAACTCCAGTAAGGGATATAGATGGGATGGAACTTTTCCGGGCGGGAATCATCGAGGAGGTCTGGCGGCAGCATCCAACTGCTGCCCATCCAGGACTTCACCGCCGCGCGGCATTCATCGGGGCTAATTTTGAAGGGTATGATGAAGCGCGGGCGCAGCACATCTTCGAGCGGCTCGCGGAAGAGAACTTTATTAGACCCGCAAAACGGGCACGAATAGGTGATCACGTCTTTCGCGATGGAAACGACCCCGCCGCAGTGCTGGCAGGCCAGTTCCCTGCGCTCCTCGCCCCAGCCCATTTCCGAACGTTCCACCGTCTGGACCTCGAACTCGAAGCCCTCGGCTGCCCGACCCAGCGTTATGGTTTGGGGAACTTCGCTGAACCCACAGTGGTCGCAATACAGCCTGTTTTCTTCCACGCTGTATGCTCTGGTTGCGCCGCACTTAGGGCAGGGAAAATCGAGCACGTCCGGGCGCTTTACGGTGGTTTCAGCGGGCACGAATACTTCAATTCCGTTGACCGCCGATGGGCCAGGAACAAACCCCGCGGGAGGAAAGTCGCGCTCCGGTTCATCCGGTTCGTCAGCCAGGAGACGGAACGCATCGGTCGGCGGCAGACCCGGCGGTGTCATCTCACATCCACCCCCTGAGATGGTAAACCCACATGCCGATATATTCTTTCAAGATGCCACTGGTCAGCGAGAGACTGCCCACGGAGGGCATCAGGTTGATGAGCAGGGTTTCCAGGTCCGGCGAGAACAGGCTGTCCCAGCCGACCTGGGTTACGGTGTAATCGACCGGCGCGGGGATGACATCAATGCCCTGGTGTTTGAAGAGCGCCACGGAGCGCGGCATGTGCTGGGCGGAGGTGACCAGCAGCACCCGGCTGACTTTCTTCTCTTTCAGGATTTCCGCGCAGTAGAGGGCATCTTCCCGCGTGTTTTGCGATTTGGGCTGCATCCACAGGGCCTCTTCGGGGACACCGGTCAGCTCAAACAGGCGGGCCATTTCGTAGGCGGGGGTCATGGAGCGAGCGGTATTCCAGGCTACGTTCCCGCCGCTGAGCAGGATGTAAGGCGCTTTGCTCTGCTGGTACAGCTCGGCGGCATACAGCACGCGGTCGCCCGCGCCGTTGACTTCCACCGTGGGGCGGGGATACTGTTCCGATTCGGTGCCGCCGCCCAGCACAACGATGACATCGGCCTGGGGGACGGTTTCTAAGGGAAGATACTGCCATTCGAGCGAACGGGCCAGGGAATAGGCTATCCAGCGGTTGCCGCCCACCAGCAGGATGACAATGCACAACACTAAAACTGCCGTCTGCAGGCGCTTGCGGCTGCGCACGATGAGCGCCAGGATGATGAGCAGGAAGATCAGGCCGATGGGATAGACAAAAGTAGGCAGGAACTTGGACAAAAAGACAAACATGGAACTCCCTCAAGATAGATGTGAATATTTTACACGATAAAGCCCTGCCAATGAACTTGCCCGGCCTTTTCATCTCAAGCTATAATGACTAACAAATCGCAAGGTGAAATCTGGCCATCATTGCTACCTGGTAGACATGATGGTTCCATCAAGCGATTTGTTTTCACAAATCGCAAGGTGAAATCTGGCCATCATTGCTACCTGATAGACATGATGGTTCCATCAAGCGATTTGTTTTCACAAATTGCAAGGTGAAATCTGGCCATCATTGCTACCTGGTAGACATGATGGGTTCCATCAAGCGATTTGTTTTCACAAAATAGAGGAGGAGCGCATGGAACTGGTTTTTAATGGCCTGGGGATGGGCCTGGGAAATCTGGCGGAACTGTCTAAAGCCGAGACGCGATCCATCAGCGCGGAGAATTTTACCGGCGAAAAAGGCAAGGGCGGCGCCGCGGTGACCGGAACGGGCGCGGTTGTGGCGCGCGAACTGGGCCAGGGGTGGAAGGTATCGCCTTCGATAAATATTGCCGGGCAGGCCACGGTAACCCTGGCGGATATAGCGGGGCCGGGGGCAATCCAGCATTTCTGGTGCACGGTTTTCCCGGCCAACTGGCGGCGGCTGATCCTGCGGGCGTATTGGGATGGAGAGGAAATGCCATCGATTGAGGTTCCGCTGGGAGATTTTTTCTGCAACGGCTGGTGCGAGCGCGCCAACGTCAGCTCGCTGCCGGTGGCGGTGAACCCGGCGGGCGGCATGAACAGCTATTGGGAGATGCCGTTCCGCAAGCATGCCCGGCTGACGCTGGAAAACCTGGGACAGGATGAAATCCACGGCTTTTATTATTCGATCGATTATACGCTGACTGAGGTGCCCGAAACCCGCGCGTACCTGCATGCTCAATGGCGCCGGAACAACCCGCTGCCGGTGGGGCAGGTGCATACCATACTAGATGGGGTGCGCGGGCAGGGACATTACGTCGGCACGTACCTGGCGGTGGGGGTAAACAACACCGGCTGGTGGGGCGAAGGGGAGATTAAGTTTTACATGGACGGCGACGACCCCTGGCCGACGATCTGCGGGACGGGTACGGAGGATTATTTTGGCGGCGCGTGGAACTGGGAATTCCCCAAGGGCCAGTACGGCATTTATTCCACGCCTTTCCTGGGCATGCACCAGTTGATCAAGCCGGATGGGTTGTACGCCAGCCAGCAGCGCTTTGGCATGTACCGCTGGCATATTATGGACCCCATCCGCTTTACCCAGGACCTGCGGGTGACCATCCAGGATTTGGGATGGCGGGCGATTGCCGAAGGCCAGGGGCGCTACCTGCTCCGCCAGGATGATATGGCATCTACGGCCTTCTGGTACCAGGCTGAGCCGCACGCGGCGTTCCCGCCGCTGCCGGGGATGAATGTTCTGGATGTGGTCTGATGGGTGACGTTGATTATCAATCGAGAATGGGAGATTGCAAATGAAAACGATGAAACGATCCGAGGTCAATGCCATTATGCGTTCGGCGGACGATTTTATCCGAGAGCGTGGTTTTTACCTGCCAGCCTTTGCCCATTGGTCGCCGGACGAATGGCGCGGCAAAGGCCCGGAAGCGGCGGAGATTGTGCAGACGAACCTGGGTTGGGATATTACCGATTTTGGCCTGGGCGATTTCTATAAAATGGGCCTATTTTTGTTCACGGTGCGCAACGGATCTCAGGAAAACCTGAAAACGGGCCAGGGCAAGCTGTATGCCGAGAAGCTTATGATCGTCGAGGTGGGCCAGATCACCCCTATGCATTTCCACTGGACGAAGATGGAAGACATCATCAACCGCGGGGGCGGGCGCCTGATGATCCAGCTTTATAATTCGACGCCAGATGAGGATTTGGATAAATCGACCCCGGTGAGGGTATCAATGGATGGGGTTGTTCGCACCGTCCCGGCGGGCGGAGTGGTGGCGCTGAAGCCCGGCGACAGCATCACCCTGACGCGCGGGATGTACCATACGTTTTGGGGCGAGGGCGGGCGCATTCTGATCGGAGAAGTGTCGCTGGTGAACGACGATCACACGGATAACCGCTTCCACGAACCGATTGGGCGTTTCCCCGAGATTGTGGAAGATGAGCCGCCGCTGTACCTGCTGGTGGGTGATTATGCTAACTATTACGGCGCATGGGAAACGGTCATGCAGGGGCGCTGACCGCGGCCACAGACCTGCCTGCGCGGATATTGTTAATGATCGTTGAGCGAAAATAGACATCGCGAAAAATCTCTTGGTGTGGAGGTTTCATGGCCGTATTATGGGGCAAGTCCTATACTCGCGCGGAGATACTGCGCCGGGTGGGCGATATCCGCCAGCTTGCGCGGGTGGAGCCAGTGGAACTGGTGGACGGCAGCGAGCGCGGCGTGCGCGCCGCTCGGCTGCGCAATGCGGGCGGGCTGGAACTGCTGGTGGTCACCGACCGGGGCATGGCGATCACCGACCTGGCGTACCAGGGCACGCCGCTGGCCTTCCTGACCGGGGTGGGCACGGCGCATCCGGCCTTTACCGAACCGCAGGGCCTGGGCTGGCTGCGCACCTGGCCGGGCGGGTTTCTGACTCCCTGCGGGCTGACCCAGGTCGGGTCGCCTTGCGAAGACGAGGGTGAGACGCTCGGGCTGCACGGACGGGTGGCAGGGATTCCGGCGCGCGAGGTGCGCTGGGGCGGTGAGTGGCGGGAGGACGATTATTACCTGTGGGTAGAAGGGACGGTTCGCCAGACGGCGATGTTCGGCGAGGATGTTTCGCTGCGCCGCCGGGTGGGGATGTGGCTGGGCGGGACGCGCTTTTGGATTGAAGATACGGTCGAAAACCATTCCTTCCAGCCGGCGCCGCACATGTTCCTGCAGCACTTTAACCTGGGGTTCCCGCTGGTGGATGCCGGAACGCGCCTGGAACTGCCCAAGCACACCACGCGCCCGCGAGATGAGATCGCGCAGGCCGGGTTTGCGGATTATAATGTGTTCACGGAACCACAGGCTGGTTACAGCGAGCAGGTTTTTTACCACAACCTTCAGGCCGACGCGAATGGCCAGGTAGAAGTACGCCTGGTAAACCCCAGGTTTGAAGGAACCCGCGAGCTGTGCGTTTTTTGGCGGTATGCCCTGGCCGATTATCCGATTTTGGCGGAATGGAAAATGATGGGCGAGGGGGCTTATGTGGTTGGGATTGAGCCCGCGAACTGCCTGGTGTCCGGGCGCTGCGCGGAACGAGAGCAGGGAACGCTCAAGTTCCTCCAACCCCAGGAGATCCGCCGCTACCGGATTGAAGTTGGTTTCCGGTGTTAAACAAACCGTTTATGTTCGCGTAATTGGCCGGGTGACGAGAAATTTTGTACCGTTTACTTTGGCGAGTTACACAGTCTTTTTTTTGAGGTTTTTTATTATGGAATCTGCCCTTCCATCCGTACCCCCTATCAGAAGCGCGCTTTTTGTGGATTTTGATAATATTTATATCGGCTTGAGCAAGACAGACCCGCAAGCGGCTGAACGGTTCGCATCTGACCCGTCGCGCTGGCTGGCCTGGCTGGAAAGAGGCTGCCTGGACCACCTGTCTGATGCCGCTCGCCCGCGCTCAATCCTGATCCGCCGCTGTTACCCCAACCCAGACGCAGGCTTCCGCAGGTACCGCTCGTTCTTCACCAGCGCGGCATTCTCGGTGATCGACTGCCCCAGCCTGACGCGAACCGGCAAAAACAGCGCGGATATCTATATGGTGATGGATATTCTGGATACGCTCAATCACAAGACGCATTTTGATGAGTTCATCATCTTCTCGGGTGATTCGGATTTCCTGCCCGTTTTGCTGCGCCTGCGCGCGCATGACCGGCGCACCACCACCCTGGGAATCGACTTTATGCCCCCAGCGTACAAAGCGGCCTGCGATTTCGTCATCCAGGAAGAAGAGTTTATTGAAGAGGCATTGGGCCTGTCGGTGGAGGCGAACTGCGCCGGTGGCGCGGCAGCCCGTGCGCGCGTGCCGCTGGCGCTGTTGAAATCCATGGCGGCGCGGGTGTACAGCGCGGTGTGTGACGAGGGCGAGGTGGCTGGCGCCAACCTGCCGGATATCCTGCGCGACTTTCACGCCTTCCGCGACAGCACCAACTGGCTGGGTTTCGGCACATCGCAGCGCCTGGCGGAAGCGCTGGTGTGCAGCGAGGAACGCCTGCAACTGGAGCGGGTGAACGCGCTGATGTACAAGCTGGTGTTGAAACCAGACGTCCAGGCGCCAGTGGGTGCGGCGCCCGTCTCCGCGCCGGTGGAGGCCCTACCCGAGATCACTGCCCCGCCGGACACGCCCATTCCGATGATGCCATCGCCGATCGAGAAGATCACCCTGCCTGCCGGGCGGGTGAAAAAGGGCGGCAAGCAGGCCAATTCCCTGGCGCCCGTGCCCGCGCCCATGCTCCCGACCGATGCGGAAAACGGGGGCAGGTTGGATAAGAACCGGCTGGCTGATCTGCGCGGGAAAGTGGTTGCCCTGGTGCGAGAGCTGGTGCAGGGCTCCGAAACCCCGGTGCTGCTGGCGCGGGCTTCGCAGTACGTGGTGAACAAGCTGGGGCCGCAGGTGCTTTCCACCCAGTGGGCCGGAGCAGGCACCTTCAAGAAACTACTGCAAACAGTGGGGAACCTGGGGTTGGAGATCACCACCCAACCAGAGCCGGGCTACCTGTTCGACCCGATGCGCCACGAGCGCCCCGCGCAGCGCGAGCTGGCGCTGCCTGCCGATGAGGCGGGGGCTGGCGAAGCCGCGCGAGAGGAAGCCGATGTGGTGGAGGGGGATGGGGGCGTTCATCGACCGCAGGCTGCCGCTGGGGAATACCCCTTAGCGCCGCTCGACCGGTCTTATGAGGAAGATGAGGATCGGGGGGAAGAGGCGAGCGAGGAGGCCTACGAGGAATCGCTGCCCAGCCTGGAGGAGTTTGTGCGCAGGGTGGGGCAGGTGACCGGCGCGCCGGACCTCGCGCCGCAGCAGTACGCGCTGGTTTTCCACGGCATTGTGGCAGAGCTGCAAAAAATCGCGGCGGAGGAGAGCACCTATAACACCTACCAATCTTCGCGGGCCATCAGTGGATGGTGCGCTGAACGGGGGGTGGCGATCTCCCGCGGCGATGTGGCGCTGATCCTCAAAGGCATTATTTTTCAAGACGGCGTGCGCTTCAGCAAGCACCCTGAAAGCTACACTGCCGAAGACCTGGCGATGATCGTGCGGAAAAATATCCAAGCACTGTGCCGCCGGTCGCGCCTGGAGATATCCGAATACGAAGAACGTCTCTTGGATGAGTGGATCCTGGGCGGGTTAGAAGAAGAAAAAGAATCTGCCTATGCGGTTGAAAACGAGGCGGAACAGCAAAACAGTTCCGGAGGGTAAACACTGCGCATAGCCTTAGGGCGATGCGGTAACCTGAAAGGAACGGCGAGCGGACGGATTACCGGTTATGACAGGTACAGCAACAAACATCCACATTCTCGATGCTATCCCATTTGAGCCGGATGTGCCAGCGCTGCAAAAGCGCCTGCACGTGCGTCCGGGCAGCAGCAGCGCTGCCGAGCTGGAACGCCTGCTGGCGGACGCGAGAACCCTGGCCCATCCGCGCGCGCTGTACCGGATGGCGTTCATTTCGAATCGGGGCGGGGATTGGGTGGAAATAGAAGGGGTGCGCTTCGACAGCCGGGTGCTGCGGGTGAACGTGGGTGCGGCTCAGCGCGTATTTGCCGAACTGGCTACCTGCGGGCCCGAGCTGCAGGAGTGGGCTGAAGGCATGGATGATATGATGGCGCGCTTCTGGGCGGAAGCGATTAAAGAGGCGGCCTTATTCTGTGCTGTGCGCGCACTGGAAGCTGACCTGGAACAACGCTACCGCCCCGGGAAAACATCTTATATGAGTCCCGGGTCGCTCGCGGATTGGCCGATCGAGCAGCAGCGGGTGTTGTTTGCGCTGTTCGAGAACCGGCAGGAGGCGATTGGGGTGCGCCTGACGGACAGCATGCTGATGGTGCCCACCAAGACGGTATCACGCGTCTGCTTTCCCACGGAGGCCAGCTTTGCCAGCTGCCAGCTCTGCCCACGGGAAGGCTGCCCGAACCGCCGCGCGCCGTACGAGCCGGAGCTGTTTGCAAGCCACTACCAGATGAATTCCTGATAGGAGACTGCTATGCCTGTTCGAGCACGCTACGTGCATACCAATATTGTTGCCCAAGACTGGCGCAAGCTGGCCGATTTTTACGAGAAGGTTTTCGGCTGCCGGCCTGTTCCGCCCGAGCGGCGCCTGACCCAGCCGTGGGTGGAGCAGGCCAGCGGCGTACCCGGCGCGGAGATCCACGGGGTGCACCTGCGCCTGCCCGGGCATGGCGACCAAGGCCCTACTCTGGAGATCTTTCAGTACAACACGCTGGCTGACGGGCCGGCTCCGGCGATCAACCGGCCCGGGCTGGCGCACCTGGCCTTTGCCGTTGAGAATGTAGCGGCGGCGCTGGAGGCTGTTTTGCGCTCTGGCGGCGCGCAGCTGGGCGACCTGGTTTACGTGGATGTGGAAGGCGTGGGACGGCTGGTGTTCGTCTATGCCGCCGACCCGGAGGGCAACCTGCTCGAACTGCAAAAGTGGGAGCCGTGAACCGGTGAAAGATGTATTGGAACTGGTAGAGCCGGGCGATCCGTACGCGGCGCCTTTTCTGGAAATGGCCGAGGCGTTCCAGGCGGCGGGCGAGGATCGCTTTGAGCGCGACCTGCCCCTACTGCGGGCGGATTTTGCGGCCTATGTGGACCGCCTGCGCAAGTCCGCGCGGGGCGAGAACCTGCCCCCCGGCTATGTGCCCGGCGATGAATTCTGGCTGGTGGAGCGCGCCTCGGGAAAGATCATAGGTATCATCCGGCTGCGGCGCTGGCTGACGCCGATCCTCAAAGAGCGCGGCGGGCACATTGGTTATGCCATGCGGCCCGGCGAGCGGCGCAAGGGCTATGGAACGCAGATGCTGGCGATGCTGCTGGATAAACTGCGCGACCCGGCCTGGCAAGCGGCGCGCGGACTGCGCCTGGAGCGCGTGCTGGTAACATGCAACAGTTTGAATACACCCTCCGCGCGCATTATCGAATCGAACGGCGGGGTGATGGAAAACCAGGTGCTGGTGGACGGCGAGCTGGTTTCGCGCTACTGGATCGATTTATTCCCCGGCAGGGATCAGGGAGCCGATGGTGAATCTGCGTGACTTCGCCGCCAACCTGGAACAAGGCCCTGACGGCATCTGGAGCGCGGTCCAATCGCCGACAGCGGTATCTTACCCGGAGGAAGGCAACCTCAACTGCCTGGCGCTGGAGGCGGACTCATTCTGGTTCGAGCACCGCAACCGCTGCATCCAGGCTGTGATGCGCCGGTACCCGCCGCCCGGGATAGTGTTTGATGTGGGCGGGGGCAACGGTTACGTGGCGCTGGGTTTGCAGCAGGCCGGCTTTCCGGTGGCGCTGGTGGAGCCGGGCATGCAGGGCGTGCAGAACGCGCGCCAGCGGGGCGTTTCGACGGTGGTATGCGCCACTTTAGAAGATGCCGGGTTCTACCCGGGCGCACTGCCCGCGGCGGGCTTATTCGATGTGCTGGAGCATATCGCGGAGGACAGCGATTTTCTACGGACGGTATGCGGCCTGCTGGTCCCCGGCGGGCGGGTTTACCTGACCGTCCCGGCCTTCCGGGGGCTGTGGTCGGCGGACGATGATTATGCCGGGCATTACCGGCGCTATACGCTGGGCGGCCTGCGCGAATCGCTGAAAGAGGCCGGGCTGCGGGTGGAGTATGCCAGCTATTTCTTTTTCTTCCTGCCGCTGCCAATTTTTCTGCTGCGGACCCTGCCGACCCGGCTGGGGCTGCGCAAACAGGAGGCATGGGATTCGTACCAACAGGAGCACCAGTCGCGGGCAGGGGCGGCTGGCTGGATGCTGGATAGGCTGCTTGGTTGGGAACTGAAGCGCATCGCCAGCGGAAAAGCGCTCCCAATCGGTGGAAGCTGCCTGGTGGCAGCGCGGAGAGATGCATGAAGATACCAACACGCGATGAAGCCCGGCTGATGCTGGCCGAGGCAGAAACAAAAAACCCGGGTCCGTGGGTGGCGCATTCGCTGCACGTGGCCCAGGCTGCTGAGAAGATCGCCGCTCGGCACCCGCGGCTAGACGCGGAGGCGGCGTACGTGTGCGGCCTGCTGCACGATATTGGCCGCCAGGAAGGGGTCACCGACCTGAGGCACACGCTGGACGGCTACCGGTTCTTAACGGCATTGGGATATGAGGATGCCGCGCGCATCTGCCTGACGCATTCCTTTCCCGTTAAAGGCGTCAAAGTTTATTCCGGCCATTCCGACCTCAGTGAGGCGGACGAGCAGTTTATCGAGCAGTTTCTAATGGACGCAGATTATTCGGCTTATGATCAACTGGTGCAACTGTGCGATTCACTGGCCCTGCCGGGTGGTTACTGCCTGATCGAAAAGCGCCTGGTGGATGTGGTGCTGCGGCACGGCGTGAATGACTACACCGTGCGAAAATGGCAGGCGTATTTCCATATCCAGCACGAGATGGAGGCTGTAATCGGATGTTCTGTTTACAGCCTCTTGCCGGGGGTGGTAGCTAACACATTTGGTTTTGAGCCGTAGGTCTCGCGCTAGATTTTCAGGCGGATGGTGAAGGTACTGCCCTTCTCCAGCTCGCTCACGACTTCGATTGTGCCGTTGTGCTGCTCGATCACGTGTTTGGCGATGGAGAGACCCAGGCCAATGCCGCGGAACATGCGCCCGCAGATGATGTCGAGGTGGAAGAAGCGCTGGAAGATGCGGTGCATGGCTTCCGGCGGGATGCCCACGCCGTGATCCTGGAAGACCAGCACGATTTTGCCATCCATTTGCCGCGCCGTGACCTGCACTTCGCCGCCATCCGGGCTGAATTTGATGGCGTTGTTCAAGACGGCCCCGAGGGCGCGCTGGAGGCTCTTGGGGTCGCCGGATATCATCGGGAGCGAGGGACCGGCTTCGAAGCGCACATTCACGCCGATGCGCTCGGCGAGCGGGCGCTCGCTCTCGATGGCGGCTTTTACCACGGCCACAACATCGGTGGGGCGGAATTCGGGAAGGATCAGCTCCATTTCCTGCAGGAAGAGGATGTCGTTGGTCAGGGAGGTGATTTCCTGCACGTTGCGCCAGATCACGTCAATGGCGCCGGGGAGGGCATCGCCCTGGATCATCCCGGCGCGCACGGCCTGTAGATAGCCGTTGGCAGCCATCAGCGGGGTGCGCAGCTCGTGGGAGATGGTGGTCAGGAACTGGCTGCGGGCAAACTCTTCCTCGGCTAACTGCTGGTAGGCCTCGGCCAGCTCTTTGGCCTTCAGGCGCAGGTCTTCAATGGCCATGGCGTCGTTGTCGCGCAGGCGCCGGCTGACTTCGCGGATAATGGCCAGGGAAACGCTTTTGCTGCGCTCGAGCAGGCCGGTGAAAGATTCTTTATGGATTTCCAGCACGGTGGTGGGCGCGATGGTGGTCACGCTCGCGGCCCGGGGGGCGTCATGAATGATGGCCATTTCGCCAAAAAATCCGCCCGGAGACAGCCGTTGAAGCAGCCGTTCTTCGCTGCCGTCGAGCTGCATGGTCACCTGCACCTGACCGGAAAGGATAATGTAAAACACGTATTCCTGGAGGCCCTCGTGGCAGAGGGTTACGCCGGACGGATAGGTGTTTACCTGCCCGGAGGCGATGATTTCATCGGCGTGATTTAATTCGATGCCTGGAAATGCGTTGATCAGTATATCGCGTGGAGTGATGTCCCCTTCCATGCGCCGCTCTCTCCTGTCTGCCTAAAGATTATGATGTCGTAAAGTGGGCCGGATCATCCGGTTTCAAACCATTATTTTCAAGAGGTTGTTTAGGATAGCAGCAAAAGTATACATTGCGCTAACCGTTTTCACAATACAGTGAACGCAGATTTTTCATATTATTACACGACGAATCCGTCTTCTCTGTGAAATCCATGTAAAGAAGTTCGTTTGTCGATTGTGATGACACCAAGAAGACTGCATCATCTAGCATCAATTTACCGGTAAATCTCGTAATCGCTCGTCCGTATTCGGTGTACAATAAATTCTGATTGAATTTGTATCCTTCGCAGGAGAATAGATGAATCATCACGGGGCCCGCAAGCCACTGCGCATTATCAACAGCGTTGCGCCCATCCGCATCTGTGATAACGGCGGGTGGACAGATACCTGGTTTGCCGGGTATGGCACGATTTTCAATATTGGGGTTTACCCGTACGCTGAGGCCCAGATCGAAGTTTACCCTTATGAGGGGCAGGAAGACCGGGTGGTGATTCACGCGGAAAATTACGGCGAGCGCTATACGGTTCACCCGGAGAACCACGTGGGGTGGAATAAGCACCCGCTGCTGGAAGCCGCTATCGATTACATGCATGTTCCGCGCGACCTGGCGTTTGAGGTGACGATTTACTCCGATGCGCCCGGCGGGGCTTCTACCGGCACCTCGGCGGCGGTGACGGTGGCGCTGATCGGCGCGCTGGATTCGCTTACCCCCGGACGGATGACGCCGCACGAAGTAGCCGCCGCAGCGCAGTATATTGAAACCAACATGCTTGGCCAGCAGTGCGGCATTCAGGACCAGCTCTGTTCGGCGTACGGCGGCATCAACTATATCGAGATGTTCCATTACCCGCATGCCTCTGTTTCGCAGATTCAGGTGGCCAACTCAATCTGGTGGGAGCTGGAGCGGCGGCTGGTGCTGGTGTATTTGGGAAGGTCGCATGTCTCTTCGCAGGTGCACGAGAAGGTTATTCACGGCCTGGAGAACGCCGGGCCGGACTGCAAGCAATTATCTGACCTGCGCATGACGGCCCGAAAATCGCGCGATGCGGTGTACGGCGGCGATTTCGTGGGGCTGGGCCAGGCGATGATCGAAAACACTGAGGCGCAGAGCCGCCTGCACCCTGACCTGATCAACGCGGACGCCGCGCGGGTGATCGAAATTGCCCAGGCTCACGGTGCGCTGGGCTGGAAGGTAAACGGGGCGGGGGGGGGGGTTTTATAATTGCCC
This sequence comes from uncultured Anaerolineaceae bacterium, assembly GCA_964437595.1. Lineage (GTDB taxonomy): Bacteria > Chloroflexota > Anaerolineae > Anaerolineales > Anaerolineaceae > DSYU01. Next base: position 20,467 of record CAYTHO010000040.1, read on the forward strand.
CGGGCGCGGGGGGGGGGGGTTGGTATTTAACGGGGGGGGGGGGGGGGGGCCGGCTCGCTGACCCTGCTGTGCGATGAATCATCCTGCCAGCGGCGGTCGATGGTGCGTGAGATTGAACAGGAGAACCGGATTTTTCGCAGTATTCCCATATATCTCAGCCGGTACGGACTGCGGACGTGGGAATACGGCCCGGATTCTCTGGATAAAGATTTGCATTCGAGCAAGGTAAGCAAAGGGGCGTAACTATGGCAGAGTTTAACCGCTACGAGACTTTCATTCTGTTAAACCAGAACCGGCCGTTGTGGCTCAGTCATATTGATTTGAGCCATATGGATTTACGCGGAATTGACCTGGCCCACGCAATCATGGTTGAAGCGAATTTTTCGGAAGCCGATTTGCGCGGCGCGGACTTTCGCGAGGCAAACCTGGGCGGTGTAAACTTCGCGGGAGCCAACCTCACCGGGGCCGACCTGCGCAGGGCTCGCTTACGCGGCGCGAACCTGCGGAACGCTGACCTGAGCCAGGCAAACCTGGCAGAGGCGGACCTGACGGAAGCGGACCTGACCAACTGCACCCTGCTCTCGGCACAGTTGGGCGGGGTCGACCTGACCCGCGCAAACCTGACTGGGGCGAACATGACCAATTCAAATGTGCCCGATTACAAGATTCTGCAGGCCATCTCGCTCGCCGGAACCACCCTCCCGGACGGGTCGATCCACGAGTAGGAAATGTTGAATCAAAGCCCCACCCGGAGGGCAGCCCGCCTTCCGGGTGGGGTGATGGCATTTGATCCGCCGTCAGGCGAAGGTTAGAAGGGGCAGCCGCCTAACCCGCGCCAGTTGGCGGCTGTGTCGTCCACGGTCTGGAGCCCGCTGTCACCATAGAAGATGGTTTGCTTGCGGTTGGCGATTTCGCCGCAGGCCGCGTCTTTTTCTACATAATCCCAACTGCCGAGGGTGTATTTATATTCGACGGACTGCCCTTCGGTGAGGGAGAGGGTGATGGTCCAATGGGCGGCATCCACCTGGGTCATTGCCGTTGCACCGGGGTCCCAGCCCTGGAAGCTGCCGGCGATGTACACCTGCCGGTCGGCGGGCGTGCTCTCCGGAACGGTTACGTTGAAGGTCACCTGAACGGCACGCGGCGCGGCGGTGGCGGCCAGCTCTGGCGAGTAGCCCGAGCGGTTGAAGGATGTGTCGAGGGCCAGCACCACGTAATAGTAGGCCTGGTTGGCCTCCACGTTCCAGTCGGTGAATTCCAGAGCGGGGGCCTGCAGGCGGGCCAGCAGGGTATAAGGCCCGCCGCTGGCGCTGGCGCGGAAGACTTCGTAGCCGTACAGGTCCGCGTCCACGACTGCCTCCCAGCCGATATGCAGGAAGCTGGCGGCTGATTCGATCATGTGCAGGCTGGCCGGAGCAGCGGGGGGAGTGGTATCACTGGAGGCATTGACCACCAGCTTACCGGCCTGGTCCGCGCTGTAACCGTTGCCAATGCCGTCCAGGTCAGCGTAGAGCCATTCGCGCCCGGCGGTGGTCGAATAGCGGAAGGCATAGTCGAAGCTGCCGGTGTTTTCGGGGAGCAGGCTGCCCTGGAATTCATCGTTGTTGCCCGAGTCAATGTTGAAGGCCGCGCTGACCCATATCCAGTCCGGGCTGGCCGCCGGGTCGGAGCCCTGCGGGCCGTAGCCTACCTGCGCGATCAGGCCGGGGGTGGGGCCGGGCTGGCTGGTTGCGCCGTCGATCCAGACCTGGCCGTAGATGGTGTCGGTGGGGTCCACCGCGCTGATGGTGTGGGTGATGGTTGGCGGCCACTGCAAGTTGGCCCAACCGATGATGAGGTGCGGCAGCGCCGAGGCTTCCGGCGAGCGGGGGCTTTCGTTGCCTGCCGCGTCGACGGCGGTTACCACGTAATACGCCACCTGCCCGTTGGCGACGCCGGTATCGGTGTAGCTGGTTCCGGTGAGGAGGGCATCGTTCACGCGCGTGTACCCGCCGCCGGTGACCAGGCTGCGGTAGAGGTGATAACCCGCTGCGCCGGGCACGGAATCCCAGCTCAGCTCAACGGCGCCGTTCCCTTCCACAGCGCTCAACGCGCCGGGGGCCGCCGGAGGAACCAGGTCCGCGCCGCGCGGGGTGACCAGTACGGCGCCCCAGCGACCCTTTACGGTGATGGTCAGGCTGCCGCCGGTGACGGTGGCTTTACCACCGTTCAAGGCGTCTATCATGACCATGCCTTCGGGGATGTAGCCCGCCACATTTACCACCAGCGTGCGCGGGTCGGGGCTGTTGTTGATCGCAACCACTGCCGCGCCGCTGGCATCCTTGCGCCCGTAAGCGTAGGTGCCGTCATCGTTATGTGTGTACAGGCGGTCGTAGCTGCCAGTGCGCAGGAAGCTGTAGCGGCTGCGCAGGGCGGCCAGCCACTGGTAATGGCCGAGCAGGTTGCGGTCGATGTTGTTCCACTGGAAGGCGCGGCGGTCGTCCGGGTCGGAATCGCCGGTCAGGCCGGCCTCGTCGCCGTAATAGATGGTTGGCGCGCCGGGCATGGTCATCTGCAGCAGGGCCAGCAGCTTGAGCTTGCTCTTGCCTTCCGCTACGTTCTCCGCGTTGAATTCTCTATCCTCGCGGTTACGCTCGCCAGGGGTGAGCGTCCACAGGATGCGCTGGGTGTCGTGGCTGCCGACCAGGTTCATCATGGCGGCGTAGGCGGGGGCCGGGTAATCTTCCTTGATCGACTGCATGACGCTGTCGAACTGGTCAGGGTTGAGGCCGCGGATTTCGCCCTGGTTGGGGTCGTTCGATGCGCCGTTGAGGAAGCCCAGCAGCGCCCGGCGGAAGCGGTAGTTCATGGTGCTGTCGAACTCGTTGCCCAGCAGCCAGGGGCTGGCATCGTCCCAAATTTCGCCGATAATCACGGCGTTCTTATTGGCTGATTTCACCTGCGGGCGGAATTCCTGCCACCAGTCGTGGCTTTTATCGGGGGCCACGTCCAGGCGCCAGCCGGCACTGCCGTTGAGAATCCAGTAGCGGGCCACGCTTTTATTGCTGTCATAAATGAAGCTGCGCACCTCCGGGATTTCGGTCAGGGCGGGGAGGCTGTCGAAGCCCCACCAGGAGTTATAGGTGGTATCGCCAGCGCACGGGCCGCTGCCCGCTGGATCAGCGGGTTGGAAGGTGTACCAGCCGCGGAACAGGCTGGTGGTGGTTTCGCAGGCCCCGTTGGTGCGGTAGCGATGGTAGCGATCGAAGTACAGGCTGTCTGAGGAGGTATGGTTGAATACCCCATCCAGGATCACGCGGATGCCTAACCGGCGGGCATTGTCCACCAGGGAATTCCAATCGCCCTGGGTGCCAAAATACGGGTCGATGGTGTAGTAATCGCTGGTGTCGTACAGGTGGTTGGAGGGCGCCTTGAAGATGGGATTTAGGTAGATGGCGGTGACGCCCAGGCTCTTCAGGTAGAGCAGCTTGTCGCGGATGCCTTTGAGGTCGCCGCCGTAAAAGTCGCGCCCCATGGGCTGCTCTTCGCAGGCCGCGTCTGCGCCCTGGTAGCCGCGGCAGTAGCCCTCCGGCAGGGTGGACCAATCTTGCTTGAGGACAGCGCTGTCGTAAACCGTTGGATCGGTGGGGCGAGGGTCATTGCTGCGCTTGCCATTGAAGAAGCGGTCGGGGAAGATCTGGTAGATGATGGCGTTCTTCATCCAATCCGGGGTGGTGAAATCGGGCTGGTAGACGTCAACCTGCCAGGAATAGTCGGGCGAGTTTTCGTAGGTTTTGCCCCAACTGCCGTCGAACAGATCATCATCTTCGTAATACACTTCTTTGGTTCCATCGCGGACGATGAAACGGTAATAGAGGATGGTCGGCTGGTCCTGGGCGGGGAGAGCCGCCTGCCAGTAATCGTAGCCGTAGGGCGGCTCGGCAGAAGACGCTACCAACTCCATGGGCAGCAGGGCCTGCGCACTGGCGGCGGTGTTCCAAAGGCGGAGGGTTACGCCGGTGACATCTTCGTGGTAGGTGCGGAAGCGGATGATGACGTCCGTGCCGGTGGTCACCGCGCCAAACGGCACCCGGTACAGGTCACTGCGCGAGTCGTGGGCCAGACCGTCCCACCAGATGTTGTTGTCGTGAGATGGTTTGGGGTTGGTCGGGCCAAGCTCTACCCGGATGCGCCCGGCGAGGGCATCGACACTAAGGGTAACCGACTGGCCGGCTTCGGTGGTCGTAAAGGTGGTTGTGGAGGCGTTGACGCTGCGGCTGTCAGCGCCGATGGCATCCCAGGCGCCGGTGTGAACGGCTTTATACTCGTAGGTTCCGGGGGTAGGAATCTGCGTGGTGTAGGTATAGATGCCGCCTCCCTGGCTGGACATGGCGGTTTCTGGGCTGGCGTTGTTCCAGCCCTGCCAGCTCCCAACAGCCGTCCAGGCGGCAGGGTCCGCGCTGACGCCGATGGCGTTGGATTCCGGGAGCCAGCCATCGCTGAGGGTGCTGATGTTCAAGGTGATCGTCACCACTTCGCCGTCAGCGGCGGTCACCAGCCAACTGTTGCCCGAGCCGGGGTAAGCCTGCGACCAGTCGCTCGAGGCGATTTTGAATTCGGAGCGCCCGGCAGTTGGGATGGTGACCTGGGTGGTGTAGATGCCATCCCCGGCGGCGGCGTCGGGACTGAGACCGTCATCGTACATTGGGCTGCTGGTATCCCAGGCGTTGAAGTCTCCGCGGGCATACCAGACAGCCGCCTGAGCCTGGGCGGTTTGATCGTACGGGACCCCGCCTAAAAGCAGGGTAAGAATAGTTAAGAATGCGAACAATCGAAAAAACGTTTTGGTTCTCATACAGGTGCTCCTACATTTGCGTATGGTTGGGGTGGGGCAATCACAGGAAGGCTGCGGCTGTGAAGGCGGGATTTCCTCTGGCCCACGCTGGTGAGAATATGCACCGTTAAAGAACATCAATAACTTTTGTATTATATCCTGAATAAATCAAAAAATAACCGGTATGGGCAGGCAAATGCTCTCAACTACTGCTCTCTTTTGGCAGCATCCATTTTGTAAAAAAGAGGCATAATATTGAAACGATACACGCTTTTCTGTATAGTAAATACACCATGGCTGGATGTTACAGCAGTGGGGGATATACGGATTATTCGGAGATGATCGATCAAACCGGGCAGGCAGTATTTGTCTTTGCGCCATCCTAGTACCCGGCGGCATAAATACCTCTATGGTTAGTGTGCAGCGCCGGGTACTTTAAACAGTCGGGCGGAACCAGCGAATAACAACATAGGTATTTGCGCCCGACTGTACTAGTTTCAAGCGATAAAGGAGTGCCTGTGATTAACGAAACTGACCCGATGAAGGGGTATGCAGACCCGGCAGAAGCCATCCAGTACCAGCGACGCGCAGCGGTGCTGCGGAAGGCCGGTAAATGGAGCGAAGCGATTCGGCACTTAAACCGCGCGGTTAAGCTGGCTCCGCATAACCCGCTCTTGTGGTGCGACCGGGGCGGCACGCATTTCCTGATTGGCCATTATGATGAGGCAGTTGCGGATCTGTCTCGGGCGCTGGAGATCGACCCGAATATGGTGGATGCCTACCACAACCGGGCGATGGCCCTGGTCCGCTTGAAGCGGGAAGATGAGGCGATTAAAGATATTCGCACGGTTTTGGAACTCGATCCGCAGAGCGCCGCGGGTTACTTCTTTCTCGGGAGCTTGCAGCACAAGCGAAATCAGAACCTGGAAGCCCAACAGAATCTGAACCGGGCGTTGGAACTGGGGTACCGGGATGCGTACCTCTATGAAGAGCTGGGCCTGATCCTGGTAGAAAATGGGGATGTGGAAAAAGGTATGGAATACCTGCTCCAGGCGCTTGAGATCAAACCAACCGCCCGGCGGTTCTACCTGTGCGGCCTGCAGCGCTCCAAACAGGGCAAGTATGATGCGGCGATCCCCTATCTAAAAAAAGCCATCGAAATGAACCCGCAGTACGCCGAGGCATATACCGAATGGGGCATCGTGCATAACCAAATTGGCAATATGGACATTGCCATGGAAGGTTTCAATGCAGCCATTCAGACCAACCCGAATTATGCGACCGCCTGGGCGCACCGCAGCGGTCTTTTTATCTTGAGGCTGGAATATGACAGGGCGCTTCAGGATGCACAATATGCCATTGAATTAGACTCACAACTGGCGCTGGCATACCGGGCCAGGGCTATTGCGCATAAATGCTGCAAGAATTATCCTGAGGCAATCGCCGATTTTCAAATGTTCTTGAAGCTCGATCCCCACACGCAGCAGCGCCAATGGGCCGAAGATGAGATTAAAGGACTTGAAAGAAACAACAGGAAAGGGTTTCGGCGGCTCACCGGGTTGTTTGACCGTTCGTAAGGCATTTTGGCGCTCCTTGACAACCGATCACCAAAAACTATAATCTGTTCGAGGATGTGGAAAGGAGCATCAAACCTTATGGCAATAAATAAACTCCCAACTCCGTTGAAAGCCAGCGACCGCCTGCTGCTCCGGTCCAGTACTGCGGGAGGTTAACCGGGTATGCTGCCACCACTGTCTCACGAAGAAATCCTGCGTTATTCGCGGCACCTGCTGATCCCCGAGGTGGGCCTGGAAGGCCAGCGCAAGTTGAAAAAGGCTTCCGTGCTGATCATCGGCACTGGGGGGCTGGGGTCGCCGGTAGGGCTGTACCTGGCGGCGGCAGGGATTGGGCGGATTGGGCTGGTGGACTATGATGTGGTCGATTCCTCGAACCTGCAGCGCCAGGTCATTCACGGCACTGCGGGGATTGGCACGCTGAAAGTGGAATCAGCGCGGCGGCGCATGCTGGACCTGAACCCGGGTATCCAGGTGGATGTGTACAACGAGCCGTTCACGTCCGCAAATGCCATACGCATCGCCCAGGATTATGATGTGCTCATCGATGGCACGGATAACTTCCCTACGCGCTACCTGATCAATGATGTTTGCGTGCTGACCGGAAAGGTCAACTTGTATGGTTCGATTTACCGATTTGACGGGCAGGTGAGCGTGTTCGATGCGCGCGTTGGGCCGTGCTACCGCTGCCTGTTCCCCGAACCACCACCGCCCGGGCTGGTGCCTTCCTGCGCGGAGGGCGGCGTGCTGGGGGTTCTGCCGGGGACGATTGGTACGCTGCAGGCAACCGAAGCGCTCAAGGTGATCCTGGGGATTGGCGAGCCGCTGGTGGGCCGGCTGTTGTTATATAACGCGCTGGATATGACCTTTGAGTTTGTTAAGCTGCGCAAAAATCCGCGCTGTAAGATCTGCGGTCCTAACCGCGAAGTGACCGGGCTGATCGACTATGAAGCCTTCTGCGGCGTACCAGGCCACGACCACGAACAAGGGTCGGCAAACAGCGGCGCGGACGGCGAATGGGACATTGCGCCGCTGGCGCTGGCAGAACGGCTGAAGAGCAGCCCCCGCCCGCGGTTGATCGATGTGCGCGAGCCGCACGAACTGGAAATTTCGCACCTGGAGGGAGCTGAGGTGATTCCGCTGGGGCAGCTGGCAGCGCGGCTTTCCGAGTTGGACAGTGCCGAGGAGATGGTGGTGTTTTGTAAAAGCGGCACTCGTTCGGCGCGCGCGCTGGAACTGCTGGTGAGCGCTGGCTTCCGCAAGGTGAAGAACCTGAAGGGGGGCATGAACGCCTGGGTGCGCGAAGTGGACCCCAGCCAGCCGGTTTACTGATTACCGGCGCTGTTCTCGTATCCCTGGGGGATTGGCGGAGAAATGTATCAGGCGTCTTTCAGCGGGCTGCGGTAAATTTCGAGAAAAGACTCGATGCGGGCGCGCAGTTCGCGGATGTTGATGGGCTTGGACATATACACATCGCAGCCGGCCTCGAGCACCTTGTCGGCCTCGCCGCGCAGGGCATTGGCGGTTACACAGATGATGGGGACGTAAAGCAGGTACGGATTATTGCTGGCGCGCATCGCCCTGGCAACCGTGTACCCATCGATATCTGGGAGGTTGATATCCAGAAGAATCAGGTCTGGCTCGAGCGCTTCCGCAAGGCGGAGGCCATCTTTGCCAGTGTTGATGCCAACGAAGGAGGCACCCATTGACTCCACTACCCGCTGAACCAGGGTCATGTTATCGGGGTTATCTTCTATATAGAGAACGGTTGCTTGGGACATGGCATCACCAGTGAGAGAATAGATGTTCAGGCAGGAGTAGATGGTTTCCAGTCGTAAGGATCTACGCTGACGGCAAGCGCGGGGCAGCGCTTATAACGGCGGTTGTTGCATGTTTGTGAAAGATCAGGGTGCTACTTACAAGAAGGTGTTATTAACCCAGGCTGCGCTGGTACGCCCATTGGATGGTATCGGGGTTTTTGGCCTGGGGCGTGCACAGGCGCCTGGGGTGCGGCATGATCCCGGCTCGGCCCAGGTCCAGCCGGTCGGCGTCCCAGCAGGTTTGCACAGTGATATCCGCCCGGACCAGGCCGCTGGTATGCAGAGTAACTGCCTGTAGTAGATGCGATAATTCCCCAGGGGATAATTCGAAGAATTTTCCCTGCAGTTCGGTTTCGATACGCCTGGCGGCGCGCTTGCCATGGAACGGATCGATGCTGTCATTCCGGCGATCCATATCATGGGTAAACGCAAACAGCGCAACCACCGTCTGGTTGGCGCCGTTCTGGCTGGCAAGGTGCAGGCCATTTTCACACACCCGCACCCAGTGTTCCCAGCCGTGGATTCCATTCCAGTGCAGTCGGTAGGTGCTCTTGATGTGCTCGATGAGCGCTGGCGTAATGACGTCCGGTAACTTGCGTTCCATGTATTCCTGTATAGAGACCTTCCGAGAACCTTTTTATTGGATTCACATCGCCTGTCCGTCTTAATCTCGGGAGATGCGTATCCCTTTATAACCCCCGCTCTGGCTTTCCTGCGGTAAGATAATTATAGTAGGGAAACCATAAACAATGCGACAAACTAAGCAATTTACAAATTTATTAGCTGTCAGCCTACTGTTGTTAGGCTGTGTATTCTCGCCTTCATTGTTGGAACAGGTGGTTTTTGCGGAGAAATGGACTGCCAGAGAAGATCCAGCGTTTTCTTTCCAGGAGCAGCCCGGCGTGGGAATTTCCGGGCATGTGCGAACAGTCGATGGACATGGTTTGGCGAACGCGGCGATCTATATGGCGGTTGCCGTGCATTGGCCGGGGCCTAAGGTGGCGACCACCGGGCCGGATGGCTTTTACCAGTCCTCCTTTGCGGAAATGCCCGGCGATGAAACCATCGTGGTACATGCCGAACGAGCCTGTTATACCTTTGCGCCTGCCTACGAAATGTGGCGGCACTATTACGGCCATGAGGAAAGAACCATCGACTTTACCGCATATCCGGCGGATTGTTCTACTTACTTTTTCCCGATGGTATCAAGTTATTTGCCTGGTGCGCCGGGCGAGCAGTAGGAGCACCACCAGGGCCAGCAGCATATCGATTACCAGCACTGTGTTCATCACTGGCGGTCCGGCGCTTTCGAAGAACTGCCCGATGATCCAGGGGACGAGCATGGCGCCGGCGTTATTGCCTATGGCAAACAGACCGGTCACCCTGCCGCTGAGGACCATGTTTTGCCCTGAGAAAGCCATGGTGGTGGGGTAGATGGAGGCCAGGGCAAAACCGAGACCCGCTGAGGTAATGATCACAGCAGCCAGGGAGTGGGGCCAGAGCAGCATAGCCATCAGGCTAACCAGCGCGCCGGTAAAGTCGGCGCGCAGGATGTGCTGGGGTTTGAAGCGCATGGAAAGGGGGATGGCGACCAGCCGGCCCAGCGTCAGCGCGCCCCAGAATACTGAGGTCAGGTAGGCGGCGCCGGTTTCGCTGGTCAGGTTCATTTCGGTGGCATAGGTGAAGATCCAGCCGCCGAAAGACATCGACGCGCCGGAGTAGCAGCCAAAGACGAGGGAGATGAGGATGATTAACAGCGGATCGATTTTCTCGCTGTTCGGTTTTTGACCGGCTACGGGGGAGGTGGGGCTGGGCAGGAAAGCAACCACAGCGCTGGGAACGATGAGCGCCGCCAGCAGAAGATAGGTTGGCAGTAGGCCGCCTTCGCGGGTGATGAACTGCGCAATGATCAAGGGAGTGATCAGCGTGCCTACGCCGAAGCAGAAGTGCAGGCCGTTCAGGAAAGGCCCCACATTGCGGGCGTGATTCCAGATCAGTAAGGCATTACCGCCGATATTGAGCAGTCCCTGCACGGCGCCGGTGAGAAAGAGGATGACCGCCAGGAGCCAAAGAGCGGGAGCAAGCGGGGTCAGGGCGGTCAGCACGGCCATGCCAGCGATCATCGCTGCCATGATCAGGTTGCCAGGCAGGCGATCGTAAATCCGCCCGCCCCAGACGGCGCCAGCCAGGCTGCCCAGCGAGCGCGCGGTGAACAAGATGCTGATGGCGCTCAGGCTGGCGCGGGTATTTTCGGCCAGGCCGGGGAGGGTTGGGCCAAGGGAAGACATGGAAATGCCCATCGCGGCAAACGCGGCGTAGTAGGCGGCGGTGATTTTCAGGTTGGGCTTTTCCATAACTGGGTGTAATTATAAAGGGGGTTGCGCGACCCGGCGGGTAGGGTTTCCGCTTTGAGATAAGGTCGTACAACCCTCTTCTCTTCTTGAGAATATATCGTATAGTTATGGTAGTATTTGTCCACGGTTTTTTGAACGGACGTTTTTTGGGAGAATCTTGCATGAACAAGCAGCGTGTAGTTTCGACGATTATTGAACCAAATACCGTGATCGAAGGAGCGGGGGTGCGCCTGCGGCGGTCTCTTGCGCCCAGCCGGGCCAATCCGCTGGACCCTTTCCTGCTCTTCGACCATTTTGCCTTTAACGATCCGGTGGAGGGACCCATCCGCGGGTTTCCGATGCACCCGCACCGCGGGATTGAAACGGTGACGTATATGCTGGAAGGTTCGGTCAACCACCGCGACAGCCTGGGCAACGCCGGGCTGATTGGCGCGGGCGATGTGCAGTGGATGACTTCCGGGCGCGGTATCCTGCACGAGGAGATGCCTCGCCGCAGCCCCGCCGGGAATATTTTTGGTTTCCAGTTATGGGTGAACCTTCCGGCGGCGCGCAAGATGGACCCGCCGCGCTATCAGGAGGTCAGCGCGGGCAGTATTCCGGTGGCGACGCGAGAAGGCGCGGCGATCCGGGTGGTGGCAGGAGAAGTGGATGGCGTTCGCGGACCAGTGACCGAGATTGCCGCGAACCCGCTGTACCTGGATGTGCAGCTTGAACCAGGGGTCAGCTTCCGCCAACCGGTGCCTGCCGGGCATACCACTATGGCGTATGTTTATCAGGGCGAAGGGGAGTTCGGCCTGGATGAGGCCGGGCGAGGACAGGTTGTGCAGGCCGTGCGCATGGTGGTTTTTGAGGATGGAGATGAACTGCGCGTGCAGGCAGCCCCGGCGAGCCCGGTGCATTTTATGCTCATCGCGGGCGCGCCTTTCTGCGAGCCGATTGTGCCGTACGGGCCGTTTGTGATGAACACGGTCGAGGAAATCCAGCAGGCGCTGGATGACCTGCGCAAAGGGACGTTTGTGCGGTAAATGAAAACCAGCCTGGATGGACGACCCATCCAGGCTGGTTTTTTGTTAAGGTCAGGCCCCTAAGAGCTGGCGGGTTTTTTCCTTCCCAATTGACAGGAACAGGGTGGGCAGGCGCGGGCCGGTGTCTGAGCTGCAGATCAGGCGGTAGATGGCGATGAAGAACTGGCGCTGGGCCTGTTTTAATTCGTCGGTGGGCTTGGCGTCCAGGGGCAGGCCGAGCTGCAGCTTGGGGACTGAGTAAACCAGGGTGGTTAGACCTTCCAGGTTCCAATTTTCGTCCAGGCGCTCGATCAGCATGCGCAGGCCTTCTTTGACTTTCTCGTCCAGGGACAGGTAAAGATCGGCATCGAAGGTGGAGCGGACGAGGGTGCGCTCGTCCTCGGGCACGTATTGGGTGGCCCAGCGGATGGCGCAGGAAAGGCGCGGCTCGAGTTCATCGATCAGCCCGGCCTGTTCGACGGGTAGTTTGAGCGAGTCGGCGGCGATGCGCAGGATCTGCTCGCGGCTGCCCTGGGTGATGTCGGCGGAACTGGACAGCAGGCGGAAGGATACGGGCCGCGCGGCGCGCCGCACCGGGCCGGTGGAGGTCTGCACGCACAGGTCGAAAATCTTTTGGTCCGCCGGGGCGCGCTGCCCGGAACGGGCAGCAAAGGCATCCCATTCATCGTACAGGCGGATCACTTCCTGGCCGAAGTCGATGTTGAACTTCTGGCCGGGGGTGCGGCGCAGGTACAGCCAGCGAATGATGGGCGGCTCGAGGATATCCAGCGCGGCGCGGGGCGTGGCGCTGGATCCCACGGAACTGGACATTTTGGAGCGCCCGGACATGCCCACGAAGGCGTACATGATGAAGACAGGGGCCAGAAAGTCGTAAATTTCGTGGACGATTTTTTGACCGACGGTGTAACTGCTGCCCGGGGCGGCGTGGTCCTCTCCGGCGGGCTCAAAATCGACCTTCTCGTAGGCCCAGCGCATGGGCCAGTCGACCTTCCAGACCAGCTTGGCGGGGACTTTTTCGTGCAGGCTGAACTTGGCCTGGTGACCACAATCCGCGCAGGCATATTGGATGGTGGCTGAGGCAGGTTCATAGGCGGTGATTTTGGTGTTATCTTTTCCGCACGATTCGCAGTACACGCGCACGGGGTAATATTCCTCGCGGCGCTCTTCCACGGTTTTCTCAAAGCGGTCCAGGGTCTGGTATTCGGCGAGGATGTCGAAGATGGCGAGACGCTGCTCCATAGCGGTTTTCATCTGGAGCACGTAATCGCCGCGGCGGTAGGCCTGGGCTTGCGAGATGAAGCGGGGGGCGATGCCCAGGTCGTGCATGGCGCTTTCAAATTCCTGCTTGAAGCGCTCCGCGTAGGAGGGGTACTGCCCGCTTGGGTCGGGTACGTCGGCTAACGGCTTGCCGATGTGCTGCGCGAATTCTGCAGGAACGCCCACGGGGACCTTGCGCAAGCGGTCGAAATCGTCCCACGAATGGATGTGCTCGGCGTTCCAGCCGCGCAGCTTGAGCTCTTCGGTTACCAGGTGGACGGTGATAATTTCGCGCAAGTTGCCCAGGTGGACCGGGCCGGAGGGGCTGATGCCGGACGCGCAGGTGATTTTAGCGCTGCGCCCGCGGGTTTCAAGCACCCGCTGCTCAACCAGGTCGGCTGTCTGTTCTACCCATGATTTTTCTACTGGCATTGTTCACTTACCTGTCACATAATGATCGGCGTATTATAACGGGAAAATGGCAGATTTTTCGGCGAATTCGACGTTCTTATTCGCCAGCGTTTTTTACCCACAGGGTGACACTGCCGGGCCAGAAAGCAGGTTTCCAGGATTTATAGGGTTCATAACTATATGTCCGAATTGAGCACGATGATATTTGCTCTCGCGGAAGGTGGAAGATTGCCATGATCGATGCATGAACCTGGATGTGGATGCACAAAGCTGCATTCCTGGTATTTGGTGACGGTGGAGGAGGAGCAGGTGCAGGGCTTTGTTGGACTTCCATAAAATCCGCAAGGGAGGAATGAACACAATCTGCGATTTTTCGTGGTGGTGGCGCTGGAAAAAGGGAAGATTTCTTTGTCTGTAGTAGGGTTCTACTAAAATCAGCAAGATTGTTTGTTATTGTTCAGTTATAACGCAACCTTTTATGTGACAATGAGAAGCTGTATCATAACTGAAAATTAAAGCATCATCAATTATTAGCCTGATTTCTTTGGCGTTTTCATTAGTGACCAGCTCTGCTTTACTGAAGTTCTTTGCCGAATAATGAAATGGGAGTACAGCGCAAGCAAGATTTTCGTCCATATACACTCCATCGCATTTCGTGATTACAAATTCGTGAGCAGAATTTTTATCATATGTATAGAGACCAAATTGAGAGGTATTTATAACATTTTGGGCGATAGATTTGTAACTATGTGGGAATGGACCATCGGTGTATTCTAACCAACGGCCAAGAAAAAAATGGATTTCGTGTGCATGATTATCAATGGAAAATAATGCGGGATAAATCTGTGATCCTCCAAGCACTTCTGAAAATATTCTTTTGCATTCCATATCTTTTTCATTACATTTATGGAGCCAATGATCGACCCACATATCACCAAATTCGGTCGGAACGGTCACATAATAGTGGGAATTGTCCAATTTAGCAGAACCGATGAGTAATTCTGGACTAACAGCTAAAAAACCGAATATGCAAAACATCGCTATACTGATTAGCACGCCAATAGCTAGCAATATGGATCGAAAGATCTTTTTCGTGCTATAAGGTATTGACATGCCTAGACCAATTGAGGCCAACAAGAAAAGGCCAGGACCGCAAACAAGTGCCAAGGTAAGATTTGTTCTTAACTGGATATACACTGGGAATGGAAAAAGATTTTGTAGAAAATTCCACCATCGAGCAGCAATACAAACAACTGCCAATACTGACACAAGAACGGCAATTATGATGCTTATTCGTTCAATAAACTGGGGTAACCTTTTCATTCGCGCCTGCGGCTGAATAATCCCCTTTTTGGGGGAGAATAGGAAGAGTTTCTTTTTTTACACATCGTTAAGACGCGGTCTATACTGCAATGCCTCCGCCAAATGGCTGGCCCCTATCCTTTCGCTGCCCGCTAAATCGGCGATGGTGCGGACCAGTTTGAGCACGCGGTGGTAGGCTCGCGCGGAAAGCTGAAGCTGGCTCATGGCGGTCTTCATGAGGCTGGCGCAGGCGGAGTCCAGCTCGCAGAACTTGCGGACTTCGGCGGGGCGCATGTCGGCGTTGCAGGAGATGTCCTTGAGATTGGCGAAGCGGGCACGCTGGCGGTCGCGGGCGGCTTCAACACGCTCGCGTACGGTCTTGGAGGGTTCGCCCATGCGTTTGTCGGTGAGTTTTTCATAATCTACCGCTGGGACCTGGATGTGAATGTCGATGCGGTCGAGGAGGGGGCCGGAGATGCGCTTCTGGTATTTGGTGACGGTGGAGGAAGAGCAGGTGCAGGGCTTTATTGGGCTTCCATAGAATCCACAAGGGCAGGGGTTCATTGCGCCGATTAATTGGAAATTGGCCGGGTAGGTTACCGCTCCCTGCGCCCGCGAGATGGTCACGGTTTTATCCTCCATGGGCTGGCGCAGCACTTCCAGCACGCGCGAGCCAAACTCGGGGAGTTCGTCGAGGAAGAGCACGCCGCGGTGGGCCAGAGAAATTTCGCCGGGGTGGGGGTTGTTCCCGCCGCCGACCAGCCCGGCAAAGGAGATGGTGTGGTGCGGGGCGCGGAAGGGCCGCGCGCGGACCAGGGGAATATCCGGGGGGAGCTGGTCGGCAACGGAGTAGATGCGGGTCACATCCAGCGCTTCTTCGATGGCCATGCGCGGGAGGATGCCTGGCATGGCGCGGGCCAGCAGGGTTTTGCCGCCGCCCGGAGGGCCAATGAGAAGCATGTTGTGGCTGCCCGCGGCGGCCACTTCGAAGGCACGTTTGACATGCTCCTGGCCTTTGATTTCACTGAAGTCGGTAAGGGCCGTCATCTCAAGATCTTCGATCTGAATGGGCGGGTGCGCCAGAACGGGGTCGGCGCCAGTGAGGTGGGCGTAGAGCTGCGCGAGCGTTTCCACCGGGATTACTTCCAACCCGGGGATCAGGGCGGCTTCGGCGGAGTCGGCCAGGGGCACGAACAGGCGCGTGAAACCCTCCTGGCGGGCGAAGGCAGCCATGGGCAGTACGCCGCGCGCGTGGCGCACGGTTCCATCCAGCGAAAGCTCGCCAACCACCAGTGCATCTTTCACTGACTCGGGTGGCAGCAGGCCGGAGTAAATCAACACGCCCACCGCGATGGGGAGATCGTAGGTGGGGCCCTCTTTGCGCACGGTAGCCGGGGCCAGGTTGACCACCAACCGGCGGCGCGGGTAAGGCAGGCCCATGTTGCGGATGGCTGCCTGCACGCGCTGGCGGCTTTCCTGAACGGCTGAGTCGGGCAGCCCGACGATATCCATTCCGCCGGGCAGGCCCTGCCCGGTATCGACTTCTACCTGGACGATGACCCCGTCCAGCCCTATCACGGCGCATGAATGTACGGATGCAAGCATGGGACTTGTTGTTATCACTACCCTTCGGTGAGGTTTCATAATTCGCCGGATAAGGGGGCATTCTATGAAAACAGCTCTTCGGCGAATTCCTTAGAGTATAGCATTACTGGAAGGCGCGGGGGAGGTAATAAATAAAGAAGAATCAGGGGGCGAGGCGCAGGAACAGGCGCAGCAGCGCACCTAAAAGACCAGGGCTATCGGGGATGGACAGCAGGGAGGTATATGTGCGGTTGTTATAACTGGCGATCGCGGCATATGCTGTAGGATTATACAGGCGGAAAAACTGCGGGACAAGGTCAAAGGCGGACAGCAAGGCAACCGCGGTGCCGGACAGCACAAGCAGCAGCGCCGCCAGCCAGAATATTGCGCGCAGCCACGCGAATGAGTGCAAGAACTCGTCCATCTCCCAGGCCAGGAAGATCCATACCAGCAGCCACAGGAAGATAAAATCGACCAGAAAGCGGTTGGCGCCAAAGTAATAAAATAGGAGGAAGATAAATTGCGCCAGGCCCGCCAGCGCAATGACACCGATTAGCTGCCAGCGCAGAGTTGCCTGGTGCGGTTCGTTGGCCCGCGGTAGGTTCTCTTTGACCTTATGAAGAAAAAAGCGCACGGCACCGCGCACGACATACACCGGCGCCAGGACCGCCAGCAGCCAGAAAGCAGGTACGGAGGGCGCCAGGCCGAAGAATACTTCATCGAACAGCCGCCCTGTTGGGGGAGCCGCCCAACCCGGCAAGCGGGTAAAGTCCACCGGGATGGATGGGAAGAATGGGAACTGCTGGCTGGTGCTCAGTGGGTAAAACAGGTACATGTACAGCCCGGAGAAGAAATATGCAAGGGAAAAGTGGCGGTTCTGGTAGACTTCGACGGTTAGCTGGTAGGCCAGACCGGTTTCGAACGGGCTGCCGAAGCGAATGTAGTTGTACCAGGCCAGCGCCAGGGCGCACGCTCCCAGCGGAGCGAGCAGCGCTAGAGCCTGCCGGCGGAACTGCGCCGTCCACCCAGCGGAGCACCAGATGCGATAAAGACTGTAGGCCAGCAGGACGGCAACGGAAAGCGCCAGGTTATAACGTGAGGCGACCGCCAGCGCCCATGCCAGCCCGGTCCAGAAATACCAGCCAGCTCCCGGCGCACCGAGTGAGCGGAGCCAGGCCAGCAGTCCAAGCAGCAGAAAGAACTGCCCGGCGATCACCGATGTCTCGTATACCTGAGGTCGTCCCAGGATGTGCATTAGCGGGACATTGAGCAGTGCTGCCAGGAGAAATATGGGGATCGAGATTGCTGGGGCGCGCGGGAAGAAGCGCTTGCGGCCAGCGAACAGCAAAACAGCCAGCACCACGCCCGACCCAATGGTAAACACCAGCACGCCTAGCTGGTCGGGGGGCGCGCTGCGGGTGACTGCCTGAACGGCTGCGTATAATAGCGCGGGCACAGGCCCCCAGTATGCGTAGTATTTGCCTCTGTAATACGACAGATCCCAGAGATAAGGCACCTGCTCGCGCTGCGAATAATCGTAGGGGTTGTCGAGCGCCACCAGAGCCGGGTCGGGTTCGGCCAGCAAGGCTACCTGCCCATGCAGAAAAGCTTCGCCCAGATCGACATACGGGTTAACCACACGGGTGAAGGTGGGGAACTGTCCAAAAGAGGTAAACCAGATCGCATACAGCGCCACGGAGATCAGCAGGATGCCCGCGATCATTGCTGATAACCAGGTTTGCCGCCGCAGATGAAAGAATACCTGCCTGGTGGATTGAACAAGGCGTAAAAACCAGCGGTGTACGTTCCCCGGCAGGTGGCCTGTTCTAGCCAGGTGTACCAGCATCGCCGCGGCGGTCAAGGCCAGGCCGCTGCATAAGAGAACGTACCGGCTGGCGCCCCAGGCTGCATCGTGGTCGATGCCAATTGATTGGGCGAACAGCGCCAGGAGGATAAGCAGAATGCCGGAAATCAAGACAATAAAACGCACGGGTGGTCTCCTCGGTTAGGGCTGCCGTCCATTATAAATCAAACGTGGAGGGGCGGCGGCGCCGCCGCCTGGATTTGAGGGCAGCCCATCGGGTAACCCGAAGCCACAGATTATGTGTGCGACCTTACCCGCGAAATCCCGTATATTAATCAAAAGATGTTTTATTCTGATACGGTTGTTGGATTGTGGAGGATATGATGGATCGCCGTCCTGGTTGTTTAACTGGGTTTTTGGAACTTTTCTTTCTGCGTTCCGGCTACGATTGGGCGCAGCGCAACATCGGGTTTGGGCGCGGAGGGTGCGGCGGCTGCGGCTGTGGTTTTCTGCTGCTGATTATCTTCATCTTCTTGCTCTTCTCGATCTTGTTTGGCACGGACTGGTTCTCGTTCCGCCTGATGATCCCGGCGCTGATGGTGTAACTTTGCCGGGTATCTATACAGAGTGCGGCACAAATGCGCCGCACTCTGTATTTTTTACAGAAAAAATTAATACGCTTTGGCGGGAACGAACGCGCCGCGCACCATCTGTTCCTCGAAGAAAGCGCCTGCTTCGCCTGTGGTGGCGTACTGGTACACCGCCGCCGAGTAAATGCCTTCCAGGGTCGACTGCACCAGGCCAGCAATGGAAATTACCAGGATGAAAATGATCACCGCGGCAATCAGTACGGCGATGGATTGGGCATTGATGGCCAGGATCACCACCGGGATGAACACGATGATGAGGGCCAGGTAGAATAGGAAGAATATGCCGCCCATCCCCAGGTTCCCGGCGATCTGCTCGCCCCACGTGCGGCGCAGTAAATCGGCGCTACGCTTGATGGCCTCGATGGGGCCAACGTTCTCCACCGCCAGCACTGGCACCACCAGGTAGGTCGCCACGTTCCAGGCAAACCCGATCAGCGAAACCACCATTCGGCCAAGCCCTTTGCTGCGCTGGGAGATCGCGCGCAGGATCATGCCGACCGTGGCGGCAATCAGCGCATAGCCAAGGATGGGCCCGATGCGGCTGCCCGCGATGCGGAAGCCGTCGCCAATGGTCGGGTCGCCGCCGCGCAGGCGGATCAATGCCGCGCCAACCAGGGCGGTGTTGGCGAAGAAGATGACGGTGTACTGCACCACATAGAACAGGAAGGCTACCAGGAAACCCATCACCTCGATTCGCCCGCCCATGACCAGGTTATCAAAAAAGTTGGAGAACAAGAAGGGCAGCGCGAAGGTCAATGTGACCAGCAGTACGCCGATGGTCGAGATAATCGGGAAGATCACCAGCTCTTTATCGGCCATCAGCACCCTTGCGCTGGCCTTGAGCAGTTCCCAACTGTTGGAGAGACGCGTGAACATAAGATTCTCCTTATTCCTTTGATTCAGGCAGGTGCGCGTTTAGCCCCTTGCCCAGCTCCAGCGAGCGCTCGTAGGCGGCCCAGATCGCGCGCGAAAGCGCCGTACGGAAGCCGGCCTTTTCTAGATAGTACAGCGCCGCGGCGGTGGTGCCGCCGGGCGAGGTAACCTGATTGCGCAGTTGGGCGGGATGGATCTTGTTCTTTTGATAGTAAGATACCGACCCCAGAATGGTCTCCGTGACGAGCTGTTCGGCGATGCGGCGGGGAAAGCCCATGTGCACCCCGGCGTCGATGAGGGCTTCCATAAAGAGGAAGACGTAACCCGGGCCCGTACCGGAGAGGGCGGTAGCCATATCCAGGTAGCTCTCTTCTTCGACGTACACTTCTGCGCCGAGGGCGCCAAGGATCTGACAGGCCTGTTCGCGCTGCTGCGGGGATACCTTGGACGAGGTGGTCCAGACGGTGATGCCTTCGCCGATCTGGGCAGGAGTGTTGGGCATGGAGCGGACGATCGCGGCGTGCTTCAACCCATCGGACAGGGTCTGAATGGTTGCACCGGCGATGATAGAAAGCACCAGGGCATGGCTCGGGATTGAGCCGGCCAGGCCGGGCAGCACATTGGCCAGGCGCTGCGGCTTGACCGACAGGATCACGATATCGGCCTGGCTGGCAGCCGCGCGGTTATCGGTGAAGGGGCAGATGCCATAGCGGTTGTGCAGTTCATCAACGCGTTCCTTGCGCGGCCCGGCGGCCAGGATTTTGTCGGGCGTGGTGATCTCTTTGCGCAGCAGCCCGGCGATAATCGCCTCGGCCATCGCGCCCGGTCCAATGATTGCGATTTTTGCTGTCTCGTCCATGGGGTTTCTCCGGAAATGAATGATCAGCAGACGCTTCTGCTGAAAATGGATTTATTTCATGCTGCTCCAGCGGCCAAAGATTGCCATCGAGAGCAGCCGCCCGGCGCTCTTTTCCTGTAATACCACTTCGCCAGCCTCGGTTTGCCCGGTAAACCCGTGCATCACTTCTTCAATCGCGTAGTACAGGGTCAGCGCGGAGGCTTTCACCGCGTAGGCGGTGAGCAGCACGAAGCGCGGCTGGGGCGCCAGCACAGCCCGGCAGGCCTGGAGTAACTCGGGGAGCAGCTTGTAGAACTCCCACACCTCGCCCTTGGGGCCGCGCCCGAACTTGGGCGGGTCGAGGATCAGCCCATCATACCTGACCCCGCGCCGGGCATCGCGCTGGATGAATTTCAGCGCATCATCGACGATCCAGCGAATGGGGCGGTCGGCCAGCCCGGAAAGCTCCTGGTTTTCACGCGCCCACCCGATCACTTTGCGCGAGGCGTCCACATGAGTCACCCGCGCGCCGGCAGCCGCGGCAGCCAGAGAAGCGAGGCCGGTGTAGCCAAACAAGTTCAGCACCTGAAGGGGATGTTTCGCAGCGCGGACCTGTTCGCCCAGCCAGTCCCACTGGCCAGCCTGTTCGGGGAATACGCCCAGGTGGCGCGAAGCAGAAAGCTGGGTCCAGAATTTTAGATCCTTGTACTGCATGGCCCAGCGGTCGTCGACCGGTTTGAGCGTTTCCCAATGCCCGCCGTTTTCCTCGTTGGATGGACGGAAAAAGGCAGAGGCGGCATTCCAGGCCTTCTCTGGCAGGGCAGGGCGCCAGACGGCTTCTGGCTCGGGGCGTTTCAGAACATACCGCCCGTAGCGCTCCAGCTTCCAGCCGTCGCCGCTGTCCAGCAGTTCATAATCCTGCCAGTCTGGCGAAGCCTGCAAAATAAGGTTGGGGGCGGATTGGCTCATTTGCGTACTCTTGTTCCCCGCTGTATTTGTTCTGCGGAAGTGGTTAGAGTATATCAGGTTTTCAGGGTGTGTTCACCAGTTCGGTTATAATCCCTCCAGGATTAATGAAAAAAGGATATTTTTGAGAGGAACCGCGAGACTATGCGTTATGACTTTGACCAGCTTCCAGACCGGAAAGCCTCCGAATCGATCAAGTGGCATTATTTTGCGGAGGACGTGCTGCCCATGTGGGTGGCAGACATGGACTTTGTCTCTCCACAGCCAGTGATTCAGGCGCTGCATGAGCGGGTGGCACAGGGCGTTTTCGGCTATGCCGGCGAGATGCCGGGCCTGTACGAGATAATCGTCGAACGCATGCAAAGGCTGTATGGCTTGAAGATCAGCGCGCAGGATGTGGTTGCTATCCCTGGGGTGGTGACGGGATTCAATATGGCCGCCCATGCTTTTGTGCATTCAGGAGAAGGCCTGCTGATTCAACCGCCGGTATATATGCCCTTCTTAGGCACGGCGCGCCTGGTGGATGGGCTTTCTCAGGAGGCGCAGCTCGACCGGCGCGAGGATGGCTATTACAGCTTTGATCCGGAGGCCTTTGAGGCAGCGATTACAGATAAGACGCGCATGTTCTTATTGTGCAACCCGCATAACCCGGTGGGGCGGGTCTTCACGCGCGGAGAGCTGGAATGCCTGGCCAGCACCTGCCTGCGCCACAAACTGGTTATTTGTTCTGATGAAATTCACTGCGACCTGGTGTTCTCCGGCCACCGGCATATCCCGATCGCTTCACTCAGCGAGGAAATTGCTCAGAACACCATTACGCTGATCGCGCCGTCCAAAACGTATAATATCGCCGGGCTGAGCTGTTCGTTCGCTATCATCCAGAATCCCGCGCTGCGCAAAGAATTTATGAAGGGCAGCAAAGGATTGGTGCATGGGGTAAACCTGCTGGGACTGGCTG
Organism: uncultured Anaerolineaceae bacterium; assembly: GCA_964437595.1. Classification (GTDB taxonomy): domain Bacteria; phylum Chloroflexota; class Anaerolineae; order Anaerolineales; family Anaerolineaceae; genus DSYU01. Next base: position 42,696 of record CAYTHO010000040.1, read on the forward strand.
CCGCGAAGGCTGCTTACCAGGATGGGCAGGAATGGCTTGAACAACTGCTGGTATACCTGGAAGCCAACCGCGATTACCTGTATTCGTTTGTCAACGAGCACCTGCGGGGGGTGAAGATGTTCCGCCCTGAGGGAACCTACCTGGCCTGGCTGGACTGCCGCGAAGCTGGCATTCCGGGGAAGCCGTGCGAGTTTTTCCTCGAAAAAGCGCGCGTGGCGCTCGGCGAAGGCATCGCTTTTGGCCCGGGAGGCGAGGGGTTTGTACGGCTGAACTTCGGCTGCCCGCGCTCAATGCTCGAAGAGGCTTTGCAGCGCATGCAGTCCGCACTGGAGCGGCTGCCTCGCGGAGCGGAATAATCATCCAAAAGGAAAAAGGGAGTTGAACTCAACCCAAGCAAGAGATGCACGAACAAGGAGTAAGTTTGGCTGCCCCACCTGCTTGTTTGCGCTGCTGGTCGCGGCGGTTTTGGGATACCTGGCGCTACGCGCCGCCGGCTCTTTCTTGATCGCCGGCGACCAGTTGAAGAAGGCGGACCTGGTGGTAGCGCTGGGCGGCGGGGGCGAATGGCGGGTGGTCGAGGCTGTGCGGCTGATCGAAGACCGCTATGCCACCAACCTGGTGCTTACCGAGCCAGGTGAAACAGGCCCGGGCGAGGAGATGGGCAGCCGCTTCTTCCGCACGGTAGCGATTGAAAACGGCCTTTCCCCTTATGCCATTATGATCACCGAAGGGGTGCAGCGCAGCACGAAGGATGAAGCGCAAGCCGTGCGGGCATTGATGGAAAAGCATAAATACCAGAGCGTGATTGTGGTCACCGATCCCTTTCACACAATGCGCACCCGCCTGATCTTTCGGGAAACATTTCGCGGCAGCGGCCTGACCGTGCGCGTTCACCCGGTGCCCGACCACTGGTACCAATCATCGACCTGGTTTCTCAGCGTGGATGGATGGGCGAATACCATTCGCGAGTATGTGAAGCTGCTTGGTTACATCCTGGGCCTCGCTTAATCTGGATGCATTGTGATAAAACAAAACAGGGCCGCTTGTTGTGCGGCCCTGTTCCTGTTTTCGACCAGAAACGAAAACTATTCTTTTACACCAAGGGAAGCGCGTTACTCCAGGGGGGTAACGTTGGCGGCCTGCAGGCCTTTGGGACCCTGTTCAATTTCGAATTCGACTTTCTGGTCTTGCTTGAGAGAACGATAACCTTCCATTGTGATGGCGGAGAAGTGGACGAAGACGTCCGCCCCACCTTCATAACCGATGAAACCATAACCCTTGGTAGCGTTGAACCATTTTACGGTCCCAACAAAGCGTTCAGCCATTCTTACACACTCCATACATAGATACTGAAAATTTGGAACTAGACGCAGGCCTGCCAGGAATCTCCTGGATGAAAAGTTTTCGTGAGGTTCGTTATTGGACAGGTGATAGCGTCGTGCGACAGGCCCAAGGTTATCACGTCTTTTTTCTGGTGTCAAGGACGTATCAAATCCAAAAGCTCCAGATTAGGCAGCGCCCCCGGGTTCGCGCTATAATTGGAGCAATGAATTTCGGAGATCGTATCCTGCGCGTTCTAAAAATTGGCCTGCCTTTCCTGATTTTGGTCCTGCTCAATGTAACACCATTGCCACGCGCGGTAACGAAGGATCTGCGCGAGGCGGGTCTGGCAAAGCAGGCTGGCGAACCCGGCGCTGGCGAGCATTCGCAGGCGGTAGCTGACGCATACCGCCGCGTGCTGGCCCGCGAACCCTGGCGAGCCGCGCTTTGGGAACAGGTGGGCCAGGCCGAACTGGCGAACGGGCGCGTTGCTGAGGCGATCGATGCCTTTCAGCGGGCAGACCAGGCCGGGGGCCTTAAGGGGGAGGGGCGCTTCCAGCTTGGTGAAGCATACCTGCGCCAGGGTAACCCGGAAGCAGCCGTGAGCGCCTGGCAGGCGCTGCTGCGCCTGGAAGGCCCGTCTGCGCGCGTGTTCGAGCGCCTTTTTCAGGTATATCGGGCGCAGCGAGACTACCCTACCGCGATTGCTCTTTTACGAGACTGGCGTATATACGCTCCCCAGGATGCGCGCGTGGCTTATCTTCTTGGGCTTCACCTGACGGTTTTCGAACCAGAAGCAGCCCTGCCGCTGCTGCTGGAGGCCAGCCAGCAGGAAACCGTCTATACGCCTGCCGTGCAGGTGCTGCGCCGGGGATTGGCCCAGGCAGATACATCTGAAATGGAAGCTTACCGCTGGCTGATGATTGGCCGAGCGCTGGGCGGTATCAGCCAGTGGGACCTGGCCGAAGAAGCATTTCGCCGATCAGTAAAGGCTGCGCCCGAGTACGGGGAAGCATGGGCGCTGCTGGGGGAAGCGCTTTATCATGTGAATGGGAGCGGCGAGGCGGAACTGGAACGGGCCAATCAACTGGCGCCGGATTCGCTGGTGGTGCGGACCCTGCTCGCTATATACTGGCGCAGGGAGGGGAAACCCGAGGTGGCCCTGGCCTATCTCAATGCGATTGCCCGCGAGGAACCGGACGATCCCAGGTGGCTGGTGGATATTGGATACACCCAGGTTGAGGCCGGCAATTTCAACGCTGCGCGAGAGGCATTCCAGAAGGCTGTGGAAATGGCGCCGGAAAATACGCTGTACTGGCAGCACCTGGCCCGGTTTTCCGCTGATTATGGGATGGATACTCGCGCGCTTGGCCTTCCAGCGGCGCGCCAGGCGATTATGCTGGCGCCAAATGATCCTGGCGCGCTGGATGTGATGGGGCTCACGCTGTTGAAACTGGGGGACAATGCCAGCGCGGAACGCTTCTTGCAACGTGCATTAGAGAAAGACGCTACGTATGCCCCGGCCAGCCTGCACATGGGTTGGTTGTACTTACAGCAGAAGCAGAATGAGCGGGCTTACCTTTATCTGAAACAAGCGGCAGACCTGTCTGGTGAAAATCCTGTTGGCATGGTTGCCCGGCGGCTTTTACGCCAGTATTATGGAGAAGGTGGCTGATACGGCATGCGGTCTTCCATACTCCCCATCCAGGTGACCCATGCAGAACCTTATGCAGCATGCCATTTCTTCTTACCCAGCCGAACGCGAGATTGGTGAAAAAGAACGCAGCGAGGCCTATCCTTTTCCGCTGCTGGCGTTTATTTTTACTTTGCTAATGGTGTTGATCGCCACCACGGGCTGTACGGCAATCACCGTGCGCGATACCGCTTCAAACGTAACCAGGCTCTCGGATGATGTGCTTTTCTTTGATGATTTTTCGGACCCGCCGAGCGGTTGGGGTATCTGGAAGCGTGATGGCGCTTCTGTGGAATATTTTGAAGAAGGGCTGCGCATTCAGGTCAACGAGCCGCAGTATGATTTCTGGTCCGTTGCCGGGTTAAACTTCGAGGATGTGTCGATCGAAGTGGATGCAAGCAACCTGGCCGGGCTGGATGATAACGACTTTGGCATCATCTGCCGCTATCAGGATAAAGAGAACTTTTATATGATGGTGGTCAGCAGCGATGGGTATTACGGCATCGCCAAGCTGCGCGACGGGCAGTATGGTATGATTGGCGCACAGCAGTTACAATATAACCGCGATGCCATCCGCAGTGGAAAGGCGCGCAATCACCTGCGGGCTGACTGTATCGGATCGACGCTGCGGTTGTATGCAAACGGGCAACTGTTGATGGAAGCAAGCGATGAAGATTTGCGCACCGGCGATGTTGGCGTGGTTACCGGAAGTTATGATGCGCGAGGCGTGGACGTTTTATTTGATAACTTTGTGGTGAAGAAACCGTAAGACAGGATGAAGATTTATTTAGATTCGATTGGCTGCCGCCTTAACCAGAGCGAGATCGAAACCTTCGCCAGGCAGTTCCGGGCGGCCGGGCATGAAATCGTCGGCAGCGCCGCTGAAGCTGATTATGTGGTAATCAACACCTGCGCGGTAACTGCTGAGGCGGCTGCCGATTCGCGGCAAAAGATTCGCCAGGCAGCCCGCGCCGGTGCAAACCGGACGACCCCGGGGAAGATCGTGGTTACCGGCTGCTGGGCTACTTTGGACCAGGCGGGATCGCAGGGGCTGCCAGGGGTAAGCCGCGTGGTATCGAACAGCGCGAAAGACCAACTGGTCTCTGATCTGCTGGACCTGCCGGGCGAGATTTTCGATCGCGAGCCGGTTGCGCGCGAACCCCTGCCCGGCGCGCACCTGCGCACGCGCGCCTTCATCAAGGTGCAGGATGGCTGTGATAATCACTGCACGTTTTGCATCACGCGCATTGCGCGCGGGGCAGGGCGCAGCCGCACGCTGGCTGCGGTGCTGCAAGATGTGTCGGCGGCGCTGGATGGTGGGGCGCAGGAAATTGTGCTGACGGGCGTGCACCTGGGTTCGTGGGGACAAGATTTTTCTCAGCCGGCGCATCTATACGATCTGGTCGATGCGCTGCTCCAGCGGCCCGCGGTACGGCGCCTGCGCCTGTCTTCGCTGGAACCCTGGGACCTGAACGAGCATTTCTTTTCATTGTGGAGCAATCCGCGCCTGTGCCGCCACCTGCACCTGCCGCTGCAGTCGGGCTCTGCCAGTACTCTGCGGCGCATGGCGCGTAAAACGACCCCGGAGAGCTTTGCCCGGCTGGTGGAGGCTGCCCGCCGCTGCGCGCCAGGGATTGCGATCACGACCGACGTGATTGCGGGTTTCCCGGGGGAGACGGATGCCGAGCATGCCGAAAGCATGGAGTTTGTGCGTGCAATGGATTTTGCCGCGGGGCATGTTTTTACCTACTCAGCGCGCCCTGGCACGGCGGCTGCGCGCATGCCTCAGCAGGCGCCGATGAAGGTGCGCAAACAGCGCAACGCGGAACTGCGCGGAGTGCTGGCGGAAGCGAGCCATCGCTACCGGCGGAGCTTTCTGGGTGCGGAGCTGGAAGTGCTGTGGGAAGCCACCGATGCCTACGGCCCAGAGGGGTGGCGGCTGCACGGCCTGACCGATAATTACCTGCGGGTGACGGCCCTATCTCCCGAGCGGCTGTGGAACCAGCTCAGCCGGGTGCGGCTGGAAGACCTGGATGACGAGGGCGTCAGCGGGGTTATTCTTTAAAACAAAGGAGGGAGCCTGGTTTCGACGCAGTGCGTAAAACAGACCCCCTCTGGCTTTGACAACCTAAAAGCCCAGTTTGCTGGACAGGTCCTTCAACACCTGGGCTGACCGGCGCAGTCCGGCGGCTTCCTGGTCGCTCAGCTTAAGGCGCAGGTGCTGCTCCACCCCACCACGGTCGACGACGGTGGGCAGGCTGAGAAAGACATCATTGATATCGTAATAGTTTTCGATCAGGCTGGAGACAGAGAGAACGGTGTTCTGGTCGCGCAGGATGGCTTCGACAATGCGCAGGATGCCCACCGCTACCGCATAGTAGGTGGCCCCTTTGCGTTCGATGATTTGGTAAGCCGCATCGCGAGTCTGTTCGAAGATTTGGTTCAGGGCGTCTTGATTGCAGCCCATCCCCATCTGCTCGCAGAAAACCGGGAAACGCATTCCGGCGATGTTGGCTAGAGACCATACCGGCACTTCTGTGTCGCCGTGTTCGCCGATGATGTAGGCGTGCACGCTGCGCGGATCGACACCAAAATGCTGGCTCAACAGGAAGCGGAAGCGGGCGGTATCGAGGATGGTTCCGGAGCCTAAAACGCGCTTCTTGGGGAGGCCAGAAATCTTCCAGGACGCATATGCCAGCACATCCACCGGATTGGTGGCGACCAGGATGATGCCGGTGGGATTGTTCTCGACAATATTGGGGATGATCTGGCGGAAGATTGCCACATTGCGGGCTGCCAGATCCAGGCGGGTTTCGCCTGGTTTCTGGGCCGCGCCTGCGGTGACCACCGTAACAACAGCCCCGGCGGTGTCTTCATAACCACCGGCCCAGATGCGAGCAGGCTGGGTCAGCGGCACGGCGTGGTTTAAATCCATTGCTTCGCCTTCGGCTTTACGCTGGTTCGCGTCTACCAAGACGATTTCACTGGCCAGGCCGCTTAGCAGTAAGGTGTGGGCAAATGTTGCGCCCACGTTCCCAGCGCCGACCACGGCCACCCTAACCGGACGGTGATGTTCTTCATTCATCGCTTTTCAAACCCCCGTTTGTAGGCGTATTCTCGAATGGAAGCGTCAGGAATTACTTTTCGCTTTCTTCGGTTTTTTCTTCTTTATTTTCGTCTTTGTCACCCTGCAGGCCGTCGCGGAAGGCGCGGATACCGCTGCCCAGTTCGCCAGCAATTTTTCCGATCCGGCCAACGCCGAACAGCAAGATGATGATTACCAGGATGATTACCAGTTCTAAGGGACCCAGTCGTAACATGAAACCTTCTCCTTCTTTTTTGGCTTAATAACAAGTTTCATTTGCGCGGCTGGCGCAGGCCGCCTAATCCAACTTTGTGCCAAGTAATTCGCCGAAAATATCTAAGAAACAGATGCCTCTTTGCACGGCGAATTACGCAGTGGCATCATTCAGACTGATTATAATCCACTTTGTTATAAAAAAACGATGGTTGCTGAGAAGATCAGGGTTTCCACAAAGTCGAACGCTTTGTGAAAACCCTGGACAAGAAGCCATGAGAAAAGATTTTTTGGGGTATCCGCAGTGGCTTCGCCAC
>CAYTHO010000041.1:0-4276 GCA_964437595.1 uncultured Anaerolineaceae bacterium
GGATGCGCGGCATAAATATGCCGCGCATCCCCTCCGCGGGTATTATTCCCCTACGAGGCGGAACGAGGTCTTTTTTTTTGTTGTACAATAGGGTGAAACCGACTCTACCGGTTTTTCATTCCATTATTCCTGTCAGTTTGTGTTGGAGGGCTTCATGCGCGTGGTTGGGGAGTGGCTATTGGTGTTTGTAATGGCGGCATCCGGCATGGGATGGGGCCCGGCAAATGACACTCCCGCGATGGCGTTGGCGCAACCGGAAGCGCGGGGCCTGCAGCAGGGCAGCGCGATGCAACTGACCGGGCCGACCGCCTGCCCTTCCGGCGGGTGCGCCGCCGGGCAGAGAATGGGCATGCGCTATGATTTCGACCTGGGCAGCGCAACGTTCGATTCCGGCGCGGCCCCTAATGTGCTGGTGTGCCTGTACGCCCCGACGAAATGGGGCAGCGAGCCTGCCACGGTGGTATCCACCAGTGAAGGGGCGCAAAAGCCGTATGATTTTCCACCAAACGGAAAAAGATGCGCGGATGCGCAGGCTGTTCCTTCGAACTACAGCCTGCTGGCTGAGCGCGTTACCACCTTCGATGCGGCAACCAAAAGCGATAAACTGGCCTTTTCGTTCCGCCTGGGAGATGAAACGGCGGGCGCCGCGGTCACCGGGGGCAGCGGGACGGTCCTGGGGCGCGTGTTTACCTGGAGTGGTGGGGCCTGGGCGGCGGCTGCGAATGGCAGCGTTGACTCCGCCCAGATTACGATGGGCAGCGCGAACCTGGTCAGCCCGGTGTATGTGGCGAACGACAGCGCCGCCTGCGGCGCGAACACGCCCTGCTACATCAACAGCGCCGGAGACGACCGGACAACGGCGGACGTTGGGGTTGGAACAGGCTTAAAAGACGCGGTCGATGCGATCAATGCCAGGGGTACGATCATTATCCTTGGCAGTTACACGATCAAAAGCAGCCGGGTGCTGGTGAATAAGGCGGTATTTATTGAGGGCTTCTCCGATTCAAGGGTCACCTTCACGGGAACCGCCAATGCGGACACCTGCTCACACGGGATGCTGGCGCTGGAAGAGCGAGTGATGGTGCGCAATTTGAACATCGATGATGGCACCTGCACCAACCCAAACCGCAACCTGGTGGAGATCAGCAGCCGCACGGGACTTAACGGGGTGGAAGATATTGTGCTGATCGAGTACAGCGACCTGACGGGCGGCAAAGACGCCATTTATGTGCGGCCCGAGAACACTGATCCAGTGGTGGTGCGCTTTAACCAAATTTCTGACAACTCGGGGAGCGCGCTGTTTTACCAGACGGCTGGCAATTCTTCCGAACTGGAAGCAACCGCGAACAATATCACCAACAATGGGTTTAACCCGCAGGTGAACTGCGGCGCGAATACCAGCGGGGTGATCGAAGAGCGCGTGGCAAACCACAACTACTGGGGGCCCAGCATTCCCAGCCAGGATACTTCTCACTGTGTTATTACGCAGGGCAAGCGCCTGGGGGCGGCCATTGCGCGCGACGATGGGCGGCCAGGGGTGCGCGGCAGGCTGGAGACGGTTACAACTACACGCACCTCACCAGATGGCTTCGATAACCAGGTGGCCTTTTATCGTTCCGGGGACGGCAGCGATTTTCCGCTGTACATCGTCGACCATGGCTACATGGCCGAGGGCGGCCCGCCCTTTACCGGGGCGCTTTTCGGCTCGGAACTCAGCCCGTGCAGCAACTATTGGGATTTGTTTCTGCCCAACGGCGTGGCAGAAACGGTAGCCGATAACCTGGAACTGTTCTTTAAGTATTCAGACCGTGACGGTGAAATACCCGGCTGTTCAACGGTGATTAATTCGAGCAGTTTCTGCGACCAGAGCAATACCCCGGGCGATTACCCGCTTTACTGGTACGATCCATCATCGGCAAAGGTAACCAATGGGTGGGACCCGGTTGGGGCGCGCCCAGAAAACCTGACCACTGGCGAAGGGCAGGATACGAGATGCAACATCACCAACCGCGAAATCCAGGTGACGATCGATAATAACGGGCGGCCCAGCCTGAACGATGATCTGTCTTACGCGCCGTTTGTGATTGGCATCCCGGTGATCAAGAGCTTCAACTTGTTCACAACCAGCCAGACGGTGCGCGTGGAATGGGCAACCAACCTGGAACCAGACGTGGATGGGTTCAACATCCTGCGCGGCACAAACCCGAACAATTTGTCGGCGATCAACACCACCCGTATCAACCATTCCGGGTCTTCCACGACCGGTTTTACCTACAATATCAACGACAACGGGCTGGTCAACGGGACTAAGTACTATTACCGCCTGGAAGTGGTGCGCAAAGACGGCAGGAAGATTTATTCAGAACGAAAAGATGTGACCGTGAACGCGCCCACCGCGCTCCCCCCCACGCCGACCCGCACCCTGACCCCCATCCGGCCAACCAGCACCCAGACCAGGACCACCGTACCTACCCAGCGGCCCACCCGCATGGGCGGCAGTACCCCCACACCAGAAGTCACCGGGAGCGTCATGCCAACCGGACTGGACCTGCCCACCCTGACCGCGGAAGGGGAAGAAACCGGGCTGCCAGAGGATGGGACGCAGCAGCCCGCCGGCACAGAAATTGCTATGGTTGAAACAGCGACACTGGCGCCATCCAGAACGGTGACACCCACCAGGCTGGTGGCGCAAAGCGGGGCAAATCTGGACAGCGGGCCGAAACGCTGGGGCAGCCTGCTGCTGGGACTGCTGGCCGGGCTGGCGATGCTTGGGGCCCTGGGGAGCTGGTGGTATTACAGCGCGCGAAAGTAGACGGTTCAGGCCTGGTCGAACGGCACGGTGAACCCCCGCCCAGTTTGATTCCAATACCATTTTTTTGACTTTTTATCTCATTTGTGCTATTCTATGAACCTGTTGCTACGAGAAATCACATAACGAGAAGGAAGTATGCAGCGAGAACGGATCTCGGAAAATGTTTATTGGTTTCAAAGCGAAGTGTACGCCCAGGTAACCGCTGGGGCCATAACCGGGCCGCAGTGGGCAGTGGTCATCGATACCCTTGCGCTGCCAGAAGAGACGCTGGCGATGCGGTCGTTCATCGAGGAAGAGCTGAGCGTCCCCGTTCGCTATATTATCAACACCCATTATCACGCAGACCATTCTTGGGGAAACTGCTTCTTTCCCGGCGCCACCATCCTGGGGCATAACCTGACTCGCCAGATTATGCTGGAAAAGGGGCAGGCTTCATTGGAGGCCGCGCGCCGCCAGAACAGTTCCTTTCGCCAGGTGAAGCTGGTTCTCCCCCACTTAACTTTCAACGAAGGGAATATTACCCTGCGGGTGGGCAAAAAGAACCTGATCTTACAGACTACTCCGGGGCATTCGCAGGACGGCATATCGGTGCTGGTTGAGGAAGACCGGGTGCTGTTCGCCGGGGATGCGTTCATGCCGCTGCCGTACATCGTGGACGGCGACATCGATGACCTGATGGCTACCATTAAGACGATGGGGAAGATGGGCCTGGAAAATATCATCCAGGGGCACGGCGACATTATCCTGCGCGGCGAGATTGAAGAAGCGGTGAAAGAGAACCTGGCGTACCTGACCGCTGTGCGCAAAGCGGTGAAGTCCGCCGCGAAAAAGCGCAATCCGCTGGAAGCACTGGGGCAGATCGATGTGGAATCGTGCGGGAAGAGCCGCATCTACCTGGGCGGGCTGGCCGAAGATTTACACAAACGCAACCTGCGCTATCTATACCGGCAGATGGCGCAAGAAGAAATGGCAGAAAACGGGCTGGTCCGCGAACGCGAGGTCTGATTTTGTAGAGGCTGAGGCTCAAAGACATGATTATGTCATGTCTTTGAGCCTTGGGAAGCGTTCAGGATTCTTTTTCGGACTTTTTTCTGAGCCAGACACGGATGCCGTGCAGGCGTTCGGTTCCGGCGATCAGACGCTGGATGTTGGGACGCAGGGCCCAGACGAGCATGATTTCGGCCAGGATACCGTAGGCGATATATTCCCAGGGCGACGCACCCTGAATGGCACGGACCAAGAAGATGAGCGCAGCAAAGAGGGCTACGCTCATGGTGGTTACGGATGCGTAACCAACGAACAGGTAGATGATGAGGCCCAGCGGCAGGATGATGAAGATGGCGGGGGTCCACAAACCCATCGCGCCGCCCACACAGGCTGCCCCCCCCCCCCCCCCCCCCAAACCCACATTGGCGCGGTCTTCGGGGCGCGGCCACACGTATCTGGAATAAATATTGCCAACGG
>CAYTHO010000041.1:4286-48678 GCA_964437595.1 uncultured Anaerolineaceae bacterium
CGCCCGCCCCACCCCGGAAGCGAACTTTGCCGCTTTCTTCGTGGCGCTCCAGCAGGTAGATGGAATAATTATGCCCAAGGATGGCCGCTAAGGGCACACCAACCTCAATCCAGGGGAAGAAGGGGGTGGTCGATGGGATTAACCAGCGTGCCAGCCAAACGGTGGCGGCGCCTTTCAGAATATCGAGAATGCCGGTAAATAAACCAGCCAGCGCTCCGGCAGCCCGCCAGACGTTGGTACCACCGGTGCGGCCTGATTCGATGCCGCGAACATCGCGACCTGTCACCAGTTTGACGATAATCCAACCGAATGGAATAGAACCGATCAGATAAGCGAGAACAAAGACACCCAGAACAGCCCAGAACGACATAGTCACCTCATATGGGTAATAATGAAACCCCTCAGACTGCGTCTCGGTTCGAATCTGGATCATGGCGGGGCATGATTGGCCGGTGCGGAACCAGAAGCAGTGGTACTTCACTGGCAGACAGGCCAGCGGACATTCCGTCAGTGATGCGGTAAGCGCGGATGTGCCATGCGCCGCGCTCGCCAGCGGGCGGGCTGTGCGGGCAAGCAAGCAGCATCAGCACGCCGGGATAGGCAAACTCCGCAAGGTCGGTTTGTGAGGGATGGCGCGGCCCCTGCGGATGGGAATGATAGATGGCAGACAGCTCCAGGCCGTGCTCCTCCAGCCAGTAAAAGGCTTTCAACTGCGCGGCGGGCGCCATGCGGAAGCGAACGGGGCTGTGCAGTTCGTTTTCAACCGGTAGAAAAACCATTGGGCGGAAGCCCGGCTGGGAGGGGCTGGCGTTCTGAGGATGGGCTGGATCGAGCGGCTGCCCGCCCACCAGCCCGCAGGCCTCTTCTGGCAGGCAGGCCCGGGTGTGGGCGAGCATTTCGTGCCAGAGGGGTTGGGGAAGATAAAACGGGGCGGGATCCCCCGCGGATTCAGGCGATTGATTCATCATGGTCCACGCAAGGCCAGGGCCAAACCCCAAAGAACCGCCAGCATGAGCGCAGGCTCCACCCACAAGGCCGTTCCGGAACGGCCTTCTTCATAGGAACCCGCGACACTGGCCAGCGCGTACGCCAGGCCCAGAACAATGAGGCTGTACTGCTGGGGAGCTAACCCCCAATAATGAAGCGCCATGGCAACCTGGGCAACCACCACCGATATGCCAATGGACCAACTAAAGCACCAGCGCTCCGAAAGGCGCAGGTACAGGCTGCGCAGGGTGACTAAAAAGATTGCCAGGGTGAGCGCGGGTAAGAGGACGTACAGGCGAGTCTGCGCGCCAGCCAGCGTGATGATTAAGATCAGGAATAAGGCATAAGAGAAGGCGGTCAGGCCCACCGCTGCCGGGCCGTGCAGCGTGTCGTTCGGGTCTACGGCAATGTACTCGGCGATCAGCACCAGCACCAGCAGCAGCCCGCCAAAGGCAAACACCGCCCACCACTGCATCCCAACTTCGAGAGAACTGAGCGGCACGCCGATGACCCAGGCTGTCAGCGCCGGAAGCAGCCAATGCTGGAACAGGCTGGGGAAGCGGAAACCGTCCGCTTTGTGATTTACAGGCTGGTCCGCGGCGCGATTTTCCTGCTCAACGGCGCGCACGCTGGCAGAGGATTGGATGCCCGCAAACTGCACAGCCGGCGCCGGCGCGGCGGCGCTTACCTGCACCGCCGGGCGCTGTTCCATATCCTTGCGGAAGCGAGGATGGTCCATCAGCAGCCAGGATACCCCGGCAATCGCCAGCCCGGCGCTAATAATCGAAATGATTGTGAAAAAATTGATACTGAATGGGAAAACAACCCCCAGGATTTCCAGCGATAGGGAACGCTCGGGAAATTGTATGAACGGCAAAAGCGCATAAGCAAGCAGAATACTTGCGGCAAGCACGCTGAGCCGGTCCGTATTGGGAAGATAATGATGCTCTTCTTGCATGACTTTGAGGATTTTATCGCGCAATGAGGGGGAAGTCAATTGGTTGACGTTATAATTAATTTCAAAAGGGCAGCCCGATGCATGAGATTCAACTGATCATCCTGAGATTTATGCGGTTCTTACTGGTAGCCTTGCTGTTCCCGGTGCTGGTGATGCTGGTGATCGCGGCGATCAATGAGCGAATCCGGCGCATTGTGCTGTGGGTGATGGCTGTGCTGGCGTTCCTGGCGTTGGTTGCTTACCTGATCCTCGCGCCGCGCAATATGGCTACGGTAGAGGATTGGAACCAGGGCGCCGCCGCGCTGAAGGATGCCCTGCTCTCGGGGCTGCCGTTCATCATCGGGCTGGCGGTGGTTGGCGCGGGGGCTTACCTGTTTGGCCCGGCTATCCGCACCCGGGCGGAAGAGGCACTCCAGCGGCATGCGCGGAATCAATACCTGATAGCGCTGCTGGATTGGGTGGCGCCGCAACTGGAAGGGATGGTGGAACTCGAAGGGCGCGAGCTTGTGCCAGCGGCGAGCCCTTCGCTGCGCATTACCGGCGAACCAGGAAGCGGAAAAAGCACGCTGTTACGCCAGATTCTGCAATTCCGGGCCCGGTACGCCCTGGCCAACGAAAGCGCGCCGCTGCCGGTTTGGATCGATATGGACGACAGCCTGACGACTTCGGCGGACCTGCAGGTATCGCAGCTGGCGCCGCTCAGCCCGGTGCAGACGCGTTTTTTGGGCTGGCTGCTGCAGCGCGAGATCAGCGCGGGCCGCCTGTCTTTCTTCATTGATGGGTCCGTACAGAGCTACGGTATGGCATACGCCAGAAGCCAGGCGACCGGCGTTCAGAATGCGGCCAGCGCGCTGGCAGAGCTGATACAGTCGAACCGGGGCAGTACCTTTATGGTGGCTATGCCGCCGGAAGCGGCGGATGGAACGCTGCTCCACCTGCTGGACCTGGAGCAGCGGCTGGCGCCGTTGAGCCGGGAAGGCATACGCCTGGGGGCGAACGCGCTGCTAGGCGGGGCGGCTGAAAAGCTGAACGCGCTGCTGGCAGCGGACAGCGGGATCTGGCACATGCTGGCCACCCGCCCGGTCTTTCTACAAGGGCTGGCAGTATTTTTCCGCACGAAGAAGCGGCTGCCAAACGACCTGCGCGAGCTGTTCCGGGCCGTGCTGTACCCCCCGCAGATGGACGCCGAACAGGTAGAATCAGCGCTGGCCTGCCTGGCCGAGAAGAACCTGCAAAGCGGGCAGTACTGGCAGCGTGAAAGCGCGCTGCAGCGCGATCGGGCAAAAGCGCCGGCCCCAGTGGTGCGGGGATTGGTGCAGTGCGGGCTGCTGCGGTCGCTGCCAGCCGCCCCAGGCCGGGGGCGCCCGGAGCCCCTGGTGGGCTTTGCACACCCCATCTTCCTGGCGTACGCTACCGCGTTATCCTGGTTCGCCAACCGGGTGATCCCCATTGAGGTGGAGAAAAATGGCCAGAGTCCGCTGCTCGACCTGGATGGGGCCGGACCGAAACAGGCCCGGGCGCTGCAGGAACATGACCCGGTGCTGGCGGATGCGCTGGTGTTCTTCAACAGCCTGGAATCGGACCCAGAGCGGCTGGCGGGGATGCTGGCAGCGCTGACCGGCGCGGGCGATGGGACGTTCCGCTGGTTTCTGGCGGCGCAGTGCCTGCTGGCGATGCCGCCCGCGAAACGCCCGCGGAGCGTGGTCGAGAAAACCGCCGGGGAGATGATTAAATTAATGGCCTATGATGAACAGGCCGCCATGCAGGCGAAACGGCTGCTGGAGCCATATGAGGAAGCCAGCCGCATCGCGGTCTATTCGCCGATCTTGAACGGCATGGATGAGATGCGCCTGGAGCAGACCCTGCGGCGGATCACGGAACGCGCGCCTGGCGAGGGGGAAGCGAACTATCCGGATTTCTTGCGCTCGGTGCTGTGGTACGGGGATGAAGGCCTGAGCCGCCTGACCGGCTGGGTGTGGGCGAACTGCGAGCCCCGCGAAACCGCGGCGCTGGCGCAGGAACTTTACGAGCACGGGCCGGCGGAGCGGCGCGGGATGGCTGTCGAACTAATGAGTAAACTGCCAGAGGCGACGGCGGCCCAATACCTCAATAACCTGCTGCGGGTCGAAAGCAGCCCGGCGCTGCGCATCGCGGCCCTGAAAAGCCTGGCGGCCTGCGGCGCGGAACAGACCGGCGCGCTGCTGGCGATCCTGGCGGACGGAAGGGAGAGCGACGCGGTGCGGAATTACGCCGCCGAGCGGTTGAGCCAGGGCGAGCGGCCCGAGCTGCGCGAAGGCGGGACGGTGCGCGAACTGGTGCGCATCAGCTACCTGCCGCTGCCGGAAAAGGCACAGTACCGGCTGCAGGAAGTGATGGAAAAGCTGCGCGGGGTTGTTCCGGAAACCACCACGCGCTGGGAAGAAGTTGTCAACCCGTACCTGGTGGGGCGCCCGGTGACCGACCCGGCGCTGTTTGTGGGGCGCGAGCAGATTCTGCGCGACCTGCAGATCGCCGTGGACAACGCCAACCCGGCGCTGATCACCGGCGAGCGCGGCAGTGGAAAGACCTCCCTGCTCTACCGGCTGGCGAGCGCGCTGGAAGAAGAGGCCAGGCGCGGGGTACCCGTGCGCGCGGTGTTCTTCGACCTGGCAGGCCTGCACGCGCACGAGTTCTATGAAACCGCGATCCGCACAATTATCGAAGGGCTGCACGACCCGGACTTAATCGCGGACCCCAACGTGCCGCGCCCGTATGCGGATGCGCATTTCGCGCGCGACCTGCGGGATGTGTTGGCGCACGTGCAGGCAAAAATGGGCGCGCAAAGCCGCGTGGCGCTGCTCATCGACAACGCGGAGGTGCTGGCAGGCTACCCGGCAGCGATGCACGCCGCGCTGAAGCGCGTGCTGGAGGGGGCCCTGCCGTACGGGCTGGTGGCCCTGCTGGCGGGGAGCGATGCGCTGCGCGCGCAAACCCTACCCGCGCAGCCCGCCAGCCAGGGAACGGAGCAGCCGGCAGAAGCGCCTTTTTACCGCGACTGGCTGAAATTCATCCTCCCGCGCCTGACTCGCGAAGAGACTATGCGCCTGATTACCGCGCCGGTGGCGGGCACGTTTCAATACGAAGACGCGGTGGTCGAGCGGATTGTGCAGGCGGCGCAGGGGCGGCCTGATATGGTGCAGTCGGTGTGCCAGAAGCTGATCAGCCAGGCGCTGGCGACCGGCAGCCGGACGATTACGGCTAAAGTGGCGGCGGAGGCGCTGCAGGGCACAACCCCGCGCGCGGACCTGCTGGCGCAGTCGGACAGCGTGCTGAACCAGATGATGGACTGGCTGGAGGCCAACCCGGATGCCAGCAATGCCCAGATGGAGGAGCAGATGAAACAGGCCTGGGGCGCGCTGCAGAAAGCGATCGTCCAGCAGGTGGTACGGGCGCGGAAAGGGAAAGGGTGAGTGGAAGGCCGGGTGTGGTAAAATTACTCGGTTAATGGTTTTACTATATTAATGGAGGAAACTACGTGACGCAAACCGCCAGCTCGTATGCCGCAAAAGATATCCAGGTTTTAGAGGGACTTGAAGCCGTACGCCGCCGCCCGGGGATGTACGTGGGCGGCACGGATATCAAAGCGCTGCACCACCTGGTTTATGAGGTGGTGGATAACTCCATCGATGAAGCGCTGGCGGGGATTTGCGACCAGATTTCGATTACGATTCACCCTGACAGCAGCCTGACGGTTGAAGATAACGGGCGCGGAATCCCGGTGGATATCCACCCGGAAAAGAAAAAATCGGCGCTGGAAGTGGTGATGACGGTGCTGCACGCGGGGGGCAAGTTCGGCGGCGGCGGATACAAGGTGTCGGGCGGCCTGCACGGGGTAGGCGTCTCGGCGGTCAACGCGCTTTCGGCGTGGACCGAGGTGGAGGTCTGCAAGGAGGGGCAGGTTTACTTCCAGCGCTACGAGCGCGGCATTCCTCAGGAGCCGGTGAAGCCCATTGGCACCTGCCCGCCGGAAAAGAGCGGCACGAAAACGACCTTCCGTTTTGACACGGAAATATTCAAAGGCGGCGAGGATTTTAACTTCAATACGCTGGCGCAGCGCTTCCGCGAGATGGCCTTTGTTACCCGCAAGGTGCAGATCCGCCTGGTGGATGAGCGCAGCGGGCAGAGCGCCACGTTTTATTTCGAGGGCGGGATCACTTCCTTCGTGCGCTTCCTCAACCGCAACCGGGTGGCCCTGCACCCCCCCATGCACGTGGAGAAAGATATCGAGGGGGTGGGGATTGAGGTGGCGATCCAATACACGGATGCGTTCGCCGAATCGGTGTATTCGTTTGCTAATACGATCAACACGGTGGACGGCGGCACGCACATGACCGGGCTGCGCACGGCCCTGACGCGGGTGATCAACGATTACGGGCGGCGCAACAACCTGCTGAAGGAAACCGACCCGAACTTCTCCGGCGACGACACCCGCGAGGGGCTAACCGCCATCGTCAGCATCAAGGTGCCCGAGCCGCAGTTTGAGTCGCAGACCAAAGTGAAGCTGATGAACCCTGAGGTGCAAACGTACGTCACCCAGGTGCTGAACGAGGCCTTTGGGCAGTTTATGGAAGAAAACCCGGTGGCCGCGCGGGCCATCATCGGCAAATGCCTGACCTCGGCCCGCGCCCGCGACGCGGCGCGCAAGGCACGCGACCTGGTGATCCGCAAGAGCGCGCTGGAGTCGATGACGCTGCCGGGCAAGCTGGCCGACTGCTCGGAACGGGACAGCAAGAAGACGGAGCTGTTCATCGTGGAAGGCGACTCCGCTGGTGGGTCGGCGAAACAAGGCCGCGACCGGCACTTCCAGGCGATTCTGCCGCTGCGGGGAAAGATTTTGAACACGGAACGGGCGCGGCTGGATAAGATCCTGGGGAACAATGAGGTAAAGGCGCTGATCTCCGCGCTGGGCACGGGGGTGGGCGACAGCTTTGACCTGAGCGGACTGCGCTACGGGAAGACGGTAATTATGAGCGTCGCCGGGAGCGAACAGGCTTTCGTAAAAGACCCCGATGGAGAGATCCGGGGAGTGTCGGTTGGCACTTTTATTGATGGCTTGATTGACAAAGGGGGGAACCCGAGCGCTTACCAGGTGCTGTGCTTCGATCCCGACAGCGGGGTTACGCGCTTTAAGCCGATTAAGAGTGTAATCCGGCACGATCACAACGGCCCGCTGTACGCGCTGGAGGCGGCTTACGGGCGGCGGGTAACGGTGACCGGAGAGCACAGCGTATTCGTTGCTGGCAAGGACGGCGAACCTATCCTGAAACGCGGCGACGAAATCAAAGCTGGCGATTTGCTGGTTGCGCCGTCTCGGCTGCCGCTGTTCCAGATGGAAGGGCCGGAAACGCTGGACCTGCTGGAGTGGTTTGTCCGCAGGCAGGATGCACTCAACCTGGTTGTTCGCGGCGCGGGCGTGGAGAACTGGTACAAAGACCAGGTGCGCGCAGCGTACCGCGACCAACCGGAAATGGTTGAGCCGCGGGTTGCCATCTCAGCAAGTACCGGACAAATACTGCGGCAGCAGCGCATTGCCAGCGGCCTTTCCCAGGCAGAAGTATGCGCGGCGGCGGGCATCCGCCAGCCGGTTACTTTCTACGCCTGGGAAAAAGGGACGTCTCGACCCACGCTCAGCCGCTTCCAGCGATATGTGGAAGCCATCGGGCTCGACTCGGTGACGATGCTGGAACAGGTGGAAGTTCAGGACAGCCGCCTGGAGATGATCTGGAAGACTCAGTACCGGGCTGCACCGAAAAACCGGGTTCGCAACTACGTCAGCATCCAGGATTTATCCCCAGCAGATCTACCGCGCATACATGCAGCGGTTGAGATTTCGCCGCGCCATTACGCGAACCAGGCTGTTCCGCGCTACCTGCCATTGAATGAAGCATTCTTCACGCTGCTGGGTTTCTTTGTGGCAGATGGAGCGCTCAGCGAACGGAACGGCGTGCGGTTGTGCATTGGCAAACGGAACCAGGCGATTGTGCCTGAACTTAAAAGGGCGGTGCGGGAAGTATTCCACCTGGAAGCAACCGAATACGCTTACCGCGATGGGCGCGCCGGCGAACTGCGCATTCTCAACCGGGTGGTGACGGCGCTGTTTCAATCCCTGTTTGGTTTCCAGAACAGCCGGGCTGAGATCAAGCAGGTTCCAGACCTGGTATTCAACAGCAGTGCGAACATGCAACTGGCATTCCTACGCGGGTATTTCCTGGGCGATGGCACACTGGGCATGCACCAGGTGAAATTTACAACGGTATCGGAGACCCTGGCAAACCAGGTTCTTTATCTACTGCTGAATCAGGGAATCCTCGGGTCCATTCGCGCCAACCAGCCAACTGGAGCTGCCAGCGGGATGATTCGTGGGAAACCGGTCATCACGCGCCGACCTGCTTACACCATCACGGTCACCGGCAGAGAAAATATTCAGAAAATGGAAGCGGTCTGGAAGGACCACGCCCGCGGCGCCGAAATGCGAGCCTGGGTACATTTGGATCGAAAATGGAACTTCCAGGGCGCGAAATTAAAGATGCGCGGCGACCTGGTTGGGCTGCCTGTACGCAAGGTGCAGGTGATACAAAGCGCGGCAGAGAAAGTCTACGACTTCTCCGTTGAAGGAGATGAAACGTTTATCTGCGGGCGCGGCGGCGTCTGCTGCCACAATACAGATGCCGATGTGGACGGCGCTCACATCCGCACGCTGCTGCTGACGTTTTTCTTCCGCTATATGCAGCCGCTGATCGAGGAGGGGCACCTGTTCATTGCCCAACCGCCGCTGTACCGTATTGCGTTTAAGAACAGCGAGAAGTACGTATTCTCTGACGCGGAGAAAGATGCGTACGTCAAGGAATTGGGCGTTTCCGCGGATAAGGTGTATATCCAGCGCTATAAAGGCCTGGGCGAGATGAACCCGGAGCAGTTGTGGGAAACGACGATGAATCCGGAAAACCGCATGATGCTGCGAGTGACGATCGAAGACGCGGCGATCGCGGACCGGACGTTCGATATGCTGATGGGCAGCGCCGTTCCGCCGCGGACGCGGTTTATCACCACGCATGCGAAGGAAGTGGCGAATTTGGATATATAGAAGAATTGTGTGTAGTATCCCGTAAAGTTTGGCACTACGTATCGGAAAGTTTGGCACTAGAAAATAACTGAAAAAACGTAAAGTTTGGCACTACCCTACTTTTACAGTAGGGTAGTGTTTTTTGTAGCGGAGTAACCAATTACATGCTAGAATATTTAGGTGTTCCATAATCAAGTATAAACGTCATATACTCCCTTTAGGGAAATGTTTAACCGAACTCTTTTTCGTCTTAGCCATATAAGGGATTCTGTAAATTCTTGAGAGGTTTGAATAATTTTATGGCGAAAAACATGGATTTAAAAAAAGCGAATAAGTCTAAGCAAGACGAGTTTTATACACAATTATCGGATATTGAGGCAGAAATGTGCCATTATTGGGAGCATTTTCGCGGCAAGGTTATTTTCTGTAACTGCGATGACCCTTACGAGAGCAACTTTTTTAAATATTTTGCATTGAATTTTAGTTTCTTGGGTCTGAAGAAACTGATTGCAACCAGTTATTCAGGCTCACCCATCGCAGGCCAGCAATTGCCCTTATTTGCCATCAAGAGTTTAAATGTCAAAACCGCCGAAACAAGACTACCATACAAGATTGAAATTACCGAAGTGATGGATGAAAATGCCGATGGTGCGATTGACTTAAGTGATGTTGAATATCTACTTAAAAACAAGAAAAACACCCTGACACTACTGACAGGCAATGGCGATTTCCGCTCTCCTGAATGTGTGGAATTGTTGCAAGAGGCTGATGTTGTGGTTACGAATCCGCCATTTTCGCTGTTTCGCGAATATATTGGGCAGTTGGCAGAGTATGATAAGAAGTTTATCATTATCGGAAATGTGAACGCAATAACTTACAAAGAAGTATTCAAATTGATTAGTGGTAATAAGGTGTGGTTGGGCCAAAGTATCCATAGTGGAGACCGCGAATTTCGCGTCCCAGATTCCTATCCGTTACAAGCATCTGGATTCCGAGTAGACGAGAATGGTGTGAAATACATTCGTGTTAAAGGTGTTCGTTGGTTTACTAACCTTGACTTCAAAGAACGACACGAGAATATAACTCTCTACAAAAATTACACACCCGAAGAATACCCGCAATATGACAACTATGACGCTATTGAGGTGTCAAAAACTGCTGAAATCCCATGCAATTATGATAGGACGATGGGTGTTCCAATTACATTCCTTGATAAATATAATCCTGACCAGTTTGAGATTGTTGGCTTGGCAAACGACAAAAGGGACGATGACCCAATCTTTATTAAAGGAACACCTGTCCATTTAGATGCACAACATAAATCATTCGTTGGCATGGTTTTGAACGGAAAAGCCACTTACGCTCGCATTATCATAAAACGGAAAGGATTAGCGCAATGAAAATCGTATTACACGAAATACCCATCAGTAAAGTTGTTGAAAACTACGTAGACAAAGGTGAAAATGGCGTGATGGGCTACAATGGGAAACTGAATATACGCCCTATATATCAGCGCGAATTTGTTTATGATGAGAAGAAGCGAAATGCGGTTATTGACACAATTTGCAAAAACTTCCCTCTCAACGTAATGTACTGGGTTAAGAATACGGATGATGAAGGAAATGAGACTTTTGAAGTTTTAGATGGGCAGCAGAGAACGATTAGCTTTTGCCAATACGTGCATGGCAATTTTTCCAAAGGTTCTTTTTACTTCCATAACCTGACTCAGCCTGAAAAAGACCAGATATTGAACTATAAGTTAATGGTCTATTTTTGCGAGGGCGACGATAAGGAAAAACTGGACTGGTTTGAGATTATCAACATTGCGGGTGAAAAATTGACTGCCCAAGAATTACGGAACGCGGTCTATACTGGGCCTTGGCTATCAGATGCAAAGCAAAAGTTCAGCAAAAGCAACTGCGCCGCGTATGGACTCTCGAATAAATATGTGAATGGCTCTCCGATACGCCAAGAAATTCTGGAAACAGCGTTGGATTGGATTTCGGACGGCAAGATTGAAGATTACATGTCGGTGCATCAGCATGACCCTAATGCGAATGAACTATGGACTTATTTCAAGAATGTCATTGATTGGGTCGAATTAACTTTTAAACACTACCGTAAAGAGATGAAAGGGATTGATTGGGGTAGTCTTTATGATGATTTTCATAGTAAAACGTTAGATACTGGCAAATTGGAGCAGGAAATCCAAAAACTGATGATGGATGATGATGTCACAAAGAAAAGCGGAATTTATTCATACGTGTTGACCCGCAACGAAAAACATCTCAACATTCGCACCTTTAGCTTAAATCAACGTCGCGAAGCCTATGAACGGCAACAGGGTGTGTGTCCAAAATGCCCACCTGGAAATCACTATGAGTTCGATGGCATGGAAGCTGACCACATTACTCCTTGGCATTTAGGTGGCAAAACCAACGCCGAAAACTGTCAAATGCTTTGTAAGGACTGTAATCGTAAAAAATCTGGTATTTAGGTCAGAAAACCGAAGTAGGGTAGTGCCAAACTTTGCGAAAATAGTGTTTTTTCGTGGTAGGATAGTGCCAAACTTTACGCTCAAAAGGGAAGGTAGTGCCAAACTTTATGAACCCTAGTGCCAAACTTTACGCTCTCAACTGGCATTTTCGGCATCTGTAGTGCCAAACTTTAAGGGATACGACATTGTGGATAACAACAAACGGGTGTGCTTTTCAGGCACACCCGTTTGTTGTTTGGGACGAAAGGTACTTGACTTTTTATGTAACTATCAGTAACATATATGTAACGGATCGTTTCATGCGCCGCATGAAAGCGCAAACAAAAACCCCTGTACCCTATTATTCATTTGTGGAGGATTCCTTTGATGGAGACCGACAAGACAAAAAAACGACAGACGAGCGCCGGCGTGACCCCATTCGAGCAGGCCGTTGAGGCCGTGCGTGCTGGGGCAACGCCCGAGAGCCAGGCGAAGAAGCTTTACGATCAGCTGACCGAGGATGAGCGCCTGGGGCTGCTGGATGGCGACCAGCCTTTCTGGGAGGGCATGGCCGAGATGCGGGTGGTTGGTTACAATACGCGCCCGTACGTGCACGGCGCGGTGGACCGCCTGGGGATTCCGGGCACGCGCTTTGTGGATGGGCCGCGCGGCTGCGTGTCGGGCCACGGCACGGCGTTCCCGGTTTCGATGGCGCGCGGGGCTACCTGGGACCTGGAGCTGGAAGAGCGAGTCGGTGAGGTGATCGGGCAGGAAATCCGCGCGATGGATGGGAACTTCTTCGGCGGGGTGTGCATCAACCTGCCGCGGCACCCGGCCTGGGGGCGGATTCAGGAGACCTACGGCGATGACCCGTATCACCTGGGCGAGTTCGGGGCGGCGCTGACGCGCGGGACGCAGAAGTATGTGATGGCGTGCGCCAAGCACTATGCCTTGAATTCCATGGAAAATGCCCGCTTCCAGGTGGACGTGACCATCGATGAAGCGGATTTGCACGATGTGTACCTGCCGCACTTCAAGCGCTGCGTGGATGAGAATGTGGCTGCGATTATGTCCGCTTACAACTCGGTCAACGGCGAGTGGGCGGGCCAAAACGAGTACATTCTCACTGATGTGCTGCGCAAGCAGTGGGGCTGGAAGGGCATCACGGTCAGTGACTTCATCTGGGGCCTGCGCGATGGGGGCAAGTCGCTGAACGCCGGGCTGGACCTGGAAGAGCCGCTAACCCAGCAGCGCGGGTTGCATCTGCGCCGCCAGCTCGCCGAGGGCGAGACATCCTGGGAGATGGTGGAACGGGCCGGGGTACGGCTGATCGCGGCCCAACTGCGCTCGTATGCCACGCGCAAGGAAGGCACGTTTGACGTCAAGAGCATGGCCAGCGCGGAATCGCGGAAGCTGTCTCGAAAAGCTGCCGCGCGCGGGATGGTGCTGCTGAAGAATGATGCCGTGGCAGGCAGCCCGGTGCTGCCGCTGGAACCAGGAAAGGTGCAGTCTATCGCGGTGATTGGCCGGCTGGCGCTGAAGGGCAATATGGGCGATAAGGGCTCATCGGACGTGCGCCCACCCAGCTTTGTCACCCCGCTGGAGGGCATCCAGGCGGCTTTCCCCGGCGCGCAGATCACGGTGGTTGGCGAAGATGACCCGAAAGCCGCGGCGGAAGCCGCGCGCAAGGCGCAGGTGGCGGTTGTGGTGGCGGGCTTTACCGAGCGCGACGAGGGCGAATACGTGGGAAGCGACACGATGAGCCGGCCAGAGCTGGTGGCGTTGTTCCCGCCGTTACCGCCGGAAATGGAAGCCGCCATGGCCAGCAGCAGCGAGAATGAAGGCAATGTGATTATGACCTCCGGCGACGAGTACGGCGGCGACCGGGCTTCGCTGACGCTGCGGCCTATCGATGAAGAGATTATCCAGGCGGTGGCGGCGGCCAACCCGCGCACGGTGGTATCGATTGTGGCAGCGGGCGCGGTGCTGACCGAGGCCTGGCGCCAGAAGGTGCCGGCGATTTTGATGATGTGGTACGCGGGCATGGAAGGCGGGCACGCACTGGCGGACGTGCTGAAAGGCGCGCAGAACCCGTCTGGCCGCCTGCCGTTCTCGATCCCGACCTCCACGGAACACCTGCCGTTCTTTGACCGGCAAGCGACGAAGATCACCTACGACCGCTTCCACGGCCAGCGCCTGCTGGATAAGCTGGGCGTGGCCCCGGCTTACCCGCATGGTTTTGGCCTATCCTACACCACCTTCACGATTGGTGATGTCAAAGTGAGCGAGGTCAGCGAAGGCGGCGCGCGGGTGAAGGCGACCGTTACCAACACCGGCAAGCGAGACGGCTACCATGTGGTGCAGGTTTACGGGCGGCGGGCTACTGGCGCGCACGCGGGCGAGCTGTGGCTGACGGGCTTCGCCGCGGTGAACGTACCGGCGGGTAAAACCGTCCCGGTGGAGGTGAAGGTATCTTTCACCCCGCTGGCGCTGTGGGATAAGAAAGCAAAGAAACGCATCTTCCCCGAGGCGGGTAATGTGGTGCTCGAGGTGGGCGCGTATGCTCACGACCCTGCGTCGGCAGTGGTGCAGGTTAAGGGCTAACGGATTCACAGGCCCTGTCCCCTGGGGCTGAGTTATAAGGGGCTGTCTCAAAAGAAGGGCGCAGCGCGGTGGCTGCCGGATTTGTACGGCTGATTGTCTCGCTGCGCCCCTAACGGTGGGTGGTGGGTTCATCCGGGAAAAAAGACTTTTGAGACAGCCCGCTCACCTAAATGGGGTAAATTCGATCTATCCTGCCTGTCGCAAAAGAAGGGTACAGCTTATGGGATCCTCTCTCCCTTCCAACATGGATAAGAACCGCCAGGACGGCAAGCACCAGATGGACTGGCGCAAAGACAGCATTTTAGACGCTGCCGAGACCTTGTTCCTGCAAAAGGGCCTGGAAAACACCAGCATGGTCGATATCGCCAACCAGGCAGGCATCACCAAGGTGACGCTGTACCGCTATTTCCCCGACCGCCACCCGATCGCCTTTGAGATTGCAGTGCGCATGCTGGCAAGGATTTACGCCGCCTCGTGGAGTAAGGAGCAGGCATTAACGCTGGAGAACCTGAGGCGGTATGCAATGGCGATGATCGATCATTTCGACCGCCTGAAGGATGCCTACCGGTATATCGGGATGTTCGACCACATGTACGGCGACCGCTACCCCAGCGCGGCGCTGGCGGACTGGTATAAATCGGAGATGGTCAGCATTGGATGGGGAGAGCATTTCTTCGAAGACGCGCAGGAGGCTTTTCCACTGCGCAGGCAAATGATCATGCTCTTCAATACCATCATGAGCTTCCTGGAGAAGATGGCGGCGCGCGGCGAGCTGATGTCGGTTGAGCAGGGTTTTGAGCTGGAAGAACAACTGCGCTTCTTTAAAACCCTGGTAGGCGCGTACTTCGACCATCTGAGCGAGATGCGCTAAGGTGAAGTAACGCCGGGTTTATTCCGTAATAGAAAAGGCCTGCGACATGCGCTGGACGGAGGGGACGCCGGTGGTACTGACCATTATGAAGGCGGAGTCGCCGGGACGGGCCGCGCCGGGAAGGGTGACGGCGGCGCTAATGCGCCCGCTGGCATCCGTTTGCGCCTGGGCAACCACGGTGTACCCTACGCTGGAGAGCCCCAGCCCGATGCGCACGGGCGCATTGGGAGGAAGCCCGGCGGCTTCAATGGTTACCACGCTGCCGGGGCGAAAGGCGCCCGTCTGCGCGGCAGAAGGGGCATTCCGCGCGGCGGGCGTGACGGAAACATCCGCCAGCGCGGGGTCCGCGCCGCCCCGCCCGGCCTGCGGATCGGGGAGGGAAATGCGCTGGCCGGTGTAGACGCGATTCGGGTTGGGGATGTTGGGGTTGGCCGACAGCAAATCCGAAAGGGACATGCCGCACCGCCGGGCAATCTCGCCCAGGGTATCGCCGTTCTGGATGGTGTAGGAATCCCCGCAGTACAGCGCGCCCGGAGGAGAGGATGCCGGGGAGCCAGCGGAGGGAGAAGCATCCTGGCTGCGCACCTGAAGCCGCTCGGTGCTGCGCCAGGCTGGCGGGTAGGGGCCTTCGGAAGGGTGCGCGGTGGAGGAAAAGAAATCCAGGCGAACAAGATCGTCGGAGTAGAGGGGCAAAAAAATCAACGCCCAGGCAGTTAGCAGCAGGACGAGAAGGAAGAATTTGCGCATGGTCTCCTGTTGTTTCTATCACATTTTACGCCTGGGCGGTAGTAAAGTGGAAGAACAGTTAGGAGATTGTAAAGGGGAGCGGCAAAAGCCTGACCGGGATTACTTGCCAATGACAAACGGCGCCGAAACAGCCTGGACGCGGGGGCTCACGGTGTTATTCACCGTCACCGTCCAGGTTTCCCCTTCCTTGGCGCTCATGGGGACGGAGACCGAGGTCAGCACCGCGCCGTTCTGGTCAGACAGGATGGTCTTTACCATGGTGGGGTCCTTGCCAACCTGACCAACCCAGACTTCAATCTCAGCGTAGGCAGCGAAGCCCTGCACTTCAAAGCGGAAGGAGGTGCCCGGTTTCATGCCGGATGCAATGTTGGTGATGAAGGTTGGGCCAGAAGACACCGGCTTCACCAGAGTTGGCAAAGGGGTTACCTGTGCGGCTGGGATGGAGGTGACGATCGGCAGGGCGCTGTTGTAGATGGTGATTTTCTGCCCGGCGGAGATCACGTTGGGATTGGTGATGGAAGGGTTGGTCGCCAGCAGGTCTTCGACCGAGATCAAACAGGTGCGGGCAATTTTCAACAGCGTATCGCCGCTCTGCACGGTGTAACTGCTGCCGCAGGGGCTGTTGTAGGGCGAAGTGGATTTACCGCCGGCGCCGCCGGTGACGGGCTGGCCTACCACGCCCCCGGCAGCAGGCGCGGCGGCAGGAGCAGCAGCGCCGCTGAAAGCCGCGAAGTTCGCATCATTGGGGCTGGCGGAGGCTGGCGATTGGGTAAGGCCGCTGTCGGTCAGGTCAACATTACCAATCATACCGCTGGCGATGACGGCGAGGATCAGGGCGAAAATTAGCACAATCAGAAGAGGTTTGGCATCCATTTTTTCAAACCAACCGGGTTATGGTTGTTCTTGTACTGCTATTATAGCCCGATTGAGAAGCAAGGCAAAGAAAACTAAACAAATCGCAAGGTGAATTCTACATACTCACCTGCCGGGAAGCATACAGGTTTCAGACTGCGATTCGTTCAGGCAGTTGTGGAGAAATAGTAAGAAACCGTCTCACTTTATCTCGATGATCATCGCCTCGTAAGGCTCGAGGGCCAGGAGAGAACCAGTGGAAGCGGAAGGCAGCGAGTCGCGGTGGGTGGAGAGGAGCAGGCGCAGCGCGGCGCGGGAGAGATGGCTGCCGAGCACCAGCCGCTGGCGGCGGGGCGAGAGGTTCAACACCACCAGCAGCACCTGGTCTTTGGTCTGGCGCAGATAGGCCATGATGAAGCGCGTGCCAAAGGTCACTGGCTGGAACATGCCCTCGATGAGGGCCGGGGAAGCGCGGCGGAGAGCGATCAACTGGCGGTAGAAGTTGAGCAGAGAGCGCGGGTCGGCCTGTTGAGCTTCCACAGTGCGGCGGGAGGCGTCTTCGTGCAGCGGCAGCCAGGGGCGCACCCCCGGTTGGGTGAAACCGGCGTTGGGCGCGGCGCACCACTGCATGGGCGAGCGGCAGCCATCGCGGCCCTTGATGAAAGGCCAGAAGCGCCGGCCAATCGGATCGAGCACTTCATCGCGCGAGCGGACGGGGATATCGCGCATGCCGATTTCCTCGCCGTAATAGAGGAAGGGGGTTCCTCGCAGGGTCAGCAGCAGCGCCGCGGCGACTTTCAGGCGGGCGTCATCCTCGCGGCGGCCCCAGTAGAAGCCGGGGAAGCGCGTGTTACCCGGCAGGGAATGATAGCGAGTGCCCGAACGGACCACATCATGGTTGTTGAGGACGTAGTTCGGCCAGGTATCGCCCAGCAGGTGCTCCCAGCGCTGGATGGCGCTCATCCAGCGGCGCGAGCTCCACGGGCTCTCCAGCAGCTCGAAGTTGAAGACGGCGTGCAGCAGGCCGGGGCCGCAGTAGCGGGCGGCGCTGTCCGCGGCGGAGCGGAACGGCTCGCCTACGGCGTAGCGCTCGCGGCCAGGGGTGGAGTAGCTGTCGAGC
This sequence comes from uncultured Anaerolineaceae bacterium, assembly GCA_964437595.1. Classification (GTDB taxonomy): domain Bacteria; phylum Chloroflexota; class Anaerolineae; order Anaerolineales; family Anaerolineaceae; genus DSYU01. Next base: position 22,004 of record CAYTHO010000041.1, read on the forward strand.
AGGGCGCGGATCTCCTGGATGAGGGGGATCATCTCGGGGCGCTCGCAGTCGTTGATGTGCTGCTGGGTGGAGAAACTGTAGAGCGGGATGCCAAGCGCGGGCGGATTGGAGGCAAACTGGGGGTGCTTGAAGTACGCGGAGAACACGTCCAGGCGAAAGCCATCCACGCCGCGGTCGAGCCAGAAGCGGAACACATCCAGCATGGCCTGGCGCACTGCCGGGTTGTGCCAGTTGACGTCTGGCTGTTCTTTGTAGAACATGTGGAAGTAAGACTGCCCGGTGGTGGGGTCCAGCTCCCAGCCGGGGCCGCCAAAGATCGACTGCCAGTTGTTAGGCGGCCTGCCATCCGCGCCCGGGCTGGCCCACAGGTACCAATCGCGTTTGGGGTTATCGCGGCTGGAACGGGATTCGATGAACCAGGGGTGCTGGTCGGAGGTGTGGTTGAGCACCAGGTCGAGCACCACGCGAATGCCGCGGGCATGGGCTTCATTTAAGAGGCGGTCAAAGTCGGCCAGCGTGCCGAAGCGAGGATCGATGTCGCAGTAATCGGTGATGTCATAGCCGAAGTCGACGTCTGGCGAGGGATAGATGGGTGAGAGCCAGATGGCGTCGACGCCGAGGTCGGCGAGGTAGTCCAGCCGCGAAGTGATGCCGTTCAGGTCGCCGATGCCGTCGCCGTTAGAGTCGGCGAAGGAGCGGGGGTAGATCTGGTAGATTATGCCGGTTTGGTGCCAGGGCAGGCTCATTGGTGTTATCACTTTCCGTCAGGGGTGTAGGCTGCTGCTTGGGTGGGCGCCGGCTGCCGGGAGGGCGTCTCCAAAGTCACCAGCCGGGTGGGGAGCGGCGTTGAAGCCGCTCCAGGGGCAGGCGATTCGACAGCGGGGCGGGCCAGGATAGTTTGCAATCTCGCTCTCAGGTAGCCGATACTGACGCCGCCGCAACTGGTCAGCGAGAAGACTGCCGCAACGGCCATCAGGAACAGCAGCCGGTGATGAGCGCGAGCCCAAGAGCGGGATGCGGTACGCGCCATCACCGGCCAAGAGCATCTCTCCATTATATTTCTACCAGCTCGATATTGTCCAACGCATTGGCGCCCAGGTTGGCTTCGCCGCAGGTTTTGAACCAGGGTTCGGCCATGCCGACCAGGCCTTTGGTGGGGCTGCCCTTTTCATCGCACAGCTTTTGAAGCATTTCCCAACCAACGGTATCGGCGGCGAGGGGGTCATACGTCATCAGGATCGAGTCGCCCTTGACATCGGCTTCCCAGTAGGGCCAGGAGCCGCTGTATTTGGTGTTGGCAGACAGCACATCGCCGATGACCAGGCGGGTGGCATCTTTGATGGGCGCAATCTCGTTGAGGGCCGGGAGGCCTTTGCTGATGTAATGCAGGCCCTCCGGGTTATTCACGCTGCCGTAGTGGTTTTTCAGGGCAAAGGTCATCCCGGCGATCATGTGGGATTTTAACACGGGCATGTTGATGAGGGCATCGGCGCTGACGAGGATTTCACTGAGCTTGACGGAAGAAAAGCCATACACATCCCAAAGGGAGGTGTACATCTGCTCCGTTCCGAAGCAGCGCACGCCGGGGCCATCTTTGTTGAGGGTGAAGCCAGCGGTGGTCAGCTCGTCGTCGTAATAGTCGAAGATGGTAATCTGCTCGCCGGGAATGCCGGAGGCCTGCATGGAATCGGTGACGGCCTTGACCAACTCGACGTGGGTCCAGATGGTGCTGTTGCGGAAGGCGTTGACCTTGATGGCGATGCGCTCAGCGGGGTCAAAGAGCGCGCGCCAGGCGGCGCTGGCATCGGCCTGCCCGGTGAGGGCAACGATGGAGCCATCGACCATTTTGCGCAGAACATCGGGCGAGAGGGCCTCGCCGTTCCAGGCGGCGGGGTCGCTGGCGCGCACCACGCGGCTTTTGGCGGCGGGGTAGACCTGGATGATCTCGGGGCGGCGGTAGGTTTTATCCTTGCTCACCGCGGGGAGGACAACTTTCACCGTCGCGGTGGGCGAAGGCTGAGGAGTGGCGGTAGCGGGCGGCGCGGTGGTTTCTGAGGTAGCCGTGGGGGGCTGGGTCGGTTCTTGTTCAGCGGCGGGCGGCGCAGTATTTTCCGCGGGGGCCTGTGGATTGGCTGGGGCGCACCCGGAAGCAGCCAGCAACGCGCCGGCTGCCGCGGCACCGGAAATTCTCAGCATGGAACGACGAGAGAGTTTTTTCATCGGGAATCCCTTCAACAAGCCTATGGATTTATACACGCCGCGGGCAGGTCGGGGTATCTCTTTATTATATACACAGACAGGGTGGCTGGACAGAAGAACTGCCAATCAACGTTAAGTTCATAGGCGATTGTTAGTGAACAGATAGGCAGTGTATTGCGCGCCATGCTACTATCTACGCGGTAGATCCTCTGTATGGGGACAGAGTCAAAAATGAGAGATGGAGGAGAAATGAAATATATTGCAGGAAACAAAACGGTTCCACTGATCGTATCCTTGCTGGTGATCCTGTCGAGCGCAATGGGGCTGCTCATTCCCGAGTTCTACGCCAGCCGAAATAATGCGATCACCACCTTTGAAATCGCCGGGCAAGACATTGTTTCACTGGTGGTTGGTCTTCTTCTGCTGCTGATGAACCTGGCGCCGCAAAAAGGAGACAAATTCCCCATAGTCACTGCCGGCCTTTTGGTATACTGCACATACACGTACGCGTACTTTTCTTTCGGCATTGTTACCAGCAAAATCTTCATCCTATACCTGCTGATTACGGCGCTTTCTTTCTACTCCATTCTCTCAATTCTTCTGAAATTACGGGAAGACAAGCAAGGAGAAAGGGATTCTCATCAGCGGACGATCAGCATCTATTTAATTGTTGTGGTTGCCCTGGTTGGCTTCATCGATGTAAAAGACATTTTTGCACGTACCATCTTGTCCAACTCTGTTGTCGACCCGAAGAGCGCATATTATGTTTTAGATTTGGCTTTTCTTTTCCCTGCAATGGTTATTGCCGCGGTTATGAATATGAAAGGGCTGGCGATTGGCCAGTTTTTTTCGGGAGCATTTCTGATCAAAACGATCGCTCTTATGCCAGCGCTGATCTTATCTGATTTTCTTCACTATGCCTACCGGGGAGTATTTGTGGATTTTGGATTTGATATCATCGCATTCATCGTGATGATTACGGCCATTTTTTTCTACTGGCTTTACCAAAGGGATATGAAAAGCACCGGGCTGCCGGGTCAGGAGATAAGCGCACTGTAACATGGGCACAAAACGTAGATGGTTTCATATTAGTATCCCGCTGCTGTTGGGGCTGGGGATTGGGGCGGCATGGTATGGCCCGGCTCCACTGGTTGATGCTGGGGCAAACAGCATCAATGTGTTAGAACCGGTGGAGTTAGGCGGAATCAAGCAGTGGATTTCGATCCGCGGGAAAGATAAAAACAACCCGGTGCTGTTGTTCTTGCACGGCGGGCCAGGCAGCGCGAACCTTGCCAAGCTGCGTATGCAAACCCCTGAACTGGAGCAGCATTTTGTGGTGGTCAACTGGGACCAGCGCGGGGCGGGAAAATCCCATCCGCTCGGGATGGACGAAAGCAGCCTGACGGCAACGCAGCTCCGTAAAGACACGCGCGAGCTGGTCCATTACCTGCGCGAGCGATTTGGGGGGAAGAAGATTTATCTGATGGGGTTTTCCTGGGGAACCGTGCTGGGGCTGTGGACGGTTCACGATGCCCCAGAGGATTTTTACGCCTTTATCAGCGTCAGCCAGGAGGTCAATTTCAGCGAAGGCGAACGACGCTCGCTGGACTGGGCACTGCTGACGGCACGGGAAGAGGGAAACAGCCGGGCAGTTGCAGAGCTGGAGTATATCGACCCGTCATACCGATCCGAGGACTGGTTCACGGAACTTAACATAGAGCGAAAATGGCTGCTTAAGCTCGGCGGGGTGTATCACAAGGCACAAAACTACAACCACGAAATCTGGATGATGCTCAAGGCCAAGGAATATTCTTTGATTGACTTTGCGTTTTGGCCGGGCAACAGCAGCCGGTCGCTGAAGAAGTTGTGGCCGGAGCTGATGGCGGTCGATTTCAGTCAGATCGCTCCGCAGATTGATGTACCCGTGTACTTCCTGGTTGGTCGGCACGATTACAATACGCCCGCCGAGATAACCCAGGCATATTTTGAAATGCTGCGTGCGCCCAAAGGGAAGCACATCACCTGGTTTGAAGATGCCGCCCACGATATTTTTTATGACCAGCCGGATTTGCTGGTAAAAGAACTGGTAAAGATCAAGGAACAGGCCGGGGAAAGCGAATAGAGGGATCAGCCGGCTTTCCGAGCAACCACCACCATCGAGGACGAATCCATTTGCAGGGGGGAGGCGTCCCATTCGGCGCAGACGGTTTCGAGGGTGAAGCCGGTTTGGGCGAGCAGGTCGCGCATTTCGGTGACGGAGTAGAGGCGGATGGAGAAGGGTTTGTCTGTGCGCTGGCCGCCGCGGATGACGATGCGGTCGTTGCGCAGGCGGCCCGTGTTTACATCGAAAGAGAAGCGGTTGATGAGCAGGCTGTCGTCCTTCTCCGTGACGTAGTGGGGATGAAAGTCGTTGAGCACGCCGTCGCGGCTGGCGATGTCGAAGCCAAGCAGGCCGCCGGGCTTCAGCGCGCGGGCGAGGTTCTGCAGCACAAGGCGGTTTTCTTCATCGGGGAAGTAGCCGAAGGAGTTGAACAGCATCACCGCCCGGTCGAACTGCGCGTCATAATCGATGGACCGCATGTCGCCCTGGAGGTATTCGACCCTGCCGCCCTGATGGGCGATGCGCATGCGGTATTGCTGCGCCTCGGCGCGGGCAATATCAAGAAAGCCGGGATGGTATTCGACCCCGGTCACGCGGTGACCGAGCAGCGCCAGGCGGTTGGCGATGCGTCCAAAGCCGCAGGCCAGGTCGAGCACGCGCATGGGGCGCTCCATGCCCAATAGCTGAACAACCTGGGCGGTTTCGGCGTCGGAGCGGGCCGGGGTGAGGTAATCGGAATAGAAATACATGTAATCGTCGACGGAGAACATGCTGGCGATATCGGTCATGGGGGAGAGGTTGGTGGGCATAGGCTGATGATAGCATAAGAGTGAGAATCGGGCACACAAGCGGCAGAACACACGGGTAAAAAGCGGCGCCCAAACTCAAAAATAGGTTATGATCTATATAATCCATTCCACAATCCATCCCCAGGAGACCTGGATGAATAAAAACATCTTTTCTCTCGCGGCATTTTTCATTTTGATGGTGTTTGGAACGGCATCCCCGGCAGCCAGCGCTCGCCCGCCGGTGGATGCAACACAGCCGCCCCCACCCGCCGGGGTAACGATTTACCCCGGCACAGCCTCTACCCAGGTGCGCATGCTGGCCGAGACGGTGGAGATCAACGTGGCGGACAACGCGCCGGGGGAGCCGCCGACGGCGCGGGTACGGGCGGTGTACACGATGCGCAATATGGGCAGCGAGGCGGAAACTATGCAGGTGCGCTTCCCGCTCAACTTTATCTCCCCCGATTACATGACGGACTGGGAGCAGTGCGCGTTTCCGCTGGCGTACCCGGAGATCGCGGATTTTTACGTGCTGGTGGATGGGCAGGCAGCCGCGGTAAGCAACACAACCCAAACGATCAGCGACCCGGCAGGCAAGAAGGGCGATGTGGAAGTGGCCTGCTGGGCGAATTTCACGGCTGCCTTCCCGCCCGGGCAGGATGTGCAGATCGAAACGCGGAACACGTTGCAGGGCGCGCCAGGCGCGTACGGCACGGATGTGTATATCCAATTCCATTATGTGCTGGCCAGCGGTGCGGCCTGGTTTGATACCATCGGCAGCGCGCAGGTCATCTTGCGCGCGCCGTACACGTTTAGCAATAAGACCAAACTGCCGCATTTTCCTGAAAATGGGGTGGTGAGCGGCAGCGAGATCCGCTGGGATTACAGCGAATTTGAGCCGGACTTCTCGATCCACGCGGCGATGATGAACCCGCGCCACTGGCAGTACATCCAGGACAGCACCCGCGCGGTGACCGATTCGCCGCAGGATGGCAATGCCTGGTGGGGGCTGGCAGAGGCGTATAAGGCAGCCGTAAAGGTCAGCCCGGAGGGCTGGCGCGCGGATGAGGCCGGTTATGAAATGTTCGGCAAAAGCGCGACCGCTTACGCCAGGGCGGCGGCGTTGAGGCCCGATGATGCTGACCTGCGCTACGGGTACGCCGAGCTGCTGATCTGGAATGCCTTTTACCCCAGCTTTGGCCGCGCGGAAGACATCGAAGCGGGGCTGGTGCGGGGCGTGGAGCAGTTAAGAAGAGCGCTGGAGATCAACCCGCAGCACATCAGCGGGAACGCGCTGCTCAAACGGCTGGCCGAATGGCCAGGCGCGCCGCGCCCCATCGTTAACCTGAGCGAGACGGGCGCGGACTACCTGATCCTGACGCCGGGAGGGCAGGCCTATACTCCCGCTCCAACCCAAACACGCACGCCCTTCCCGCCGTCGCTGACGCCCAGCCCGACCTGGACGCGCGCGCCCTCCCGAACGCCCACGCAAACAGCCGCGGCGACGCAAGCGCCATCGATGGTGTTTACGATCGACGTTCAGGAAACGGCTGCCCCGGACGGTAATGGGCGCTCGCCCGGCCTGTGCGGGGCGGCGCTGGCGCCGGGGGTGCTGGCGATGGTGATGGTGGTGATGCGAAAGCGCCCGAGAGGTTGAGGAAGAGTCCTCGCTTCGCGAGCGTCAGGTAAGGATACCTGACCTACGGAGAAGAGCGCGAGGTAGGGATGTTCAAGCTACTGTAACGGATCTTTAATACTTTTCTTATGCACAATTCGCCCTCACAAACTTGCACCGCATACGCTTTTGTGTTAAAATCGGTGTTGTCAGTATGAAGAAGCGTGCCGTCGAAAAGTGGGCCTCCCCCACTTTTCTGCATATATAAGAAGTTTTCTGAAAATCTGGAGCATGGGTCGGAATGAAGAACGAGTTTGTCCTGGCATTCAACGAAGTATTAGAAGAGAAGGGCCTGCCGAAAGAGGTAATCGTTAAGGCGCTGGAGTCGGCGATGGTTTCGGCATACCGGCGTGCAGTCAACGCTTCAAACGCGCAGCAAGTGGAAGCGAAAATTGACCTGGAGACCGGCAAGGTGACGATTTTTGCCGATAAAGAAGTGGTCGACCAGGTACAAGACGCCCGCACGGAAGTCACGTTGACGGAAGCGCTCCGCTACGATGCCGCAGCAGAACTCGGCTCGATGGTGGTGGTGGAAAGCACCCCGCGCGATTTTGGCCGCGTTGCCGCACAGACCGCGCGCCAGGTGATCCAGCAGCGCATCCGCGATGCCGAACGCCAGGCACAGCTCGCATTCTACGATAAGCAGATAGGCGAGATTATCAGCGGAATTGTGCAGGCGGTAAACTCCGCCGGGCTGACGGTTGGCCTGGAAATGCGCGCGGAAGGCAACATGCCGCGCAAGGAAATGATCCCGGGCGAGCGCTTCCGCGTACACGACCGCGTGCGGGCGCTGCTGGCGGAAGTCAAGGACTCTCCGCGCGGGCCGCAGATCATTCTTTCGCGCACGCACCGCAACTTCTTGCGCCGGCTGCTGGAAAACGAAGTCCCGGAAATTTACCACGGCATCGTTGAGATTCGTTCCATCGCCCGCGAGCCAGGCGAGCGCGCCAAGGTGGCTGTTTACGCAACCCAGCAGGGCATCGACCCGGTGGGCGCGTGCGTTGGCATCCGCGGCGTGCGCATCCAGGCCATTGTGCGCGAGCTGCACGATGAGAAGATCGACGTGATTGAGTGGAACCCTGACCCGGCCATGTACATTGCGAAAGCGCTCAGCCCCGCGCGGGTGCTGGGTGTGTACCTGAACGAGAAGAACAGCGGCGGCAAGACGGCCACCGTGGTGGTGCCCGAAGACCAGCTCAGCCTGGCCATTGGCCGCGACGGGCAGAACGCTCGCCTGGCTGCCAAGCTGACCGGCTGGCGCATCGACATCAAGAGCCTGCCGGAAGCCACTGCCGATACCATTCACCGCCTGCAGACCGACGCGCTGTACGCACCGGTGGCTGAAGCGGAAAGCGGCGCAATGGAAAAGATTCAGGACCTTCTGGCGAAGAAGACTGAAGGCCGCCCGCTGACCCCCGAAGAATATGACCGCATGGCGAAGTTCGTCGATATGGTCGAGAAGCGGGTAACGGTAAAGAAGCCCGCGGAGAAGAAGGTTGAAGATCAACAGCGCAAGGAACTGCGCAAGACGATCAACCCGATCGCCTTCGAGCAGGGCATTCTCGACAGCGGTTTGCCCGAGCACGTGGCTTACACACTGCAAGAAAATGGCCTCAGCTCGGTTGGCGACCTGCTGGTGCAGATGAAGGTTGATGCGGACGAGGTGCTCAAACTACAGGGGATTGGGCCGCGGGCTATGGCGGAGATTAACCGCCTGGTCGAAACGATGACGATCCAACCTGTTGAAGCGGAGGCTGAGGCTGTTGAAGCGGAAGCCGCCCCGGCTGCGGAAGCGCTGCCTGTGGAGGTTGAGCCTGCGGCAGAAGCGCTGGCTGCGAAAACTGGTGAGGAACCGGCGGCTGCGGAAGGCGTAATCGCCAGCCCAGAACCGAAGGAAGCGGAGCTATCCACAGAAGCCGGGCAAGCAGAACCGGCATTGGAGAAAGGCGAAGCGGCGCCGGCTGCCGAGGAAGAGTCCATCTCCGAAGAAGTTACGTTTGATGAGTTGTTTACCTTACGCCCTGAGGTCATTACAGACGTCGCCGCTGCTGAGGATGAAGAAGAAGATTCTTCGAAGGGCGATAAGAAGAAAGGAAAGAAGAAGGGCAAAAAACATGTCGAGATCGAATTCGATCCTGAAGCTGGTCGCACGTTCGTGAAGAAAAAGCACAAGCGCGGCGGCGAAGAGTGGGGGGATTGGGGTTAGATTAGTCTTTATTTGAGCAGTCCGTCTGCTATCGAAGAGATGTAGGTGTGGCTAAGAAGACAGCGAAACGTGTGAAGCATGTGCCCCAGCGAACCTGCGTGGGATGCCGCCAGACCCTGGCCAAGCGGTCAATGATCCGCATTGTGCGCACCCCCGAAGGAATGCGAGTGGACCCGACAGGAAAAATCCCCGGCAGGGGAGCTTACCTGCACGACCGCCGCAGCTGTTGGGAAAGCGGGTTGAAAGGCCCGCTGGCCCATGCGCTAAATGTGGAACTGACCCAACAAGATCGCGAAGCACTGCTTTCCTATATGGCAACCCTTCCTCAAGAAGAAGAACTGCTTGAGGAAGGATCGCCAGAGGGAAACCAGGGCAGCGAAATCCAGCGGGCAGAAAACGAGTTAGGGAAAGCACATATGAAGCGCTGATCAACATACCGCCTGATCGCTCAGAAGTGCCAGACGCTGCATGAAAACTGACATTGCGGCCAAGTTTCCTCGCCAAGCGGAAGCGACAAGAAAAACGCCAGAATTCTGGCGTGCCAGAAAGATAACGAGAGGCGTTTGAAGGTCGTAAATGCGGGCGTAATTAGGAGGAGGTACAATATGAGCGAAAATGGGCGAAAGAAATTAGAGCTACCCAGCAACATCACTGTCCGTGAGCTTGCTCAACTAATGGAATCCAGCCCTATTCAGGTCATCAAGATATTGATGTCGAATGGGGTTATGGCAAATATCAATCAGCTGGTCGATTATGATACAGCCGCGGTTGTCGCATCGGAATTGGGTTATGAGGTGAGCTTAGAAACCCCCGAGCCAACCGAAGAGAAAGAAACCGGTGAAATTCCCCTGTGGCGGCAGTATATCGCCGATGAAAACCCCAAAGAACTGGTCCAGCGCCCGCCGGTGGTGACCATTCTGGGGCATGTTGACCATGGAAAGACCACGCTGCTGGACGCCATCCGGCACACGGAAGTGGCGGCCGGGGAAGCGGGCGGGATCACCCAGCATATTGGCGCATACCAGATCGAGTTAAATGGGCGGCAGATCACCTTCCTGGATACACCAGGCCATGCGGCATTCACCGCCATGCGCGCCAGAGGCGCCCAGGGGGCAGATATCGTGGTGCTGGTGGTTGCCGCCGATGACGGCGTGATGCCGCAGACGCGCGAAGCCATTGCGCATGCCAAGGCAGCGCGCGTGCCGATGGTGGTGGCGCTCAATAAGGTGGACCGGCCAGACGCGAACATCGATTTCGTCAAGCGCCAGCTTGCCGAACTGGGCCTGGTTCCTGATGACTGGGGCGGCAACACCATGGTGGTGCCCGTCTCGGCGCGGCAGAAAACCGGCCTGGAAGACCTGCTGGAAGCCGTCTTACTGATCGCTGACAGCAGCGACATCCGCGCCAACCCCAAAGGCAAGTTATTGGGCACCGTGGTCGAGGCCCAGGTTGACCGGGCCAAGGGCGTGGTTGCCACACTGCTGGTGCAAAATGGCACGCTGGAGATGAGCGACATCATCGTGGCCGGGAATGCGTATGGGCGCTTGAAGGCGCTGTTCGATCACCGCGGGCGGAAGATCCACAAAGCCGGGCCATCTACCCCGGTGCAGGTGATGGGGTTCAGCGATGTCCCCGAAGTGGGCGAGGTATTTACCGCCTACCCCTCCGAACGGGAAGCCCGCGCCGCCGTGGAAGAGCGCAAGCTGAAAGCGCAGGCCGCGCTTTCAGCGATCCCCAAGGTGACGCTGGAAGAGCTGTTCAGCCGGGCGCAAGCTGGCGAGCAAAAAGAACTGAACCTGGTCCTCAAAGCCGATGTGCAGGGATCGCTCGAGCCGATCATGAATGAGATCAAAGAGCTGGGCAAAGGCGAGATCAAGATCAACATCCTGTACGCCGAAGCCGGGAACGTGGGCGAGAATGATGTGATCCTGGCCTCGGCCTCGAAGGGCGTTATTATTGGCTTCAACGTCAACGCCGATACCGGCGCTCGCCGCCTGGCAGAAACCGAAGGCGTATCCATCCGGCTGTACGAAATCATTTACCGCCTGACCGAAGACATTGAGAAAGCCTTGAAAGGCATGCTGGCCCCCACCTTCCGCGAAGTGGTGACGGGGCGGGCGGAAGTGCTGGCGGTGTTTTCCGTTTCGAAATACGGCAATATCGCCGGGTGCAAGGTTGTGCAGGGCGAAATCCGGCGCAATGGCCGGGTGCGCGTCATCCGCAACAATACGCAGATATTTGAGGGCGAGATTGCATCTTTGAAGATCGTGCGTGACGACGTCCGAGAAGTGCGCCAGGGGTTCGAGTGCGGCATTGGCGTAAAGGGCTTCTCGGAGATCCAGGTGGGCGATTCGATCGTGTGCTTTACGATGGAGCGAGTGTAAGGGAAATGCCATCCAAAATACGTTTACAGCGCATCTCAGACCGCATCCGCAATGAGCTGGCGGAGATGCTGATTCGGGAAATACAGGACCCGCGGCTGACCGGAATATCCGTGACGGACGTGAAGGTAGACCGCGAGCTGGCCTACGCGGATATCTATGTCTCCGCGGTTGAAGGCCACGAACGCAGCCGGGAGGTGCTCGAAGGACTGCACTCGGCAGCCGGTTTTTTGCGGCACGCCTTATCCGAACGGGTCGACCTGCGAGTGTTCCCGCGCCTGCGCTTCCATTGGGACCCGACGCCAGAGCGCGCGGACCACATCGAACGCGTGCTGGCTACGCTGCGCGATGAGGGAAAAGAACAGGCTCCAAACGTGGTTTTACCATTGGTAGAACCAAGCGACACAGAGGAAAACGGGCAAGATGACGATGAATGACGGCGGCAGCGCGGCGGGCCGCAGTGAAACCGTGATGGATTCTGCCCGGCTGGCGGAGATCAATGACACCATCCGCCGGGAGATGTACGCGGCGCAGCGCATTATGATCGCCGCCCACATCCGGCCTGATGGCGACGCGGTTGGCGCGCTGCTGGGGCTGGGCCTGGCGCTGATCCAGGCTCAAAAAGAGGTGCGCATGGTTCTGTCTGACGGGGTGCCGCACAACCTGCGCTTCCTGGAAGGCAGCAAGCTGATCCACCGCAGCGCCGGCAATATCAGCGCGCACGAATACGTGATTGTGGTGGACAGCTCCGACCTGTTACGCACCGGGCCGGCGCTGGAAGGGCGCGCGCCAGACCTGAACATCGACCATCACGTCACCAACCTGAACTTTGCCAAAACGAACCTGGTGCTGCCCGAACAGGTGGCGACCTGCGCCATCATTGCCGAATACCTGCCCGCCTGGGGCCTGGAGTATAACCAGGCGGTGGCCTCGGCGCTGCTGACGGGCATCGTCACCGACACATTGGGCTTCCGCACTTCAAATATCAACGCGGAGGCGATGCGCCTGGCGGCGGTCTTGATGGACCACGGGGCGGACCTGCCGGACGTGTACACCCGCGCGCTGGTCTCGAAAACCTTCGAGGCCGCCCGCTATTGGGGGGCAGGCCTGGGGCGCATCCAGCGGGAGGATAACCTGGTGTGGACGGCGCTGACGCTGGCCGACCGGGATGCGGTCAATTACCCGGGCAACGATGACGCTGACCTGGTGAACATGCTTTCCAGTATTGATACGGAAGTGGCGGTTATTTTTGTCGAGCAGAAGAATGGACACGTAAAGGTGAGCTGGCGGAGCCAGCCGGGTTACGATGTTTCGCAAATTGCGTTACAATTTGGTGGGGGCGGTCATGCAGCAGCTTCCGGGGCTGACATTACTGGAGACCTGACCACAGTTCAAGAGAACGTACTGGAAGCAACACGGGCTTTAATTGCTCGCACGCTTGCGAAGAAAAACAGCAGAAGAGCCATTCGAATGTCGTGAGAATTGGTATACTTAGTGTGGTGTTGTGGATCGGTTTGCCCAACCCTGCATAAGCCAGGAAAGAAATATTTCAAGGGGAGAACAAGAAAGAAAAGATGAACGACAATCGCTTCGACCTGAAAAATGCTATCTCTGGGGTGCTGGTGGTCGACAAGCCGGTTGGGCTGACCTCGCATGACGTGGTGCAAATCGTCCGCAAGGGAACCAATATCCGGCGGGCCGGGCATACGGGCACCCTTGACCCGCGCGCCTCGGGTGTCCTTGTTATTTTGGTCGGGCCAGCCGTCCGATTGAGCGAATACGTGTCCGCTTCGGATAAACGCTACCAGGCGGTCATTCGCCTGGGGGCAAGCACCGACACATACGACGCCGATGGGCGCATTATCAGCACATCGCCGGTAGATAAGCTGAGTGAAGTGCAGTTCGAGGAAGCCCTGCAGGCCTTCGTAGGCGAGATCGAGCAGGTTCCGCCGCCGTATTCGGCAGTGAAAGTGAAGGGGCGCAAGGCGTATGAAATGGCGCGGGAAGGCGAGGAAATCGACCTGGCGCCGCGGCGGATCAAAGTGTACAGCCTGGAGCTTCTCGAATGGGCGCCCCCGGAAGTGGTGATCGATGTGTACTGCTCATCGGGCACCTACGTGCGCTCGCTGGCGCACGACCTGGGCGAAAAATTGGGCTGCGGCGCGCACCTGATCGGGCTGCGCCGGACCAAGAGCGGGCGCTTCACCCTGCGGGATGCCGTGCCCCTGCGCCGCCTGCGCGAGGCCTTTGACGATGGCAACTGGTACCAGTTCCTCATTCCCGCGGCAGAGGCACTTTCGGACTGGCCAGCGATTGAGCTTACCCAGGATCAGGTAGAGGCCATCCGCCACGGGCACCGGGTTCCATCTGACGACGCGTCCGGGGATGATGCGACTGCCAGCAATGTTGAAATGGTGCGCGGGGTCAGCGACCAGGGCGAGCTGGTGGCGCTGCTGGAATTTGTCCCCGAGACCAACGAATGGCAGCCGAAGAAAGTATTTTTCTCCTGACCTCCGCAGCGGATGGAACATCTCCATTCCTTTGAAGAAACGGCCCTGCAAGCGGCCTGGGCAACGATTGGCACGTACGATGGCGTGCACCGCGGGCACCAGGCGATTTTAGCGCCTATGGTGCAGGCGGCGCATACCGCGGGAAGCCCGGCAGTGGTGGTGACGTTCCACCCTCACCCTGCGGCAGTGCTGCGCGGAATTACAGAGCCGATGTGCCTGACCACCCCGGATGAACGCGCTCACCTGCTGGGCGAACTGGGCGTGGATGTGGTGCTGACCCTGACTTTTGACCGGGCGCTGGCCGGGCTGACCGCGAAGGAATTTATGCAGCGGCTGAGCGAGCGGCTGGGGCTGCGCCAGCTTTGGGTGGGCAGTGATTTCGTGCTGGGGCGCAACCGCCAGGGCGATATCCCCACCCTGCGGGCGATCGGCGAGGAACTGGGCTTCACCGTGCAGGTGACGGATGAGGTGGCGGTGGAAGGCGAACGCGTCTCTTCCACCCAGATCCGCGCGCTGCTGCGCGAAGGCGACGCGCGCCAGGCTGCCAAGCTGCTCGGGCGGCCTTACCTGCTGGAAGGCGTGGTTGCCCACGGCGACGGGCGGGGGCGCGGATTGGGGTTCCCCACGGCCAACGTGGACTACGCGGACACTAAAATCACGCCGCGCTATGGGGTATACGCCACCTGGTTTTGGGTGAAGGGCCAACGGCTGCCTTCGGTGACCAGCGTGGGAGTGCGCCCAACGTTTGACCCGCCGGACAGCAAGCCGAGGTTGGAAACGTTTTTGATCGATTACAAAGATGATTTATACGGCCAGCAGGTTCGGGTGGAATTTCTCGAATTCCTGCGCCCGGAGCTGCGCTTCGGTTCCGCGCAAGAGCTGATTGACCAGATGGTTGTGGATACCCAAAATGCCCGGGAGGTGCTTGCCGATGCCGCCTGAACGACAGGTGTACCTGCTCGACCCGCAGAAGATTGATCCAGAAACGATTGCCGTGGCATTCGCCAAAACGTCGCGCTCGCCGGAGTCGTTCCGCAGTATTGCCGCGGAGCTGACGGCAGAGAAGAGCGCCGAGTTCCACGAGAAATGGGTGGTGGGCTACGGGCACGCGTCCGTGGCCGAACACGCCGTACTGCACGTGGCGATGGAAAATGTGTCGCGGCTGGCAGTGGAGACGATCGAGTCGAACCGGCTGGCATCCTATACGGAGAAATCCACGCGCTACCAAAAGTGGTCAGCGGAGGATTTTTACACCCCGGCGGAGATCGAGAAAGCACCGGGCGCGCTGAAAACGCTGTACCAGGACACCTGCCGGGGGCTGTTCGAGGCCTATTTGCAGACGCTGCCGGCGGTGCGGGCGGATGTAGAACAGTCGTATCCGCAGCGCGAAGGCGAGAGCAAGGGGGCCTGGGAGCGGCGCATCCGCTCGGAGTACGTGGATGTGTGCCGGTTTTTGCTGCCCGCGGCGGCGCTGGCCAACCTGGGGATGACGATCAACGCGCGGGCGCTGGAACACGCGCTGCGCAAGATGCTGTCGCACCCGCTGGCTGAGGTGCGCCAGGTAGGCGCGGAGATCAAGCAGGCGGCGCTGGAAAGCGTGCCCACCCTGCTGAAATATACCGACCCGGTGCCCTACCTGATGGAAACAGAAGCGGCTCTGGAGCGCCTGGCGGGCTCACTGGGAAGCGGGGCGGAGACCGGCAGCCCGGCTGCCCTGCCCCAGGGCGAAGCGGGGCGCGGCGAGGGCGCGGGAGGGCTGGCGTGCGGCGAAGATTGGTGCCAGATGACGCAGTGCAGCCAGGAGGCGGAAACGCGCGTGCTGGCGGCAGCATTATACCGCTTCGGGGAGTTAAGCTATACGCAATCCGTTCAATACGTCAGCGGGCTGGATGGAAACGCCCGGGCCGCGCTGGCAAAGGAGACGCTGGGCAGGCTCGGCCCGCACGATATCCCGCTGCGCGAGCTGGAGCACGCCCACTTCACCTTCGATGTGCTGATCGACCAGGGTGGGTATTTTGAGCTGAAACGCCACCGCATGATGACGCAGACGGCCCAGGCCCTGACCACGCGGCTGGGGTACGCTGTTCCGCGGCGGATGGTGAGCGCGGGGATGGAAGCGGTGTATCACCAGGCCATGCAGCAGGCGGGGCGGGCGTACGAAGCGCTGGCGGAGTACAACCCGCACGCGGCGGCGTACATTGTGCCCAACGGGTACAACCGGCGGGTGCTGCTGGAATTCAACCTGCGCACGGCGTTCCACTTCGTATCGCTGCGGGCAGCGCCCAACGCGCACTTTTCCATGCGGCGGCTGGCGCAGCGGGTGGGCGAAGAAATCCGCCAGGCCGCTCCCCTGCTGGGGGGTTACCTGCGCGTGCCCGGCGATGAAACCTGGCAGAGCATCGAACGCGATTACTTTGCCTGCCCGCCCAATTCGTAACCAGCCTGGTACATGGCAACCACGTTCTCCGGCGGGGTGACCGGCTGGATATTGTGGCACGGGGCCAGGATGTAGCCTCCGGCGGCCCCCAGGATGCGCAGGTTATCTTCCACTTCCTGGCGCACGTCGGCAGGAGCGCCAAAGGGCAGGGTGTATTGATTATCCATAGCGCCGTGGAATACCAGGCGGTCGCCGAACTCGGCCTTTAGCTCTTCGCGGGCCATATCGCGGCAGCGCCATTGGATGGGGTTGAGTACATCGATGCCAGCTTCGACCATGTCCGGAAGGATGGCGCGGCAGTTGCCATCGTTGTGGTGGAAGACGAACGCGCCCGCCTGGTGAGCGAGATCGATGATGCGTTTCATGCGCGGCAGCAAAAAGGCGCGGATGTGTTTTTTGGAGAACATCAGGTTGTCCTGGCCGCCCATATCTTCGGCAACGTACGAAAGCAGTACTTTGCCGGGGATAGTTTCATAGATGCGGAGCGAGTTGGTATAGGCCAGGTCGAACAGTTTATCCAGGCAGTAGTGGACGATGTGGGGATTTTCCACCAGGTCAATGAAGGCCTGTTCCTGACCGCGCAGGTTTTTGTAGATGAGGAACGGCTCCGACCCGCCGCCCTGGATGGGGTGATCCTGCCAGCCTTCAATCTGGGCCGGGAGACGGCGGTAATCGAACCAGTCCGGGCTGGGCCAATGGTAGCGCGCCTCGATTTCCTCCACGGAGGTGAACCCGGCCAGCGGATGGTGGATCACCTCGGAATATTCGCCCGCGCCGTACGGAACGGCGCGGTAGGTGCAGCCAAACATATCGGTGTTGGGGGGAAGTTCTGGCCCAACATAGGCCGGGCCTACATGGATGACAAAATCAACATGCAGGCGGCGGAGCGCTTCGTGCAGCGCGCGGCGCGCGGCATTGGGCTGGCGGGGGTCGCGCGATGGGCGAGACAGCCCGGCAACGATGCGCGGCTGGCTGGCGCTGCTCAGGCCCAGAAAACGGATCAGGCGCGCGCTGAACTCAGGCGTCGACCAGTAATCCATGGGGACACGGTCGGGCGGCTGGCGAGTCAATACGGCCTGCCAGCGCTCGCGCGGGGTCATGGTTTCTTTGGTCATCGGGGACTCCTTTTGGGATGGGTAAGGTGATTATATCATCGAGGGATTGTGCTAAACTTGTGGAAGGCGCAAAGAAGCGCATAAAGCCCCCAAAAACCACCTTTGGGACCAGGTTCGCGAGGGAATGGGTTGCGCCGAGGATAATCCGCTGAAAGGGGATGCGATTTCTGTGGACAAAAAAGAACTCTTAGAGACGCTGGAAGACAGCCGGCAGGAGATGCTGGAAATGCTGGAAGACCTGCCGGATGAGGCGCTGGTACAGCCGGGGGTCACCGGGGAATGGTCGATCAAGGACATCCTGGCGCATTTGACGTATTGGGAAGGGCAAATCGTGACGCTGATTTTCCAGGTGCAGCGCGGAATGGCTAAGCCATCAACCGCCCATTTTAGCCCGGAGCCTGTGGATGCCGTTAACCAGCGCTGGTACGAGTCCGGAAAGGACAGGCCGTTGGAAATGATCTGGCAGGATTGGGTCAGTGTGCGCAAGCAGACCATCCGGCGGGTAAACGAGCTCAGCGAAACGGATTTGAGCGACCCGAAAAAGTATGCCTGGTCGAAAGGCAAGCCGCTGTGTGAGTGGATCCTGGGGGATACCGTGGAGCATGAAGAGGAACACGGCGACGCGATCCGCGAGTGGCTGGATGCGAGGGACAGCGGGGTGGAATCAAAGAATGGGGCGTTGAAATAAGAGCCTGCGCCGCTCAGAGCGCGGCTGTAGAGGTCTACCCAGCGCCCGGAAGTATCTCGCAAAAACCAGAAAGCGTGATTAACGATTTAAACGATGCGCAGGAAAGTCTCGACAACGTTGGGCTCGAAATGCTTCCCAGCCTGCTCGCGCATGTAGGCCCTGACCTCGGAATCCGGCCAGGCCAGGCGGTAGGGGCGGTCGTTGGTCAGCGCATCCCAGACATCGATGACGGCAAAGATGCGGGCGG
This sequence comes from uncultured Anaerolineaceae bacterium, assembly GCA_964437595.1. GTDB lineage: Bacteria > Chloroflexota > Anaerolineae > Anaerolineales > Anaerolineaceae > DSYU01. The sequence continues at coordinate 40,351 of CAYTHO010000041.1, forward strand.
TCAGGGGGATTTCTTCGCCTTTTAGCCCGCGCGGGTAGCCATTGCCATCCCATTTTTCGTGGTGGCAGTACACCACATCCAGAGCCGGTTTCAGGTATTCAATCCCCGAAAGCATACGGTAGCCAACGGTTGGATGCTGGCGCATGGTGACCCATTCTTCGTTGTTCAAGGGGCCCGTTTTATATAAGATGCTGTCGGGCACCGCCATTTTACCGATGTCGTGCAAGAAAGCACCGCGGCGGATATTGTCGAGCGCCTCACCGCTCATGCCCATCGCGCTGGCCAGTCGGACGCTGAGCTCGGAAACGCGCTCGGCGTGCCCGCGATCTTCTTTTTCGCGCAGCTCCAGGGCCTGCGCCCAGCCCTTGATGGTCTCGTCATACGCCAGAGCCAGCTCGCGGTTGGAGCGTTTCAGGCTTTCCAGCATTTCCACATGGTCCATGCCGATAGCGGTCTGCAGGGCCAGGGACTGGAGGAAGGTCTTCCACTCGTCATCGTTGGCTGCCAGTTTGTGGTTGAAGAACTGCAGCACGCCTTTCACCTGGTGGTGGGCAATGAGCGGCAAGGCGGCGCAGATATTGAAACCAGCCGTACGCTGGAGCGTTTCCGCGCCGGGGTGGTCCTCATCCAGCAAATTGTCGATATACGCCGGCTTGCAGGATTGATACACCTGGTTGGCAAGCGTCATCGACCAGTTCATCACTGTGCTGTCCACGGATGACTCGGGCAAACCAGCCAGGCCCGCCATGCGCAGCATGCCCAGCGGACCCGTGCCGCGCACTCGCCCGGACCCGGGCAGGTTGGGGATGAACAGGACAGCCGCATCCACTTCGCCCGGAGAAACCAGCTCGGTTAGAATGGCGCTGGCCATGCTGGAATAATCGGAATGGGTGGTGATGGCCTGATCGATGTCATGCAGAATTTTCATCTGCCGCAGGCCTTTTTCCAGGCGGTTGTAGCTCTCGCGGAGCTGCTCCTCACTTTTGAGCAGGCGGGCTTCCATGCGGTGGCGGTAGAGCGTAATTTCAATTGCCGCGCGCAGGTCGGGTTCTTTGACCGGTTTCACCAGGTAGGCGTAGGGCTGGTTATCCTTCGAATGCAGAATCGTCTGCTCGGGAGAGATGGCAGATAGGAAAACGGAGGGAATATCGTATTGATCACGAATATTCCGGGCAGCTTCCATGCCATCCATGCGCCCGGCCAGGTTAACGTCCATCAGCACCAGGTCGGGGCGCTGTTCGCCGGCCTGGTGAATGGCATCTTCACCGGATGCCACCGCTGGGAGCGGGGTGTAGTTCATGCGCATCAATAAGAAGTTGAGATGGATCGCAATTCCTTCTTCATCTTCAACGATCAAAATACGGCGATTCTGCGGTAAACCAATATCATTCGTCATACAATTCCACCCTATTACGACCGGCTTGTTTTGCGGCGTACATGGCCTGATCGGCACGGTCGATCAATGTAGCAAGTGAAGGAATATCACTGGTAAATAAGGCTATCCCCAGGCTGATGGTCACGGAAAGAGTCCCACGATCCGTCTCGAACACCAAACCTGCAACCAACGCGCGCACGCGTTCCGCCACCTCCTGCGCCTTGGCAGGGACGGTTTGCGGCAGCAGAATCACAAATTCCTCACCGCCATACCGCCCAAACAAATCCACCTCGCGGATGTCCCGGCTGATTGCCTTTGCTATTCCTGAAAGTACATAATCTCCGGTCGTATGACCATAAGTATCATTGATTTTCTTAAATCGGTCAATATCTAAAAGGATAGCAGCCAGGGGCGTCAGGTACCGGCGAGCGCGTTCCAGCTCAATGCGCCCCAGCTCAAACAGGCGGCGGCGGTTGTAGATTCCGGTGACATCATCGAGGGTTGCCAGGCGCTCAACTTCCGCGTACAAACGGGCATTATCAATGGCGATTGCCACCTGGTCGGCAAAGGCCTGCAAACGAAGGGCGTGTTCCCGGCTAAAGAAATTGGGGCTGAGGCCAATCAGGTTTATAAAACCCACCAGCCTTTCTTTAATAATGATTGGAGCGCCGGCAAAGGATCTCCCCCACTGCTCCTCCCAGTGGTCCAGCAGCAGGGTATCGGGGAAGGTCACCGGTTGGTGCGTCTGCGCCATCTGGTCAAGCTGCGGCAGATCCTGGATCTTGCAGGTATCGGCCAGGCGGTTCTCTTCCCATCCCAACTCCTGATAACCGTGGGTACGCACAACGCGAGCAATGTCATTCTCGACCAGCATGATATTGACCGCATCGTGGGGCACCACCTTGCCAACGTTGGTCAAAACGCGCTCCAAGACTTCCTCGATGCTCAGGGTAGAGCTGAGGGCAGCCGCTGTATCTCGCAGGGCCTCAGCCAGGGTGCGCTGGTCGCGTTCGGCAGCCTCGGCGCGCTTGCGGGCGGTAATATCCACCATGGAAATCAGTATCTTCTGGTAGCGGTCCTGATCGTCTTTCACCCCTACCGCGGAGAAATACACATCGACCAGGGTGTTGTCTTTGCAGATAAACTGCAGCTCCGCGTCGCGGAGCACGCCATCACTGACAAACACCGGGAGCATCACCTCGAGAACAAAACTCCGCCAGCTCTCATTGATAAACTGCAATGCGTGGCGGCCAATCACTTCGTCGCGGGTGTAGCCAAAGATAGCGAGCCAGTAATCACTGACTTGAATGACCTTTCCCTCGGCGTCAATCGTCCATAACATGGCCGGGGTATTGTGATACAGCTGGCGATAGGCAATTTCACTTTCCCGCAGGGTCAGGTCCAGATGGTGCTTGGCAAGCGCCATTTCAATAGTGGCGTGCAGCTCACGGTCTTGAACCGGTTTCACCAGATAGCCGTACGGGGCCGTCTGCCTGGCCTGCTCCATACTGGAGTCATCGGCATACGAGGTAAGATAGACGATGGGCAAGTCATAGAGCGAGCGCATGCAGTGCGCCGCGGCGATGCCGTCCATCTCTCCGCGTAAATGAATATCCATCAGAACCAGGTCGGGCTTCGAGGCTCCCACTGCCATCACTGCCGCTGAACCGGAATCGACCGGGTCGGCAACGCTATAACCGAAGCTGGATAACACCCGCTTCAGGTTGAAGGCGACAATGGCCTCATCTTCGACCACTAAAATCGATTCCCCGGTCATATATTAGGCTTGTTTCCCCTCCGAAAACGTCAGGGTCCAGGTTACACCGGGGTTCGAATCCAGCAAGATCTGCGCGCCAAGCTGGCGGGCAAGCACCTGGACAAGCTGCAAACCCAGGGTAGTGGTCGTTCGCCATTGGAAATGATCTGGAAATCCAATGCCATTGTCGGCGACGGTCAGCCGCAGACACTTTTTCTCATCCGGAGAGCGCCTGCTTGCCCTGCGGCCCTCAACCTGCGGTACGGGTAAGGCCTGCAGGCGAACGGTAATCTGCGGCTGGCGGTCGAAACCCTTCGGGAAGGCGTATTTCAGCGCGTTGGTCATTAACTCGTTGACGATCAACCCGCACGGGATGGCGGTTTCCACGCGCAGCGGGATATTATCCGCCTCGACAACGAGCTGGATCGGCACGCCTCCGGAGACCTCGGGGTTGGGGGCGTAGCCGGAATACAGGTAGGAGGTAAGGTTTTGCAAATACCCGGCAAAATCGGTGCCTACCATACTCGGCGAGCGGAAGAGGTTTTCGTGAACCAGGGCCATGGAAAAGACGCGGTTCTGGAGTTCTTTGAAAACCTGCAGCACCTGCGGATCGCTCTGGTTGGCCTTCTGCAGATCGATCAGGGCGATGATGACATTGAGGTTATTTTTCACCCGGTGGTGGATTTCACGCAGCATCACTTCTTTCTCGGACAGCGAAGACATGAGCTGCTGTTCGTAGCGCAGGCGGTCGGTGACGTCCTGGGCGAACAACAGCGTAGCCGGGCGGCCCTGGTAGAAAATGGGCACAGCGCTGTTCTGCGAAAAATAGATGCTGCTATCTTTGCACAGAAAACCGGTCACCAGCGGATCGGCGGATTCCCCGCGCAGGATGTTTTCCTGCCGGGCCAGAAATATTTCGCGCGATTCGGGTGAAATGATATCGATGATTTTTTTGCCAACCAGCTCGTACGCGCTGGCATATCCAAGGCGCGTGACGATGGCGGGATTGGCAAAGACGCAGTGGGCATCCTGCACCACGAGAATCGACAGGGGGGCCTGGTTAACCAGCGCGCGGCTGAGGCTTTCGCTCTCGCGCAAGATTTCTTCCACTGCCTGCCGCTCGCGGATTTCGTGCTGAAGCTGGGCGGTGCGCTCTTCCACCATCGTCTCCAACCGCCGGCGAGAGATTTCCATGCGAACGCGTTCGTGCTCCCATTCGATCTGGCGGCGGCGGGTCAGGTTATCTAACCAAAGATCGAAACGGTCAGAAAAATGCTCGCTGGTCAGCGAGGTACTGCCGGGCAAATAGTAGAAATTATCGTAAATACTGCCATCCACCATAACCTTCGGGTGGGTCAGGAGGATATCAAACAGGATCTGCGGATGGGTATGGGTGCGGTGGTACTGGCACAGAATGATCGCATTGGCGGCGGAGGGAAAAGCGTTCAGGCGCCTTTCATATTCCATAAAATTTTCTACGCCCGGTGTATCCAGGCGAAGCCAGGTCATCTCGCCGGTAATGCGGAGGCAGCCGTATCCCTGGGCAAGGGACTCATCTACCTCTCTGCCGATCAGGTCCAGCATCTGGTTATAGTCGAAGGAACCGCCTTTCAGGTAGGTGTCCTGGCTGGATAGGAAGACGAGCTGCCCCTGGTCCAGGGCGGGGATGCAGCTTACCCCGGCTTCCTCCAGGAAGCGCATGATAACGTCCGGAGGGTGTTCATCATATACGTAGACGATTCTTTGACCCTGGTTGAGCCCTTCACGCACAAAACCGGCGATAAGCTGCGCATGCTGCGCATCATCTTCATAGATGCAACACAAATGATCTCCCGGCTGCCAGATAGAAGCTTGTTGTTCGGCAATGCGATCCAGTTCCATGGGTAAGTAATCCTTATCCGCCCGACTTATCACCGGCAAAATTGGCGAAGATCTATGAAACATTCTCCCCATCAAGAACGAACCAGGCACAAGCAGATCATACTCACCCATTGGATATAGAAAAGAAACAATTCTTTTAGGGAATTGTACACTTATCATACAATTAAAAACAAACTGAAACAAGACCGGGCAGCGGGCAACCTGGGGTTCCCTCTTGACAATTTTGAAAAGACTTATATAATCAAACCAATAAAATAATAACTGTGAAGAGGACGAGTACGCGCCACACTGGCGGTACAGAGAGCAGGGATCAAGGACGGTAACGGCCTTCAGGTGAGAACCTGCCCGTACTGTAGCGCGGAATGGACCTCAGAGTTGCAGGGTGAACGAGAAATTTTGCTGCGCAAAATTTCTTTAGGCAATTCCGCTTCGCGAAATTGCTTAAGACAAACAAGTAACCCGAGCCGGAGCTGCCACCGTTATCGAGGCAAAGGGTATCGCTAATCTCCATTGGCCGTACCCGCAGAGTGAGGCTGGCGTTTTCTCCTGTTGCGCATCACCAACAGGATTTTTTATTTCTGGGGAAAACGCACTTCTCCAAACCAGCGGAGAACAACAGCCTAAGTAAGGTGGCACCACGGACCCACGTTCGTCCTTACCCAGGATTAACGCGGGTCTTTTTGTTTAAGGAGGAGCTATGGCTGCAAAGAAAGGACGCATTCTTACCGGGCACCGCCCTACCGGGCCCAGGCACATCGGGCACCTGATGGGGACGCTGGAAACCTGGGCGCGGCTGCAAGACACCCACCACTGCTTTTTCCTGGTGGCTGACCTGCACGTGCTGACCACGGACTACGAGCATCCCCAGCGGGTACGGGAAAATTCGTTGGGAATCGTGCTCGACTGGCTGGCAGCCGGGATCGATCCGCACCGCTCGACGCTGGTGCTGCAGTCGGCGGTATCGGCGCACGCCCAGCTCGACGCGCTGCTGGCGATGCTGGTGACGGTGAGCCGGTTGAACCGGGTTCCGACCTATAAGGAGCAGGTGAAAGAGCTGCACCTGCAGCCATCGTTAGGGCTGCTGGGCTACCCGGTGCTGCAGGCCGCGGACATCCTGGTATATAAGGCCGACACGGTTCCGGTGGGCGAAGACCAGCTTCCGCACATCGAGCTGACCCGCGAGGTGGCCCGGCGGTTCAACCTGATGTATGGCGCCACCTTTCCCGAGCCGGATGGGCTGCTTTCGGCAACGCCGCGCCTGCCGGGGACGGATAACCGCACCATGCACACCTCGTACGGCAACGCCATTTTCCTGCGCGACACGCCCGAAGAGACCATGCGCAAAGTGATGGGCATGTACACCGACCCCACCCGCATCCATGCCAATGACCCGGGCCACGTGGAAGGCAACCCGGTCTTCGCTTATATGGATGCCTTCAACCGGGATAAAGACGAGGTGCAAGAACTGAAAGCGCGCTACCAGGCCGGTACGGTCGGCGATGTAGAAATGAAGCGAAGACTGGCGGTGGTGTTGAACGATTACCTGGACCCGATCCGCAGGCGCCGCGAGCAGTTCGCCAGCAGGCCAGACGATGTCATCGACATTCTGCAGGCTGGCACCAACCGGGCGCGCGAAACGGCCAACCGGACGCTGGAGGAAGTGCAGGAGAAGATGGGCCTGGCGACCAACATCATCCAGAGCGACAGCCACGCCGCCCGAAGGAATGTGATGACCGGCGAGTATTCGCCCGAGAAGCTGCTGTACGTACCGTAAAAACAACGCCCTGGCGCAGGTCTTTGATATTTGACGAGCGCCAGGGTGAAGTTCCATCCAACTTTTTTGTCCAAATTGAGTCGAGAGAGGAGAATAGCATGTCTGAGCAAAACCGTTACTTACTGACTGAGAATGACCTGCCAAAGTACTGGTACAACGTGAACGCCGATAGTCCCGTCTCGCCGGCACCGGTGCTCAACCCGCAGACGAAGGAACCCGTCACCCCTGATTTTCTATCGGTCCTGTTCCCAATGGAAATCATCCTGCAAGAAATCAGCACGGAGCGCTATATCCAGATCCCAGATGAAGTGCGCGAGCTGTATAAGCTGTGGCGGCCTACCCCGCTGATCCGCGCGCTGCGGCTGGAAAAGGCCCTGGGCACCCCGGCGCACATTTACTATAAATATGAAGGTCAATCGCCATCGGGCAGCCACAAGTCGAACACGGCGCTGGCGCAGGCCTTTTACAACAAGGCCGCCGGGACGAAGGCCATGACCACCGAAACCGGAGCCGGTCAGTGGGGATCGGCGCTGGCGATGTCTTGCAAGTTCTTCGATCTGGCGCTGGAAGTTTATATGGTGAAAGTTTCGTATCAGCAGAAACCATACCGCCGCCATTTGATGGAAGCTTTCGGGGCGGATGTGTTCTCCAGCCCCACTGACCTGACCAACGCCGGGCGTTCCATCCTGGCCGAGGACCCCGACAGCCCCGGTTCGTTGGGCATCGCTATTTCCGAAGCGGTGGAAGTGGCGGCGATATCGGGCGGGACGAAGAAGTATGGGCTAGGCTCGGTGCTGCACCACGTACTGCTGCACAATACCGTCATCGGCGAAGAAGCGCTGAAGCAGATGGATATGGCGAACGAGTACCCGGATGTGGTGATTGGCTGCGTGGGCGGCGGATCGAACTTCTCGGGCATCGCTTTCCCCTTCCTGCGCGAGAACCTGAAGAACGGGCAGCGCACGCGCCTGCTGGCAGTGGAGCCTAAAGCCACCCCGTCGCTGACCAAGGGCATCTATGCCTTCGATTACGGCGACACAGCCCAGATGGCGCCGATTGTGAAGATGCACACGCTGGGGCACAGCTTTATTCCCCCATCTATCCACGCGGGCGGGCTGCGCTACCACGGCATGGCGCCCACGCTGTGCGCGCTGTACGACGCCGGGCTGGTTGAAGCAACAGCGGTGCACCAATTGGGGACGTTCGATGCCGCGCTGCAGTTCGCGCACACCGAAGGCATTTTGCCCGCGCCCGAATCGGCGCATGCCATCCGCGCAGCGATCGACGAAGCGCTGGATGCCAAGGAAAAGGGCGAGAAACGGGTGATTCTGTTCAATCTGTCGGGCCACGGCCACTTCGACCTGGCCGCTTACAACGCTTACCACAGCGGCATGCTCGAAGATTACGATTATCCAGATTCCGAAGTTGAGAAGATCCGCGAGCGCCTGCCGCAGGTAACGATGTACGCGGGTAATAACGGCGGGGGAAAGCAAGCCGCCCCGGTTTCTTAAGGAGCTGCAGTAATCGTCGAGGGCAGCAAAG
>CAYTHO010000042.1:0-48268 GCA_964437595.1 uncultured Anaerolineaceae bacterium
GCCGATCTCATGGTGGATGGCGTGCTGGTCAAGTGCCATCTGTACAAAGAGCAGGGTAAATAGGGTGGCCGTTCGCTCCCAGCATAAAGGGAGATTATACTTATGAGTAAGCCGCCATAAAACTTGCACTAGTACCCGGCGGCATAAATACCTCTATGGTTAGCGCGCAGCGCCGGGTACTTGCGCCAGGAGGCCTGGCGAAAACAGTCGGGCGGAAGCGGCGAATAACAACATAGGTATTTACGCCCGACTGTACTAGACTGTTATAAGGAATTCATTTATGACAGATACCCGTATTACCTTAAACCCTGCCGACCCTATTGCCACGATCAATCCCAATATCTACGGTCATTTTGCCGAGCACCTGGGCCGCTGCATCTATGACGGCATTTGGGTTGGAGAAGATAGCCCCATTCCCAACATTGGCGGCTTTCGCAAGGACATTATCGAGGCGCTAAGGCAGATGAAGCCCGCGGTGATTCGGTGGCCGGGGGGATGCTTTGCGGACGATTACCACTGGCAGGATGGCATTGGTCCCCGCGACCGGCGCCCGCGCCGGATCAACATTCACTGGGGCGAAGTAGTTGAAACCAATCATGTTGGTACGCAGGAGTTTGTTCGCTTCTGCCGCCTGGTAGGCGCAGAGCCATACTTCTGTGGGAATGTTGGTTCTGGCACGCCGCGCGAGCTTCGTGATTGGATTGAATACTGCAACTTCCCCAATTCCGGTCCCGACGGATCCACTTGGGCCCAGCAGCGCGCTGCCGATGGCAGCCCGGAACCCTTCAACGTCAATTATTGGGGGGTGGGGAACGAGAATTGGGGCTGCGGCGGTAACTTTTCTCCAGAAGATTACTGCACCGAGTTTCGCCGCTTCGCCTCCTTCATTCGCGGTTTCGGAAAGAAACTAACCGTCATTGCCTGTGGCCCGGCCAATAATGATGTGGAATGGACGGATCGATTCTTCCGCAAGCTCAATAAGGATTACTGGGTTTTTCATAATATCGATGGCTTTGCCGCGCACTATTATTGCGGCACTTCAGGCTCGGCTACCGAATACACCGAAGATGAATGGTACCGTTTGCTGGAAAAAGGCCTGAAAATGGAAGAACTGGTGATCCAGCAGCGCGCAGCCATGGATGCCTGGGACCCAACCCGCAAGATTGGCTTGATTATCGATGAATGGGGTACCTGGCACCCGGTAGAAAAAGGGACCAACCCAGCCTTCCTCTACCAGCAAAATTCGATCCGCGATGCCATTGTAGCCGCGAATACTCTCGATATTTTTAACCGGCACGCCGATAAGGTGGTAATGTCAAACATAGCCCAGACCATCAACGTGCTCCAGGCTATGATTCTGACCCAGGGCTCACAGATGCTGGTTACTCCCACCGGTTATGTATACGAGATGTACGCGCCGCACCAGGGTGCGCAATCTTTGCGCGTGCGTATCGAAACGCCGGAAATCCATTTCAAAAAGACGAATGTATTACAAACTTCCTGGCAAAGCGCAATGCTGGCAGGTGAAAAGCCAGAAGGTGTGATACCTACCGTTTCTGGCAGCGCTTCACTGAAGGATAATACGATGTTTATCACCCTTACCAATAGCAATGCCGGCCAGGCTGCAGACGTATCCGTGAATCTGATAGGTGGAGCAAAAATGGAAGCCGCAGAAGGACGAATTCTTTGCGGTGAAATCCATGCTCACAACACCTTTGAAGCGCCTGCACAGGTGGTACCTCATCCTTTCAAAGTGGATTGTAAAGCGACACAGCTCAACCTGACATTACCGGCTGCAGCAGTAGCAACAATAAAAGTGCAATTACTTGGTAAGAATCGATCGTAATGAAAAAAACGCGCCTGGTTGTAGACCCTGCCTACAAGATTGCTCAAGTTGACCCTCGCATATTTGGAGGTTTCCTGGAGCATATCGGTCGTGCTGTGTATGAAGGGGTGTACGATCCAAAATCGCGTCATGCGGATGAAAATGGTTTCCGCCAGGATACGCTGGGAGCGCTGCGCAAGCTGCAGATGACGGTCATACGTTACCCTGGCGGAAATTTTGCATCCGGGTATCACTGGATGGATGGTATTGGTCCTAAGGATCAACGCCCAACCGTGCGTGACATGGCCTGGCAGAGCATCGAGCCCAACCAGTTTGGCACAGATGAATTTATCAAGCTTGCCAGGATGATGGATTGGACGCCCATGCTTACCGTCAACCTTGGCACGGGCACCCCCGAAGAAGCCCGCAACTGGGTTGAGTACTGCAACTGCCCGGTTGGGACGCAATACGCCAGCCTGCGCGCCCAAAATGGTTCTGAAGCGCCGTATAAAGTAAAGCTCTGGTGCCTTGGAAATGAGATCGATGGCCCCTGGCAGATGGGCCATGGGCCGGCGGAACACTACGCGATACGCGCTCAGCAAGCTGCGAAGTTGATGAAAGATACCGATCCAGATATCGAGACCATTGCTTGTGGATCCTCGACAATGAGCGGTTCGACCTATATCGAATGGGATCTTAAGGTCCTGGAATACATTGGCCTGTATACTGACTATGTCAGCCTGCACCGCTATGTTGGCAACCCCAAAAACGATACTGCTGATTACCTGGCTTCTATCACCACGATTGACCAGCGTATCGAACATATGGATGCTGTGTGCCGCGTTGTTCAAGCAAAAACGCGCAGTAAGAAGCGCCATTACTTATGCTTTGACGAGTGGAACGTCTGGTACCGGACAAATGGTCCAGAAGATACCAATGGACGCGGCAAGTTCGCCCCGGCTTTGATCGAGGAACCGTATAACTTGGAGGACGCCCTGGTTATCGCAGGCTTCCTTAACAGTTTTATCCGCCATGCAGATTCAGTCAAAATCGCGAATTTCGCTCAAATTGTTAATGTGCTCGCTCCCATCCGTACCCGGGGTGATGAGATGCTGCTTCAGAGTATCTATTATCCTTTTGCTATGTTTTCCCGCCGGCGAGATGGTGTCGCGATTCAACCCGTGATTATTGGGCCAGGGTACGACAGCCCTTCTTACGGGAGCGTAAACTACATTGATGCGAGTGCTATTCTCGGGGATGGGGTACTGCACGTTTTTCTAATCAATCGCAATTTGAGCGAAGCAGCCGAGGTTGAAATCGATCATGCCGGTATAAAAATCGAATCCATTCTCTCTGCTGAAGTCGTTTACGGATCTACACCAAAAGACAGCAATACTTTTGAGAATCCCAACAACATTGTCAGCCAGCCGCTGCAATCGTGTATGATCAGGGAGGGGAAAGCGATCATACACATCCCTCCACTGTCATTTGCTGCAACAACCCTCAAAGTCTCATAACATTTTATATCCACACACTGTCTCTACTTTACTCTTCCAGTCCCTGGGTCTCATTGATAAAGTTTGCCAGGAGAATAAAGCTGATAGACATTAACAAGATGCCGAGCGATGGAATAATCAGCATAGCCGGGTTACTGACCATGGCTGATCGGCCCGAGAAAAACATGCCGCCCCAACTCACAACAGTAAATTCACCGCCATCCACTGCTCCGGTGACCCCAACGCCGATATAGCCTAGCACCGCTTCCAACAAAATCACGGCGGGAATGTTGTTAATAACCCAGGCTAGAATGATATGGAGCACATTGGGAAAGAGATGGTGGATAATAACCTGCCGTTTTGATGCCCCCAGGCTGATTGCTGCTTCTATAAATGGCCTGGTTTTTAACAACTGGACATTGGCGCGAACCAGGCGGGTTAAACTCACCCAACTGATGGCTGCAAAACCGATCACCAGGGTGAGCAGCCCATGAAACCAGGTAGGCGACCATGCGCCGCGGAAAATCAATACAATAATCACTAAGAACATGATCCCTGGCAGGGATTGAAACATATCTGCAAGCAGCATAACGGCTGAATCTACCCTACCACCAGCGTATCCAGAGATCAGGCCCAAAAGGCTGCCGATCAGCGCAGCCAGAGGAACGGCTGTCAACGCCAAAAAGAAGGCTGTGCGTGTTCCATAAATTAACCGGCTCATAATATCTCGCCCATACCGGTCTGTGCCCAGCGGGAAGTCTTGTACTCCTGATTTGGCGCCATTTTGTTCCCAGGCCGGAGGTAAATTCGATTGGGTGGCAACCAGGCTCCACTGGTAGGGGTCATGCGGGGCTATCACTGGAGCGAACATTGCGATGATCGCCAGGAAGAAGAGGGTGATCCCGCTAAACCAGATCGTCTTTCTTCTCAATGCGCGCTTCCAGGGAAAGAAAGTTACCATTGCATGTCCCCTGCTGAACTCGACCGCAAGCGAGGGTCTAGGATGGCGCTCATTGCATCAATGACCAGTTGGATCACTGCCATAACTGCAGCCAGGACCAACGTCAGGCCGATGACTACCGGGTAGTCTAGCTGCAGCACAGATACCCAGTACTGGCGTCCAAACCCTGGGAAAGCATACAGGTTTTCGATAATAAATAATCCGGCGAATAAATCCATGACCATGGAACCTACGAAGACGAGGATCGGTATTAGTGCGGTGCGGAAGGCATGCACGATGAACACGCGCTGTTCTGTCAGCCCTTTCGCGTAGGCTGTGCGGACATAGTCTTCTTTTAGAATGTTTGTCAGTGAGACATGCGTGACTCTTGCCATGCTGGCCATAGGCGCGACGGCAAGCACGATCGCCGGGATGATCCAATGTGTCCAGTTGTTCCAATCTGGTATTACTGTAATAACCTTGAGTCCAGAAGCAAGAACGATGATGGCTAGCAGGCCCAGCACAAAACTGGGAATGGACATCAATGTAGCTAACCCGAGCGAAATCGCTCGGCTCAGGTGTGAGCGGGTCTTTCTTGCGCTCAAGGCTCCCAGAAAAACCCCACAACCAACCGCGATAAACAGTCCAAGCAGCACCAGGCGGGTGGAATACCCGAACTGGCTTTTCCAGAAGCTCATCTCGTTCGGGGATTTAAAGAGGATGTCCTGGACGGTACGCCCGCGTTGTTGAATGGAAGGTCCGAGATTACCGCAGACCACTCCACAGAAAAAATGGCCATCTTGATCAAAATCGCCGAACATATAGCGGATGTACTGCCGCCAAAGAGGAAGGCCCAACCCAAAACGACGGGTCAGTTCGCGTTCTAATGATTTATCGGAACTGAAATTTGGTAATATCCGCTGCTGCGTCGAATAATTACTCCACGGGTTTCCTGGGATCGCATGCATGAGCAGGAACGCGATTAAGGTTGTCCCGAGAAGTATGGCAAAAATTCGAAGAAGTCGCCAAAAGAGAAACCGGATCATAGATTATTTGATCGTGATGAACGCACTTGCGTGCTCTTCGATCAGAGATATGGTCCGGGCCACTCCGTTCTCCGAACGAATTTGATGACCGATCGCTTCGGCCTGTTTTTGGAAGGGTTCAGATAAAGCCTGCATGAGTGCGGCGGCCAGATTTTCCTCGGTAACTTTACGGACTGGAATGGGTTTGGGTCCCGCACCGATTGCCGCTACCCGGCTGCCCCAAAATGGCTGATCCGCTGCATGAGGAATAATGATGGCAGGCACCCCCGCGCGGAGGCCAGCCGCCGCGGTACCCGCCCCACCGTGGTGCACCACAGCCCGGCAGCGCGGGAAGAGCCAGTCATGCGGTACTCCATCCAGATATAGCACGTCCTTTTGTGATGTTTCTGGCAGCCAGCCGCCCCATCCGGTAAGAACGATTGCCCGACATTGAACACGCTGGATCGCGTTTAGGGCAGACTTTCCGATCCGTTCGGCATCCTTGTTGATCATGCTGCCAAATGTGATGCAGACGGGCGGATCGCCCGATTCGAGAAAACGACTGAGCGCGACTGGCGGCTGATAATCAGGATGGTCCAGAAAAAAATATCCTGGTACGTGGATATGCGGCAGGTCCCAGTTAGCTGGCTTGCCTAACACAGCCGGGCTGCATGCAAATACCAGCGGTGTGACTGGTCGTCCAGGCGCCGGATGAAAAGGCCAGAATAACTGGTGGGGGAAGTCCGCAGGCTCGCGGCGGCGAAGCTGGTAATAACCCGCATTGCCGGCATGCCAGAAAATTTGCGTGGAGAACCAGTGACTTAGATAATTCAACCATCTTGGGCTGTTTTCCGGCATGCCAATTGCCGGAAAGGCTCGCGTCGGTGCAAAGACGGGAAACATCTGGATTGAAACGTCCGGAATTCCTAGCTCGCGAGCAAAACTATGCGCGCCAGTCGTGAAAGCATAACTGTGGACCAGCAGGTCGGCGCCTTCCAGAGCTTTTCGGGCGTCTTTGACCACCTCTGGGGCAATCCGAAAGATATGCTTTTGCATGCTTCGTACCATTTTGTATACATTTCGCCCGGCGTCATTGAAGAACTGGCTGAGCTCGTCTGGATCGCCCGCCAGGGGGGTGCATCGCACACCGGATTGCTCAATCATGGTTGCGAACCGGTGCGGCGCTGCGAGTGTAACTATATGCCCCGCCTGCTGCAACCCTACCGCCAGGGCAAGGAAGGGCTGAACATCACCCCGGGATCCATATGTCAGAATCGTTATCTTCATCGCATTGGTCATAACGAATAAGGTTAACTGGTTTTATAACGCACTGTTCTCTTTATCTGTGTGTGAAGCAAAGGTGTGCGGGGATGCTTAAATCACCTTCTGTAACGGTGTCGAGCTAAAGAATTAAACCATCTTCCCTGAGTTCTCTGTGGTTATTCGGCTAATTAACCGGCCGTACAATTTACTGGCAACAAGCATAGAGCTGACGGAAAGCCGCTCGTCCTCCATATGAGCGGTCTGAGGATCGGTTGGAAATACCGGGCCCCAGGACACGAAATTTTTCATCGATTTCGCATAGCTTGTTCCAGGAGCTCCTTTAAAGCTGCTATCGACTCCGTATTCTTCAGATACCGCTTTCATTATGTTAAGGAGAGGAAGGTCTTTATTTACTCTCATCGGTTCAAGGTATTCCGGTAAGGAAACCTCATACCCGTATTCTTCGGCATGGGCAGTGAAGGCATCCAGGATATTTTCTCTGGTCGTCCCATATTTATGCCGGATATTGATGGTGAGAAATACGCTGTTATCCGCAAGGGTTATGACAGTGGGCGCAACAGTTGTAATGCTGGCAAATCCATCCTCCACATATTCGCAACCGTCATCGATTTGCAGTTCTTTGGCATGACCGCTGTTTCCCATATATTTATTGATGAAACGGACAAAATCAAATTCTGTTTCCCCATGGGCTTTTAGCTCGTTGCACAATTTGATGATTGCGTTATCACCCTCCTTGGGCAAAGAACTGTGGGAAGATAGGCCATTTGATAGGATGGCTCGTCCGTCGCTCAATAGGATTTCAGCTTTTGAAGGTATCGTGTTGGGGCTGTCACCCCCCTGCAGCTTGCGCACCCCTCGCTTTCCGTCGCGCGAGAAACGCAAGACGATTTCCGCAAAGCCCCTTTCTTTATTGTAAATGGGGAATGCGCCATCTGGTGTAAAGCCGCAGCAGGGTACCGGAAATTGCCTCTTGAAGTTGTCGATGTCCGTCCACTGCGTTTCTTCACTCGTTCCCACGATCAGCCAGACTCTTCTGTTCATTGGTAGACCCAGACGTTGCACAGCCTTCATCGCATACAGGCTCATAACAGCGCCGCCCTTATCGTCCGCAGTCCCTCGCCCCCACAGGAAGCCATCGCGAAGAACGCCCGAGAAGGGATCGTTAGTCCATTTTTCTCTGTCCCCTATCCCGACCACATCCAGGTGCACCAAAATTCCCAGGGTTTCATCGCCTTGACCTATTTCCACGATTCCCACATCCCATTCCTTGGTGGTCATCGTATTGAAACCGAGTTTCTCCGCGTGTTGAAGGAAATACCGCAGGCAGGTAAGATTTTCTTCCTTGTTACCGCTGATGCTGGGAAAGCTGACAAGCCGGAAGATTTCAGTAATCATCTCCTCTTTTACCTGTTCAATGTAGGCATCAATTCTTTCCTTCAACATGTTATCCCCCTGACCCGCAGTAATCCACAGCCAGAGCCCCATAGAAGCGGGCTGCCTTCTCGAGATCCTTTGTTTCGATGCATTCCTCGGGTGTATGCGCCAGAGCCAGATCGCCTGGACCTATTACAATGCACTTTGCCTTTGTGTAGCCTGTAAGGATTCCACCATCGCTCCAGGCAGGGAAAGCCGTCAACTGTTTGTTCTCCAGGCCGATTTGATCCATGGCCTTCTGGGCAGACTGGACGATTGGATCGATGCTCTCTGTGCAGAAGGGGGCGTGGCGCAGTAGTTTTCCTGGTGGGTAATAGCCTGCCAA
This sequence comes from uncultured Anaerolineaceae bacterium, assembly GCA_964437595.1. GTDB lineage: Bacteria > Chloroflexota > Anaerolineae > Anaerolineales > Anaerolineaceae > DSYU01. The sequence continues at coordinate 8,330 of CAYTHO010000042.1, forward strand.
TTCCGCTCGGAATTTTGGTTCCTGCCGCTGCAATTCCGTCAAGATCACCGATAACTCATCATATACCTGCTCTAGGCTTTCTCCGGGGATCCAACGGCGGTCGATTTCCAGGGTACAGCTACCCGGCACCGTACTGGGTTGGTCTCCACCTTCGATTTTCCCGATATTAATGGTTGGGTGGCCCAGAACCGGATGCTCCCTTCCATTCAGCATTGGGGCATATTCATCGTAAATCCGCTGTATGAGCTTGCCGGCCATGGCAATGGCATTGACGCCCAATTCCATCTTACCCCCGTGGACTTTTTTTCCCAATACAGTGATCTTAAGCCATTCCAGACCTTTATGCCCCAGGGCGATCCGCATCCCGGTGGGCTCACCGATGACCGCTCCATCCACGAAGGGCCCGTGGAGCGCCAGATGATCCACACCCTTTCCCATCTCCTCTTCGTCGATCACTCCGGCAAAAACCAGGTCACCCTGGAGTTGTACTCCAGAGCGTTTTAGCCCGATGATGGCGGCCAGCATAGAGGCCAGGGGGCCTTTCATGTCGCAGGATCCCCTCCCGTATAGCTTTCCATCTTTGGCTGATCCTGATAAGGGATCGTTCATGTCGTACGCTGGCACCGTATCCAGATGACCGCAGAGCATCAGTGACCTGCCCCGGCCTGTGCCTTTTACCAACCCAGTCACATTGTAGCGCCCTATTTCCGCTTCGGTGAGTTCTGCTGGTATTCCTTCTTTATGGAAGAGGTCGTAAATGTAAGCTGCTACATCATTCTCGCGGCGGTCTGATAAGCAGCAGCTTGGGATTTTGACCAGATCGGAAGCCAGCTTCACCACATCTATTCTGGCGATGTGATCCTGTAATGCTTGGTTGTTATTGATTTCACCCTCCATATTGGAGCCATCGCTCCATGTCTACCGGGCAAAATGGCAGGCAACGTAATGATCCTGTTTGATCTCCAAGATCTCCGGACTTTCTACTTTGCAAATCTCTTTTGCCAGTGGGCATCTTGCGTTAAATTTACAGCCGCGAAGTTCATCGATGGGGTTTGGAGTCTCTCCCGGCAAAACAATCCGTTCTTTTCTCCGGTTGACTCCAGGGGTGGGCATGATGGCTGTTAGAGCCTTGGTGTAAGGGTGTACCCCTCGGTGAATGATCTCATCTGTCTTTCCGATCTCCATAATCTTTCCCAGGTACATAATGGCGATTCGGTCTGAGATCAACCATGCCAGAGAAAGGTCATGGGTGATGAAGAGGTAGGATAGCTGCTGCTTTTCCCTCAGGTCCAGCATTAACCGCAAAATGCCCGTCCGGATTGACGCGTCCAGCATGGAGACGGGTTCATCAGCCACAATGAACGACGGTTCCATGATCAAGGAACTGGCCAGCACCACTCGCTGTCTCTGCCCGCCGGAGAGCTCATGGGGATAACGGTACAAGAATTCCTCTGCGGGCTGCATACCAACTTGCTCAAGAGCCATTTTCACCCTGGCAGGAATTCTCTCCTCGCTTTCAACAAGATGGTTCACAACAAGCGGCTCTGAGACGATGTCCATCACGATCTCTCTCGGATTCACCGACTGGTATGGATCCTGAAAGATCATCTGCGCTTTTTGGCGGAACTGCCTCATATAGGCTTTGTCTTTTGGCCTTACCTCTTCTCCAAAGAATTTTATATTTCCATCTGATACATTAACCAACTGCAGTAGGGCTTTTCCTGTAGTTGTCTTTCCACTGCCGCTTTCCCCTACAAGGGAGAAAATTTCCCCCTTTGCAATCTTGAAGGATACCCCGTCAACCGCTTTTAGAATTTTTTTCCTCTTGCCAAATAGATCTTCGTGCAAGGCGCTTTTTACTTCAAAATATACCTTTAGGTCTGTTACCTCTACCGCAGAGTTCGAACTCATCAAGCACCTCCCTGGATCTTATGGCAGGATGCATAATGCTTTTCTCCCAGCTTTATCTGTTGCGGTTCAATCTCAGCGCAGATGGACATAGCTAGATGGCATCTTGGGTGAAACCTGCAGCCCTGAAGAGGCCCCAGCATATTGGGCGGGACGCCATCAATGCTTGGTGGTATGACCTTTTCCTTTCCGATGTTGGGGAAGCAGGCGATAAGCCTTTCTGTATAGGGATGAGCGGTACGTTCAAAGATATCCTCGATCGTGCCTATTTCTACGATCTTTCCTGCGTACATCACCGCTATCCGATCGCAGGTCTCGCCAAGGATAGAAAGATCATGGGTGATCAAGATCAATCCCATATTCAGTTCTTTGCGCAGCTTTTCCAGCAGGTTGAGAATCTGGGCCTGCACCATCACATCCAGGGCTGTGGTCGGTTCGTCACCAATCACAACCTTTGGATTGCAGGCAACAGCCATGGCGATCATAGCTCTCTGCTTCATCCCACCGCTGAATTCATGCGGATAATTGTTGATGCGTTCAGCGGGCATTTCCACCAATTTGAAAAGCTCGCCCGCCCTGAGCATAGCTGCTTTCTTTTCGAGCCCTTCGTGGAGCATGATCGCTTCTGCAATCTGCTCCCCAACTTTCATGACGGGATTCAGCGCATTCATTGCGCCCTGGAAAATGATCGACACATCCTTCCAGCGCCGGCTGCGAATCTCATCATCACTAAGATGGACTAAATCTGTCCCTTCTAACCGAATTTCACCGCCATAGATTTTCCCCTCTTTGGGAAGGAGCCTGGCTATGGAAAGAGCGCAGGTGGTCTTGCCGCACCCCGATTCCCCCACCAGGCCGAGCGCTTCCCCATGATGCAAATCAAAGCTGGCGTCATCTACGGCCTTATATAAACCCTTGGATGTTTCAAAATAGGTTTTTAGGTGGACTACATTTAATAACACGAAGGGCTACCTCCCTCTCAGCTTTGGATTGAGTATTTCATCAAATGCATAACCCAACAGCGTGAAGGCCAGTACTACGAGTACCACGCATATTCCCGGCGGCAGATAATACCAATAGGCGCCTGCTGCGGTAGCTCCGCCTTCAAAGGCGTAATGAAGCATCATCCCCCAACTGGCCATCGTGGGATCTCCCAAGCCCAGGAAGCTCAGCGTGGTTTCGGAAACAATCGCTACTGCGGCGACCAATACCGTATTAGCAAAAACCAGCGGGAAAACATTGGGCAGAATATGCCGGAGCATGATATGGGTGCTTCCGGCGCCAATTGAGATTGTGCGCTCCACAAATTGCCTTTCCTTGATGGAGAGCGTTTGTGCCCTGACAACGCGAGCGGTTCCTGCCCATCCGGTAATTCCAATGACGAAGATGATATTCCATAGATTGGTTCCCAGGATGGCGGCCAACACCATCATTAGCGGCAGCCAGGGAATAACTAGGAAGAAGTCTGTGAAACGCATCAACAAATTGTCGATACCTTTTCCGAAATACCCGGCAAGTATTCCGATCGATGTACCGATAATCATCGAAATGGCCGTTGCGACCGCCCCGACCAGAAGCGAAATTCTTGACCCTGAGATGAGATTGGCGAGAACATCCCTGCCCATGTCATCTGTACCAAGCAGATGTTTTGCGGATGGTGGCAGGAGAATATCTTCCACCTCACCAAATTCCATTGTGGAAAAGGGAATAAAGACCGGGCCCACGATGGCTACTACGATGAAAAACAACAGAATGACCGTACCGGTCATCGCCAGCTTGCTTTTCTGAACGGCCCTGCCAAATTCCTTGAGCTTCTTGAAACGCAAATTTCGTTTAATGGCAAATCCCTCTCTCAACTCTTTACCCTGGGATCGATGTAGGAATAAGTAATATCAGCCAGCACATTTGCCAGCACCACGCTGACCGTCACGAGCAGGAACACGCCTTGCAGCAGTGGGTAATCTCTAGCCCCGAGAGCTTCGTACATCAACCGGCCTAAACCAGGCCAGGAAAAAATCGTCTCGATTTGAATCGCCCCTGCTACAACGAAGCCAATGTTGATCGCAATGATGGTGATCATGGGAAGCATGGCATTTGGCACAGCATGTTTCATGAGGATATATCTTTCGCGGAATCCTTTCGCCCTGGCTGTGGTGATATAGTCCTCAGATAATACATCGATCAGGGTGTTGCGCATAGTGAGCGCATATTCTCCGATCAATACCAGGCTCATGGTTAGCACGGGCAGCACGAGATGCCGAAGCAAATCACCGATCATGGCCCCGGTGGACGCGAAGCTCTTGCCAGGAGTGAGCATGCCGCTGGTCGGAAACAGGCGCAGTTGGACGCAAAACACTACCACCATGATCATCCCGAGCCAGAAGGTGGGTACGGAATAGGTTACCAGCGAAAAGCCAAGCATGCCTACATCCAGCTTAGTCCCGCGCTTCCAGGCTGCCGCAATTCCGATCAGAATCCCAACCAGGATGGCGATGACCTCCGCTAATCCAACCATTAGTAATGTGGGGAGAATCCTGGACGCCATTACCTCGGCAACAGGCGCTTTGTGTACAAACGATGTTCCCAGATCTCCCCGCAGCAGGTGCCTGAAGTAGGTGGTGAATTGGATATACCAGGCCTGATCCAATCCATAAAACTGCCTGATGGCCTCAATCCTCTCGGGTGTTGCCTTGGGATTCCTCATGATCATAGCAAGAGGGTCTCCAGGCAGCACCCGAAAAAGGATGTAATTAAATATAAGCACGATCAGGATGGTGATCAGGGCATAGAATAGTTTTCTTGCTATGATCCCTTTGCTCATGATCGTTACCGCTATTTGGCGCGCAAATTCATGTAGATATTTCTGGTCAGGTTGAAGAAATACGTTCCCTTTTCAGGGATCTGCTTGTATCCAGTCCAGCGGTCAGAGCGGATGGCCTGAATATTGTTCGAGTAGATCAAGATGATGTAGGGAGCTTCATCGTATGCAATCTGCTGCATTTCATGAACCAACTGCTTTCTCTTACCCTTGTCCATCTCGGTCTGTTGAGCGATATAAAGCTCGTCATAACTTGTGTTGGAGAAGTGGGGTTCATTGTTGCCACCAATTTGATCCGTGGTCAGCAGGCCCAGAATGACAGTTGGATCCACATCCGCTCCCCAGCCCCAGATGAACAGGTCAAAGCTGCCTTCGCCGATCTTATCGTTGAGAGCTCCGCTGTCCATCGTGACATTATTGATCTTGATCCCGGCCTCGGCTAAATCGGCGGCAATCAACTGTCCGCTTTTCACCTCTTCCAGGTTATCCCCAATAGTGATGAGTTCAAACTCCAGCGGGCTTCCATCTTTACTTTCCCGCACTCCGTCGCCATTCGCATCTTGATAACCAGAGGATTCCAGAAGGGCATTGGCTGCTTCTAAATCATAATCCCTCAGTTCTTTTTCGGTTGGCTGGTAATAGTAGAAATCGCCTGGATTGATTAATGTCGTGCCAACCGTTCCCTGTCCGTTGTAAGCCATGTCGACGATTTTCTGTTTGTTAATCGCCAGTTCAATGGCTTGCCGGATGTTCTTGTCCAGCAGAAGTGGGTCTCCGCCGCTGCTTTCATCGGTCCAGCAATTAACACCAATCTGCATAAAACCACGTTCCTCACCGGATATGACGTTGATGTTTTTATCTTTTGATAATTGTGACATCTGAGCCGTATTTAGATTGGTGGCTCCGTCGATTTCTCCCAGCACCAGCGCCTGCGCCATGGAATCGGCATTTTCGTAATCCACAAAGATAAATTCATCCACCGAGGGCTGGGCGCCAAAGTAATCTTTGTTTTTCACGATCTTTACAAAATTTTGGCCCTTGGAATCAAACTTATACGGACCGGTTCCCACTGGGTTTTCATTAGGCCATGTCTCTAACTCTTCTTGGGCGATGGCGCTAAAGATATGCTTGGGTAAGATCGGGGTGGTGTTCATCAACATGTTGGCTTTTGGCGCATCTGTGACGATAACCACGGTGTTGTTGTCTGGGCATTGGATGTCGGTTATCCCAGTCAAATACGAACTATACATATAGCCCAGGCCCGTCTCCAACATCAAATCATAGGTGAATTTCACATCCTCCGAGGTGAAGGGCTGCCCATCGTGCCACTTGACATTCTCTTGCAGCTTGAAGGTCCATGTGAGGCCATCAGAGCTGATGGACCATTCCTTTGCCAGGTTAGGAACGGGTTCAAAGTTCTCATCGTAATTCACCAGCGAGTCATAGACCAGCATGAAGAATTCATAGGTGACCTGCATGTAGGATGATAACGGGTTCAGGGTGTCAAATGCTGCGCTGGAGCCCAACCTGAATGATGCTGGTCCCGCAGGCGCCTTTTCCCTGGAACCGCATCCTGCTGGCAATATACTCAGCGAAAAAATGAGAATAACCATCATGAATTTCGTGAATAGGTCTTTCATTTTCTACTCCTTCAAATCCAAATACACTTGTTGACTACATTACGCCGCTTTCTAAAATGGTGAATTTTTTCTGATCTGCGTCAAGACGAACTTTGACGCCCAGAGGCAGGGTTGCCATGTCTTTTGTATGCCCGAGGGGAAGCCCATACAATACTGGAATTTTCAGGGGCTTCAAGTAATATTCCAGAACATCCTCCAGGCTTGTATCAGAATAGTACCCCGGGTTATGCAAAGCAGGGACACAGTTTTGGCACTCACCAACCACAACCCCGCTAACGCCCTTCAGTTGTCCGGCATTTCGCAGGTGGGACATCATGTGATCGAATATCCAGGGCTCGACGTCCACATCCTCGATTAACAGAATCTTGTCTTGGGTATCGATTTGATACGGTGTGCCCAGGCTGGCGCAGATGGATGTCAGGTTGCCCCCAATCAACTCTCCTTCCGCGGTTCCTGAACCAATGGTGTGAAGCCAGATTTTCTCATCCGCGACGGGGATATCACCCAGGGGCTCTGTGGATGAGACTGCCTTGAAGAATTGGTTTTTCGTATATTCGGTCAGATCTGCGCTGTTGAATCGAGCCAAGCCTGGACCATGGAAGGTAATCAGATTTGTGAATTTATGAATTGCCAGGTGAAGAGAGGTAATGTCGCTGAAGCCAGTCAGGATCTTAGGATGGTGTGCTACGGCGTCATAATCGAGCAGGTGGATAATCTGCGCCGAACCATAACCGCCCTGGGTAACAAAAACCGCATCTATATCATCTCTGCGGTACATTTCATTGAAGTCATCGGCGCGCTCCCCTTCCGATGCAGCAACAAAGCCCTTCGTTTTATTTACGTTTTTTCCGATCGCTATCTTGTACCCCCAACCTTGCAGGCATTCCGCAGCACGAAGGATATCGCTTTTCCTCTCGGATGGGCTTGCTGGCGATATGATACCAATCGTGTCTCCGATTTCCAGCTTTTTGGGACGAATCATAGCAACCCTTCTGTGGATCCAATTTCAACGATATTTACATGAAATAATGTTTTTAATGAGGATAAACGATTTGATTATATATTCAACTTCAGGATATTGCCAGTAAATAGCGTTCCTCCACTCTAGCTATTTTACAAGGTACAGTACGCCCGACCTGCATCCTGGAAATCAGTAGGCATTTCGAACCATTCTGTAATAGATAACGAATATCGTAGAATTAAAAAGGACAAGAGTATCCGGTTTGGATCTATCACTAAAAATACCTAGAATGTTCCAAGTGAGATTGTACAGCGACTATATTGGTAATTGTAATTATGATAATCCTATGTAAAATGATTTTACTAACAATCTTGATTAATCATTTACATTTGTTCCTTTTAAACCCTGCTTTGCTGGATGGAATTTCAGGGTACATGAAGGGGGTCAGAGAAGATGAGCGTATTGATCGCAATTTTGTCCACCTTGACTGGCTACCTGTTTGGATCTGTTTCATTTTCTCGTGTGATTTCCCACTGGATATCCCCACAAATCGATCCGCAAAACATATCCATTAAGGATGAAGTAACTGGAATTGAATATCCGCGTGCCATAAACGCCTCAACGATGTCGATTCCGTTAGGGTGGAAGGCGGGCTGCCTGATCTCACTTCTTGATATGTTAAAAATCGCCCTGCCAACTTTGGCGATTAAGCTGCTCTTCCCTGAACAGCCGTATTTTCTTATGACCGCAGTAGCCGGGTTGATAGGCAACAACTGGCCGATATATTATCGCTTTAAGGGTGGAACGGGGATTTCGGCCATATTTGGTGGTCTGCTGGTTATTGATCCACTGTCGATTTTGGTTTCCACTACCGCTGGATTTTTGGTTGGGCTGGTTATCGTGCGTAGTTTCGCGCTGATGTTTATTCTTTCGCTGCTTGGCATCATCCCCTGGTTGTGGTTTCGCTTCCATGATCTCGCTTATTTGTTTTATGGTGTCGCGGTGAACCTTGTTTACTTGGCCTTCTTTATCCGTGATGCAAAAGATTACCTGCGTCCAGGCGCTCGGGTAATGGGCGAGAAAGAAATCATGGCCCAAATGCCCATGGGGCGTGGAATGATCCGCATGGTCGAACGCCTGGGACTAAATATGGATAGTGGCCTTGCAAATACAGCGCAGAAAATTTTTCGGCAGCGATCCGGCAGGTGAGCAGTACTAGTACCCGGCGGCATAAATCCCTCTATGGTTAGCGCGCAGCGCCGGGTACTTTAAACAGTCGGGCGGAACCAGCAAATAACAACATAGGTATTTACGCCCGACTGTACTAGCAGAACGATGTACCAAGGAGCGATCAAAAAGGTGAACGCAATTAAGAATCTTATTCTCCTTGTCGACCAGCGGCAAAATTCCACTGAAATTGGCAGCAAAGCTACCAGTCTTCAGCACTTGCAGCGATTAGGAATGCATATTCCACGGACTTATGTGCTCCGTTGGGAAGCTTACCAGCGTTATCTACAGGATGATCTATCCCTCATCGATGAAATATCCAAGGAAATTGATCGCAAGCTGGACAGCCGGGTCAGATACGCGGTGCGCTCCTCAGCAAACCTTGAGGACAGCTTAGAGCACTCGTTTGCTGGGCAGTTTAGAACTTCATTAAATGTTCAGGGGCGTGATGCGTTGATGCAAGCCATATGGAGCGTGTGGGCAACGACCCAAACGCCTGCCGTACGAGATTATTTGAGCAAGCGTGGATTACAGGAATCTGCTTTGCAAATGGCAGTCATCTTGCAGGAAATGGTGCAACCCGTAATCTCTGGGGTCGCGTTCAGCCGCAACCCAATGAACGGGCTGCGAGAAACAGTGATTGAAGCGGTCCGCAGACCAGGCACGCTGCTTGTTCAAGATGGCGCTACGCCAAAGCGTTGGATTTACCGCGGCAAGTATTTCACTTTTCAGTCAGAAGACAATGATATTCCTCTGGATTTGATTGAGCAAGTTGCCCGAGGTACCCGCAGCCTGGCCAGGCGGTTAAGACGCGATATTGATCTGGAATGGGTATACGACGGAAGGCAATTATACTGGTTGCAGATGCGTGATATCACTACATTGGCCGAAGTGCCGGTGTATTCCAGCCGCATCTCCCGGGAGATGCTGGCCGGAATCATCAAGCCGTTGATTTGGTCAGTCAATATCCCGCTTGTTAACGGTGCGTGGGTACGCATGTTAACCGAGCTGATCGGGCCGAATCAACTTGATCCTCATAAACTAGCCAAATCCTTCTACTATCGTTCTTATTTCAACATGGGGCTGCTTGGTGAGGTATTTGAACAACTCGGCTTTCCGGCAGAATCGTTGGAAATGGCCTGGGGCATTGCGCCTAAAGGCACGGCAAAGTTCCATTTTCGCCCGGGGTTGAAGGCGCTGCGCCTGCTGCCGCGTCTTGTTCAATTCTCTTGGGATAAGTGGACAATGACACAGCGAGTGGAGCGTCAGTTGATTGCGTTGGAAGCCCAGTATCGCGCTATTGATGTGAATGCGATTAAGGACCTACCCTCTGAGGCATTATTGGATGGGATCGACCGGCTTTTCGTGATCACCCAGGATACAGCCTATTACAACATTATTCTCCCAATGCTGATGTTTGCTTACAATGCTGTACTGCGCAGCCAGCTAAAACAATGTGGTTTTGATTATGCATTGATAGATATGCAGCAGGACTCGCCAGATTTTCAGAGATTTAACCCTGGCTACCATTTAGATCGGCTCAACCAGAAATTTAAAGAACTTAGCCCCCAGCAGCAGGAAGAAATCCGAAATAGCACCTATATGGAAGTTCTGTCATCTCCTAATCTAGATGGCTTCCGCGATGGGTTTGCTGATCTGCTGCTAAAGTTTGGTCACCTGTCTGATAACGGCAATGATTTTTCCACTTCACCCTGGCGGGAAAACGGTGACGCAATACTGCGGTTGGCAATTGAAGATCGGCCCACATCTGCTGAGCACACCGAACCGCCAGTGGTGAAAAAAAATAACATGAGTACGATTCGCCTGCCGTTCTGGAAGGGTTGGATGCTGCGGCGCCTGCACCGGCGTACGCGTCGCTATAACCTTTACCGCGAGCATATCAGTTATGTCTACACTTATGGTTATGGGCTTTTCCGCAGCTACTTTCTAGCGTTGGGTTGCTGCCTGGCTAAAAATAATCTCCTGGATAACCCAACCGATGTCTTTTACCTGGAATGGGGGCAAATCCGGGAAGCTGTCCACACTCACCCTGCTCCAGAAACACTGCGCGCAATTGTAGAGGGGCATAAACAGGGTATAGAACGCGTGCGCAATGCCCAACTTCCACAGGTTATTTATGGCGATACATGCCCTCCCGTTGAGGTAACATCATCGCACAGGTTGGTTGGTGTGCCCACATCACGTGGGTACTGTACAGGCCCGGTGAAAGTAGTTACTGGGCTGCAAGACTTTGATAAAGTGCAACCAGGCGACATACTTGTGATCCCCTATTCTGATGTGGGCTGGACACCGCTGTTTGCCCATGTGGTTGGGGTTATTTCTGAATCGGGTGGAATGCTTTCTCACAGCTCGATCATAGCCCGTGAGTACGGTATTCCCGCAGTCGTTTCTGTGCCAGGTGCAACGTTGTTAAAAGATGGTGCCATGGCAAGCATGGATGGTTATAAGGGGGAGGTTATCATCCTCACTGGCGACGAGAACGAAACGATCCATTCACAAATCGAACAGGTTTAGATGGTTTACAGACTCGGAGGATATTTTGCCAATTCTCAGCGCTGAAAATCTGCAAAAAAACTATCTGCTCGGGACACACGAAGTGCGCGCGCTGGATTCGGTCAGTTTCAGCATCGAACGAGGGGAGTTCGTTGCGATTATGGGGCCCTCTGGCAGCGGCAAGTCGACCATGCTTCACCTTTTGGGAGGGTTGGATAAGCCATCTGGGGGCGAGGTGACTCTGGCAGGCCAATCCATTTCCCTGCTTTCTGACCGGCAGGCGACCCTGGTGCGCCGGCGTAATGTGGGCTTTGTTTTTCAGTTTTTCAATCTGCTGCCCATGCTGACTACCGAAGAGAATATCCTGCTCCCATTGATTATCGATGGAAAAAAGCCCGAGGTTTACCGCCAACGCCTGGATGACCTGCTTACCATGGTGGGGCTGACTGAACGCCGCCGGCATAAGCCAGACCAGCTTTCCGGTGGTGAGCAGCAGCGCGTGGCACTGTGCCGCGCACTGATTACCAGCCCGGCTGTTTTGCTGGCCGACGAGCCTACCGGTAATCTCGATACGAGAACTGGTACAGCCATGATGGAACTGCTGCGCCATTCCGGGAAGTCGTTGAACCAGGCAATTATTATGGTTACCCATGATCCGCGAGCCGCGTCTTACGCGGACAGAATTATCTTCCTGCGCGATGGACACCAGGTTGATCAACTGGAATTGGTACAGGACGAACCGCTTGCGCAGCGCATCCGCCTGATAATTGAGAAGCTGGAAGCCCTCGAAGTATGATACGGCTCATCCGGCTGATCACCCTGCGCTCGATCCGCACGAGGAGGCTGCGTACGCTGCTCAGCACCTTTGGCATTGTGCTGGGTGTGGCTGGAATGTTTGCCATATCTGCTACCAATCAAACAGCATTCCAAACCATAACTCGCATGTTCCAGAATACTTCCGGTCGGGTAACCTTTGAGGTGCACTCTATCGATTATTCGGCCAGTTTTCCGGAAACGGTTCTGCAAACAACAGAGAATATCCCTGGAGTGAAGGCTGCCGTGCCGGTGGTGAAAGTCCAGGCTATGCTGGATGAGGAAGGTAGTTCAGAGGAAATTGGCCTGAATTTCTTCGGCACCTCGAGTGAAAACCTGATGCTGCATGGTGTTGACCCGCAGCAGGATCAAATGGTTCGCGATTATAAAATCACCGCTGGCCGTTTTCTGTCAAGTGATTCTGATCGATACGAAATCGTGCTGGTTGAGGACTACGCAGCAGACCATAAAATTGAAGTAGGACGGCAACTCGCCATCCGCACCGCGGCAGGTCCAGCCCGAATACGCGTGGTGGGGTTGATGGCAAAGGAGGGCCCTGGACAGCAAAATCAGGGGAATTTTGGCGTGATCAACATTGGTGCGGCACAAAAACTCAACTTGCGCCCGAATGAAATCGACCAGATTGATATCCTGGCGAATGTCAGCAGTACAGACCCCAGAGCGCTGGAACGCCTGCGGCTCGAGATCCAGGCGCGCCTGAAAACAAAATACACCGTTGTTTACCCGGCCAGCCAGGGCCAGCGCATGGCGCAAATGTTGAGCGGTTACCAGATTGGGCTAAATTTTACGGGCGGGATTGCCTTATTTGTAGGCGCATTTTTGATATACAACGCTTTCTCCATGACTGTGGTTGAACGCACGCGTGAGTTTGGCCTATTGCGGGCGATTGGATTGACCCGCGGGCAAATTTTCATCCAGATGCTGGCAGAGGGCCTTCTGCTCGGCATATTCGGCGCGCTGGCTGGCGCGCTTCTGGGTATATTGATGGCACGTGGGCTGGTTCAATTGATGTCCCGAATCCTGGGTCAGCCGCTGGATCCCGGTGCTATACCGGCTGACCTGCTGATCAGTTCTATGGCAATGGGTCTGATGGTCACTTTGCTGGCAGCTATTCTGCCCGCAGCACAGGCAGGGAAGATAGCGCCGCTTGAAGCGCTGCGGCTGTCTCGTCAGACGCGGGATAACTGGCTGCTGCGCTCGGGTTGGTGGATTGGGCTGGTGTTGATGCTGTTATCCGCTGCTGTACTTATCAGGAATCCATTCCCATATGATGTGCAGTATCGTATTGGCAGCATGGTGGTTTTTACCCTGTTCTTGGGTGCAATGCTGCTCATCCCGGCATCCACCCATCTCTGGGAACGCATAGCCCGTAAGCCCTTCCAATGGATTTATGGAAATGGGGGCCAATTGGGTGCGCGCAACCTCGAACGCGCAAAGCTGCGGACAATGCTAACCGCTGCCGCACTACTGGTAGGCGTTTCCATGATCGTTATCATTCAAGGTATGACCGCTTCCTATTCAATTGATCTCAAGGACTGGATGAACGCGTATATCGGGGGAGATCTGTTCGTCAATTCTTCGGTTCCAATGAAACGCGATTTGCAGACCCGCATTGAGGCATTGCCGACCATATTTGCAGCCGCGCCCATCCGCTATTTTGAGGTTACCTGGAAGCAGGCGGGTGGTGCGGAAGAGAAGATCAACTTCATGGCAGTCGACCCGGAAGCCCATATACGGGTAACCCATTTTGTGTTTAGTGATCCGCAGACTGACAATACCCAGGCAGTAAACCAGCTCAATCAAGGGGGCGCGATCTTTATCTCCAGCGTGATGTCAGAGAAATATGGAATCAAGCAGGGAGATGTTCTCTGGCTGCAAACGCGCAGCGGTTTAAAACCTTTCCGCGCTGCTGCAGTGGTAATGGACTTCTATAATCAGGGCATGGTGGTAACTGGGAACTGGTCTGATATGCGCCGTTACTTTCGTATTAATGACGCTAACCTGATTCTGGTAAAAGTGAACGGTGGGTTCTCGATCGATCAGGCTCGCGAGCAGATCGATACGCTGTACGGCACCCGCTACCGCTTATCGATAGAATCAAACCAGGCCGTGAAGCAGCGTGCGCTCTCATTGATGAACCAGGCTTTCAGCATGTTTGATGTATTGGGGATCATCGCTGTGGTGGTTGCTGCTTTGGGAGTGGTCAATACGCTGACGATGAGCGTAATTGAGCGCACGCGCGAGATCGGTATGCTCCGCAGCATCGGTATGACTCGCTGGCAAGTCGTAAATATGGTATTAGCGGAGGCCGGTTTACTGGGAATTATCGGCGGCCTGTTGGGCCTGGTATTCGGCGTGCTTCTCACGCGCATTTTTCTCGAATCGATGGGCGCCATGTCGGGCTACAGCCTGGATCTGGTAATTCCCCTGCGTACAATTCTTACAGCACTGATCGTAGGGCTGATCGTTTCACAGCTGGCCGCTGTGCTGCCTGCCATGCGGGCGTCGCGCACACCGGTGCTGGAGGCGATTCACTACGAGTAATCCGCCACAGAAAACGGATTGCATGGAGGGTATCACAACACAACAGGCCCATTCTATGCAAAACGTTTGTTTATCTTTGCACGGCTATTGGGGCCTTGCGAGCAGGCATCAGGCGGGGCAGGAACATGCCGGTGCGGGCGCGGTAGGCATCGTAAGCTGGGCTAAATTGGGTGCAAATGTCTTGCCAGCATCAATAGCAGCTGGACCATCGATCGGCCATGATGTATCATCTTGTTGCGCATTATCAGGATCATGTACAGCTTGCGGCTGAATATTACTAATAATGGCTTTTGATCTCTAAAAGCTCCCTTCTTCACCTCAGCTTTCGAAAACCCACCTGGACCCACAATTCTGGCACTTTACCCGGTCACCTGGTTTGAGTGTTGGATCATGCGCTCTGGACGCAGCAACTGCGTAAATGACCGCATAAAGGCCAAATGTTATGATGGATAGAACGATATGAACCAGGCCAAATTTATCAACTTTGCTCATCCGGTATTCTCCGCAGTTTGGGCATTGGATCTGGCCGACACGCTTTTTTTCCATAATATTGTTTGATCTCATTGACCGGCCAACGCGGATGCTACGATCTCCTGCGCTTCCGAAAAGATCTGCTCGAGATGATCCTTTCCCTTGAAGCTCTCGGCATAGATCTTATATATATCTTCGGTCCCTGAAGGCCTGGCCGCAAACCAACCATTTTCGGTAACAACTTTCAACCCGCCGATAGGAGCATTGTTGTAAGGCGCACAGGTGAGCCTGGCAGTGATTTTCTCACCCGCTAGTTTATGTGCCTTGACCATTTCGGGCGAGAGGCGTTCTAGCTTGGCTTTCTGATCTGGAGTAGCGGTTACGTCAGCACGCTCATACACCGGATCGCCAAACTGCTCTGTGAGTTTTCGGTAATGCACTCCCGGATCGCTGCCTGTTACAGCGGTAATTTCGGCTGCCAGCAGATCGAGGATGATCCCATCCTTGTCGGTTGTCCATACGGTTCCATCCTGTCGCAGGAAGGACGCGCCGGCGCTCTCTTCTCCGCCAAAGCCAAAGGAACCATCTACCAGCCCATCCACGAACCATTTGAAGCCCACGGGCACTTCCGCCAGCTGCCGGCCCAGGTGCGCGGCCACGCGGTCAATCATCGAGCTGGAGACCAGCGTCTTGCCAACGGCAGCATCGGGACGCCAGCCAGGCCGGTGCTGGTACAGATACCAGATAGCAACCGCAAGGTAATGGTTTGGGTTCATGAGTCCAATGCTGGGTGTGACGATGCCATGCCGGTCTGCATCCGAATCGTTACCAAAGGCAATGTCAAAGCGGTCTTTAAGAACGATCAGGCTTGCCATGGCATTGGGCGAAGAGCAGTCCATGCGGATCTTGCCGTCTTTGTCCACCGACATGAAGCCAAAGGTCGGGTCTACCCGCGGGTTCACCACCTCGATATTTAATCCATACATTTCGGCAATTGGCTGCCATAAGCCCACACTGGCGCCACCCATCGGATCAACGCCCATCTTCAGGCCGGAAGCTTTGATGGCGGGCATATCAATTACATTTCTCAGGTCGGATACATAAGGGGTGATGTAGTCATAAAGGTGGGTGGTTTCGGCTTTCATTGCGTGCGCCAGCGACATACGCTTGATCTCACTCAAACCGTTCTTCAAGATCTCGTTGGCGCGCGCTTGCATTGCTTTGGTGGTGACCGTGTCGGCGGGCCCACCGGCGGGCGGGTTGTACTTGAAGCCACCGTCATCCGGCGGGTTATGCGAGGGGGTGATGACCACGCCATCGGCTAACCCGGTGTTCCTGCCGCGGTTGTATTTCAGGATGGCATGCGAGATGACAGGTGTGGGGGTGTAACCGGCGCTTGCGTCGATCATGATTTCCTGTTCGTTGCCAGCAAACACCTCAATGGCACTTCTGAGCGCCGGTTCGGATAGAGCGTGGGTGTCTATGCCGATGAACAGGGGCCCTGTGATCCCTTGCGCCTGGCGGAACTCGCAAATGGCTTGAGAAATGGCCAGGATGTGGTCTTCGTTGAAGCTGTTTCGAAAGGATGAGCCGCGGTGCCCGGACGTGCCGAAGGCGACGCGCTGGGCTGGGTCGGAGGGATCAGGCTCCCCTGTGTAGTAAGCCGAAATTAGGCGCGGAATATTGACCAATAGTTCATGCGGGGCGGGTTTCCCCGCCAGGGGATGTAGATCCATAGATAAGCCTCTCTTTCCGAGATGAAATATGGCTGGCAGTTATGCCAGGATACTATTGACAATGAATGCGGCGCGGAGTTCCCGCGTTTGCTTCCTGAAATGCGCCGCGCCTATTGTCCTTTTATATCACTTTTATGTAGAAACCTCTATTCGCGCAGGCTGATGGTTCCGCCGCTCGGAATTTCAAGCTGGTCATAATCATCCTGCGTTGTGTTGGAATCAATGCGGCAGTTCCGCCCGATGACTGCGCCTGCGGGGATTATTGCCCGTTTGCCCACGATTGTAATGCCCGTGTTGATGTTCGCAGGCTCTAGCTCATTGGGCGTGTTATCGCTGCCTGTGCCGACCTGCGCTCCAGCGCCTACCTCGATTTCCTTGTCCAATATGCAGTGATCAACTACTGCTCCGGCAAGGACCACTGTATCGTTCATGATAACCGAATCGCGCACAATGGCTCCGGTTTCCACCCGGACGCCGGGCGACAGAACACTGTTGATCACTGCGCCATTAATCATACAGCCGTTTGACAGCAGGCTATCGCGAGATTCTCCCGAAGGCCCCACCTTCACTGGAGGACGCTCCCGCGAGCGCGTATGGATCACCCAATTGAAATCGTAAAGATTGAGCGCTGAATTGGGCTGCAACTGCGCCAGGTTGGTCTCCCAGTAGGATGAGATCGTCCCCACGTCTACCCAATAGCCGCTGAACGGGTAGGCGTAAACCCTGTCGTTTGCCACCATCTTAGGAATGATGTCCTTCCCAAAATCGTGGGAGGACGCCGGATCTGCTGCGTCCTCGTTCAGATACTGCAACAGGAAGCGCGTGTTGAAGACGTAGATCCCCATGGAAGCAAGCGTGCTGTCCGACTGCTTGGGTTTTTCGGTAAACCTGGTGATGCGTTGATCCGCGCCGACGCTCATGATGCCGAAACGTGAGACCTCTTCGGGTGCAACGTTCATCACGTTCACGGTGAGGTCAGCACCTTTGCCATTATGGAAATTAAGTAGGCCGTTATAGTCTTGCTTGTAAATATGGTCTCCTGATAGAACCAGCACGCGGTCGCAGCCCGATTCGGCGATCAAATTTCGGTTCTGATAGAGGGCATCGGCTGTACCTCGATACCAATCCTGGTCTTTGCGCCTTTGATAGGGCTGCCAGACCTGCACGCCGTTAGGTTGCGTCCGGTTAAGATCCCACGGCTCCCCAATCCCAATATGCTGCATCAGCGAGTGCGGGCGATACTGGGTCAGAACGCCAACGCGGTAGAGCCCGGAGTTGACCGCATTGGAAAGCGGGAAGTCGATGATGCGGTATTTGCCAGCGAAGGGGACGGCTGGTTTGGCCCGTTTCTCACTCAGGATGCTCAGCCGGCTGCCCTGGCCGCCAGCCAGAATCAACGTCAATACATTCATGGTTCCTCCAAAGAATTACAGGTTGAAATTCTTCGATTGCCTATGCGTTTCTTACATCTGCTATTACGCCAGCTCCATTTGAGCTGCCAGGGAAGCCTCAGCCTTCCTGGCCCTCGAACGCAGGTAGATCTTAGTTAACTCGGCAGCCGTCGAATCGATCAGGGCGAACGGGATGATCCACAACCAGTCGACCAGGGGCAATGCCGTGGTGTTGAAGACAACCTGCAGGAATGGCACGTAAATTACCAACAGCACCACCGCGATTGAGAAGAAGACGGCGATGTTCATCGTTCTATTGGTGAAGACCCCAAGCTTGAACACTGAGACGCGCTCAGAGCGGGCAGTGAACGCCCGGAGCAGCTCGGATAGAGTCAGGGTTGCGAAGGCTACCGTCCGCCAGATGGGCAGGTCAGGATGGGTCAAAGATGCGCCTGGATACGCGCCCGCGAAGAGGTAGGATGAAAGGATTGCGACCGTCATCGCCACAGCCTGCACGCCGATACCGATCAGCATGTCTCGGTTGATGATCGGTTCTCCAACGGGCCGCGGGGGCCGTTTCATGATACCAGGCTCACCCTTCTCCATGCCCAGCGCCAGCGCAGGAGCGCCGTCGGAGACCAGGTTCAAGAACAGCAGCATCGTGGGGGTGAGCGGGGCGGGCAGGCCAGCCAGCATCGACAGGAAGATAATCAGGATTTCGCCGATGTTGCAGGTAATCAGGAAGAACACGAATTTGCGGATGTTGGAGTAAATGATGCGCCCTTCCTCGATGGCCGAGACGATGCTGGCATAGTTATCGTCGGTCAGCACCATATCGGCGGTTTGTTTGGTAACATCGGTGCCGGTGATGCCCATGGCCACGCCAATATCGGCCCTCTTGAGAGCCGGCGCATCGTTCACGCCGTCACCCGTCATAGCTACAACATGGCCGCGTCGCCGGAGCGAATCAACGATGCGCATCTTATGCTCTGGTGAGCTGCGCGCGCAGGTATTCAAGTGCAGCACCATGCTATCCAGCTCATCATCGCTCATTTCGTTAATATCCGCCCCGGTAACCACATGACCGCCCTCGGTGAGCATACCGATCTGGCGGGCGATGGCAGCGGCGGTATCTTTGTAGTCACCAGTGATCATAATACTGCGCAGGCCTGCGCCATGCGCTATGTCCACAGCCGTTTTCACTTCGGACCGTGCCGGGTCAATCATGCCCTGCAGGCCTAAGAAGGTCATTTGGCGCTCTACCTCCTCTGGCTTGGGTTCTTGCGGCGCTGCCTTTAGTGTCTTGAAGGCGCCGCCCAGTACGCGCAGTGCAGAGCTGGCCATACTGTGGTTGGCAGCCAGGATCTGTTCGCGCAGATCCGGTGTAAGCGGCACAATTCTATCACCCAGCACGACATCGTCACAATAGCCCAGAACGAGGTCGGGGCCACCTTTGACGAACGCTACGTATGGATCGGGTACGGGTGCTCGGCTGCCGTTCTTCAGCTCATTGATGCTCGCCCCCAAGTCGCGAGCCTCGTGGATGGTCGTCATCATTTTACGGTCAGAGTCAAAGGGGATTTCGGCAATACGTGTATATGTTTGCTGCACTTCTTCTCGAGACAGCCCAGCCTTGGCCGCTGCCACTACCATCGCGCCTTCGGTCGGGTCGCCGATCATTTTCCAGACCGTTTTGCCGCCCTCATCCGTTGTTTCCTCCAGCCGGGCATCGTTGCACAACATCATGGCATGCAGCAGCAGGTTTGTTCCCGGGTCGCTGGTTGCGTTGAATGGCGCATCGTTTTGGGTGAACTCGCCTTCAGGAGCATACCCTTCTCCTGCGACCGCGAATTCATTTCCACCGGCCCAGCCGCGCGTAACAGTCATCTGGTTCTGGGTGAGGGTGCCGGTCTTGTCCGAGCAGATGACTGTACAAGAGCCTAACGTTTCAACCGCAGGCAGCTTGCGGATCAATGCGTTGCGGGCAATCATGCGCTGCATGCCCAGCGCCAGGCAGATGGTGACAACCGCGGACAGACCCTCGGGGACGGCTGCGATTGCCAGGCTGACAGCAGTCATCACGAGCTCGATGACCTCTTTACCGTGTTCACCCCAGTAGGCTGCAAATCCTTCCGTGAATGCCATTGCGGGGTTGGTATCTCGGATGATGCCAAACACCAGGATGAACGCGCATACGGAGAGCGCCACAATGCCCAGCGTCTTGCCGAGCTGATCCAGCTTTACCTGGAGTGGGGTCAGTCCCTCCTCGCTAGACTGCAGTAACTCGGCAATCTGACCGAGTTGTGTATCCATGCCAGTGGCAGTGACGATGCCCGCGCCGCGACCGTAGGTGACCAGCATGGAACTGAATGCCATGTTGTCACGGTCGCCGAGCGGTGCGTCAGGCTCTAGAACAGCTCTCGCGTTTTTATCTACGGGCACCGATTCGCCGGTGAGAGAGGCTTCTTCCGACTTTAAGTTAACAGCCTCAATCAGGCGCAGGTCGGCTGGTATGTAGTTCCCAGCCTCCATCATCACCACATCGCCGACCACTAACTCGCGCGCGGGGATCGTTTGCTGCTGTCCATCGCGGATTACGCGGGCATTGGGCGCGGACATCTTCTTCAACGCAGCCAGCGATGCTTCCGCCTTCGACTCCTGCACCACTCCAATGACTGAATTGAGCACCACGATTGCCAGGATCACTAGCGCATCGATCCACTCGCCCAGGAAGATCGACAGTAAGGCGGACGCAATTAAAATAATGATCAGGAAGTCTTTGAATTGGTCAAACAACAGGCTCAAGAAACCAGGACGCGGTTTTTCCTTCAGTTCGTTGGGCCCGTTGCGTTCGAGGCGAGCACGGGCTTCGGCGCTGGTCAAGCCTTTTGTGAGGTGGGTATTGAGCTCTTTTGCCGTTTGTTCGATTGACCATGCATAAGCGGCTATTTTATCGGCCATAATCCTGCTCCTTTCTTAGACAGAAAGACAGATCGTCCGTGCCCCTACACCCCGGCATACGATGAAAATCCACCGTCCACCGGAACCGTAATGCCTGTAACGAATGAGGAGGCTGGGGAAAGCAGCCACAGCACGCAGCCCAGCAAGTCTTCGGGGTTGCCAAGGCGGCCCATGGGGGTGTGATCGATTACCTTCTGTCCACGGGGTGTCCACCCGCCGGTATCTTTATCCACCATCAGGAAGCGGTTTTGTTCTCCAAGGAAGAAGCCAGGCGCGATGGCGTTGACTCGAATTTTGCCGGAGAAGTTCTGCGCCAGGTATACAGCCAGCCATGAGGTAAAGTTGGTGATCGCGGCTTTCGAAGCGGAGTAGGCCGCGATATTGGTCAGAGGGCGATAGGCATTCATAGACGAGTAGTTCAGAATTACGCCTTCGCCGGTTTCGGCCATTTGTTTGGCAAGCACCTGGCAGGGCATCATGGTGCCTAGGATGTTCAGGTCCAGGACGAAGCGCAGCGCATCTTCTGGAATATCGAAGTAGCTCATGGTCGGGTTTACCGTTGCACGCGGGCTGTTGCCGCCGGCAGCGTTGACCAGGCCATAGAGCGGACCGAAGCGCTTGTTAATTGCCTCGCCGGCGGCAAGCAGGCTGTCGCGGTTCATCACATTAACCTCGATTGCGTCAACCTGGCTCGCCCGGTCGCCCAAGCGCTCCTTGATTGCTTCAACCCCGCCAAGCCTGAGATCGAGGATCATGACATTTGCACCGCAGCCGGCCAGCGAAACGACTACATCGCTACCCAATGCTCCGGCGCCCCCGGTAACCGCAAAGGTCTTGCCGGTAAAGTCGTACATTTTCATGAGATCTTGAAGATTCATCCGTAACTCTCCTTTAGGTTCTCGAGCGTTTCTCCCATGGTCGCCATTCCACGGCGCAGGGCTCTATATTCACGATGGTGTTGTTTATAGAACTGGTGACGTTTCGGGTCAGGGGTGTAGACCGGGCCTGGTTCCACCGTACGCGCGATCAGGGGTTGGTTAGCACCGCGTATGTCCAGAGCGAACAAGCCCAGCAGCGCTGCACCAGTGGCTGAAGTGTCTGCGACCTCCAGCGCCATCAAGGGCACACCAAGTACATCGGTCAGAATCTGGACCCATAGCGGTGTGCGGGTAATCCCACCGGTGAGCCGTACTATTTCACTTGTCGTTTCCGAGCCATACATGGCATCCCATACATCGGCGAGGCAGTTGGCTACGCCTTCCATGGCCGCCCGGGCAAAGTGCGCCCGGGTATGATTCATACCTAGGCCGTACATCATTCCTTTATCTTTGGGCGCCCAATGTGGGCTGCGCTCCCCAGCAAAGTAGGGCAGCAGGAAAACGCCTTCGGATCCAGGCGGGACAGACGCTGCATCCTTTGCAAGCTGGTCATATCCAGCCGCTACAGCCAGATCGGGATAGAGTTTCTCGCGTGCCCACTGCAGCGTCAGCCCGCCGTTGTTAATCGCTCCTCCGATGAACCAGAGGGAGCATTCCCCAATTGCATTATTCTGAGGATGAGTAAACCGGTCGATAAGCAGATAGCAGAAAGTACGCTCGCCCGGATCAAACCAGGGTTCTCCAACGACTTTGCGCACCGCACCACTTGTACCTACGGTGATCACAATCTGGCCAGGCGCGGCGACGCCCGTGCCCAGGCAGGCCATAGCGCCGTCGCTGCCACCCGCGATCACCGGCAAACCGGACGGTAATCCGGTGGCCGCTGCGGCCTCAGCGGTCAGCCCGCCCACTATTGCCGAAGGTGAAACCAACGGCGGCAGTTGATTAATCTGAACGCCTGCCAGCCGCAGAACCCCCGTATCCCATGATAAAGATTGCAAATTGAGAAGTCCGGTGGTGGAAGCCAGGCTCAAGTCAGTCGCCCAAACGCCCGTCAAGGCGTGCAGGATCCAGTCTTTTATCCCTACCCACAGGTGTGCCTGCTGTATCTGTTCAGGTTCGACCCGATCCCACCAACGGAGGCGTTGGAGATGGTAGGTAGAGTGTACCGGGCAGCCGGTGCGACGGTAGAGCGCATGGGTATCGGTGTCGGCGCTGAGGCCTCGATACACTGCGGTTGCCCGGGCATCGGCCCAGGTCATTGCATTTGAGATCGGCGTGCCGGTATCATCTGCAACCGGGAACAGGCTGTGCATCGCGCCGCTGAAGCAGATACCTTCTGGAGGGACTGGCGCTGAGGCTGCCACCTCGCGTAGCACTTTCTTGGCAGCATTCCATACATGCCTGACATCCAACTCGGCGGCATTGGGATGCGGAATCTGCAGCTTATAGCTATCAGTAGCCACTGCCCGAACGCGTCTTTCCGCGTCCAGAAGTACCGCTTTACAGTTCGTTGTGCCGAGATCCAGCCCGATCATTATTCTGCCTCTTTAGAAGTCAGCCGCAGGTGAATGTAATTTAATGGGGAAACCAAACCTGTGGCGTTCACAGCTTATCCGAGTTTGAATGTGCGTCTTGCCAGGCCATTGGCCATGTCGGGCGCCATCTCAGCAGCATCCTCCATGTCGATCAACCCGCGCACCACCAGCCCGGCCAGCCAGTTGGCCGACGCGCGCCGCCATACATCATGGCGGGCTGGAATGGAGACGAAGGCTCGCGTATCGTCGATGAAGCCGGCGGTATTATACAGCCCCGCCGTTTCCATCACCTGGTCGAAGTAGCGCGCCATGCCGTTCAGGCTGTCCTGGAACCACCAGGGCGGGCCGAGTTTGAGGGCTGGATAGTGCCCGGCAAGGGGCGCCATCTCGCGCGTGTAACCGGTTTCGTCCATGCTGAAGAGGATCAGTGTGAGCCGCGGGTCGTTGCCAAAGCGATCGGTTAGCGGTTTCAGGCTGCGCACCCATTCGGTTTCCACGGGGATATCGTGGCCCTTATCGGCGCCGAATGCCTCGTACACGAGTGGGTTATGATTGCGGTAGCAGCCCGCGTGGAACTGCATCACCAGCCCATCCTCAACGCTCATACGCGCCATTTCGATCATCATATAACCCGTAAAGCGCTGGGCGTCCTCGGTGGTTGCCTGCCCTGCCAACGCGCGGGTGAAGATTGCCTGGGCCTCGGTGGGTGACAGCATCTCGGTGTACGGCGTTTCTACGCCGCTGTCGGTGGAAGTGGCGCCCATGCTCTTGAAGAAGACTCGCCGTTCCTCCAGCGCCGTGATAAGGGCCCGAGCCGTAGTGATCTCCCGGCCAACAACCGCACCTAGTTGATTGAGGTTCGAGCGCCAGCTGGGGGTCAAGATATTGACAACCCCATCGGGACGGAAGGTTGGCCGAACGATGCCTTTCCACCCCGATTCTTTGATCTGCTGGTGGTATGCAAGTGTATCCGCAACCCCATCCGTGGTGCACAGGACTTCGATCTTGAACCGCTCAAACAACGCGCGGGGGCTGTACTCGGGCTGGGACAGCTTTTCGGCCAGTTCATCGTAGATTGCCGGCGCTGTTGCGCCGTTGAGCTTCTGCCGAATGTCGAAGATTTCGTAAAGCTCGTGCGCCAGCCAGACGCCGCTGGGCGTACCGCGGAAGAGGTAGAAGTGTTCGGCAAAGGTTTGCCAGATCTTGCGGTGATCCGTCTCAACCGTACTCTTCAGCGAAGCTGGCGCACCTTCGCTGGGCGGAATGCCCAACGCTTCCAAAGGAACGCCCTGCGAGTAGAGCATGCGGAATACGTAATGGTCAGGGATGATGAACAGATCGGCGGGGGTGCCAAACGTTGCATGTTCATTGGCCAGCAGGGCAGGGTCAACATGGCCGTGCGGCGAGACAATGGGCAGCGCGGCGATCGCGTCGTAGAGCTCGCGTGCCACGCGGCGCTGCCCAGGATCGGGTGAAAAGAAGCGATCGGCGGTCAATCTTCCGGTAGATAAAAGTGAATGCTGTTCTGACATGGAGCCTCCTTCCATTCGGCTAAACGGCGCTTAAACCTTCGCCTGCCATTTCTCGGCCCACACCAGTTCGTTGGGCTTGCCCTTGAATTCGGACTTGCCCATGATCTTGTCTACCACTTGCTTGATAACCTCCGGATTGCTGTGATACGCGTTGATGTAGCACTTAACCATGGTTGCATCGTGTAGGTGGGTAGTATAGTTGAGCGACACCATCACGGTCGGCACCTCCCAAACATACCAGGGGCACTCGTTGCTCATGGCGGTTTTCCACTGGATGCGGTAGTTGTTTTGAGCGCCGTACCCAACCACATCCGCGATGATGAGCGCGGCGTCGACGTTCTTACGGTATTCGAGTGTGCTGCCCTTCACGCGCGTGGTGCCATCGTTCACGGTGACCTTGAAGCCGCGTTTCTCCAGTTCGGCAATAACGTTTTCAAGAACTTTCGGACCAGCCGCGTGGATGCCGCCGACTTCACCCTGCAAGTAATACAGGCGGATGCGCTTGTGGGTTTCTGGCCGGATTGGAAGCTGATTCAGTGTATTCTTGACGAGCGTGATGCCCTTATCGGCTGCTTCAGCGCGCATTGCCAGGTGCTCCGGGCAGCCCACCACTTCCAGGTCCTTCTCGCTCTTCAACAGCGTGCCAGCTTCCTTCTTTTTGTGCAGGTTCAGCTTCGCCTTAAGCCCCAGGACTCTGCGGACCGCATCATTCATGCGTTCCTCAGGGATAACGCCCTTCTTGTACCCGTTCAGCATGAAGTTGAAATCTTCTTCCATGTCATTAAAGAACAGGAACATATCGCAGCCCGCGGCGATGGCGCCCGGGACGTAATCTTCGCGCCGCATTGCCGAAGTCATGCCCAGCATATGGCTGGCGTCGGTGATGATCATACCGTTGAAACCGAGCTTTTCCTTCAGCAAGCCCTGGATCAATTCCTCTGCCAGGGTCGCCGGTAGGATATCCTTGTCTTCCAGCCTGGGGTTAAGCTGTTTCTGGTAATACGGCAGGGCAATATGACCCGCCATGATCATCTCTACACCATTGTCAATGTGGTGTTTGTACACCTTGCCAAAGCTGGCATCCCATTCATCGGGCAGGAGCTCGTTTACACCCAGCACCAGGTGCTGGTCGCGTTCCTCGGTGCCATCGCCGGGGAAATGCTTGATGCAGGTGACCATGTCGCCGCCGGCACCGTCACGGTATCCGTCAATGTACGCGCTGGTGTACTTAATCACGTCATCCGTGTTCGTGCCGTAGGCGCGGGTGTTGACGATGGTGTTGCGCCAGTTGAACAGGATGTCTACGCAGGGATCAAAATTTACGTTGACGCCCAGCGCTTTGGCTTCCCGAGCCGATACGTAACCGGCGTTGTAAGCCACGCGAGGATCGCCTGACGCCTCGGACTGCGCGCCAGAGGCGATATAGGTGCCATCTGAGCAGGCGCCGTTACCACCCGAATCGCAGTTGGCCGCGATCAGCAGGGGAATTCTTGACCAGGTTTGCAGATTGTTCAGCAACTCCTGGCATTGTTTGGCTTTACCACCCTGCCAGCGCGCGCCGCCGATATGGTATTTCTCCAGGATCTTGTCGCTGGTCAGCGTATTGCCGCTGAAAGCGTCCGTGCCGAAAAAGAACAAGTTGGTGAACAGCTGGCCAGTTTTCCCCTCGGCTGTCATTCCGGCCAGGGTATTTTCAACCCATTGGATTTGCTCATTCGAGAGGTTATAGGGTTTCTTTGTAAGATCAACGAGTCTGGGCATTGGGATCCTCCTATTTCTGCCGAAAACAGGGTTCTGCTCAGCAGGATATCAATCTCGTTGTGCGATTTGTCTAGTCTTCCCACTCCACTTTTTCAAGCTTCTGCCATGGGGGTGTTTCCGGTAGTAGCTTTTCAAATTCAGCGATCAAGGCGGCTTCATAATCACCCTCATACGTGCCATCCAGGAATTTTCCCAGGGCTTCGTCATGGAAGCGCTGCCAGGAGCGGTCTTCACCGCCCGGGTTAATGGGGTAGAAGAGGATATCCGATGATTTGGCCGCCTCGAAGTCTCCAGGTGCATCGCCCATCAACAGGATATGGTTATCTTCGTATTTTTCCACTGCCGCGAATTGGAGATGCTGTTTCTTCGTGCCCATCTCCTGCCCGGCAATTACCGTCATGTATTGGGCGATGCCATTCTCGCTCCACTCTCGCTCCAGGGCTTCGAGGGGCGTGGCGGAGACGACCATCAGATCAACTTTATCCTGCATTTTCTGCAGGCTCTCGCGCACGTAGGGGAAGGGCGGCACGCCGTGCACCATGTCTGCGATTGCCTCATCGACGGTTTTTGACCACAGCACCGCCTGCTCAAGCTCTGGGTCCGGGTGATCAGCCGCATACTGGACGATGCCTTTGTGACTCAGCGGATACCCCGAGGCGATAAACTCCTTGATTTTGCTGCCTTTAGGAACTCTGGCATTTCGCGCGGTTACCTCCGGGCGTTCCCGCAGCAGATCTAAGACCCGGGTCAGCGCGATCCAGCGGTTCAAACCGCGAGTCTTCGAATACAGGTTCACAAACTCGCAGGTTTCGCGTGCGTATTTTGATACGGCCTGCAAGCCCCAGATCTTCACGATGCTGGGTATAAAACACTCTTTATGTTTGAGCTCCATCGCGTCAAACGCGCAGCCGTCAGAGTCGATGCCGACGAAGAAGTCATGCTGAGGTTTGAAATCCATCAGCACGCGGGCTGCCTCGGGGATTTTTGTTTGAACTTTCGCCATCATTAACTCCTTGTGGGTGTAAGGATGAAGGGAATCTGATTATGTGAGCAGCCGCACAGGCCGCTCTAGCTTTTCCATGGGGGCGTGTCCGACAACCGCTCCTGGAACGCTGCGATCAGGTCGGCTTCATATGCACCGGCGTATGTGCCGTTGAGGAACTTCTCGGAGGCTTCATCCTGGAATCGCTTCCAGGACAGTTCCTCAGCGCCCGGCTGGATGGGGTAAAACAGCGCATTCACCGCGTGCGCTGCTTCGCAGTCGCCCGGTGCATCACCGATCATCAGTATGTGCTCGTCTGGGTATTTGCCTTTTGCGGCGAATTCCAGGTGCTGCTTCTTGGTGCCCATATCCTGCCCGGCAAGTACAGACATATACTGGGCCAGGCCGTGCTCATTCCACTCGCGCTGCAGTGCATCCGAGGCTGTGGTGGAAATGACCATCAGGTCGGCCCTGCCATGCAGCTTTTGCAGGCTCTCGCGTACCCAGGGGAAGGGCGGCACATTGCGTACCGTGGATGCCACCAGGCTGTCGATTGCCCGAGTCCATTCCAGGCCGCACCACAGCTCATCATCCCCATGCCCGGCGGCGATGTAGGCCTTCAACCCTGCTTCGCTGGGTGGAAATCCGGAGGCGATAAATTCCTTCAGCGCTTTGGCCTGCGGAACCTTCACTCCGCGCGCTTTTACTTCAGGACGCTCGGCAAGCAGCTCGAAGACTTTCACCAGCGCGGGCCAGCGGTTTGCCCCGCGCCATTTGGAATACAAGTTGACCCACTCCGCCGTCTCGCGCGCGTATTTAGAGATAGGCTGCAATCCCCAGACCCGGATGGTGCTGGGGGTGAAGCACTCTTTCTGCTTCAGCTCCATCGCATCAAACGCGCAGCCGTCAGAATCGATCCCTACAAAAAAGGCTTGCCGTGGTTGGAAATCAATCAGCGCCTGAGCCTGCGGCGGGATTTTGCTCATGTTCGATCTCCTTACTGCCGCTGGATTGGCTTATCTCCCGTTTTCGCTGGCCCAAAACTCGCGCAGCACATATGCTGCCATTTTGGGCGTGCGGATACGGGTGAAGATGCCCTTGTGGTTGAGGCCCCCCACGCGCATGATGCTCTGTACCGCGGCGAAGTCCGCGAAGTTCCATACCTGCATGCCGGCGACAAACTCCCGCGCCTGCGCTTCCTCCAGGTGCATGCGGATATAATTGGCCTGGTAATCTTCTGTCCACATCACATCGGGCTTGCCGTGATAACCAGGGATCGTATCTGCGCCGAACTCGGTCATGATGATTGGCTTGTGGAACCGGATCCAGACCTGGTCAAGTTCTTTCCCAAGCATCTGCCGCGCAGCATCGAGCTGACCGCCAAGTGTATACCAGCCCCAATAGCGGTTCATGCAAATCACGTCGCATTTATCCATCCAGTTTTGCGGCCCGCCCATCACGGTCACAATGGTTACCAGTCGCGTGGGGTCCATTTCACGCGCGTGGGCGATTTCTGTATCCAGGAACTGCTTGCCCGGCAGATTGAGTTCCTCCGTACAGGGATTGCTTTCTCCCAAAGCGCCCACGCCAAAACCTTTCGGCATCGGTTCGTTGGCCACACACCACATCACCACGGAGGGATGATTCTTGTCTCGCGCAACCAGCTCCTCGATTTGCTTCAAGCACATCCGCAGGCGTTCAGGGTTGTTGGCTTCATCGGACATTTGCAGGCTGACGGCTGGGATTTCATCGATGATCAGGAAACCCTCGCGGTCTGCCATCTGCATCTCTTCTTCGCTGTAGGGATAATGCGAGGTGCGGTAGCTGTTCGCACCGGTCCAGCGCATGAGCTGGTAGTCTTTCACGATTAGCGGGATGTTCAGACCTTTACCGCTGGCGATGAAATCTTCGTGTCGGCCAAAGCCGTTCATTTTCACTGGCTGGCCGTTCAGCAGAATCTGACCTCCATCGACCGCAATAGTGCGGATGCCTACCTTGAGGCTGTACTGGTCGTGCTCAGTCGTGAGCACCAGATCGTAGAGATACGGGTCTTTGTCGGACCACAGGTGCGCGGCGGGGACGGTCAGGGCTGCCTCTGCCAGACCGCCCGTAAAGGTCAGGGCGGCCTTTAAGGCTGCAAAATTGCCTTTTAGCTCCACGGAACCCTGGCCCGAAACCGCCGCGTTTAGTTTGACCGTGACTTTCACCAGGCCATCCGCGCCTTGGATTCCCGTGACAACGGTTACATCCTCAATATATGTTTGTGGAACCGAATACAGCACGACCGGACGGTGAATACCGGCAAACGGATAAAAGTCGTAGGTGGTTTTTGGCGTGCTGGCGAACATGCTCATTTCTGAACCAGGCATGTCTCCAGATGGCACGCGCCAGGGCTTTAAGCTATTCTCAACGCTGATGGCGAGGATGTGCTCCTCGCCCCACCTGACCAGGTCGGTGATCTCGAAAGCGAATGGCAGGTGCCCGCCTTCATGCTCGCCAACCTGGACCCCGTTGAGGTAAACCGTTCCACAATAGACGGCTGACCCAACACGGATGAACACACGCTGGCCTTTCCAACTGGATGGCACATAGAACTTTTTGACATACCAGGCCAGGTCAAGATAGCCGAATAGATCATCGTACTGCTCATTCCAACTGCCTGGGACTGCCATGGGTCGAGTGCCGGCCAGGCCGTTAGCCCATCCGCTGGCTTTGCCCACCCCATCAGGGTCGATCTGGAAATCCCATATACCAGAAAGATCGAGCTTATTGCGTACACTGTTTTGAATTGGGTAGAGCATCGCACTCCATCCTTTCCTTGTTTCGGTATTTTCCGCAGGAGGGTAGGGGCTTGCTTTACGCCGCTCCCGCTGCCCCTCCTGCTTCTCTTTTGGGCCTTTTCGGCAGAGTAGCTGTAGGCGAAGGTATTCCGTACCCCTACTTTGCCGCCATTCTCTCCTTGCGCCGCTGCACATCTTTAGGATAGGTGAAGTAGAACAGGGTCCAGAAGACTGCGTTGACCGCGTACGGCACGCTGACCATCCATAACATTACGTTTTGCAGGCTGCCCATCGCTTTGGTCAAAGGGCCGATCAAGAGCAGGTAGATGGCTGTGATCGCGCCCTGGATGAAGGAGAAGAGCAGCGCGAAGGTGGTTGCAGCATACTGCGGTTCTACAATCTGGCCGACCATGGGCAGCACTGCGCCCGAGAAGCCCCACGACCCAACCAGCCCGGTGAGAAAGGCAATAATGTAAACGGGCGCACCCAATCCCCAATCTATCTGGATGTATATGTAGGTCATCACCGCCCATGATGCCAGGTAGATCTGCATGAACATGACCCGGCCTTTGTCTCCGAACTTGCTTTGGAAGAAGTCTCCAATTGCGCCGCCGGTGAGGCCGCCCAGAGCAAAGCCCGCCATGAAGACGGTATAGAGGATGGCCGCCGCGGAAGTTTCCCACCCGCGCACCTTCACGAAATACGTGACCATGAAGGCGAAGAACACCATCGAAGTGACGAAAAGGAGCATCACTGCCAGGAGCCAGAACGAAGGGATTTTTACGATCTGTTTGATATCCGCTATCTTGAATTTTCCAGCATCTGGATCGTTTGCAACCATGCGGCGGGGCGGCTCCTTGAGGAAGATCTGGAGCAGGATACCGCTGAGGAGGCTGAGCCCACCCATGATGTATAGACCAATGCGCCAGCCGTTTTCTGGCGTAGGCCATTTAGCGAGCTGACCGATGAGGGGAGTCAGGATCAGGCTGCCTGCTACGCCAATGGTGCGCAGGGTTCCGTACGCCTTTCCACGCTCTTCTTCATCAAACATGTCTACCATGAGGCCGTTTTGAATGGGTTCAGCAGCCACGGTGCCAATGACCCCGATTGCGTATAGGATTAAAAGCTGGATGTAGTCCTGCGCAAGACCGGCAGCGGCAGTCCAGAGGCCCCAGACGCCGGTCATCCATACCAAAATCCTTTTACGGCCAAACTTATCGCCGGCAATCGCCCAAAGCGTGCCAAAGATCATGCGGGCCCATTTGCTGATGCTGGACAGCGTGCCCAGCGCGCCTACTTCGAGGCTCAAGGCCTGTGCGATGACCGGGAAGAGGGTGTTGATCAGGCCGCCTTCCATACTGTCGCTCATTGTGCCAACCGCAAAGGCGAACATGGCCCCGGGGCGAGTCTTCTTATATTCCGGAGTGAGAACGGTTGGCGGTGGTTGAAGAATACTTTCTGCCATGAGATACTCTCCTTATATGAAATCAGGTTGGTGAGTGGTTATTGGCCCAACGACAAACTGGTAATAAGCGAACGCTAATCTGAAGCTGTGGGCGGTGTTCGTAAAAATTCACTGACCAGCAGCGCTGCCGCGCCCAGCATGACAACTTCCGGATCGAGGGCAGCATGAACAATCTTTGGGGGGCTTATGCCGCGGCGAGCCAACTGCTCACGAACAATCAGAGGTGTGTTTAATTCCGGTACGCTTTCCATGATGCGCAGGCGCGCCGTAAATTGGGCGGGTAAAACCATCGTTTCCCAGCCAATGACCACCTGCTCAGGATCGAAGAGGAGCACGAGATTGGCGATTCCCTGTGCGTGGTACACAATCAAGGTTCGAACAACTTCCCTTGCCAAGGCATCGCCATCTACGGCTGCCTGATGTATTACGCGGTGATCCAGCTCGGCGTAGCCATTAGCAGCATAGGCTTGCAGTACGCTGTCCTCACCAGCCTCCAACCGCAGGCGCGCCAGACCGACCTCGCGGCCCACATCGGTCACTGCCTGCCAGCAGCCCTGCTGTCCGCACGCGCAGAGTGGGCCGTTGGGATCGAGTACAATGTGACCGGCATCCACGGCTCGACCGCGAGCGCCCCGAAATAGAAAGCCGTCGGTCACCACGGCAGCCTCGACGCTTGATCCGATATCTGTACCGACGCTCAAGTAGACAAAGCTGGATGCGTCTCGCGCGCTTCCATGCAGTGCTTCCGCCATGGCCGCGGCACGGGCTTTGTTATCGACGATCACCGGCATTGCAAACGTTTGTTCCAGAATCTGCCGGAGGGGGGCCTCCTTCCAGCCTAATGCTGGCGAACTGACGTTTTGATTTACGACTCCGGGGACGCCTACTCCAATACCGAGCAGGGGGATGCTGCTCCCGCGCGCCCGATCGATCGCTTCGCTAATCAAGCTTTTGATTAGAGTGAGGATCACTTCCTGCGCGCTGCCAATAGAAAAGGGGATTGAGCGTTGCCATAACGGTCTGCCGCAGAGGTCAGCCAACAAAGCTGCCACGTAGTTTGTGCTGATCTCGACACCGATCGAATATCGCGCTGATGGGTTTAGCTCTACGAGATCGCTGGGTCTTCCAAGCCCGGTGCGGGCCTGACCGGCATCCCGAATGAGACCCAGGGCGGTCATTTCACGCGAGATATTCGTGACGGTCGCTTTGGTCAAGCCGTTCCGTTGGGCCAGCATTGCTTTGGACAACGGCCCATGGCGCCAAAGATCGCGCAGTAGAAGAGACATATTCTGCTGGCGATATTCTTTCTGTTGAGAGTACGGCTTTTTATTGGACATACAAATCTCAGTAGGTGAATGTGATAGAACTATGGCTGGAATGATCTATCCGCAAGGTATAGTGATAGAGTCACTCAGAATATACTTGTGTCACCTCCTTTCAGAAGTTCACCTGCCAGCCGCACCGATTTGTTTCAAAAAGGATTCTGATTGGATACCTCCGTCAGGATACCTGATCTGGGCTGCACATTGGCGCGCGAAGAGATTGCCGGGCACGCCAATCGAAAATGGCTGGGGCGTTCCACTTTTAAATCCCTGAGGTGTACCAGGGAGATCATCAAGATACCCTTTCTTCGAAAACAGCAGAAACGACCGATTTCGTTAAACGAAACAAACACCTCGTCTCAAAGCAGGGCAACGATTGATGGCGTTGTGGGCGGCTGCAGCAGTAGTGTGGTGATCCGCTAGATTGTGGTTATATCTAATGTGAGGATTGTACAGATAATGGTTCTTTAGTTAGTTTACTGAATAAACTATATCAAAAGCCAATCCAAATGTCAATAGGTTTACTTAATAATTGTCAAAGATAAGAATTTTTTAAGGTCGGATCACCAGGGTGCTGCCACAAACAAGGCCTCACGAATCTTCGTAAGGCCTTGTTTGCAATATACTTTGCTATTCAATTATGTACAGCTCCACTTGATTACTCAAGACGATACCGATTTGTTCAGCTCCCAGGGCCTGGTGCTCGGGGTCCGCCAGCGCTTTCTCAATGGTGACCAGGTACGCCTGCAAGCTGCTCCAGTCACGTTCGATCACCCGGGTGCTAGTGTCGTTCGCGCCAATATAGGCCCGGTAGCGGCGCGATGGGGGAAAGCCCAGGCGGGCTTCTACGGGCTCATAGCGTTTCTCAATAGCGAGCTTCTTTGCCCAACTGCTGCGATCCACTTTTTGTATCAGGCGCTCCATGATTCTCATGTGCCATTCTCCTTATATCAGGCGGAGGCCCTGGTTTTGGGTAACTTTTCCAACGCCTTGATGATCAAATCGACCGCGTCGGCGGGGGTGTATTTTGCCGTGTTGATGACCAGATCGAAGAGCTGAGGATCGTGCGAGTCGAGCCCAAAATAGCGTTTGATCCATTCCACATCGCTCAGGTCGCGTTCGCGAATCCTCTTTTGCGCTTCTTCTTGCGTCACCTGTTCGTGCTCCTGCAAGCGTCTGACGCGCAGGCCCAGGGGCGCTTGAACGCGCACGTGCAGGACATCGGGTTTGTCTTGCAGGGCAGCCATACCGCCGCGGCCTACAATTACCACATTGCCCCTTTTGTAACCGGCGTTGATGATATCGACAAGGTTCGCAATCGTCAGATCTTGAAGAGCGTCATTTAACGCCGAGAACGTCCAGCTCGAAGGATCACCGCCGGTGAGCCGCGGGGTGCTACCGAACCAGCGCTCCAAAAGCCCCTTTGGGGTGGGCTTGAAATCCACGGCGTTCTGAATGACGCCGGCTGCCAGACCGATCTCCTGACCAGCCTCGACCATCGCATTTTTGTCAAAATACTGGTAGCCCAGCTTTTCGCACAGCAGCCGTGCCACCTCATCGCCACCACTTTCCAGTTGCCGAGAGAGTGTGATTACTGCCATCAGATACCTCCTTGGTTGAAAAGCATCTCCATCCATTGAACCTGTTTCATCATGGTCTTTTCAGAGTGTACAACATGCGGCGCTTCACAAGCGCTTCAATCGCGCATGGCATCGACCGTCCTCACCCAAATGATGATCTTAATTGCGCCAGTACTGTTTCCAGGCCCATGTTGTCACCCTGGTCTGGGATGAAATCCGAAATGTCCGGCAGGGGTGGCGGGTCAGGCAGATTTTCGCGCGTAAGTTCCTGGTAGCGCTGGCGGCAATCATCTACCCATGTTTCGGCGTATTCCTTTTGATACAATCCTGCCGCGGTTGTCCGCGCAACCTCATCCCCTGGCGCCAGATGCCATAAGACATAATACAATGCTGCCTGCCTGGGTGATGTGTTGGCACATGGCAGCATGGCGCGGATTTCTGCTGCCGCCTTTGCCCCCGACCATTCACCCAGCGCATATTTTAGACGGATTCCCAACACCTGCGCATCGAAGCGAGTATCTTCACCAGCCATACGTTCGCCAGACACGCCTGAAATCTGTGCTAGCGCTTCGTCATAGATGGTGTGGGCCTGGTCAGCGCGCTCCTGGGACAGCAAAAACTGGGCCAGCTTAATGAGAATTCCGGACAGATAAGTAGGAATGCTCAGGCGCCTCCCGATGGTAATGGCCAGCCGATACAGCGACTCGGCCTCGTTCACTTTTCTCAGGCGCTCATGCACTGCCGCGAGGCCGGCGACATTTAGACAGGCAGTCCAACGGTCGCCAATCTCCCAGGCAGCGCGCAGGCTGCGGATGAAGCCTGCGCTGGCGCGTACTGCGTCACCACGCCTTGCCAGAATCTGCGCGATGTTATAGACGGTCCAGGATAACGCCTGGCGGTCATCCATCTTTCTGGCCAATGTGCCTGCATACCTGTACCAGTAAACCGCTTCCCCGAACCAGTGTTCACCGGAGCGGATATTCCCCAGGGTGATCGATGACCGCGTGAGAATTGGCCGGTAATCTAGTGGACCGGCGATCTGGATGGATTTCAGGCAGTAATCCGCGGCCTGTCCCCAGTCCCCCTGGCTCCATAGAACCGTGCCGATCGCCTCCTGCGCCTGACAGATTCCGTGGGGGTCATCAATCTCCGCGGCCATCTCCAACTGGCGCTCCAGCGCAGCCAGAGCCTGAATATGGTTGCCGCGGAGCCAATAGATCTTGCCCGCGATGCGGAGCGTACCAGCCAGGCCGCGGTATTCACCTGCGGCCTGGAAACCCTGCTCTGCTTCGGCCAGCCACTGCATGGCCGCATCGTAATAACCCAACTGGTACAGCACATCCGCCAGCGCGCATTTCGCGCGCGCCAGCAGGCGGGGATCGCCCATTGCCTCAGCCTTTGGCAGAGCGCTTCGGATGATGGTTTCTGCCTGTGCCCATTGACCCGTCGCGCGCCAGATTTCGGCCAGCGCCAGCATCACGGCGCATTTTTCGGATCTGGTTAGCGCGGTGTTGAGATCGCTTTCCAACAAGTGCTGGTACAGCCGCGCGGCTGCGGCATTGGCGTAGACCCTTTCTGCCGCGGCTGCTGCCCGGCGATAGAATGTTACGGCCTGCTGTACCTGGCCGGCTTGCTCATAGTGCCCGGCAATTTGAATGCAGAATGCATCCAGATCATCCTGGTGAAGCTCTTCAAGCGCCTGCGCGCGCACGATATGGTGCTGCCACAATT
This sequence comes from uncultured Anaerolineaceae bacterium, assembly GCA_964437595.1. Taxonomy (GTDB): domain Bacteria; phylum Chloroflexota; class Anaerolineae; order Anaerolineales; family Anaerolineaceae; genus DSYU01. The sequence continues at coordinate 44,904 of CAYTHO010000042.1, forward strand.
CGTCCAGGCTCTGAACAATGCTCTCCTCGTCCTGCCCGCTGGTCCGGGCAAGCACCTCGAAACGGAACTGGCGACCGATCACTGCCGCAATCTGCGCCAGCGACCGTGCGGCAGGCGAGAGCTGTGCGAGGCGCCATTGGATCACGGCGCGTACCTTGGGTGGGAACGCGGTGATAGCAGACGGAAACGGGATGGGGGTGGGCAGGTTCTTCCCGCTCTCACCCGGTTGTTCCACACTGGTTTCATGGAGCCACTGGTTTTTGCCTTGGCCTGGTTCTTCGTTTGCCCACCCGCTTCGGACCATTTCCACTACGAACAGTGGGTTTCCTTCTGTATCGTGATAGATCCGGGCTGCTTCACCGGCGTCGACTGCTCTGCCCGCGACTTTTGCGGCCAGCAGCCTGGTCTCGGCTGCGTTAAGGGGCGGCAGAGGGATCTCAACCAGCAGGTCAGAGCGAGTGAGGGCGTACCAGAATGCCATGAGCGGGTGAACGCGATCGATTTCGTATTTGCGTACGGCGGCGACGATGAGCAAGGGCGCTTTCGCGGCGAACCGGAGTAGGTAGCCGAGCCAATCGAGCGTTTCCTGGTCGCACCACTGTAAATCATCCAGGAATAACAGCAAAGGTTCATGCACCTGTGCAGCCGCTTCCGGCCCAAGCACCGCGTGCGCGAGGGCTTCGAACAGGCGGGTGCGCTGCCATGCCTCAGTAAAGGGGCCGGGGGGCGTGAGATGCGCGTGATCAGCCAGCAGGGTTGGGAAGATGCGGGCAATCTCGACCAGCCAGACATCCTCCAGATTGGCCAATCGGGACTGGATCGCTCTGCCACGCAGCCATTCCACCACAGGCGCGTAGGCTACAGCGCTGCCAGTTATCGGGTAGCAGTGGGCAGCAGCCACGGCTGTTCCCTGCCGGGCTACCCAGGCGCACAGCTCTTCGGCCAGGCGCGTCTTGCCAATACCAGCATCGCCGCTGATCAGCACCAATTGGGGATGACCTGCAGTGGAGGCGCGCCAGGCGGATAACAATTGGGACCATTCTGCATCCCGCCCCACAAGCGGCAGGCTTGTGGAGGAAGCTCCTGGCAGCCGCTCCAAAGCTGCCAGGGTGGGTTGATCTTCTGACCTCAATAAGCGCTCGTACAGGTCTCGCGTTCCACGCGCTACCACGGCCCCGAATTCGCGCTCCAGCATAGTTTCGCACGCGTGGCAGGCGCGCAGCGCTTCCGCTCGATCACCGAGTGCGAGATGCAGGCGGATCAAGTGATGATATGCAGCCTCGTGAAACGGGTCGTGTGACAGCAAACGCCTGGCATAGGGGAGTGCTCTGCCATACTCGCGGTGTTCTTCCAACAGCAGAACGAGCCGCTCAAGTGCTTCGCTGTAGCCTACGTGTAACCGTTCGCGCGCGGGCAGGATCCAATCCTCGTAACAACCGGGCACCAGCTCGCCTGTATATGCGGCAACCGCGGACGACAATGCCTCCACTACTTCGGCGTAATTACCGCCCTCGTGCGCTGGTGCAGCCACCTGCATCAACGCCGCCTCGAGCTCAGCCACATCCAACCTTAAGTTGGCATCGAAACGCCACTGAATGGTCTGCGAAGTGATGTCGATGAAGCGTTCTACATCTGGCAGCGCTTGGCGAAGCCGGGTAAGTAATGTGCGCAAATTCTTAAAGGCCTGCTGGTCGGTTGAACCGGGCCAGAACAGAAACGCAAGCTGCTGTCGTGAGATTGGACCGGCGCGGTGCAAGGCCAGGTAAGCCAGCAAGTGTTGAAGGCGCGGATGGTCAAGCCCGGCAACAGGCTGTCCTCCCTGGCGCAGGCAAAATGTGCCGAGCAGATCGAGTTGCAGGTGCCCTGCTGGAAATTCCCTTTTTGAAGGGTGACTATCCGGCTCGCGGTGGCGCACTGACTCCCTCCAGGTTTAGTATACATCACACCTCAAGAAAGTTCGCCGCAATTCTTTGATTAGGGGCTCCATAGCGCGATAGCAGGCCCACCCATACCGATTACCTGTCTGTAATTAAAACCCTTTTCTTTGACCCTTCCAGGGAGCGGGCTGCTGGGATACAAATTCTTCCACGCTTGGTCCACTCAATTTTGCCAATCGCCAGGTTCCGTAGAGATAACTAATGACCAGTACAGCGATGGTTACCGGCCAGCCCAGTAAGACATTCGCCAACCCCAGCAGACGGACATTTGCCTGTTGGTAGAGGGCATATTGAACAATCAGGCGGGCGGCAATGAGTGCGGCCCATATCCAGGTAACCTCTGTATACGCCGGCTTTATGTTGGGCAGCCAGTACCATTCTCTCGGCCAGGCACGGGTCAGGTGACTGCTCCAGGCGGCCAGGGGTTTGCCTGCCCATATGGAAAGCAACACTGCGGCCAATAAAATGCCGCTGGTAAGAAGATCGGGTAGAAAGAAACTGGCAGCATTTTGGGTAAACCAGGCCAATCCCGCCGCCAGTAAAGTCAAAACCAGTCCGCTGAAGGCATACAGCCAGGATTCCTTTCGAATCAGGCGTATTACTGTTAGGAAAGCAGCCAGTCCCAAAGCGGAGAGCGTGGCAGGAAGCAGTCCGGCAAGCATGTCTACCAAAGCATACAGCAGTGGTGGAATGATCGTATCCACCGTATTGGTTCGTCCGGAAAAAACGGTTCGAAATTCTTCTAGAAGCTCGTTAATTTTTTGGATCATTTTCGATCTCTTTTACAAGAGTGCTGGTTATCGAAACCGCTTCCCATACCAGAAACGTTTCCAATCCCCGCCACTGGTCTGCAGGGCTAGAAAGGTATAAAGCGCGCCGGCCCAGAATCCCAGAACCATCATTAAAACTACCCAGATCACCGAAGGCAGCCACGCTTTCTCTCGGAATACAATCCAGCAAGAGAAAAGAACAAACCCAACATACAGATCGACAAGCGAAACAATTCCCCATGGCATAGCCAGTAATTTTGCCCCTTCGGCGGAGAAATCGCCAACCGTGAAGCCATAGATCAGGATACCAGTCATGGCCAGCAAACCGGCTAAGGCGATAAATTTTGCGATTCTCATGTTCCTTTTCCTTTCAAGATTGTGCTATTGGGGAAACCAGGAAATGGACCTGGCTTTAATTTGCCGGGTTGGCTTTGAAGCATGACACATTCATCAACCGCTGTTGACATTTGACTTGGATTTACCGAATCAAGAATACGCAATCTCACGCAGCGCCATTTGCGCCACGCGCAGCCCGCCCAGGGCTGTCGCGGCGATGGATTGACCGGGGAAGATAGAATCTCCCACCAGCCATAGGTTGTGGCCAAGGCGGGGACCGAATGCACGCAGCAAGCTGGTTTGGGGGAGCCCCGCCACCGCC
>CAYTHO010000043.1:0-47949 GCA_964437595.1 uncultured Anaerolineaceae bacterium
AAGCAAAGTCATTTGCTTCCGGTCCGCTTTTTACTTGAATTAATTTTCCATCTGATGTATAAAACGTCATAGCCGTAATCAACCGGCATACCCTTTCCCATCCTTAACAAGGAGGAGCGAATGCTTATTAAAGAACGAATGTCCCGCCCGGTCATCACCATCAATGCTGATGCTTCCATGAAAGATGCTCTGGACTTAATGGGGAGGGAGCGTATCCGCCGCCTGCCGGTAGTGAACAAACGCGGGCAGCTTGTCGGCATCGTCACCGAAACCGACCTGGCGAAAGCATCCCCATCCGATGCCACCACCCTTAGTAAATTTGAAGTGCGCACCCTACTCGACAAGATCAAAGTCGAAGAGCTGATGACCAGCAAGGTCGTGACCATTACCGAAGATACGCCGATTGAAGAGGCCGCGCGCATCATGGCAGATTCCGAAATTTCCGGCCTGCCCGTCATGCGAGATAACAAACTGGTTGGCATGATTACCGAAACCGATCTGTTTAAATTATTCTTAGAGCTGTTCAGCGCGCGTGATCCCGGAATCCGCCTCACGGTTGAGATGCCCAGAGTTCCCGGCCAGCTTGCAAAATTGACCAAAGCCGTTTTCGAGTTGGGCGGAGATATCCTGGCCTTAGGGACCTTTATGGGCGAATCGACTGAGACCGGCCAGATCACCTTAAAGGTTGACGGGGTTCCCATGGAAGACCTGGTCGCTGCTGTCCGCCCGCTGGTGATTCGCATCACAGATGCGCGCGAGAGTCAAAAGAAAGTATAATAGGCCCAAAATATCACCCGCGCTGATCATGCGTGATGGGAATTGGTTCGAAATAGGGATTTTGACATGCCTCTTTATGAGTACACCTGTAAAGATTGCGGGCATCACTTTGACGCCCTGCGTTCGATGAAGGATGCTGACAAACCGATCCAGTGCCGAAGCTGCCACAGTGAGCATACATCCCGCGCTTTATCCGTCTTCTTTGCCTCCTCCGAAGGCCGCTCGGTTACCGCCAGCGGGGGCGGCTGTAGTGGCTGCGCCGGCGGAAGCTGCGCTTCCTGCGGAAGTCATCACTAAAACGCAATCCGGGCAGGTTGGCAAAATAAAATATGAAGTCCTATAACGGTAAAACGGCCTTAGTTACGGGCGGGTCCAGCGGTATTGGCCTGGCAATCGCACGGCAGCTCGCCGAAATGGGAGCGCATGTATGGATAATGGCGCGCGACCCGCTGAAGCTGGAAAGCGCTTCATCGAAAATCACAGCTTGCCGTCAACAACCGGGCCAGCAGGTACATACCATTGCCGCTGACGTTTCCAACCTTGAACAGGTAAGCCAGGCAGTTTCCCAATCGATTAATGATTGGGGGTTTCCTGATATCCTGGTGAACTCGGCGGGCATCACCTTTCCTGGCTATTTTCAGGATTTAGACCTGCAGATCTTCCGCGATATGATGGAAGTAAATTACTTCGGCACGCTGTACACGACAAAGCTGCTCGTTCCAGGCATGATCGAGCGCCGGTCTGGTTTGATCATCAATATCTCATCAGCCGTGGCCCTGCACGGCGTCCTTGGCTACAGCGCCTACAGCGCTTCGAAAAGCGCGGTGATGACCCTCTCCGATGCTCTGCGGCATGATCTGAAACCGTTTGGAATACAGGTATCGATGGCATTGCCCACAGATACCCTCACGCCTCAGCTCGAGTTCGAGTCGAAACATAAACCAGCCTTGCTCAAAGCACTCACGGAAGCCAATAACACCCCGGTTCCGGCAGAAGATGTCGCGCGAAACATCCTCCGCGCCGCGTCAAAGGGGCGCTATTTCATCCTCCCAACAACCGATGCGAAGCTACTATACACCCTTTACCGGTTGTTCCCTGGTGAGGGGTTTTATCGAGTCTTCGATTTTCTGGTATGGCAGGCTCGTCGAAAAATTGCCAAAGAAAACAGTTCCCATTAACACGTAAGTAATCCATACCAGGTTCGATACGAGCAGATGCACAATTTGCATCCATACCGGGGCTAGCAGGGCAACATTAATCATCCCCAGAATAATCTGGCACACATACAGAATAAACAGGATGTTGGTGAGCGTTTCCAGGCCCGCTTTGGGCGTTTTCCAGCGCACCCAAAGCGTTACGATGAATAAATAGATACCCGTCACCACTGCGATGATCGGATGGAATATCCGCATTCGCACCAGGAAATGAGCAGTGGGCAAGAAATCCTGTTGAATGCCCTCCGCCAACGAGCTGGAAGGGAATAATGTATCCCCCAAGGCGGTTATGGCTCCACTGCCGCTCAAAACCAGCATAGCCAGCCCTCCCACCACAATCAATCCACCCGACACACCATTAAACCGTAGTTCCTGTGGCTCGCCGCGCGTTGCCCACCACGCGGTGATGGTGATCGCGGCCAGGAGCAAAAAGGTGTTGACTAAATGCACCGGCACCGAAACAGCCCGCGCCACGGAGGTATCGTGCGCCACCCAGCCGAACAAAACCAGCCCTGCCCCAACCAGGGCTTCCGTAATGGTAAAGAACAGCGCCACCCCGCTGCCCCACCGCAGCAGGCTTCCCTTCGGAAATTTTCGCCAGGCCCACACCAGCAGAATCACAACCAGCACCAGCGCAATCCCGCTGGTGACCCGGTGCGTAAATTCAATCACGGTCTCCACCCGTTCGGGCCGCGGCACCACCACGCCGTTGCATAACGGCCAGTGCGCGCCGCAGCCCGCACCTGAACCCGTTGCCCGCACGAACGCCCCAAACAAAATCACCAGTATGTTGTACACCAACACGACCCAGGTATATTTCGCAAAACGGGAGAGTGAGAACTTCATCTGTCAGCCTTTGATCGAAATGTTCGCTTATCTGCCTAAACTAATCGCATGATGGAATCCACAAGCCTACCAGGCGGCAATGACACAGATTTCACCTTGCGATTTGATTAGAATCATACGACCAAACCAGGAGAATGCAAAGACAAATGCCTCCTCATGACATTATGCATCGTTCTTGGTTGCCTTCCTCCCATATTGTCTGATAACTGCTTGTGTTATACTTTTAGCGGGATACCAAATTTTGACCTTCGGGGATGTCCAAAAGGTCAGGTCATTTGTCAGGCGTAGCCATACAGCCGCCCAAACAACTCTAGATATGTCTCAAAATAGGAACTCGTATGAAAACTGATTTCATCGCCATCGCTGACTTCACTGCCCAAGAGCTGCAGAGCATGCTCGACCTGGCAGTGTCATTGAAGAAAGAGCTAAAAGCAGGAGGCAACCAGCCGCTGCTGAAGGGAAAAGTGCTGGGGATGGTTTTTACAAAACCCAGCCTGCGCACGCGGGTGAGTTTCGACATGGCCATGCGCCAGCTAGGGGGTGATGCCCTGTATCTTTCTCCCAATGAAGTCGGCCTCGGGCAGCGCGAATCCATCGCCGATGTGGCCCGCGTGCTGGCTGGTTACGTCGATGCAATTATGGCGCGCGTGTTCGACCACGAGCATGTCATCGGGCTGGCGCAATGGGCGGATGTTCCGGTCATTAACGGCCTGAGCGACTACAACCACCCCTGCCAGGGTATGGCCGACGCGCTGACCATCCTGGAGAAGTTCGGCGCGCTCAGGGGGTTGAATGTAGCCTATATTGGCGATGGCAACAATGTTGCCGTGTCCCTAATGCATATCTGCGCCAAACTTGGCGCGAACTTCGCCATCGCTACCCCCGCCGATTACACCCTCAACCCGAAGGCGGTCGAGCTTGGCGAGCAGTTTGCCAGGCAAAGTGGCAGCAAAATCACCCAGTTGCGCGATCCGCATGAAGCTGTGAAAGGCGCCCAGGTGATCTACACTGATACATGGACCAGCATGGGCCAGGAGGCGGAAGCCAAAAAGCGCGAACTGGTCTTCCCGCCCTATCAGGTGAACGCCCGGCTCGTTGCAGAAGCCGCGCCGGATGCAATCGTCATGCACTGTCTTCCCGCCCACCGTGGCCAGGAGATCACCGACGAAGTAGCCGATGGCCCGCATTCCGTGCTGTTTCCTCAGGCACACAACCGTATGCACGCACAGAAGGCCGTCCTGGCCCGAGTATTTGGGGTTGCATAACTATGCTGAAAACAACTGAATTTATCGCGCTGGAAGAAGAGTACGGCGCGCACAATTATCATCCATTGGATGTAGTCTTAGTCCGCGGTGAAGGCGTATGGGTATGGGACGTCGATGGCAACCAGTACCTCGACTGCCTGAGCGCCTATTCCGCCCTCAACCAGGGCCACGTGCATCCGAAAATCCTGGCCGCGCTGGTAGAACAGGCCAGCAAGATTTCGCTGACCTCACGCGCATTCCGCAACGATCAACTGCCCTTGCTGTATAAACAGCTTTCAGAGCTCACCGGCTACGAAATGTCGCTGCCCATGAACTCCGGCGCGGAGGCCGTTGAAACCGCCATAAAGCTCGCCCGCAAATGGGCTTATGAGGTCAAGAAGGTAGCCCGTCACCAGGCAGAAATCATTGTTGCAGCCGGGAATTTCCATGGGCGCACCACCACCATCGTTTCCTTCTCCACCGAGCCTTTCTACAGAAATGCGTTCGGTCCCTTCACGCCGGGCTTCACCGTGGTTCCCTATGGCGATTCGACTGCACTTGAAAAAGCGATCACGCCAAACACTGCGGCTTTTCTCGTTGAACCGATCCAGGGAGAAGCTGGGGTAATTATGCCCCCTCCTGGATATTTGAAACAGGCCCGCGAAATCTGCCAGAAACACAACATCCTTTTCATCGCGGATGAAATTCAAACCGGACTGGGCCGCACCGGCAAAATGTTCGCCTGCCAGCATGAAGACGCCCGCCCAGATATGACCATCATTGGCAAAGCGCTTGGCGGGGGCTTCTATCCGGTTTCTGCCATCCTGGCCGATAAGCCGCTGCTTGGTCTGTTCAAACCGGGTGAGCACGGTTCAACCTTTGGGGGCAATCCCCTGGCGGCAGCCGTTGCCCGTTCCGCGCTGAACGTGCTTATCGAAGAAAAGCTGGTCGAAAATTCGGCAGCCCTGGGTGAATATTTCATGGAACAACTCTCGGAAATACCCAACCCATGGGTCAAAGAAGTGCGCGGGCGCGGGCTGCTGATCGGCGTAGAATTGAAACAGGAGGCCGGCGGCGCGCGTCGCTTCTGCGAAGCGCTGATGCACGACGGCATCCTATGCAAAGAAACGCACGACAACGTCATTCGCTTTGCCCCGCCGTTGATCATCGACCGCCAAACCATAGACTGGGCTATTCCAAGGATCCGCAAAGCGCTTAACATGAAGTAAACCAGGAGGAAATAGGCCATGGATTGGGAAAAAACCTACCAGTCGCGCGTGGTCACCGCTGAAGAGGCAGTTCGTGCGATCCAATCCGGCAACCGAATATTTCTTACTGGTAACTGCTCGGTGCCAAGAATCCTGCTCAAAGCGCTGATCGATTACGCCCCGAACCTGCGCGATGTTGAGATTTGCCAGGCCCTCACCGTTGCTGGCTCAGAATACGTAGCCCCAGAAATGGAAGGCCACCTGCGCATCAATTCACTGTTCATCAGCAGCAATGTGCGCAAGGCCATCCACGAAGGGCGCGCCGATTTTACCCCCGTGCTCCTTTCTGAATTCCCGCTGCTCTTTAAACGGGGACTTCTGCCAGTAGACGTTGCTTTCGTTCATGTTTCTCCACCGGATCCACACGGCCACTGCACGCTTGGCATTGAAGCCGGTCTGACGCGCTCCGCCGCGGACTCAGCAAAAATGATCATTGCCGAGGTAAACCCGCAGATGCCGCGCACCCACGGCGAAACGCTTATTCACGTAAATGATCTGGATTATATCGTTCCGGTGGATTATCCCCTGGCGGAACTATCCATGCGTGAAGAAAACTGCAAAGACGTCAGCGAAAAGATTGCCAGCCTGATCGCCGAACGCATCCCGGATGGCGCTACCTTACAGACTGGCATTGGCGCAATTCCTGATTCGGTATTGGGCTTCTTGAAAGGCAAGAAGAACCTGGCAGTGCACAGCGAGCTGTTCTCGGATGGGATCATTGACCTGGTAGAAGCTGGGGTCATTACAGGCGCGAAGAAAACCCTCCACCCGGGCAAAATCATCGCCGGGTTCATGCTTGGTACGCGCCGCTTATATGAGTGGGCAGATGATTTCGACATGATCGAACTGCACCGCACGGAATATGTCAACAATCCATTCACCATCGCCCAGAATGCCCGCATGGTAGCCATGAACTCGGCGATCGAAATTGATCTCACCGGCCAGGCATGCGCGGACAGCATCGGGCCTAAAATGTATTCCGGGGTCGGCGGCCAGCTCGACTTTATCTACGGTTCCAGCATGTCCGAAGGCGGCCTGCCGATCATAGCCCTGCCATCCACCAGCACCCTTCGTGACGGCTCCGTGGTCAGCCGGATTGTTCCCATGCTGAAGCCCGGCGCGGGTGTTACCACCAGCCGCAACCATATCCATTATGTGGTCACGGAATACGGCATGGTGGATCTATACGGCAGATCCTTTCGCCAGCGCGCCCAGCTGTTAATTTCCATTGCCCATCCTGACTTCCGCCAGGATTTGACGGTTCAGGCAAAATCATTAAACTATATCTAGTCAATCATTCTTTTCCGCTGCGCCAAAACAAGCGCAGGCATCCCAACACAGGGGTTAAGTATGCACCGCATGTCGAAAATCGTCGCCACTATTGGCCCTGCCAGTAATAACCGGGAAACACTGACTCGCATGATCCATGCCGGCATGGATGTCGCGCGCCTGAACTTCTCCCACGGCACATATGAAGATCACAGCCGGGTGATCCAGCTTCTGCGCGATCTCTCCCAAGAATTCAATAAACCAATCACCATCTTGCAAGATTTACAGGGCCCCAAGCTGCGCGTTGGCAGCCTGCCCGGTGGTGTGGCGCAGTTAACCCCTGGTGAAATCATCGTCCTGTCTTCCTGTCCAGAGGCAGCCTTGCAGGATCCACAGTACGCGGGCAAGGAAATTATCCCCTTCGATGTTCCTGACCTGGAAAAAAGCGTGGGCCCTGGTAACCGCATCCTCATGGACGATGGCGCCCTGGAGATTGAGGTAGTGGGCGTAAGCCCCAACTCGGTGGAAGCGCGGGTGGTTCTGGGCGGGCCGCTCAAATCCCACAAAGGGGTCAACCTGCCCCGCGCAAATCTTAATATCCCCGGCTTTACCGAAAAAGACCGCGCCGATCTTGAATTTGGCATCCAGTCTGGGGTGGATATCGTAGCCATTTCTTTTGTCCGTAGCAAGGAAGATGTTGAAACCGTTCGGCAGGCAGTTCAGGAATTTGCCAGCCAATATGCGCCAAAGGCCGTTAAGACCCCAATCATCGCCAAGATCGAACTGCCGGAAGCGGTCGAAAACCTGCACGACATCATCCACGCCGCCGATGGCGTGATGGTAGCCCGCGGCGATTTAGGGATCGAAATGTCCCCCCAGTCCGTGCCAAATATCCAGAAACAGATCATCGAAATGGCCAACCGGCACGCAAAAATCGTCATCACCGCCACCCAGATGCTCGACTCAATGATCCATAACCCGCGACCCACCCGCGCGGAAGCATCCGATGTGGCCAATGCCATATTCGACGGCACCGACGCAGTCATGCTGTCTGGCGAAACCGCCGCCGGGCAGTATCCAGTGGAAAGCATCACCATTATGGATGCCATTGTCCGCGAAGCGGAAGCGCATTACGAGCGCTGGGGCATTTACCAGAAGTTCCCCGAAGAGGTCACCGCCCAAACCGACGCGCTATCCCTTACCCGCGCCGCCCGCGAGCTGGCCCACGACCGGGATGTAGCCGCCATCGCGGTGTTTTCAGAAACGGGCCGTACGGCTTTGTTTATGTCCAAGACCCGTCCCAATGTGCCCATCCTGGCCTTCACCCCCGAGGTGAGCACTTTCCACCGCATGGGCCTCTATTGGGGAGTGACGCCTTTCCTCGTCCCCTTCGCCACCACCGTCGAGACCATGCTCGCCCACGTAGAAACGGCTATGCTTGCTTCGTCCAATCTAACGCCCGGACAGCAGGTTGTGCTCATCTCCGGGTTCCCGGTGGGCATGATGCGTGAGCCCAACTTCGCGCTGCTCTACACCATCGGCTCGAACATGAAATAAACAGGCAATTTTCCTTGCTGAACGAGGTACTATCGTTACCCGTTCCCGGCAGGTCTATTTTGCTGCATCCTTCCCAGTTTCGGAGCCACTTATGACAGAAAATCCATCCTACCCGGATAATGTGTTGAAGCGCCTGCGCTACCGGTACTGCCCGATGTGCACCACACCCCTCACTCGCGCTGTAATCAATGATGACGGCATCCCGCGCGTCCATTGTCCATCGTGCGGCTGGGTCCATTATCCAACCAACGTCACTTCTGTGGCAGTTCTGATCCAATATGAAGATAAATTCGTCGCCATCCTACCTCCCGACTGCCCGCCCGAAATGCCTGCCGCGCTGCCAGCCGGGCATGGCGAGTACGGCGAGTCGCCGGAAGAGGCCGCTGTTCGTGAAGCCTTCGAAGAAACGGGCCTTGTGGTCGAAATCACGCAGAGTCTGGGCTGGTTTTTCCGGCGCGACCATGGATATCCCGGACCGAATGTCGCCTTCATGTTCCTGGCGCGCGCCGTTGGCGGAGAACTGCGGGGCAGCGAGGAAGGCCGAGTAGGCGTGTACGCGCTGGACCAATTCCCCCCAATTTCGCCCGAACGCAAAGGTAGTTATCGCACCATGCAAACCTATCGGAACATGATTGTCACAGAGAAAGCATAAATGCATAACACGCTCATATCAACCAAAGAATTATCCGCGCATCTTCACGATCCCAATTGGATCATCATCGACTGCCGCTTCGACCTGGCAAAACCAGATTGGGGCTTCAACAGCTATCAGGAGGCCCATATCCCGGGCGCTGGCTATGCGCACCTCGACCACGACCTGGCCGGGCCGCTAACCCCCAATACCGGTCGTCACCCCCTCCCGGATGTTGACGAGATGGCCCGCCGCCTGGGGAATTGGGGCATTGGCCCGCAGGCCCAGGTGGTTGTTTATGATACGGTCAGCGGCGCCTTTGCCGACCGTCTTTGGTGGCTGCTGCGCTTCCTGGGTCACCGGCAGGTAGCGGTGCTGGACGGCGGTTTTCCAAAGTGGCAGCGCGAGTCCCTGCCGGTCGCAAGCGGCGTGCAAACGCGACCGCCGGCTGTCTTCACCCCACAGCCGGATTGGTCGATGGTGGTCACCGCCGAAGAAGTTGAACGCATCCGCCAGGACCCGGCCTACTGCCTGATCGATGCCCGCGCCGCAGAGCGCTACCGCGGGGAGAAAGAACCCATCGACCCAATCGCCGGCCACATCCCAGGTGCGGTCAACCGCTTTCACGGTCAAAACATCTCGCCTGAAGGCGTTCTCTTGCCACCCGATGTCTTACGCGCGCAGTTTCAGAGCCTGATCGGCAGCACGCCCCCAGAAAATGTAGTTGTTTACTGCGGTTCCGGAGTAACCTCCATCCACCACATTCTCGCTATGGAACTGGCCGGGCTGCCTGGAGCGCGGCTGTACCTGGGGTCCTGGAGTGAGTGGATACGAGATCCAAACAGACCAAGAAATCCGTAGTCACCAATCACCGCGTGTAGAGTTCTACTTTTTCCACCATGCTGACGCCCGCCTCCTGCAGCGCAGCGATTGCGGCATCAATATTATTAAAGCGGAAGATCATTACCGCCTTGTCCCTGCGGCCAAAGGTGAACGCATACATATATTCCACATTCAACCCGGCGGCTTCGAGCGGGCCAAGGATGTCTGCCAGCCCACCCGGTCGGTCGGGAACCTCTACGGCCAGTACCTCCGTCACATTGACGGCGAAGCCGGCTTCAGTTAGGACTTCGCTGGCGCGCTCCCAATCTTGAACGATGGTGCGCAGGATGCCAAAATTCTTGGTATCCGCCAGGGTAAGGGTCAGCATATTCAGGCCCGCCTCAGCAAGCCGGTCACAGGCCATCTTTAACTGGCCGGGTTTATTCTCCAGAAATACGGAAATCTGTTGCAGCTTCACCCTAACCTCCTTTGTCTATAGCTTGCGCTGGTCGATCACGCGTTTGGCCTTACCCTCACTGCGCTGGATGGAATGCGGCTCCACCAGGCGTACGTTGACGCGAATACCGACCACCCTTTCAATTGACGCGGCGATATTCTCCTGAAAACTTTCCAGGGTGCCGATGGTATCGCTGAACAGCTCTGGCGTCACTTCCACCTGCACCTCAACCTGGTCCAGGCCCTTCTCCCGCGTCAGCACGATCACATAATGCGGCAGGGTCCCTTCGACCTGCAAGAGGGCATGCTCGATCTGCGATGGGAACACATTCACCCCGCGGATAATGAACATATCGTCGCTGCGGCGGCCCACCCGCATAAACCGGCACAGTGTCCTGCCGCAGGTGCACCGCTCGTGGGTGAGGATCGTGATGTCCCGGGTGCGGTAGCGCAGCACAGGCATGGCTTTTTTGCTGAGCGTAGTCAGCACCAGCTCGCCTTCCTTGCCATCCGGAAGCACCTCACCCGTTTGCGGATCGATAACTTCCGGGTAGAAATGGTCTTCGAAGATGTGCAGTCCGCAGTGCTCAGGACATTCGATCGCCACCCCAGGCCCGATGATCTCGGACAGCCCATAAATATCGAACGCGGTCACGTTTGAGTTTTCCTGGATAAACTGCCGCATCGATTCAGACCACGGTTCTGCGCCAAAAACGCCTACCCGCAGCGGAAGCGATTTCATATCCACGCCCAATTCGCCGGCGCGCTCAATTAAATGGATAAAATAGCTGGGTGTGCAGCTGATGGCTGTAACACCGAAATCCTGCATAATCATAATCTGGCGGTCAGTGTTTCCCCCGGAAATGGGAATAACCGTCGCGCCCAGCGCCTCAGCGCCGTAGTGCGCGCCCAATCCGCCGGTGAACAATCCGTAACCATACGCATTCTGTATAATATCCCCCCGGCGCAGCCCGCAGGCCGCCAGGGAGCGCATCATCACGCTGGTCCATACATCGACGTCCTCCTGGGTATATGCCACCACAATGGGTTTGCCCGTCGTCCCAGACGACGAATGAAGGCGGACAATCTCAGACATTGGGCTGGCAAACAGGCCAAAGGGATACGTATCGCGTAAATCCGTCTTCACCGTGAATGGCAGCTTGGCGATGTCGGCCAGAGTCTGGATGGATGCGGGCGTCAGGCCGCGCTCATTCATCCGCTGGCGTGTCAATTCCACATGATCATAACTACGCTGCACAACGGCCTTCAGCCGCTGCAGTTGCAGTTTATGCAGCTGGTTCGCGGGCAAAAAATCAGGCGCGCTGGCCGGGTGAAACTGGCCGGATAAATCATTCCATTGTTCACTGGTAATTGTCATACGGTCGTGCCTCCATTACGTATTTAGAGCATTTCCAATCTGCTGGCCTGCATGAAAGGCGGCTGCATTATCGGCATAGAATCGTTCGGCAAAGCTGTCACGGAGCGTCGCCAACCAGGTTTCTTCGGAAATCAGCAGGAAAACGCTCAGAACACCCAGCAGCGCGGTATTGAGGGTTTTCTTGTTTGTCAGTGCCTGTTCGTTGATTTGGTCTGCGCCGATCAGCACGCCCCCCCGGCGCAGGCACGGCAGGTTATTTTCCACCTGGCTGGGGTCGGTGACCAGCAGGTAATCCGCCTCGCCGGAAGGAATGATCGGGCTCCAGATTTTTGAGCCAAAGCGCACATCGCTGGAAACCGACCCACCTCGCTGGCTCATGCCGTGCAGCTCGCTTTTCTTAACGTCCATCCCGCTGCGAAAGGCCGCTTCCGCCAGGATGTCGGATGCTTTTACCACCCCTTGCCCGCCCAATCCGGCAATTTTGACGTTTACCAATAGTTCCATTTCATCCCTCCGTCTGCTCTTCGCCTGCCGGGTGGGCAGCAGCTGCCGCATCATGATGCTTTTTGGCGGAAACCAGGCACGGGTTGCGCGCGATGATCAAATAAAGCTCATTGGTCGACATGCTTTCCTTCAACAACTGCTGCAGGTCTTCGGCAGTGCTGCGCTTGCCAATCACGTGCACGTTGCGAATACCCATCGCCTTACCAACCTCTTCCATAGAAATTTGGTAAGCTGATTTGCCATCCAGCGAGCGCCCCGTGGCGGGATGCTCCTGCGCGCCGGTCATCGCCGTGGTGCCGTTATCCAGGATAATTACCACATGCCCCGTTTCGGGCGGGTTGTACACCATCTCAGCCAGACCGGTCATTCCACTGTGAATGAACGTGCTGTCTCCAATCACGCTCACCACCCGCCGCGCCTGTTCTTCAGGCAGCACATGGCGCAGCCCCAGGCCCAGGCCAATGCTCGCGCCCATGCACAGGCAGGTATCCATTGCGCTGTACGGGGGCAGAGCGCCCAGCGCATAGCAGCCAATATCCCCCGGGACAATCATCTCCATATCCCGCAGCACCTCAAAAACGCGCGCGTGCGGGCAGCCGGCGCAGAACTGCGGCGCCTTACCGCGCAGCGGCGGTGGTTCGGGCGTGGTATCGCCCGCCAGGATGCGCCGCACGCGGGCCACATCCAGCTCGCCAAAGCGGTACATCTGCGGTTTATCTTCAACGGGAATGCCTTCAGCGCGGATGGACTGCGCCAGGTAGGAGTCGCCTTCTTCGATGATCCAGCAGTGCTTCACCTCAGACGCAAAAGCACGGATGGCATCCATCGGCAGCGGATGCGTTACCCCCAGCTTCAGCACGCTGGCCTCTGGCGCCGCCTCGCGCACGTGCGCGTAACTCACCCCTGAAGTGATGATACCAGCATCAGGCTGGTTCATCACCCGAAAGTTGAGCGGGCTGGTGTTATTCCATGCCGCGATCTCCTCCAGCTTCTTCTGCAGGCGGCGGTGCGCCGGGCGCGCGTTGGAAGGTATCATCACCAGCTTTTGTATATCGCGCTCAAAATGCGGTTCTTGCGCCGGTAGGTTCGGAATATTCCGCTCAACGATCGATTTCGAATGACAGGTGCGCGTGGTCATGCGGAACAAAACCGGGATAGACCAGCGCTCGGAAATTTTCACCGCTTCTATAAATAGATCGTATGCTTCTTGAGAATCACAGGGTTCGAGCATCGGGATGCCAGCCGACAGGGCATACCAGCGGTTATCTTGCTCATTCTGGCTGGAGCCCATCCCCGGGTCATCGGCAGAGACGATGACCAGCGCGCCTTTTACCCCCGTGTAAGCGGCGGTAAAGAGCGGGTCCGCGGCGACATTCAGCCCCACGTGCTTCATTGTCGCCAGTGCCCGCGCCCCACCGTAGGCCGCCCCGATGGTAACCTCCAGGGCCACTTTTTCATTCGGCGCCCACTGCGCGCGCCCGCCTAGTTTAGAAAACGCCTCGAGGATTTCCGTCGACGGCGTGCCCGGGTATCCTGAACCCAACGCAATACCGCAGTCAAAAGCCGCCAGGGCGACTGCTTCGTCGCCGCTCAATAGATAACGGTCTGGCATATATGCACCTGTAATTGAAAAAGATAGGTAGAGTTTATCTTAAGCAGCAAAAACGATCAAGCCAATACAAGGACATATTTAGTGTTCTGCTTACATTTGCTATAATGGGCTGAATAAAGTATTCGCCGAATGTATTTTTACGAAAAAAGCTACTTTGCCCGGTGAATTACTGTAGCAAACAAAGTTTGCTTAGAAATCAATGGTGAATAAGGAGGGACATTCACATGCAGTACCGCCAGTTAGGAAATTCCGGCCTGCGCGTTTCCGTGATCGGCATTGGCGCCAACCGCTTCGGCCACGAACGCATGCCCCTGGAAGAGGTCAACCACGTCATCGATGCCGCTGTTGAACTCGGCATCAATTTCCTCGACAGCGCGGATGTCTATACCGGCGGTCGCTCCGAAGAGACCATCGGTGCAGCCCTGCAGGGCAGGCGCGACCAGTTCGTCATTGCCACCAAGTATTACAACCGCACCGGCCCCGGCCCGAACGATTGGGGCGCCTCCCGCTACCACCTGTTCAACGCCGTCGAGGCCAGCCTGCGCCGCCTGCAAACCGACCATATCGATTTATACTACGTGCACAACTGGGATGAAAATACCCCGGTCGAAGAAATGCTCCGCGGGCTGGATGATCTCGTCCGCGCTGGCAAGGTCCGCTACATTGGCGCATCCAACTTCCTCGCCTGGCAAACCATGCAGGCCAACCAGTTGGCTGGCATGCACGGCTGGTCGCCATTTATCGCCGCTCAAAACCACTACCACCTCCTCGAGCGCGGCGTCGAGCGCGAGCTGCTTTCCTTTTGCCGCGCCCAGGGCGTAGGGCTGATCCCTTATTTCCCGCTGGCGGGCGGCTTCCTTACTGGAAAATACCGCCGCGGGCAGCCGCCCCCGGCTGGCTCGCGCGGAGAAGCGAGCACCTACGTCCAGCAGTATATGACGGACGCCAACTACACCATCATCGAGCGCCTGGAAGGTTGGGCCGCTCAGCGCGAGCATACCCTGGGCGATTTGGCCCATGCCTGGCTGCTGGCGCAGCCTGCGGTTAGCTCGGTCATCTCCGGAGTCACCCGCCTGGGCCAGTTGCAGCAGAATGCCCAGGCTGCGGATTGGACCTTATCGCCTGGCGAGGTGGAGGAGATTAGCCAACTGCTCCAGCCATAGCATTCGCCGTTCATTGTGGGAGAGAAAATGCAAACCGTCATCGTCGCATCGCAGAACCCGGTTAAGATCCGCGCCGTCCAGGAAGGCTTTACCCGCATGTTCCCCGGTGAGGTGTTTGATTTCCAAGGGATTTCCGTCCCTTCCGGGGTCAGCGCCCAGCCCTATTCCAGCGCCGAAACGCTCCAGGGCGCGTATAACCGCGCTCGCAATGCGCAGTCCCAGTCGCCTTCAGCGGACTATTGGGTCGGGGTGGAAGGCGGTATCGAAGAAACCGCGGAGGCAGCCAGCCTTTCAGCCGGTGGAAGCGCCATCTCCCAGGCCGCCGGCATGATCGCTTTTGCCTGGGTGGTGGTGCTGTCGGCCCGGCAGATCGGTCAGGGTCGCACCGGCATGTTCTTTTTGCCCCCGCGCATCGCCGACCTGGTCCGCCAGGGGAAAGAGTTGGGCGAAGCCGATGACATCGTTTTTGGCCGCGCCAACTCTAAGCAGGAAAACGGCGCGGTTGGATTGCTCACCGGGGATGTCATCGACCGCACCTCGTATTACGTGCAGGCCGTCATTCTGGCCCTCATCCCCTTCCGCAATCCGGCGTTGTATCATCAATATGCCTGATGCCAAAGCACAAGCAAACCCTCAAAAATACAGTATATATTTTATATATTTTCTGTATAATATATCTTGTTGATGAATTATCAAGTATTGCATCTGAAAGGGTGAATTCAGGTGAGAAAGACAGTCTTTAACTACTGAAAAAAAGTACGCCCTCCGCTGGTAAACAGCACGGCCTTCCGCATGCAGAGAGAAGGATATATGCAAAACGGGATCGCCCTACGCTCCCTGAGAGAACAAGATGGTCCGGCCCTCGCCGGGCTTTCATACAGCGCAACCGACGGCGGTTTCATTCAATACGCCGCCAATTACCAGATCGATGCCTTCCGTGCCCTCGAAGCGATCCACGGCAGTGTGTCGGGTGTCGTGGCTTGCGCGCGCGACCGCTTTCGCCTGATCGGCATGGGTCTGGTCCGCTTTGGGCAGTGCCAGATCGAAGGCGAAACCTACCCTTATGCGCTGCTGGGCAACCTGATCGTCCATCCCGATTATCGCCGTCAGGGCCTGGCCGCCCGCCTGGTAGAGTGGCAGGTAGAAAAAGCGCGCGAGCAGTGCGGGCCGAACACAGTGATCGTGACCAATTTTCAGGCCGGTAACCGCGTATCGCACCGCGTGTACAATCACTGGCTGCCGCGTGATGCCGGAACGCTGGATTATATCCCCTTACGCACAGACTCCAACGCGCCGCCCGGCCTTCCCGGCGTAAGTGTTGGCCCGCTGGACGACGACGAGTACAATGCCTTCGCCGAAGGTCACCATGCCTTTTACGCGGGCAGCAACTTCTTTGAGCCGATTACTGCCCAATCGCTCTCCGAGCTGTGCGGGCGCACGCCCTTCAAAACCCCTTTCCGCCATGCTTATGTCGCTGTGGATAAATCTGGACGCCTGCTGGCCGGGCTGGTGGTGATGGAAGAATACCGCCTGAAACAAATGGAAATACGCGGCCTGCCCAAAACGCTGCAGTTGCTCAACAATGTCATGGGCATTGTTCCCAAAGACGGCGCCGTGCGCGAAGTGTACCTCGACCACATCTGGTACGCGACCGGGCAAATGCAGGCAGCCCGCCATCTGATCAGCACCATCCGCTGGATCTGGTCGAACCGCGCTACCAACATCGCCGTGCTGATCGACCCTAAAGGCCCCATCGCCCCGCTGTTCCCCACCCATCCCTGGACGGTGAAAGCCAGCGCGCGCATGTTGTACCATGCCCCCATGCCAATCCAAACTGCAAAGCCCATCTGCCCAATATTCTAAAATTCCCGATAATAGCAATAAAAAGTCCACTGACCGGATGAGGGGGGCATCCGGTCAGTGGATTATTTATAGTTTAGCGCGTTTTACAAAAAATGCAATAGGTTTTGGAAATTCTAACCTCATTCTTATCTTCCTTAAACTTAACGGTTAAATAACGCCAAATATATCGAACATACCTCATCGATCAGAAAATGCATTCGATAAATGGTTTACCACTTCAATCCTATTGTAAATAATCGATTAAAAATGTTCTTTTACCCATGGATGCTCTGTAACCAGTCACGCACACATGATATGATACAGATATCGAATTCCTCTCTTTCGCGCCTTTCATTGGTTGAAAAATCGCATGACCGTTGAAACCGACCTGCTGAATAAAGGGATAGCGCAGTTTCAACTAGGCGACCGCCGCGGGGCCGCCCTGCATTTTGTCGACCTGATTCGCCGGGACCCCAACATGGAAGAAGCCTGGTGGCTCCTGGCCTCCTGTGTGGAAACGCGCGAGCAGAAGCACGACTGCCTGGCAAAAGTCCTGGAAATCAACCCCTGGAATGAAAAAGCCCGCGATGCGCTGGAAGAACTGGATTTCACTCCGCCCGACCCGCTGGCGCTGGCAAAGTCCGCCGAATCGATCCATGATTACGAGGCGGCTTACCAGTATTACACCCAGGCCGTTGACAGTGATCCGTCCTGCGTAGAGGCCTGGTTGGGAAAAGGCTTTACTTCCGGCATGCTTTCCACCCCAGGGTTCAATGGTGTGCGCCTGTTCTTTCAGTGTCTAGAAAAAGGACTTCGCGCCGCCGGGATGGTGACGGCCAGCTTGCAGGAACCCTCCCTTGCCGCGATGCTCGACCACCTCAGTCGCGCTCAGGTGAAAACCCTCACTGGATATTTCCTGGCCCTCTTCGATTACATCACCGGTCTGGCCGACCGCTGCCCGATCAACATGGCCAATATTTACACTGTTGAGCGGGTGCACCTGGCCGATTGGGCCCACTTCACCCAACAGCTCTTAAACGTCCAGGGCGATGGCTTTTTCTCCCGGGAAAAAATCATCTTCACCGTGGTCGATGCCTTCACGCATATCTGCGCCAATATCCGCAGCAGCACCCGCGGGCCGCGAGCCAGGCACGAACTGCTCTCCACCTACAAATTCTTCTTGTTGAGCAACCTCAGCCTATCCAAGCTCAACCAGGACGCCCACCTGCTCGAAAGGCTGGACGAAATCATGGCCCGCAGCGCCTGACGGAAAGCGCTCTATTTTCAGCCTTTAAACGATTGGTTCAGGTCGATAAAAGTGCTTCTTTCCCCATTCCAATATTGGCTTGCCTCGCGCAGTCGAGTGATAGCCAATGCCAGTGCCTGCCCGTAACCCCCGTCATTCGCGCCCTGCGCCACAGCCCTGTCCAACGCGTCCTGCGCCACGTGTTCCCCGCGCTGTGCGGCCCGCGCCGCCAGCACCACCGGGTCGCTGGACCGGTAAAATTCGCCGGTCACGCTGTACTGCTTCATCTTCTCCGGGTCAGGTGAAGAGAACACCTGCGCGTACAGCGCCACATCAACATACAGCGGCTGCACCCGGTCGAGCAGTCCATCCAACCATGCATCAAAATTCTCGGTATCCGGGCTGAGCGTGTGGCTCGACAGTAACGCCTGTTGGAACAACGCGCGTATAAATTCCTCCAGCGCCTGCCCTGGCCCGCTGGGGTTGCCTGCCAACAAAAAGCGGCTGAACGGTTCTTCCTGCCCTTCCAGGTACACCTCCCGGAACACATGCACATCGTAATATGCGGAAATTTCGCGGATCGCAGCGGCTTTCTTAAGCGCTTCCGCGCTCTGGTTTCCCGCCTGCATGGCATGGTGCGTGGCGTTCCACTCAGCCTGGGCCAGCCGGCTCATCAGCGGCTTGAGCACCACATCTGCGGCATAATGGGTGATTCCTCCCAGCGCATAGGCCAGCTTCTTGCCCATCCGTTCATCCAGCCCGGCTGCACTGCTCTGCGCCGTTCGGGCAGTGTCGATAATACGCGGCACGAACATCTTCCCCGCGCGAGATAGCGCCCCTAACCGGGCGGTTTCGCGCTCCTCCTGCATAAACCTGGCAAAGACCGGTTCAATCAGCCCGTCCTGCAGCGCCAACCAGCGCGCATCCTCGAAGATCGCCCAATGCACCAGCATATCAGACATGTCGCCTCCATAGATGATTTCGCAGATCAGGAATGTGCTGCCGAATCATAACATAAAGGCTGCGTCAGCGCCCAATGATCGCTGCGACTGTCGAAATAAACTCAGGCTCCCGCTTCCACCGGTTGGGCAGAATTGGACCGCCCCGCCAGCACCGGCGACCACCAGAAGGAAGTCGAACCAATGATAGAGAGCAGCCCGGAAATTACCAGCATCGGCGCCAGGCCAACATATTCAGCGATGGCGACCGAAATTAAAGGGCTGACGAATGCGCCGATATTCATGATCGTTACATAAATCGCGGTAAAGCGCGGGCGCTCATTGGCTGGCGTAACAGAGAGCAGCATATTAAAGTGACTCAAATTGGTCCCTGGCACGATGAGTCCGTTCAGCACCCCATAGCCAAGGATTACCGGCAGCGACGGCGTCAGGCCCACCAGCACCGGGTAAACGCCCACCAGCACGATGGCGCGTTTCAGGCAAACCGGCTCGCCCCAGCGCCCGATCAGCCAGCGCCACAGGCTGTACCCGGCAATCGTGCCAATGGCAGCCGTTGTCCCATTTATCCCCAACCAGGCATCGCTGGCTTCTAACTGCCGCACAAAGTACAGCGCGTACAGCGGCGCGGCCATCCACACCCCAACCCCATGCAGCAGCGTGTTGCGGGTAATGCGCATGAATGCCGGGTTATCGGCAAAGTCGTTACGCAGCGCTCGCGCGGCATCCATCGCGGACCGTCCCCATTCCCCAAGCGATCGCCGCTTTACCAGGCGTGGAGGTTCCAGTTTCGCCTTATCGGCTTCCGTTACTGCCGAATCCGGAACATCCAGCTTGAGCAGGTAATACGAACTCAGCATTGAGGCCAGAAAACCCATCAGGTAGAGCGATTGGTAGTTGATCGAGAACGGCACCCGGCTCAACCACTGACCGCACAGGAACACCACCACGCTGGCAGTCACCTGGTTGGTGATGTTGCGCGCGGTGAACACCGCCGCCCGCCGGTTCTCGGGGATTACCTCGCCCAGCATGGCAATCCAACCAACGTTGAAAAAGTATGATGGAGCCGTACCCACCACAATTAAGAGAACGGCCAATAATCCCGGCGAAATGCCGAGCCTCCCGAACCACGGCGCCGCAGACACCAGCAGGAAGCTGGCCCGGTGCGCAAACAGCATCCCCAGCACCCACGGCATGCGCCGCGCCCGTCGCTGCAAAAACTGCCCCGCCGGATACGAAACCAGCACCGCCATCAGCGCCGGAATCGAGCTTAACAGGCTGACCTGAAAATTATCCGCGCCCAGCCGGATCGCATACGCGGCGTTGAAGGTCGCCACGCTGCCCAGGAACGTCGCCCAGAATAATTCCAGCACCAGGTACCACGCGTTGCGGTCATCCTTATCGGATAAATTGATTTTAAATAAACGCCAGAGGAAACGGTCAAATGATTTCATAATATGGTAAGCGCTTACACAACACTGGATAAAAAATCCGTCTTTCGTCTGATAAACAAGTTCCAGCGATCAACGGCTCAGTGAGACAAGCCCCGATTATAGCACAACCGGCGCCCCCATCCGAAACGGTATAGTACCTGTAAAGTCAATCCCGCCTTGGAACCACCATCACCCGCGGTTCGTGGCCCGTCAGCGCAAAAAATCGAACCAGGTAGCGGTGCTCCAGCACCAGTGTGACGGTATTGACCAGCGGATGGCATAGGTACGTTGCCGAAGGCCAGTAATCCGCGTCCAGCAGCAGCGATACCCGCTGCGCGGCGTCGTTTACCAGCGCCAGCACAGTGACTGCTCCAGGCGTCAGGCACAGCACCTCCATCAGCTCTTCCGGCGAGGCAAATTGCAGCTTCCCCGCGCCCAGCGCCTGCCCCAGCGCTTTCAGGTCCAGCCGTTTCTCGCAGGCCGTCATCACCAGGTAATACTGCCGCTCGACCCCCGCCCGTGTCTCTGACCGCAAAAACAGGTTCTTCGTCTCTGTACCGTTCAAATCAGGCCGGTAATTAGCCGCTTCATTGCAGGTAAATACGGGCGGGTGCTCCGTTCGCGTATACTGGATGCCGTTCCCATCCAGGTATTCCAATAGTTTTTCTTCCGTGTTGATTGTATGCATCGTTGCTACCTTAGCGCCTTCTCCGCCAGTGATTCCGCGGCGCCCGTGTCCGCCGCACCAAAAACAGCCGCCAGCCGCGCGCCCTCAATTTGCGCCGCCAGTAAATCTTCCTGCTCCCCATTCCGCAGCGCCTTCAACGCCGCCTGCGCTCGCTCCGCATCCGGAAACGCAACCATCATCAGCTCCACCGGCTGCCCGCCCAGTTCGTAGCGCGCCAGCGCGCCGTCTGTGTCCAGTCCCAGCCCCAGCTTATTTTCGCCGCCCAACCACACCCGGTCCTGGATGCTCAGCTCCTGGTGAAAAAACAGCGGAAACGGTTGCGCCATCATCCCGTCAGCAGGCAGCGCCGCCATCAGTTTCGGCCTTTCCCCGCCCTTAGGCAGGCCATCAGAAATCGCCTGGCCCACCGCCAGCAGGTCGCTCTCCGCAGCCGTCTTCAACGCCGTCATCTGCACGAAGTAGCGGTCCTGCCAGTAAGACAGCCGCCGGCCCGGCGATGTGCTGCCTTCGTTGCCAACCTTCAGCGGCTGCGCGTCGCGGTTCACGCTGAACAACCCGTATGCGCTATCCGCCGTATCCACCCGGAACACGGATACCACCAGGCCCACCCCCTCCGCGCTGTTGAAACGCTGCACCGCGGCCTGCTCAAACCCATACACAAAAAACGCATCCGACTGCCCGTTCATCAGTTCGAACAGGGTGTCTTTGGTGAACAACTGAACCGCTTCCTCCGCTTTCCACCCCCCTTGCGCGCCCTCTACCTTGCTCAAAACCTGTCCCAGGTCCACCGCGCGGCTCGCCGTTTGGGCCGCCTGTCCCTGGCACGCAGACAGCAGCAGCGCCGCAGCCAAAAGCACCGGCAGGGCAGTGAAACGCAGGCCGATTTTTCTCCACTCCAACATGCTGGCTCCCTATTTACGCATTCTGTTTTCGGCGTTGATCTACCAGCCTACAATCCGCGGATATATTCCGGCGGCACGCTGTCCGTCAACCACACCCCATTATCCGAACAGGTAAATACATACCCATCCGCCGCCATCCGCCCCGCTTCGATAGTCAGCACCAGCGGCGCCCCGTGGCGCGCGCCCACCTTTTGTGCGGTTTCTGTGTCCAGCGACAGATGCACAGCATGCCGCTTGCCCTTGACCAATCCATTCGCGCGGATCGACGCCGCATTCTTCTCTGCCGTTCCGTGGTACAGCACGTCCGGCGGCGTGCGCGGCGCCAATCCCAGCTCCACCGGGATCGAATGTCCCTGGTTCGCGCGGATCATGGTGCCATCTGCGCTGAAAGAAAAGCGCTGCTTGTCATTCTCTGCCACCACTCGCTCCAGCCGCGCCCGGTCGATGCCTCTGCCCCGCGCGTGCATCGCCCCCAGCAGAACATCCACGCTCACCCAACCGCTGCTGTCCAGCGTCAGCCCAAGCATCTGCGGTCTGTGGCGCAGCACCAGGCTGAGGAATTTACTCAATTCAACCAGTTCAGGGTCCATCACAATCTAATCTCCATTTACCGGTACCCAAACCCGAAATCCTTCGTCTCCAGCTTTGCCTCATCATTCCACGCCAGCACCACGCGCTTCTCGCCCGGCTCCAGGTCAAAGTAGTTATCGGAATAACGGGTAAACTCACTGGGGTGCGTCAGGTGAAAGAAGAATACATACTTCGGCGCGCTGACGGTGATCTCTACAGTCGATTCATCCACCTGCGCCAGGCTTACCTGCGGCGCAGCGGCCTCGCGCTCCAGGTCTTTGATCGCTACGAAGAAATGCCGGTTGGCCGGGAACGATCCGCTGCCCGAGCGCGCCCACAGGTAGCACCCCGCCTGCCGGGTGACGTTCTCCAGCTTGCACACCTCCATGCTGGTGTTTGCCGGGATCTCCACGCGCACCTGCTTTTCCCAGAACACCTCGCCCGAGAAGCTCGCCTCGCGCACGGTAATCGTGTCTTCGCCCCCATACAGCGTATCATTGGTGATCCACACCGATACGCCGCCGTCTGCCTCATCTTTGAAGGAAACCAGCACCGGATCAAACACCCGCCTGGCGTAAAAATACCCTGCCTTGCCAAAGCCATAATAGTCGATCAGGCTCCAGCTCAGCACCGGCCAGCAGTCGTTCAACTGCCAGAACAGCGCCCCCGAGCAGTGCGGTTTTCTGCGCCGGAAGTGCTCGATGCCGAACTTCAACCCCTCCGCCTGGGCGATCATGCTGAAATCGATATACTCCTCCAGGTCTCTGGGCAGCCCGGTGACCGTTTCCATCAGGTTATCGCCCTTATTCTTCGGATTATCCTTGTTGTGGTGGTCCATCGACGCACTGTGATAGTAGCGCTGGTCTTCGGGGATCACCCGCCGCAGCGTCTCGAACACCGGCGCGGCGTGCATCCCAAACTCGCTGATAAAGCGCCCCATGTCCTCGCCGTAGTGCTTGAAAGACACACCCTCCGCCGATTGGTCAACCACTCTCGGCTCTCCGAAGCGGCGCGGCTGTTCTCCGTGCCACACCCACCAGTTATGCCGGTCGCCGTCTTCCATGCTGTTGTAGTCGCTGCCGCCGTACGGGCTGCCCGGCCAGTACGGGGTCATCCCGTCCAGCTCGCGCACCACCTCCGGCAGGATTTGATCATAAAACAGCGCGCCGGGAACCTTCTGGCTCGGGTCTTCAGGGAAGCTGCGGTCGTGAATCCACTGGTTCTCGTTGTTGCCGCACCACACCGCCAGCGATGGGTGGCTGCGCAGCCGCCGCACCTGGTAGCGCGCCTCGGCTTCCACCGACGCGGTAAAAGAGGAGTCGTTCTCTGGGTACATGGCGCAGGCAAACATAAAGTCCTGCCAGATCAAAATGCCCAGCCGGTCGCACAGGTTGTAGAAAACATCGTGCTCGTAAATGCCGCCGCCCCATACCCGCAGCATATTCATATTCGCGTCGCGGGCAAGGCTCAGCAGCCGCTCATATTGCTCGTCTGGGATCGCCCCCACAAACGAATCCGCCGGAATCCAGTTGGCCCCGCGCGCGAAGATTGGCGCCCCGTTCAGCACAAAGCGGAAAAAGCGCGTGCCCGGCTCGTCTGGGTCCGGCGACTGATCCAGCGCCAGCGTGCGAATGCCCACCTGCTGCTCCAGCGTATCCAGCACTTCCTTGCCCCGCCGCAGCGTCACCCGCAGGTCATAGAGGAACGGTTCGCCGGTCCCGTTCGCCCACCACAGCCGCGGGTTCTGGATGGTGAAATAGCCCGCGCCGTTTTGCATGCTGCCCGGCTGATCCAGCGGGATGGTATCTTCCAACAGCGGCTTTTTCTCGCCCGGCGCGCTCAGCTTCACTTCTGCCTTCAACTGGCCTGCGCTACCCTGCTGCTTCTGCTCCAATGAAAACCGCGCTGCCTCCACCCGCACCATCACCAGCGCCGACTCAGCTTCGCTGGCGATGGATAATTTCTCTTCTTCAGCCGCCAGCATTTCTACGGCCGTCTGCGGTTCGCCGGGCTTCTTCATAGCTATGCGCAGCGTGGCAAATTGCGCGCCCAACAGCGCCGCCGTCCGGTGCCGTTTCAATTCCACCGGTCTCCAGATGCCAATGGTCGGCAGGCGCGGCCCCCAGTCCCATCCATAACCGAACTGCGCCTTGCGCATGTATACCCGCTCCGGGTTGCGCCCCCATTTGGTTTCAAATGGGTTGTTTGGATCTACCTTAGAAAGCGGCGGATCAAAGCGTACTGCCAGCACATTTTCCCTGCCCCACTCCAGCTTGTTCCCAACATTAAACGTTGTCTCGTGGAACATATTCTGCGAGCGGCCCAGCAGCTTGCCGTTCAGGTAAATCATCGCGTACGTATCCAGCCCTTGAAAGTTCAGCAAAACGCGCTCATCTTTATCCGGCGCGCCGCCGCCAGCCACAAACCGCGTGCGGTACCAGAACTCGCGCTGCTCCATCCAGGCGGCTTCATCTTCATTGCGGTCATAATATGGATCAGGGATGCGCCCGGCAGCCATCAGCGCCCGGTGGACGTCTCCCGGTACGGGAATGTCCATCCAATTCCCGTCATCGTAATTCACCGCGAAGACGCCTTTCTCCCGGCCCTCTCCTGGGGCAAAATCCATCAGTTTCCACTGCACAAACATTGTTATCCCTTCTTCTAATCTACCACATTCCCAACGGCATCCCGATGCTCAGACATATACTTCGCCCCGCAGCGCAGGCAGACCGGCAGCGGCTTTTCCCGGCGGTATGCCCGGAAGCGCTCCGCCCGCTCGCTGTTCCATACCTCGGCAATCGTCGACTCGCGTACATTGCCCATCTTAAAATCAATGAGGTCCACGCAGAAATTGGCATCGCCGTTGGGCTGAATATCGATCAGCCGCTCCACGTTATTGCAGTGCGCCGGCATCACCGGTGTCACTGCGTCACTGAACCAGGTCCGGTAGCCGTCTTCCGTCATGGGCAGGTACGGGTAATTGGAGATATCCTTCAGCCCATCCTGGAACTGCCGGTATTCCTCGATAAAATGATCCGCGTCCACCCCCGACTCTTCGTGGTGGAAGCCCACCCACGAATACGCCGGGCAGTCAAAATTCTCCCGCAGTTCTTTATCATAGGCCTCGCCGACCGCCTTGGGGAAGTAGTAATACGGCACAATCGACACGCCCTTAATCCCCAGGCTGTGAATGGTTTCCGGCAGGTCGCCCAGGCTGTCCACCGAGTAGCGACTGATGGTGAAGCAGAATGATTTGCTGATCGTCTTGCCCAGTTTCTTTTCCGCCGCCAGCAGCGCCGCCGATGCTTCCCGCACCTTCGCGAACGTGCCCTTCACCCCGCGCACCGCATCGTGAACTTCTTCCGTGCCGTCCAGCGACATGGTGATGTGCAAGTCCCCGAGGCTCACCAGCTCTTCCGCGTGCTCCGCAATGCGCGTGCCGTTTGTATCAATGGACAGCCATATCCCCTTGCTCTTGATATGGCGGATCAGTTCCATGATACCAGGGAACAGGAACGGTTCGCCGCCCCGCAGCAGGATCGAAGAAACCTTGTGCTCGGCAACCTCATCGACCAGCCGCTTCCAATCGGCCAGGTCCATCTCACCTTTTACAACTTCAGGCTCGGCGCGGATATATCCTTCCTCGCTCCACTGCCCGCACATCTGGCAGCGCAGGTTGCAGCGGTTGGTAATGGTAAACGAAATGCTCTCTGGGAAGTTCATTGAAGGCTCCATATTCTATTCATCAATCCAATGCGATGCTTAACTATACCCTAAAACCGCGCTTGTCCCTTCAATATGCCCGTCATTCGCGGAATCTCTTTCTCGTAGGTCGCCCGGTCGGTCAGCGCACCCCACAATCCGCCCACCCCGCCGTATTCGTACGATGCCACCCAGGGCGTGCGCCACCCATCGCTGGCAATCTGCCCCGCCAGCCATTCCAGCGCGGGCCAATCTTCATCCGTCATCGGGAAGTGATCCATCCACTGGCCTTCCTCGAACATGGGGAAGCCGTTCGCTCCCCCCGCCGCCTGGATGCGTTGGAACAAATCCCCCTCAATGCACTGGATGCCGGTGATATGCACCTCGCGGATCTTCTCTACCGGCATCGATGCGGAATAGTCGCGCTCATCCAGCCCCAGGTTGCGCGCCGCCAGCCGGGCGTGCGAATGGTCGAACAGGAAGCCGCAGCCGCTCTTTTCCAGCAGGCGGTCAATCACCTCGGGCAGCACCGCCAGAGTCAGGAAACCCCACTCATTGATCACATTCTCCACCAGCACCCGCTCCGCGCCAAACCGCTCGATCAGCGGTTCCAGGTCGCGCAGGGTATTGGAAATGACCTGCTCAATATGGCGCGGATCGCGGCTGTCGTGCGGGATATCCGGATAATGCTTCCTGGCCGGCACGAAATGCGTATTCACGTACGGCGTGCCGGTCATTTCCATCAGCTCAGCGATACGTTCCAGGTCCGCCGGGGCTTTCACCTCCCCATCGAACGGCGCACCAATTCCGCCGCCCACCTCCAGCGGGAAATGCACGTACACTGGTCGGGTCTTCATCGCCTCTTCCAATAAATCCGGCCAGGCCGGGCACTTAAACCGCTCCACCTGCACGTCACCCGCCTGCACCATCTCACCCAGCAGCGGCGAATAATTAATTGCAAACTCCATTTTCACCTCAACCTCTATCAATCCAATGTCAGCCACCGCTGATTAACCCCGCATCACGTAGGTCGGCCATCCCTGGCCGGCGCTCGCGCCAGCGAGGACTTATGGCGGTTTGCTTATCATCTACGAGAACTGCCCATTTTTACAAAAATGCTTATCAGCGTAATCGGTTCAATCAGCGTAATCAGCGATTTTTAAAAACAATCCCATCAACCGTCTTCGGCGGTTCAATAATCTCCCGCCGCTTTCTCCAACCTTGCCGCGCTGTCCGCCAGCCCGCCCGGTCGGCAGCGCTCCAACCACAGCGCCCGGTATTCCGCGATTGTCTCGCCCATATCCTCCGCCAGGTCCTTGCGCAGCCCGCTCGCATCGCCTTGCACTGCCAGCATTGCCCGGCGCGCGCCGTGGCGCATCATCCGCGCCGTATTTCGGAATTCGCGCGCCACAATACTGGCATCCGCACGCGCCATTTTTGCCTTCCCAAGCCAGGCCATCGCCGCGTCGATCGCTTCCAGCGTCTCGTTCAGCTTGCCCGCTTTCAAGTCATACCCCTTGACCTGTTCCAGGGGCAGTTGCAGCGCCCAGAACAGCGCGCTGCCGTTGGGCACGTGCACGCCCGGCGCCTGGTACACATTCCCCAGGTCGTAAGCCAGCCGGCCCATCGCGCCGCTCGAGTCGTCGAACGCAAAGCGGCTTACCGCGCCAGGTATATCCAGCGTGCGGTTTGCCTCCAGCGCCCACGAGAAGACTGCTCCCGCCGCCAAGCCCAGGTAGCTGACCGGCGGCGCCTGCCAGTGACCCATGTCGCCCCAATCCGTGTTCAGGTAACCGATAGCTCCATGCTTCAAACCGCTTTCGGCGGCGCTGCGCAGGTTTGCCAGCGCGTTATCCGTTCTCCCAGCCAGGCTGCACCATGTTGACGTCCCCGGGCACACATAGAACGGCACGCCCGAGTCAGCGAAGCGCTTGCCTTCCACGTCAAACGGGTGATCAGCCTCATACCCCCACGCCAGCGCGATCACATCGCGCGGCAGCAGCGCGGCCATCTCCGGCGACTCATTGTTGATAATATCGCCCCAGAACTGCATCGTATATCCGCGCCGTTTCACATCAGCGTACACCTTCATCAGAAAATCAAAATACACCGCGCCCTTGCCGCGCGCCTCGCAGGCCGCCTTGCTCACCCCCTGGCCCAGGTCTACCGTTTCATCGCAGCCCACGTTGAACATCCGGCTGGTAAAGTTTGGCAGCAGCTCGTCATACATGCTGGATACCAGCCGGATGCTGCCCGGGTGCTCCGGCGCCAGCGAGAACGGCCCTTTCATCGTGGTATTCCACGGCGTATTGAAAGTATCGTGGGTCTCAGCCAGGTCAGCATAAGGGGCATGGCGCAGCCAGCGTTCCATATGCCCGAACGAATTCTGGTTCGGCACCAATTCGATGAACCGCTCGCGGCAGTAGCGATCCAGCGCCAGGATCTCCTCCCCCATCATCGGCGAGGCTTTTTCCCATACCAGCGGGTGGCTCGGATAGGCAAAGGTATGCTCTGTGTACAGTTGAAGCTGGTTGATCTTCCATCCCGCCAGCCGGTCGACTAGGTCATAAAGATAATCCATGCGGTACACCCGGTCGCGGCTGATGTCGAGCATCACCCCGCGCGCTGGAAAATCCGGCCAATCCACAATTTCCAGGCAGGGCGTCTCGTCCCCGGCCTGTTCCAGCACCTGGGCCAGCGTGCAGGCTCCGTAAAACACCCCGGCAGGGTCATGTCCTTCGATGGTGATCCCATCCTGGGCAATATGCAGTCGGTATCCCTGCGGGACCGGCGCCCGCTGCGGCGCCACCCGCAGCGACACCCCGGCCTGCCCGGCGGGCAGGCTGCTCCCGGCGATCTGCGTCCACTGCCGGCCCAGCCCGCCCAGCGCGCGCTGTACCCGCTCCGCCGCCGGGCGTAAAGCCTGGGGCTCCGGCCCATCCAGCAGGATCAAACGGCTTTCAGGCAGCGCAAAAGCGCCCTCGGTATATACCGCCTGCCGCGGAACAGGCAGGAGAAAGAGATGAGGAATCATAGGGATTTTCTCCATATCGATTTTCTGCTCTTTTTTTGGATTTCCGACCAATGGCCGGGGCAGTATTCAAATTGTAACAAAAAAGCCAGGCTAAGGCTTCTCAATCCTCGGGTGCAGCCACACCGCCTGGTCGCCTTCCGCGGAGCCGTTTGCCAGCACCACCAGCACCACCTTGATGGACTGACCTGCCAGCGGCGAAAGATCGATGTCGATTTCTTTCAGCGAACCGGAATAGGCATGGCTTTTCTCTTCCAGGTTTTTCAACTGGTCGCTGCCCAGCAGATAATTCACCTGGTACACCACCGAGCACTGCGATGCATTCTGCACGCAGCCAAACGAAGCCTTGAAGCGGTATCCCTGCTGGATGGTGACCACCGGGAAGGTGGCGGTAATCGCGCCGGTCTTTGTCGCATCGGGCACGGTCAGCAGCACCGGGGTCACGGGGGTCGCGCCGTTTTCCAGGGCGCGGTTATTCACCAGCCGCATAAATCCGCGCGGGTCGCCTTCTGTGCCCCCTTCATTCTCCTTGCAGGGCAAAACCCCGCTCTGGCTGCGCCACTCCGCCTTGCACAGGTTCGCCGCGAAATCATAGATGATTCCGCTGGCAGCCGGGTTGGTAGCGGTGGGCGTGATCGTCACCGTGGGCGTGATCGTCTGGGTCGGGGTGATCGTTGGCGTAAGTGTATTTGGCGCCACCTGGATTTCTACGTAAATGTTGCCGCCGCTGACGTCAAAAATCCCTCCGGTGGCATTGCGTAGTTTCCAATTGCCCCGGTACGTGCCAGCCGCGGATGGTGCTTTCATCTCGATAGATAAATCCGCCATGCTGTTGGGCGGCACATTCCCGGGCAGGTTGACCACCGCTGGCGCGCCCATGGCATCCCCGCCGGTGAACACCAGCGCGTAACTCGCGTTCCAGGTGCAGGTGCCCAGGTTGCGCAGCCGCCAGGTCTTGGTAAACGCCTGCCCGGGCAGCATGCGCGTGCCGTCCGGCACAGTTACGTCTTGCACAAAGGCCGCCTGGTCGCACGGCTGCGGTGTGCTGGTCGCCGGAGCGGCGGTATTCGCGGGTGGTGGGGTCAGGGTGGCCGGTCCGGGTTGGGCGGTCGCGGGCAGTGTCTGGCCTGCCTGCGCCGTCTTCGCCGCCGCGGTCAGCACATCCAGCGCCCCAGTTGGTGTAACGGCTCCAGTCGCCGGGGCCACGGGCATGTTGCAAGACAGCATCACAAATAGCGCGCAAAAACTTACAAAAATGAAGCGCAGCTTCATTGAATTCCCTCCTATAATAATCTTACTACCTGTTTTATCACTTTATTACAGACGTATCAAGCGAAAAATATGTTCCGGTGGAATACTTTCCGAAACCAACCACATTTGGCAAAAAACCGCATATCAGGTGACCCGTGAAACGATACCTTTCCTACCTTGCTGTGCTTTTGATCATCGCCCTGCCGCTTCCCATGCCGCGTGCATACGCCGCGCCCTACCCGCAGGAGGGTGGAAACACCCTGGGCGAGCCGATAGGCACATCCACCACGCCGCCGTCTCTGATGATGTTCAGCGGCTGCGAGCGCGTCGATGTTGCCCCGATCAACGAGGCCTTCGAACAGGAAGTCGTCGAGCTGGTCAACCAGCACCGCGCCAGCCTCACCCCGCCCCGCCCGCCGCTCAAACGCGTCGAGAACCTCGATTACCTGGCCCGCTACCACGCCGCCGACATGGTCGCCGACGATTACGTTGAGCACCCAACCTACGATCGAAACTCCCAGAACGCGCTCGTTAAAGTCTGCGAAACCTGGGATCGCTTCTCTAAGTTTGTTACTGGGTTAAATTGGAAAGGTGAAAACATTGCCGCCGGTTACACCACGCCCGCGGGCGTGGTGCAGGGCTGGCTCGATTCGCCCCCCCATCGCGAGAACATTGAACGAGCTGAATTTACCGAGATTGGCGTTGGCTACTACAACGGCAGCGCCTATTACACCCATTATTGGGCCCAAGACTTCGACTCGCGCTTCGGTATCTATCCCGTCATCATCAACCACGAGGCCGCCACGACATCAGTGCAGGAGGTCAGCCTGTACATTTACGGCGCCGGTGATTTCGATGAAATGCGCCTGCGCAGCGATGGCGAAGCCTGGACCGATTGGCGCCCCTTCCAGGAAAACGTACTCTGGACCCTCCCCTGCGCCGCGGGCAACCACACCGTCACCGTCGAGATGCGCGAGACCGGCCAGGTTACCGCGGCGGCCTCCTCTTCCGACAGCATTTATCTAGACACCCCCGGAGGAGCAGTCACCCTCGGCAATCTCCCCGAATCACTCACCTTCCTGTATGGCCAAAATAACGGTCAGTTCAGCGTTCCATCGCGCACCTTCCAGCCGGTGAATACCGCTTCATCCCAAACCGCCAGTTGGACGGTCACCCAATCCGGCTTCGAAAGCGCCTGGCTCAACCTCAGCGCCGCCAGCGGCTCCACCCCTGATGGCGCTTTTACCATCACCCCCACCGATGCGGGCAGCATATTAAGCATCCTGGGAGACCATACCGGCACACTCACCATCAACGCCGCATCTACCGATCCCGCCTGCCCCGCCAGCGACAGCGCTGAAATCACCATCCACCTCTTCGTCGCCGAGAACCTGGTCAGGGGCTACATGCCGCAGTTGATGCGCTAAAATCGCGCCTTATTCCTTTCTATCATCTGGGGTACTGGCAGCATTCCACAACCGCCAGTACCCCACAGTCCATTTGCATCCTTTCCCCGTCCACATCTGGTACAATCAGCCGGTCAGGAGGACATCTACATGCAGCCTCAGCCCAGCACGGTTCTCAACGGAAGAAAGAAATGGCTGGCCATGGCCGGAATCGGTCTGGGCGTCTTTATGGCCACCCTCGACGCCAGCATCGTCAACATCTCGCTACCCACCCTGATGCAGGAACTGCAAACCGATTTCGCTACCATTTCCTGGGTAATCTTGAGCTACGTGCTGGTAGTGACCTCCTTGCTGCTCGGTGTAGCCCGCCTGGGCGACATGTTTGACAAGAAAAAACTCTACCTGACCGGCCTGGGCTTGTTCACCATCAGTTCGCTGCTGTGCGGGCTGGCCCCTACTGCCGGCTGGCTGATCGCCTTCCGTGCCCTGCAGGGCATCGGCGCGGCGCTGACCCAGGCCCTGGGCACCGCCATCATCACCGAGATCTTCCCCGTCAGCGAGCGCGGGCGCGCCCTGGGCCTCATCGGGTCCACCGTCTCCATCGGCATCGCCGTCGGCCCGCCCATCGGCGGCCTGCTCATCGGCCTGGTGGGCTGGCGCTCGATTTTCCTGGTCAACGTGCCCGTGGGCATCCTCACCCTGTACGCCATCAACCGCTTTGTCCCTTCATCTACCACGCGTCCCGGCCAGCGCTTCGATGCCCTCGGCGCGGCTGTTCTGTTCTTCACCCTCGCCAGCTATGCGTTGGGCATGACCCTCGGCCAGCAGCAGGGCTTCAACCAGCCGCTGTCCGTGGCGCTGCTGGCTGTGGCTGCCGCCGGGCTGGCGCTGTTCCTGTATGTCGAAACCCGCGTCCGCCAGCCGATGATCGACCTGCGCCTGTTCCGCAACGTGCTCTTCAGCCTCAACCTGCTGATGGGCTTCCTGGTCTTCATCACCATGGCGGGCATGTTCATTATGCCCTTCTTCCTGGAGCTGGTGAAAGGCTTCTCCACCCAGACCGTGGGACTGCTCATGATGGCGAATCCCATCGCCATGGGCCTGGTTGCCCCCGTGGCCGGTTCGCTCTCCGACCGCTACGGCTCGCGCGGCATCAGCCTGGTTGGCCTCACTTTAATCATCATTGGCTGCCTCACCGTCAGCACGCTCAACCAGGAAGTCACCGCGCTGGGTTTTGTCATCCGGCTGATCCCCTTTGGCATTGGCCAGGGCATGTTCCAGTCTCCCAACAATAACGCCATCATGAGCGCCGCCCCGCGTGACCGTTTAGGCGTCGCCAGCGGGCTGCTGGCCCTCTCGCGCACCCTGGGCCAGACCACCGGTCTGCCGATGATGGGCGCCTTATTTGCTTCACTCGTGTTGGCCTTCGCCGGTTTGCCCTCCGGCGCCGATGCCAGTACCGCCCCTCCCGCCGCGCTGGTCGCCGGCATCAACGGCACCTACCGCACTGCGGCATTCTTCATCCTGGGCGCCCTCGTCCTCGCCGCTGCTGCCCTGTGGATCGACAGCCGCCGCCAGCGCATGGCCCGCGAAGCAGCCTCCCGCCCGGGCGAATCATAAAAATCCCCTGGAGAGAAGACATGCAAATCACTATCGAACCGGTAGGTTACGTCCGGTCGGTTCGGACGGAGCCCATCGACGACCACTGGAATGGAGTCGCATCGTACATCGAATTGACCAGCGAATATGCCGCGGACAGCCTGACCGGGCTGGCGGATTTCTCGCACGTAGAAATCATCTACTACTTCCACCAGGTGGATCGCGGCAAAATCATCCTGAAATCGGAACACCCCCGGGAGAACCCTGCCTGGCCCAAAGTGGGCATCTTCGCGCAGCGCAAGCGCGCCCGGCCCAACCTGCTGGGGGCAACCATCGCGCGCCTGTTGAGAATCGACGGAAGGAAAATCTATCTCCAATCCTTCGACGCCATTGATGGCACGCCGGTAATCGACATCAAGCCCGTGTTCAAAGAATACCTCCCGCAGGGCGAAATTACCCAACCGCCCTGGGTCAGCGAATTAATGAAAGACTATTGGGAATAGAGCAGGCAAAAGGGCTTGCAGCGCCGTTCCCGGCAGGCTCTATTTCATTTCCCTGCACCCCACGCGCAACATTTCCAGGCTGTCGCATGCGTCCGGCGCGATGACGGCTGTGATGCGCATGTGCGCTTCCAGCCGAGTGTGAGCCTTAGGCACCCACTCGCGCTTCCCGTCTGAGCAGCGCACCAGAATGCACCCCGGCGGCAGCCCCAGAAACCGGATCTGCTGGCCCGCGAACGGCGCGCCCGCCTGAATGGTGAACTCCACCACGGCGGGTTCCTTGATCAACGAAAGGTCGCCGCCTCGCCGCAAATCCCGCTCTAAAAGAGCCTCATAAATCGGCAGTTCTTTCATCGCTTCTGCCACCACGTAGGCGCAAAAGCAACTCACCAGCAGCGGCAGCATCAGCGCATAATTTCCCGTCATCTCGACGATCAGCATGATCCCGGTCAGCGGCGCGCGTACGATGGCGGTGAAGTAAGCCGCCATCCCCACCACCGCGAACACCCCTGGTATTGGCGCCGCGCTGGGGAACCAGGCATTAGCCGCCTGTCCCACTGCCAGCCCAATCAAAGCGCCCAGCACCAGCATCGGCGCAAAAATGCCGCCCGGCGCGCCGGTGCTGTAGCTGGTGGTCGTCATCACAAATCGCAGAACGAAAAAGAGAGGGATCACGGCAAGCGCCAGCTTGCCAGTCAGCGCGTTCTCCGCCAGGCTGTGCCCGCTCCCGATCAGATTGGGCGAGAACCAGCCCACCAGGCCAATCGCGCCGCCGGTCAGCGCCGCCGCCGCTATCGCAAAACGCACCGGTATCCGCGCATAAAGCTTGCTCACCATCATCAGCGCCCGGTTGAATAACACCCCCAGTATTCCAGCCACCATCCCCAGCACAGCGAATACCGGCAGAGCCGTGAGCGGCGGCATGGGGTACGCCGGAACAGCAAAAACCGGGAACTGCCCCGAGCCAATTTGGGCGATGATATCCGCGATCACCGCCGCGATAAATGCCGCCCCAAACACAATCGGTTGGAAATCCCGGCGCACTTCTTCCAGCACAAAAATCAACCCGGATAACGGCGCGTTGAAAGCCGCCGCCAGCCCGGCCCCCGCCCCTGCGGATATCAACGTCAGGCGCTCGCGTTCCGATACCTTCAACAGGCGGGAGACAGCTTCGCCCACCGCGCCGCCCATCTGCACCGTCGGTCCCTCGCGCCCCAGCGCCATCCCACTCCCAATCGCCAGGATGCCGCCAAAAAACTTCACCGGCAGCAGCCGCTTCCAATGCAGATGGCGAAAACGCTGCAGCACGGCTTCCAGGTGCGGAATGCCGCTGCCGCTGGCTTCCGGCGCATAGCGGCGCGTGATCGCAACAGCGGTTGCAGCGCCCAGCATGGTAACCAGCGCCGGCAGTATCCAACCCCAAACCGGCGCTGCATGGTGCGCCCATTCCAAAAAGCCCAGCCGTAGGGTATCCGCACTGGACAGCGCCACACGGAAGGCCAGCGCCACGAACCCGGCGAACGCACCCACCAGGGCAGCCCGCGGAAAGATCATCCTGCGCTGCTGCCGCACATCCAGGTACTCTTTTATTTCCGAACGTAGGTCAGTGCGTTGATTTTCGGGTCTTTGCAGTTTTTCAGTCATCCAGCTTCCACCTATAAAAGCCCGCCCATTTTACCCCTTACACCGAAAATCAAAAAGGGCCTGCTCAGGTCAACCACTTGCTACCCTGGCATCTGGGTATCCGTATGTATGACGGTTCGCTCAATTGCCCAGGATGGCTTTGAGCGACCGTTGCAAATTGCTCTCCAGCGCTCTTGCCTGTGTTTCCGGCAGGAAGCTGGCCCGTGCCGCATTGGTGATGCACTTCGTCATCACACCCGAAGGCAGGCCAAAATCTTCCAGCGCAATACGGTACTCGTCGGTGAGCGTAATATTAGAGATCGAAGGATCGTCGGTGTTGAGGGTAACGTTAATCCCCGCTTCGATCAGGCGCGGCAGCGGGTGCTCGTATAGGTCAGCCACCACCCCGCTCTGGTAGTTGCTGGTTACGCATACTTCCAGCGGCGTCTGCCGCTCGCGGACCAGGGCCAGCACGTCCGGGTCTTCCACCACCCGCACGCCGTGCCCGATGCGTTCGGCCCCCAGTTCCAGGATAGCCTTGCGGACGTTTTCCGCCCCGCCCCATTCTCCCGCGTGTACGGTAATGTGCAGCCCGCTCTCGCGTGCCTCGCGGAATACCCCCGCGAAAGGCTCCGCCGGGAATTCCGCCTCATTCCCCGCTAAATCCAGCCCCACAATGCCCTGATCCATGCGCTCAGCAGCCAGGCGGGCTACTTCTTCGGCCAGTTCCACCGGCTCGTGCCGGTTAACCGAGGCGATCAGCCGGGTGTGCAGCCGGTACTGGCGGCTGGCCTCCTCCGCCGAGCGGGCCACCCAATCCATCACCCGCGCCAGCGAAAAGCCCTGCAGCCGCCCCAGTGCCACCGGGGTAAAGCGCAGTTCCAGGTACACCACCCCATCCGCGGCAGCGTCCGCGATGGCCTCGTGCGTCACCCGCGAAATCACCTCTGGCGACCGGTAAAACTGGCGCAGGGTCTGGAATTTCGAGAGGAACGTGGTGAAGCTCAACGAGTCGCCCCGCTGCATCTGCACCAGCGTGTGAAAATCGACTTCAGGAAGCTGCAGCCCGTGCTGGCGGCCAATATCCAGCATGGTAGCTACCCGCAGCGATCCTTCCAGGTGGCGATGCAGGTCCACCTTGGGAATCTGGCGGTAAAAAGACAGTTGACTGGTGGAAACGCGCGGATACCAGCTCATAGGCACCTGTAAAAATTATAGCGCAGGACGCGCGGATCGCATTAATCCATGCCCCATTCCATGCCACCTGTAAGGATTTTTTATGGGAAGTTCACGCTGCCCGGTGATCGGGTTCCCGTATCTAAAACGAAAACCCTCGCTAAAATCCCCGCCAATTCCCTCGCGTTCCGCTCTCGTCTATGATAAACTGGCCCTTCAAAGCAACACAATTCCATCAAGGGTTCCACTTTTGAAGCGCCCCATTTCATTCGAATTTATCCTGGTTGCCCTGGTGCTGGTACTGCACCTGTATCCCCTCTTCGCCCCAGCCAACAGCCTGGTGCTGGGCTGGTTTGGCTCAGATGATGCGTTCTACTACTTCAAAACGGCGCAGAACATCACCGAAGGTCGCGGCATCACCTTCGATGGACTGGGGCGCGACAGCGGCTTTCATCCCTTATGGATGCTGGTCATCACCCCCATCTTCGCCCTGGCCCGCTTCGATCTCATTCTGCCCCTGCGCCTGGTAGCGGCCCTTTCTATTCTATTGACCGCCGGGACGGGCGTGCTGCTCTATCGCCTGGCGAAGCGCGTGCTCTCGCCGCTGGCTGCCGCTTTCGTGGCTTTATTTTGGATCTTCTACCCCTTCATCCACAAAAACATCACCCAGATGGGCATGGAATCAGCCATCAGCGCCTTTTTCATCGCCCTGCTGGTGTACCGCCTCGCCCGGCACGGCGATCATGATGACGTTCCCAACCCGCCCCACTCGAGCATTCGCCCGGCGCTGCTTACCGGATTGGTTGGCATGCTGGCCGTGTTTGCCCGCCTGGATAACATTTTCCTCGTCCTGCTGGCAGGGGCATGGTTCTGCCTGCGCCCCGTTCGCGCGCGCTATCTCCTCCTCAGCGATATCGCTCTGATCATGCTCGGCGTGCTGTGGAGCTACATGGAACGGGTGGGCTTTGGCGCTGCCTTCGCGCAAAACACCGCTTCGGTCTACTGGATGGTCGTTCTTGCCGTTGCCATCCGCGTGGTGCTGTATTACATTGCTGGCCTGTACTGCCTGCCCGCTCCGGGGCGCGGGTCGCTGGCTTTATCCCTGGCCCGCGCCGCTGCCGTTTCCCTGCTGGCCACCGCCCTGCTCGCCGGCGCGATGCTGGCCCTGCAGGCGCTGCGCGTCATCCCTGGCTTCCCCCGCCTCACGCTGGCCTACGAAGCCGGGGCAGGTTTGGCATCCGTCTTATTCACCCGCCTGGCATCCTGGTTTTTGTCGCGCGGCAAAGCCGCCTCGCCCACTGAGGATATGATCCACTGGCCTTCCACCTTTTTGCGCGCCGTGGGTTTCTTTAGCCCTCTGGCGGTTGGCCTGGCCGCCTACATGGGCTGGAGCCAATGGTACTACGGCACCCCCATGCCGGTCAGCGGGCAAATCAAGCGCTGGTGGGGCACCTTGCCCAACACTGTCTACGGCCACCCGGTTGATTCACTCCAGGGATTGCTGGGCCTGGTGCCGAAGAGCGGCCCCTGGCACCTGCTCCTGGACCTCACTGCCTGGGCAGCCGCGCTGCCGGGTTGGCTGCGCCTGCTGCTGTTTGGCGGCGCCGCTCTGGCCCTCTTGCTCTTGCTGTGGCCTCGCTCCCGCGCTGCCATCCACCGCCTGGCCCTCTTCCCCCTCTTCGCGGGCAGCTTTGTCCAGCTCATTTCCTACACCGGCACCGGTTACCTGCACATGCGTACCTGGTATTGGACCGCCAGCCTGATGCTTATAACCCTCCTGCTGGGCATCCTCATGGATAACGCATTGAGCCTGTCTGAGCGTTTCACTTTGCGCGGTCGCCCGGCAGGGCGCTTTGCCCGGCCCCTGGCGATCATCCTGTGCGCCACGGTGGTAGCCTACGGTATGGCGGAAATCATCCGCAACATGCCCATGCGGCTCAACGCGCGCATGCAGAACTATTATATGGAAACCATCCACGAGCTCGAAGCCAATACCGAGCCGGGATCGCTCATCGGCTCCACCGGCGGTGGCATGATCGCCTACTTCATCACCGGTCGCGCGGTGGTGAACATGGATGGTTTAATGAACACCAGCGAGTATTTCCACCTGCTCCAGCAGGGCCGCGCCAGCCAGTATCTCGACCGTATCGGCCTCGATTACGTCAGCGCAACCGAACTGGTGATTACCGACAGCGACCCCTATTTTCAATTCAAGGGCAGGCTCAGAAAGCTCAAAAGTTTTGGCGGCGCCGATTTGTTCAAGTGGGAATAATTAATTTTCCACCTTTTTCGGCAGGAACACGAAAACGCCAATCACCACAATGAGCACCAATACTGCCCCGGCAAAGGTGATGCCAATGGTTTGCTGGCTGTTGGCAATGAACTCTGGAGGCAGCGGCGTATTCGTGGGCGTTACCGTTGCGGCGGCTGGCGTAGCTGCCAGGGTTGCCGACTGGTAATAGCCCTGCGCCTGGGTAGGCGCCCCTGCCAGCGGCGCCAGAAACATGGCGAACGCAATCACGGCAAAGATAACGCAAAGGATCATCTTTTTACGCCACCCTGTGGTGTGCTGCCGGGCAGCGCGGCAGTCGTCGTCATAAGAGAAATTCTCGTGGGTTTGCGTTGTTCGATTATTTCGATTCATCTACTTTGCCTCTGGTGATGCAAGCTTCTCCGAAGCGGCCTGAGCGGCCTGGGTGGGGTCGCTCTCCCGTTTCAGCACCTTGAGCGAGGCCTCCTTTAATACAGGCCCCAGGCTCGAAAGCTGGTCGACCGTAGGCCGCGCCTGGGCGGAAACCGCCACCGGGCTGAGCAGGGTCTTCAGGCTCTGGTTCGACCAGGCCGCCAGCGTTGACGGGCGAGTGGGCATGTATCCGGCGGCTTCAGTCCAACTGGCCATAAATTCACCCTGCACCAGGAACTCCGCCAGCTTTACGCTCAAGGCACGGTGCTCGGGAATGGCGTCCGCCACCGCCCAGCCCCAGCCGGTAGCCAGGCTCATGGAAGTATCATTCACTTTCGGAACAGGAACGGCAGCCGTATCCGGGGGCAGGCTGGTCAGGTAATTGGATACCCAGGTGACCAGCGCATTGACTCTGCCGTCACGGTATGCTTGCCACACCTGCCCGTTGGTCTCATACTGCGACAGCCAGTTCGGAAAAACCGCTTTCTGTTCCCCGTCGCCTAACATCTGCAGCACCTGCGAGAGGTGATCCGGCTCGAGCATGGGCCGGCGCTGGGCATCTTCAACCGTACCGCCCACGGATTGGTACAGCGACAGCACGAATAACGCCTGTGGGTCGCCAGCCGGGAAAGCCAGGGGCTGGCCTAAGCGGAATACCGCCGGCCAGTCGACCGGTGGCGCGGCAACTTTTGCCGGGCGGTAAGCAATCACCAGCGCGTCTCCGGCA
This sequence comes from uncultured Anaerolineaceae bacterium, assembly GCA_964437595.1. Classification (GTDB taxonomy): domain Bacteria; phylum Chloroflexota; class Anaerolineae; order Anaerolineales; family Anaerolineaceae; genus DSYU01. The sequence goes on from CAYTHO010000043.1 coordinate 40,077, forward strand.
AAAGGCAGCGCGAAGGTTGCTCCCTGCACCATCGCCAGTTGGCGGGCGTAATCGTACCAGTCGGTTTCATCGATTACCGTGCTGATGCCATCCAGCGGGTGTACCAGCCCCCGTAGCGCGGCGATCTCCAGGTCGCTGCGTGAAAGCGCCACCACCGATGGCAGCGCCGAAGGCGCCGCCGCCGCCGCCGCGCCCAGCGACTCCAACAGGCTGCCCGGGCCGCTGGATGCCTTCACCCGCACCTGTACTTGCACGCCGCCGTTCTGGCGCGAAAACTCCTTCAACCGCTGGTTGAGCTTCTTTCCAGCCTCGGTTTCGGCATTCGGATCAAATTCCGGCGGCACCCACAGCACAATCGCCGAATGGGGCGTTGCCGATGCGGTAGGCAGTGGTTCGCTCGCTTCCTGCTTTTCCGTAGGTTTTACAGTAGGCGTGCTGGGCAAAACGGTTGGCGCAACCGGGCGGATTTCCGGCAGCGTCACCGGTAGTTCGAGGCCGCGAATCAGGTCGCAGCCGGCGAGCAGTGCCACCAGCAGCGCGAGCAGCAGCCGCCATGCGCCGCTGGCTCCGCGCCGTGTAATGTGTTCGGCTCCGTCAGGAAGACGGTGGCGTTCCGGGCGAGTCATCAGGCAAGCGTTACAGGCTGGCTGATCAACGCGACGAGCAGCTTCACCGAATTTTGCACATCATCGTAGTCAACCATCTCGGAGGGGCTGTGGATGTAGCGGGTCGGGATCGACAAGCACCCCGAAGGAACACCCGCCCGCGTCGTTTGGATCGCGCGCGCATCCGTCGTCCCGCCTTCCAGAACTTCCATCTGGTACGGCAGGCCGGCCTTTTCGGCAGCGTCGACCATCCAGCGCACCACCCGCGGATCGGCCAGCATGCCACCGTCGCGCACCTTGATTGCCGGGCCTTTTCCCAGGCTGACTTCCATCTTGCTGCTCTTAGGCGTATCGCCGGTTCCGGTCACATCTACCGCCAGTCCCAGGTCCGGGTCCACGCCGTACGCCGCGGTGGTCGCGCCGCGCAACCCAACCTCTTCCTGAGTGCTGAAAACAAAATACACCTCATTCGGCGTCGATTTCAGTTCTTTCAACGCGGCAATCATCACTGCCACGCTGATGCGGTCATCCATCGCTTTCGAGACCAGCCGGTTTTCCAGGTCCATGAAAGGCCGCTCGAAAACAGCCAGGTCGCCCACCTTCACCGGGCAGTCTTCCCGTGAGGTTGCGCCCAGGTCAATATACAGGTTCTCGAGCGAGGGAATGCGCGAAGGGTCATCGGTGCGCTCCATGTAAATGAGGCCCTGCTTACCGTTGAGGAAGCGCACTCTGCCGCCAATGCAGTTGGCCGGGCGCACCCCGCCGATATTGGTGAAGCGCACAAACCCCTTCTCGTCAATATGGGTAGCAATCAACCCAATCTCATCCATGTGCGCTGACAGCATGATGCGCAGCCCGCCCTCAGCCTTTGCGCTGCCGCCATTTCCTATGGCGCCTTTTCCTACGGCGCCTTTTTTAGCGATCAGGTTGCCCAGCGCGTCAACGTACATTTCATCTACCAGCCCTTCGATCTCGCCGCGTACAAAATCGCGCACGGCCTGCTCATACCCCGAAGGACCCACCAGCTCGACAAGATTTTGGATTAAGGATTTCATTATGAAAGCTCCGTACATGTAATGATGAGGTTTATGCCCGCTCGCCCGCTAAAACCGAGCGATCCATCCGGGCCAGGGCATGCCATACCAGCCGCAGGGCATTTTCCCAATCCGCCCGCCGCGCAACCGACGCAGAAGTGTGCAGGTAGCGCCCGGGAACCGATATAGAAATCGATGGGATCCCAGCGCGTACCCGGTGAATCGCTCCGGCATCCGTACCGCCCCCACCCGGCTGCCGGATCTGGTACGGAATCCCCAGCTCCTCGCCGGTGCGTATCAGGTGCCGGGCAATGCGCGGGTCGCCAATCGTGGACGAATCCGCCAGGTAAATGGCCGGGCCTTTGCCCAGGCGGGTATTATAGTTCTTGGTTTCGCTGTCATCGTGCATGGGCAGGTCGTTGGCCGGCGTAGCGTCCAGCGCAATGGCCAGCTCCGGGTTCAGCGCAAAGGCCGCCACACGCGCGCCCCGCCCGCCGATCTCCTCCTGCACCGACCAGGAAAGCAGCAGTTCCAAATGGTCGAGTGCGGTGGAATTCTTCGCTGCGCGCAGCACTTCAATCAGTGCGGCGCAGCCCAGGCGGTTATCCAGCGCCTTCGCGATGAACGACGGTCCCACTTCGCGGAAGCGCGTGGCATAGGTGGCGCGGTCGCCCACCTTCACCTTGCCGCCGCCCGGGCCAATGTCGATGCGCAGCGAATCTACCGGGATCTTGCTCTCGGTTTCGCCCGGCTCGGTCAGGTGAATAGCCTTGGCGCCAATGACTCCGGGCAGGTTGTTCTTGCCCACCAGCACCATCTTGCCTGGCAGTCCCCGCTCATCGATCCCGCCTACCTTCACAAAGCTGAACAGACCGTTATCGTCATCGTCGACGATCAGGAAGCCAACTTCATCCATGTGCGCGTCCAGCATCACCCGCAGCGGATTCTCGGTATTGCGCGCGTGGCGGATCGCCAGCACGTTGCCCAGCGCATCGATTTTAATCTCATCGGCCAGTTGCTGCGAGCGAAGCTGCTCCAGAACGATGGCGCGTACCTCGCGCTCATCTCCCGTGACGGCTGTGGCGTTGCACAGCCGTTCCAGCAGGGCCACCTGTTCCGCGCCCACAACCGGTGCGGTATCGTTTACTGTGCTATTGGTCATATTTACTCGCTCTCGTAGCTGAGTTTGTCCATAAATTCAGGCGTTAGCCCGGCGATGAACTGTGCCAGCAGGTGCCCTGCGCGGTTGATATCTTTATACGAAACCACCTCGACGGGCGTGTGCATGTAGCGCAGTGGGATTCCCACCACCATGGTCGGAATGCCCTCGTTCACCACCTGCATCGGGTAAGCATCCGTGCCCGAGCCGGATGGGTAAACCCCCATGGCAAACGGCAGCTCCAGGCGCTCAGCCAATGCTTTGAATTCCTCCCACAGCTTCGGGTGCGTATTCGGCCCCAGGTCCAGGGTGATGCCCTTGCCAAGCGGAACGGTGCGCCAGTCGGATGAGCCTGGCCCTTTGGCAAAGGTCACATCCACTGCCACGGCAAGCTGCGGCTGGATTTCGTACGGCGAGGTTAAACCGCCGATAAACGTCTCCTCTTCTTGCGCGGTCGCCACAGCGTAAACATCCCAGCCGTGCTTGATGTGTTGAAGTTCTTCCAGGCACGCGGTTACCGCCGCCACCGAAGCGCGGTTATCCAGCGAGTGCCCGGAAATCACATCTCCCGCCAGGTCGGTGGGCGGCGTCGCGAAAGCGACCAGGTCCCCCACCCGCACGGCGGCGCGTACTTCCTCTTCTTCCAGCCCCGTGTCGACCAGCAGGTGCGCCATTGCAATGGGCTTGCCTTTTTGCGAAGCAGGCAGCAGGCTGTCCGGCGGCTGCACGATGATACCGGGCAGTTCGCGCCGCCCGTACACCATCACCGGCATGCCGGGCAGGATGCGCGGGTCAACCCCGCCCACTTCCGTGAAGTGCAGCAGGCCCCCGGCGCTGATTCCGGTGACCATTAGCCCGATGGCGTCCATATGTGTGGCAAGCAGGATTTTTGGCCGTGGTTCAGCGCCTGTTCCGCGCTTGAGCCCGTGCAGCGAGCCAACCTTACTGACGGTCAGCGAATCGACCAGGGGCTTCCAGGCCTCGGCGATCGCCTCGCGTACGGGGCCTTCATACGCGGAAAGGCCCGGAAGCGATAACATTTGCTTGAGAAAGTCTTTGAGTTCGGGCATATTTCGTCGATTTTCCGATTGAGATATGGATGGTTCAGGATCAACAAACCGCCCTTCCCTCGCCATGGAGTATCAGTCCGATGCGGAGGGCGGAGTCGGTGAAACCGTAGCCGTTGGGCTCGGTGTGGGAGTTTCTGTATCCGGCTGAGAAACCGTAACCGTCGGCGTGGGCGTAAAGGTTAACGTTGGGGGAACGGTTGTGGAAGTCATCGTTTGGGTAACCGTGGGGGTCAGGAACGGTGTAAAGGTAAGCGATGGCGTAAACGATGGCGTAATCGTCGCCGTTCCGGTGACCGTTCCGGTCGCTGGCTGCGGAGTATCGGTTGGAGGAGCAGGGGTAAATGTCAGAGTCGGCGTAAACGTATTGGTTGGGGTGCGGGTAGGCTGGCTGAGCCAGGCCTCCACCTGCAGCGCTCCCAACCCCAGGCAGTAGCACGGGATTGTGGCAACAATGATAAAGATCAATATGGATCGGAAGCGCCTGCTTCGCTCTTTCCTCAATATAGCCATGAACGTTGATAACTCCTCTGAGCGAGTAGGAGTAAATATATCATAGAAATAGTACAGCGGCAAACCAGCTTGCACACCCAATACAGTCCAATACCGATTCCATCCCTTTCCCTTCAGAGCCGCTGGCAATCCTCTCCGTCCAACAAAAAAAGAACTGGTACAATAGCCTGCAACTGCTGGTACAATTCATTTTCCAACACAGCCGGGTAAAAATAATTGCATGGAGGCGGGTGAATGAAAAAAGAAGCCAGGGTCTTAATCGTAGACGACGATCCCTTTGCGCAAAATTGGATGGCGCTGCTGCTGGCGCGTGACTGGCGCACCCGCGTGGTTGGCGAATGTTCCACCATCGAAGGCATGCTCTCTTGCCTCAACAGCGAGGAAGAAAAACCCAACTTCATCCTTCTCAACATCGACCTGCTCTCTGGCGTCAAGGACTGGGGCAAACTGGCCAGGTTGGCGGCGCCGCTGGTCGCCCCCCTGCCGGTTCTGCTGGTCGGCAAATATGGCGATCACATCGCGAACATGGCTCCGATTCCTGGTTTCTGCGGGTACATCCTGAAATCCGAGATTCGCCATGCCCTTAGTTGGGCGGTTGCCCTTTCCGAACCCGACCAGTGGGTGATCACCCCCGGCATCGAACCCCATATTCGCCGAACCAGCCACCCCGCGCATGTGCTGGTAATGGATGGGCGCAAATCCATCCACCAGCTCACCGAACACGAAGCCGAAGTCGCCCGCATGGCCCTGATTTTCAGCATGGAACGCCGCGAGCTTTCCGATGAATTCAAGATCAGCGAAGATTGGAGCTACGGCCTGGTCAGCTCCATCTATCGCAAGCTTGGCCTGGAAGAAATCCTCTCCGGTGAAGTTCCCCCCACCGAATACCTGGGCAAAGCCTTCTCCGAGAATCCCCGCTTCCAGGAAACCCTCCGCCAGGCGCTCCATTCTCGCAAAAAGAACGACCTGGAAACCCTGGCATTCCACATCCTCTGCATGCCCGAAATCCGCGACCTGGACGAATAACGCGCAGGGCATCGGATAGGGGTGGAGCCGGTAGGGGCGGTTGGTAAAGGCGGCTCGGGTAGGGCGGCTCGCGAGCCGCCCACCCCTTGCAAAAAACCTCCCCGTCCCACACCAGGAACAAACACCAACCAAAATCCCCCCCACCGCGCCGAAAACGCCAACGCCCCCCCCAACGGCATACAATACCCCGAGGCGCGTAAAGAGATACTTTCTCCCGCAGGCCCGCTTTCACCCCCCTCTCTGGTCCGCCTGACCCGCCCTGCCCCGGGCATCAACACCATCACCTACAGCCGCATTCCCGAACCTTCCCTCGACTCCGCCATCCAGGCCCAGATCGACCACTTCCTCCCGCTGGGCCAGCCTTTCGAATGGATCGTGTGCGAGCACGACCAGCCAGCCTCTCTCAAGCAGCGCCTTGAGGCGCACGGTTTCCAGGCGGGCGAAAGCGAGCCGGTGCTCGTCCTCGATCTGCAGGAAGCCCCGCCCGTTCTCCTCAGCCCGGTATCCGCCGATGTGCGCAAGCTCTCCCGGCCCGAAGAACTATCCGGTGTCATTCAGGTCATGGAACACGTTTACGGCGGCAGTTTTGGCTGGATCCACCAGCGTTTAGGGCATCACCTGCAACTCCCCGGCTTTCTGAGCGTATATATAGCATACGCTGCCGGTCGCCCTGCCTGCGCCGCCTGGATTTACTTCCACCCGCGCAGCCATTTTGCCAGTTTGTGGGGAGGTTCAACCGTGGCGGAGCACCGCCGCCAGGGGCTCTACACTGCGCTGCTGGCCCTGCGCGCGCAGGAGGCCATCCGCCGCGGGTACCGCTACCTCACCATCAACGCCAGCGACATGAGCCTCCCGATTGTCAGCAAGTACGGCTTTCAACTGCTGGTAAATGAATGGTCCTATCAATATACCGGGAAGCAGGAAGAAACCCCATGAGCACATCTCAATTGAATACAAAATCTGTCATTATCGTCGGCGCCGGGATTGCCGGACTCTCCGCCGGAATCTACGCGCAGATGAATGGTTACAAAAGCCGCATTTTCGAGCTGCACAGCCAGCCCGGCGGGCTGGTCACGGCCTGGAAGCGCAAAGGCTACACCATCGACGGCTGTATCCACTGGCTGACCGGTTCGAGCCCCACCCACAGTTTCTATAAAATGTGGGAAGACATCGGCCTCATTCAGAATCGCGAGATTTTTGACCCCGAGATCTTCGCCCGCTATGAAGGCCGCAGCGGAGAGGTGTTGAACCTCTATTCCGATGTCAACCGCCTGGAACAACACATGCTCGAGATTGCCCCTGAAGACAGCGCCGTGATTAAGAATATGTGCGCAACAATACGCGCCTTTTCCGGGTTTGATATGCAGTCCAATTTGGATAGCATGGGCGATTTCCTCAAAATGATAACCAGGCTTCCCAAAATGATCAGCCTGGGCCCGCGCTTCCAGCGCTGGGGGAAGATGACCATGGCTGATCTCGCCAACCTCTTCAAGAACCCCTTCCTGCGAGAATCGTTCCATGAAATCTGGTACACGGAAATGTCAGCGATGGGATTGCTGTTCACGCTGGCATTGTTGAATAAACGCGAAGCCGGTTACACCATCGGCGGCTCGCTGCCCATGTCGCTGGCAGTCGCCAAACGCTACGAGGATCTGGGCGGTGAGATCCTCTACAACACGCGGGTACAAAAAATCCTGGTTCAGGATAATCGGGCGGTCGGCGTGCGCCTGGAAGACGGCGCCGAGCAGCGCGCCGATATCATCATCTCTGCCGCCGATGGGCGCGCAACCATCTTCGACATGCTGGATGGGCGTTACGTTGGCGAAAAGCAGCGCGAAATGTATGATAAATGGGAAATTTTCCAGCCGCTGGTGTACATCGGGCTGGGAGTCAAACGCACGTTCGATGACCTGCCGGCGCTGACCAGTGGTTTCTCCGTGGTGCTGGATGAACCGTTGATGGTAGCCGATAAGCCCGTCAAGCGGCTGGAATACACAATCTACAACTTCGACCCCACCCTGGCCCCGCCGGGAAAAACGGTAATTACCTTTATGATCACCACTAGTTACGATTGGTGGAAAGAACTGAGCGCCGAGCCCGAACGATACGAAGCCGAAAAACAGCGCGTGGCGCTGGAAGTAATCCAGCGCATGGAACAGCGCTTCCCCGGCATAGCCGGGCAGGTGGAAATGGCCGATGTCGCCACACCCCTCACCTTCGAACGCTACACCGGCAACTGGCAGGGCAGCTTCGAGGGCTGGATGCCCACCACAAAAACCATCATGGCCCGGCCCGAATACACCCTGCCCGGGTTGGACAACTTCTACATGATCGGTCAGTGGGTCCAGCCCGGCGGCGGCCTGCCCAGCGGCGTGATGACCGGCCAGGCTGTGGTCAAGATAATGTGCAAGAAAGATAAGAAAAAGTTTACCACCCGTTAAAACACAAGCCGGTTCGCGACGCGAACCG
>CAYTHO010000044.1:0-46053 GCA_964437595.1 uncultured Anaerolineaceae bacterium
GCCGCCGCCATCCTTTGGCGGCGGCAGCGGGCACTTTCAGGGGCCCGCAGTTGTCTATTGCTGGTCTTTGGATTGGGCCAACTTTGTGCGGTAGGAGCGCTCGTACATGCGCTCGATTTCGTTGAGGATTTCAATACGGCGGTCTTTGATGTAACGCATGACCACTGCAATTTCCTGGGCGTTGCGGGTAAAGCCGACTGACAGGCGAGTCTGACTATTGGGGGCAGTGGTGGTGTTGAGAATTTTACCCGGCAGAGTAACTTTACCTTCCGGAAGAGGCAGCGTGATTTGAAGCAGCGTTCCTCTTTGGAAGCTGGTTTCACCGGTAAGCAGCCCCACGCCGCTCAGGGAAACGTCCACCAGGGTGCCGCTGTATTTTTTCTCATCGGCTTCAATTTCGATGTGAATGGTGTCTTCAGGCTGGACCCGAGCAATCATCCGTTCACCGAAATGCGCCCCAACATAGGAGAAGTCGCTGAGGGTCAGCCTGCCGTTAATAAGATCAAAGGAAACAATCCGCGCCCGTACGGCTTCTGGCAGCCCCCGGCTGAGCACAATGGTCTGTTCCTGCGATTCCAGGCAGACCGAACCGGGCGGCTCCACTTTTAATACGGCAATATCACGATCAATGGTTTCGACCCGGGCCTTGCAGGTAATGGGGAAACTCTTGTGAAAGTTAAGGATGTCCAGTTCCTGGCTGGTTTCCATCACATACTGCAAGTCTGCGATGATAGGGTCTACGGCCATGTCTGCTCTCTTTCTCGAAGGATCGAATTATGTGAAGGTTATTGATTGAAAGAATTATTTAGTTCTTACGCGCTTTGCGCTTCCCGAAACGACCGCCAAGCAGCATCACAACACCTGCTACCAGGCCGGCAACCGCGCCAAACAATACGCTTTCGCGCGGGCCAAAAACGGTACTCACATTTCCATCTACTTTACGGGCGAGAAGGAAAACTGTATTGCCGGTATTTTCCGCCTTTACCTGGTTGGCTACCAGGAAAACGGTGGCGCTCTGATCCATGCTGACTTCGCCATTTGAGAAAACAACACGCGCCGCGGACTGGTCCATGGTTACGTTGCCGTTTACGATCAGTGCTGCAGCGCTTGAACCGGTCATTTGAGCGGAGCCGGCCTGGATCATTGCAGCACTGCCCTGGAGCATTTCCAACTTCTCGGTTTTTGCCTGCGCCATAGCGCCCTGGCGAACCACGATTTGCTCGGCTGTAATCGACCTGGCGGCTGCCTGACGAAGGATTACGTTCGATGCGTTTACATCATTGACCGCCGTGCGCTGTTCGTTCACAGCATCACCAGCGATTACGTTGTTCATCTCTGCATTTGTTTCTGGATAGTTGTCCATATATCCCTCTTGTTATCTCTATAATTATAATGATATTGTCCAAATAACGCATACAAAGTTTCCCCTTTTTTTGATTTTGCCAGTCATTCCTGAATGTATTCCGAGTCAAAGAGGCGGGCGAACCCGGTATATGCGACAAGCGGGACAATTTCGAAGGTGATTAAGCCGCTGCTGACCAGAGGGAGACTGTGCAGCAACTCCTGCGCTTCAGCCGTGCTGCCGCATTCAAGCACCAGCACAGCAGTATGCAAATCGGGGCGGAAATAAAGTTCGCGGATAGCGCCAGACCTGTACAACTCCCAGGCGCGAGCCGCTTCTGCTTTCAGGTAGGGCTGGAAGTCAGGGCTGCTCGCCGTGGGAGATTCGTGCTCGATGGCGAGAAATTTCATCGTGATGCTTCTGGTCAGGCCGCGCTTACACGGCGGCCACCTTTCAGCGAATCCTGAAGTTTTGCCAGCCCGGCCCGGTCACCGGCGGCAGCCAGGCGGGCCTGCTCGGGCCATGTGCCCGGGTTAGCCAGGTGTCTCAGGCGGGCGGCAGTAAGAATTTCATTGAGCCGTTCAATGGGGGTCTCAGCAAGCTGATGGAAGGTGAAGATACCAGCCCGGCGGAGATGTTCGGATATTTTGGGGCCAATGCCTTCGATGATCGTTAAATCGTCCTGCGCATTGGAAGGGGCTTCTTCCGGTTTCTCCAGGATCAACTCTTGATATCCTGAATGGGTGGTGATCACTGGAGCAATCTTTTTTCCACCAGCTGGGGGCACGGCTGGACGGATCTCGAGGGGGATTGAATCGGGTTCAACGTAACGGCGGCGGACTGGTATGACCTGCTTTGGCATTTCTCCAAGACGCCGGGCAAACTCGCGCACTTGTTTCTGACGGTAAAGCAAAGCAACCAATAATCCCAGGGGGAGGATCAGGAAGAACCACAACCAGCCGGGCAGGGAACCTTCTTGTTTTCGGCGATAGAACATGTCAGATGCTCCTTTCACTCTATAAGTATACAATGAAAATGAACAACAATTATGCTACAATTTCCGCATGCGATTGAGCACGAACAATTCCTCCTTCAATTTGACGATCCTCGGCTACCAGTACCCAGACGCTGCCGGTGAACCATACGATGCCAACTGGCTGTCCATTCATGTAGAGGCCGGCGGACCAGAGGGGGAGTGGACAGGGACGGACCCCTGTTTGCTAACGTATGAAGCGACCCGCCTGGCGGACTGGCTGGAAGCCGTGGCGAACGGTAAAGAAGCGCCCCCAGCGCTCAGCTTTTTGGAGCCCGTGCTGCTGTTCCGGCTGGTCGACGGTGCAGCAGGAAAGACGCTGCGTGTTCACTTTGGCAACCTGATCAACCCTTCCTGGCGCCGGTTGGAGCAACCACAGGGCGGCGGACAGCGGGTTGAATGCCCTGACCTGTGGCTGGATTTTCCGGTGGCAGAGGTGGACATTGCCAGCGCCGCCAGGGAACTGCGCCAGCAGGTGAAGCGCTACCCGAACCGGGCCGAGGTGTAAGCGCTCATTATGCCCATGCCTGGGCGATGCTCAGGGCATTTCGAGCCCGTGCGCGGCGAGCAAATCTGCATTGGCGAGGATTCCAGATGTGGGTCCATCCGCGACGATTTGCCCTTCATCCATGATGATCGTGCGCGGAAGCAGTTCCTTGACCATAGGTAGATCGTGCGTTGCGACGATCATCGTTTGGGGCAGCTCGCGCAGCAGTTCAATCAGGGTGCGCCTGGCGCGTGGATCCAGTCCAGCGGTGGGTTCATCGAGCACGAGTACATCGGGCTTCATGGAAAGCACGGTAGCGATAGCAATGCGTTTCTTCTCGCCAACGCTGAGGTGGTGCGATACACGCCGGATATACGCTTCCATGTGCACCATGCGCAGCGCTTCATCCACTCTGTCCTTTACTTCGGCGGGCGATAGCCCCTGGTAAATGGGACCATAGGCAACATCGTCAAAGACGGTGGGGGAGAAGAGCTGGTCATCGGGGGACTGAAAAACCAGGCCAACCATGGCGCGGACGCGGGTAACCGTCTTTTTTGAGAGCGCGAGACCGCAGATTTCGATCGATCCGGATTGATGTTCGATGATTCCATTGAGGTGCACCAGCAAGGTAGATTTTCCCGCGCCATTCGGCCCTACCAAAGCGACTTTCTCTCCGGGGCACAACTCAAGATTGATGCCATGGAGCGCCTGGTGCCCATCCGGGTAGGCGTAGGATAACCCATGAACGTTCAGGGCAGGGACAGGTTGGAGGGAGTGTTCGGCTATGTTCACAGGAAATATCCAAGAAGGAGCAGCCCCGCCAGCAGGGCTAATCCCATCAGCAGTATGGCCCAACTGGCAGGCGTGATTTTCGGCAGCGGTAAGGCGCGAGTCTCGCCATCGTAACCGCGGGCGAGCATGGCGTTGTATATGCGGTCCGAACGCTCAAGCGATCGGATGAATAAACTGCCAGCCATACTGCCGGTGACACGCGCCCGCCAGGACAGGCTGCCGCCGGGCTTCCGGCGAGCAGCGCTGGCAGCTTGAGCGGGTTGCAGGCTGAGGCCTGATCGCGACTGGCGAGCACGCATCAGGCGCAGGGCTTCATCCACCATAACAAACAGGTAGCGCCACATCAGGCCAACAATGGCGACCAGCAGGCGTGGCATGCGCAGCGCGCGCAGTGCCATGAGAATTTCGGGAAAACGAGTGGTGGAAGCCAGCAGTATGGCTGCTTGAATGGAGATCCAGGACTTCAACGCTACGCTGATAAAGCGCACCAGGCCCGGTTCGGTGATGGTAAGACCGAACGGCATTTGCAGCAGCGCCCGCCCCGGAATGGTGAACAGCACTGGAAGGGCCGCCAGAACAAACGGCAGGGCAAGCAAGGCTCGTTTTAGATAAAATAAGAAATTCATCTCGGAAAGCACTTCGGCGGCAATGACCAGCATCAACAGCAGCACATACACAGGCCATATGCCGGTGGGAACCAGCGCGGTGGTGAGGATAAAAGCCACCACGAGGGTAACCTTGATCCTTGCATCCAGCCGGTGAAGAAGACTGATGCCTTCATGGTAGGGGTCGAGAAAATGGAGGTGCATAGGAGCGTGGTCAGCGGTTCGTCAAAGTGTTAGAATTCGCGCGGTGACACATGATGCCGAAAGCCGTCAGTCGCCGGTAACTTTCTGGGCGTCGCGGCGGCGGCGGGTATAAGCAACGAGCAGAGTGACGCCCAGAACGATCAGACCGCCGAACACGCCCGCAATGATCGTGGCGAGGGCCGCATCTGAGATACCTGGGAATACATAGTCGGGGATCAGGTTGTAGGTAGGCGCCTGAGCTGTGTGAAGAAAACCGGCCTGTTCGGCCACCCATTCTAAACCATCGGGCTGGCTGGAAGCCAGCGGAGCCAGGACGGCCAGGGCCAGAGTGAGCAGCAGGCCGCTGACCCATACCACGCGGGTGCTGCTCCTGTTTGCGTCCCTGATTTTCAGCAGGTCGCGGCGAGCGGCATAGATAAAGCTGAGCGCGCCCAGGGTGATCAGCCCCTCGCCGATGCCAATCAGGGCATGGATACCGCCCATGGCGGGAAAGGCGATATTAGCCGGGGATGTGCCGGAGAGTGAAAGCTGCAGTGCTACCGAAAGCGAGGAGATTTCAATGGATGCCCAGGCGGCCAGGAAACCGCCCGCGAAGATCCCCCAGCGCTGCCCTCTGGAAATCCATTGGATGAGGCGGTAAACGAAGTAGCTGACAAACGGCCCAATGATGGCCATATTGAAAAGGTTGGCGCCCAATACAAGAAGGCCGCCATCCTGGAAGATGAGCGCCTGGACAGATACCACACTGGTCATCACCAGTACGGCTGCCCATGGGCCTAACAGAATGGCTGCCAGCGCAGCGCCGAGCAGGTGCCCAGAGGTGCCACCTGTGACGGAAAAGTTTAACATCTGCCCGGCGAAGATGGCAGCAGCCAGCACGCCCATCACCGGAACTTCGCGCTCGCCCAGATCACGGTTGACGCGCGAGAGCGCCACCAGAATGATGCTGACGGACAGCAACCAGAAAACGATAGAAACGACCACGGATAAAAATCCATCCGGGATATGCATGGCAAGGTTTTGAAATAACATCATTCCTCCTGCGTGGTAGGCAAATGGCTGTTCTTATTCTTTGGGTTTGCAGACTGGGCACAAGCCGAAAAAGGTCACGTGGGCGCAGTCGATTTTGTAGCCGGATTTTTCTTCAAACTGCTTGAAGAATGTAACAAGCTCCTCGTGCTCAATTTCGATAGTGTACCCACATTCGCGGCAGATCAGGTGATGGTGGTTGCGGCGAGCAGATTCGTAAACGAGGCGCCCATCGCCTATGTGGGCAACCAGAGCCAGCTTATTCTGCACCAAGAAATTTAGCGTGCGGTAGACTGTGGCTTCGGTCAGGCCAGGGAGGCGCTGGATGGCGCGTTCGTAGATTGCTGAAGGGGTAAGGTGCCCGCCATCTTCTTCGAGGATTTGCAGGATGGCCAGGCGCTGTGGGGTCAGGCGGTGGCCTTGTTCGCGTAAATCATGGGCAGTGTTGTTATCCATAATTATCCTTATTGCGATAAGTCGCAATAGTAGTATATTACAACAGATTGTATATTGCAAGTATTAATTTAGAACATATTTTCTGATTCTTATCATTTGTTGATACAGCGTTATTAATTTTCTGATACAGCGCTTACTTTGCTCCAATATTCGCGGTCTATACTCATTTCAGATCATTCAATAAGCGATTTTTACCAGGTTCTCAACAGGAGGAAACCCATGGCTATGTATATAACCCCACTCAATCGAATGCGCCGCCGGATGTGGGAGCGGCCTTATCAGGAAGAACAATGGGCGGAGGCCGAATGTGACGTTTTCGTACCGGTCAATGTAAAAGCTGGCGCCGACGAATTCATCATTACGGCGCTGCTGCCCGGCGTGAAAGCGGAGGATTTATCCATCCAGGTCGTCAATGAAACAGTGACGCTGCAGGGCAACCTCAAAGAAACAGCAGACGAAAAAGAGAATTACCTGCTGCGCGAGTGCCCGACAGGACGTTTTTATCGGATGATCCGCCTGCCCGAGCCGCTTGACTCCGGGAAGGCTGCGGCTGACCTGACCGATGGGGTGTTGACCTTGCGCGTTCCGAAGGCAGAGGAAGCCCGCCCGCGGACCATCAAAGTGAAGACCAAATAATTACTGGTAAATGCTATAAAAAGCGCTGGAGAGTTCGCTGCCAGCGCTTTTTGCTTTGGATTGGGTTAGAGGATTTCCTGGGCGATACGCTCGATTTCCTGATGAAGTTCGAGGTTGTTGATCCATTCCGGGGGGATGGCTTCACGACCAAGCAGTGCGCCCATCAGGTTGCCGGTGATTGCTCCAGTGGAGTCGCTGTCGCCAGAGTGATTGACGGCGAGGAGCACGGCTGATTTGAAATCATCCGGGTAGACCAGGGCGCAATAAAGCGATATCGCCAGCGCTTCTTCGCCAACCCACCCACCGCCGAAAGCCTCGATTGTTTGTGGAATTGGGGATGATTTCACGGCAGCTTCTAAAGCGCTGTTGATGGCATACATGGTATCTTCACAGCCTGGCCAGCGGCCTAATGTAACCCGGCTGGCCTGGATGGCTTCTCGCAAATCTTTCCCCTGGAGGATTTCGGCGATTATCTGGCTAAACGTTCCAGCGGACAGGTAACCAGAAGGGTTCCCATGGGTTAAGGATGCAGCAGCACAGGCCTGTTCGAATGCTGCTTCGCCGGAGAATACCAGGCCAATTGGAGCCACGCGCATGATCCCACCGCAGCCCTTGCTTTCATTGATTGGGTTCTCGGGAGAGCCGGCGTGCCCGCTGGTCAGGGCCGTAATGCAGGTATTACCCGGGGCTTTGATCTTCCACATGGCCTGGATGCCGAGAAGCCAACCCTCGCGGGTTAGCTCTCCCGTTGGGCCGGAGGGGCGCATGTTCTGCGTGCGCAGCCAGCGCAGGTAGGCCCGATAGATGGCTTCCTTTGGGGTGTAGCCTCCACGCTGGCGGGCGATCAGCAGCCCTTCGGCAGTGAAGAGTGTCATCTGCGTATCGTCGGTGAATTCGGCCAGGCCTTCGTCATTCAAGCTGGTATAGCCGGTCACCCCGGATGGACCGAATTTTTTTAATATATCGGCCAATGAATAAAACTCGACCGGTCCCCCCAGCGCATCACCAACCGCGCCACCCAGCAAGCAGCCTGCAATATGGCTCAGATCACGCCGGGGCATTGTCTCTTACCAGGTACTGTATTTGCTCAGCGCGCTGCTTGCACTGCGAGATATTGCGCAGTTTTACGCGGGCAAGCTCACCGCCTACCGATGCATCAATTTCAATATGGCCGATGCCAATGAACTGCTGCAACATCGTTTGTTTGAGAGTGGCGCTGTAAATATTTTCTACCGGGATGGTGACACGTTTGCCCCGGAAGCGCAGGGCCAAGTGCTGGTTGGTCAGCTCATAACGGGTAGACATGGTACGTATGATGGTGTACAACACGATGAATTCGAGGATCAATGCCAGTCCCCCTGCCAGGGGAAGGCCAACTTCCGGAACAGTGCTGAGTAAGGATGCAACGATCAGCGCGCCAATGAGAAACAGCCAGAAGCAGATCAACGCCGGGACAACGGAGGGGCGCGAGCGGAAAACGACGCGGACGTTTGAGTCGGTCGCGGCGCGCCCCAGGCGTTTGCGCGTGGGTTTCGCGGGCGCCTGCGGCAGTGCTGCGGCTGCTGACGGAACCGGTGCGGCTGCGGGTATTACACCTGGCTGTGTCTGAGAAGCAGCCGTTGGAGTTTCTGCCACTGCGGTAGAGACAGCATTTGCCGGGGTTTCATAAGTTTCTTCTGCGAGTTCGGGATGCGGCAGGGTTTCAAGCGTGACGTTTTCGGGCTGGCTTTCAACGGCAGTTTGAACGGCGGGTGCGCCGGGAGAAGTCGTTTTTCGTTGGGCCTGGCGCTCAGCGATTTGGGCCAAACCGCGCTGGGCTGCCTGGTTGCCCGGATCGAGCTTAAGCACCTGGCGCAAACAGGCGATCCGCTCTTCATCTTTGTTGAGTGTACCGGTCAGCCATAACCAGGCAACTACATCATTAGGGTCCTGTTTAATCGCGGCAGTGAGTAAATTGCGAGCCACATCGCGGTTGCCTGCTTTGAGCGCAGAAATCCCTAGCTGGGTAATTTCACTCATGATTGCTGTTCCTCCGCGAAATTCGATGTGTTTATTCCATTACTGGTGGTTAAATTCCGCCAGGCAGGAGCGCAGTCCCTGGCGGAGGGCGGCTTCCGTGGCCGGATAAAGCCGTCCATTGATCATGATTTGCGCTTCACCAGCCACCTTTACTGAGAGAAAGCGGCGTATATCCCTGACCGAATCCGTCCACACCAGGCTCATTTTCCCCGGCACTTCGAGGATTTCTCCCTCATCGTGAAGGATGTGGTGGTTTACTTCTTCCAGGTATTGGCGAGTCTGGATGTTCTCCAGGGGATCGTTGATATCTGACATAAATTAATCATATCACGGATCGAGCAGGGGATGGCGAGTTCAGCTGGTCTTATTCAGCGCTGTAAAATAATCGCGACCTACAGCACTATCACCGCGGATGTTGTTCCAGAACCACCCTGCAGTCCGGATAATTTCGGCACCGGTAGAGAGGGCGCTCCGGCTGGCTGGTTCCGCGAGATGGACGTGGAACCATGGTCACGCCGCAGTTTGGGCAGACTGGCGCGCCGCCGTTGTGACCTATGGGAGGCGCCGCGCGCTCAGGGGAAGTAATGCCTGCCACCCGGACGCGAACCGGCTGCGTGATGGATAAGGCCGGGTCTGTTTCCAGGATGGAATGCTCGCGCAGGCCAGGCGGGCGGCTGGATTGGAGAAATTTTTCAAACCATACTGACAGGCGGTTCAAGAAGGTCCCCTCAGCACGGCGCTGCGCTTCATCCATTAATTTGATAAAGGCGGGACCATCCACCAGATCGATCGGCTTGTTACGGGCCCATTCCCTGGCGGGCTCGGTGATCTGCGCGGTAGTTACAAGCAAGGCCCGGGCTGCCTTTTCACTGACCATGGTGCCATATAACTCGCGGATCACCCCTTCGCCAACGGCGCCGGAATAACGCTTGACCTGCCCGACCCATTTTTTGCCATCGGGAGTGACCAGGCGAACATCGACGCCATGGTCGCCGCTCTTGCCTACCTGCTGGGCATTATATCCCAGGGAGCGGTAGGTTTCGGCAACCAGGTTTTCAAAGTCATACGGGTCCATTGTTTTGAGGCGCTGGAGTGAATGGGTATGGCGCAGTTCTACGCGCGCGCGCAAGCGGCGGCGGAGCAAACCCAGCCGCGAGGCTTCACTGAGCAGCAGCAGGGCAAATCCGCCGAGGAAAACCAACGTATTCCATGGCTCTGGAAACAGCCAGAGGTTAGGGTTTGGGGCAAACAGGGTGAACAGCCAGATAAAAAATAGCACTACCCAGGTCGGAAGAAGGCTCTGCCGCACTCTTCGGGCAAAGGCGCTCAAGCTCATTCGGCCTGGAAGGGCATAAACCAAGGCCGTGACAATGAACAGAGGCCATATTGCGAAAATGATCTGCGTGATGGTGAAGAGTATATCGGACACGTGTTCAATAATACCTGTGAATGCGAATTTTGTCACCCTCATCTTGGGAGAAATTGACCGGGGATTGTAATTTTAATCTATGCTATACTTCACAAAAGACTGGTGACCCGATATTGAGGAGCTTTCATGGATCGCAAAATTCGTGTGTTGGTTGCCAAACCTGGCCTGGATGGGCATGACCGGGGTGCAAAAGTGGTGGCTCGCGCGCTGCGCGATGCGGGGATGGAAGTGATCTATACCGGCTTGCGCCAGACGCCGGAGATGATCGCCGAGGCAGCCCTGCAGGAAGATGTGGATGTGGTAGGTCTATCTATCCTGTCTGGGGCGCATCTGGCCCTGGTCCCGCGGATCATTGAGCTACTGCGGAGCAATGGGCAGGAGAATGTACTGGTATATGTGGGCGGTATTATCCCGGAAGAAGATATCCTGGCGCTGAAGGCTGCGGGCGTAAAAGAAGTGTATGGTCCTGGCGCGTCAACGGAGATGATGGCTGCCGATATCCAGACGGCAGTTGCGGCAATACTTTAGGGGTAAACGGGCCATGCCTGGACAGGCGCTGGACATATACGATAAAGTATTAGCAGGTGAGCGGCTTGCGCTGGCTCGCCTTATCACGCTTGTGGAGAATGACGATCCCGCTGGCCGTGCCGCTTTGGATTATCTTTACCCGTATACGGGAAGGGCGCACCTGGTGGGAATCACCGGATCGCCAGGGACGGGAAAATCGTCACTGGTGAACCGGCTGGCAAAAGCTTTCCGGAGCTCAGGAACTGAAAAGGTAGCGGTCATCGCTGTTGATCCCTCCAGCCCGTTTACTGGAGGCGCGCTGCTGGGTGACCGGGTGCGCATGCGCGATTTATCGGGCGACCCAGGCGTATTTATCCGCTCTATGGCATCGCGGGGAGCGCTGGGCGGGCTGGCCAGGGCAACGGCATCCGCGGCGCAGGTGCTGGACGCGGCGGGTTTTGAAATCATTTTGATCGAGACCGTTGGTGCGGGGCAGTCGGAGATTGATATTGCCCGGTTGGCGCATACGGTGGTGGTGGTTGAGGCGCCGGGGATGGGTGATGATATCCAGGCCATCAAAGCGGGAATCCTGGAAATTGCCGATGTGCTGGTGGTCAATAAGTGCGATTTACCCGGCGCGGAGCAGACTCAGCGCACGTTGAAAATGATGCTGGAAATGGCCCACCCAACCCGACCTGGCCAGATGACGGATACCATGTTCTGGAACGTTCCGGTACCGCTGGCCTGCGCGACCGGTGGTAAAGGTGTAGACGAGGTTGCAGAAGCGATTCGACACCACCGCGAATTCTTGCAGACCAGCGGCGAATGGCAGCTTAGAGAGCAGGAGCGTTTGCGGAACAGCCTGGAGGCGATGCTGCGCGATCTGCTGATGCAGCGCCTGCACCAGCGGCTTGAAAATGGAAGATATGAAAATGTGCTGGCACGGTTGGCCCGCCGGGAACTCTCGCTGTTTGGAGCTGTAGAAGAACTGCTGGAAGAGAAAGAAAAAAAATCTTAACGGAAACAAAGATATGCCAACCAAAGTTGTTTATCTTACCGTTGACGATGCACCATCGCCAGTACTGGATCGAAAAACGGATTTTCTAAAAGCCCACAATATCCCAGCCGTATTCTTCTGCCTGGGGTCGCTGCTGGAGAAGCGGTCTGAACTGGCAGTCAATGCGGTTCGTAAAGGATTTGTGTTGGGCAACCATTCCTATGATCACCCGCACTTTTCCAGCCTGACCCTGGCACAGTGCCGCGAGCAAATCGAGCGCACAGATGCGCTGCTGGAGCGGGTATATCAAGAAGCTGCGGTAAAGCGGCCAGCAAAGTATTTCCGATTTCCGTATGGCGATAAGGGGGGCTTTCAATCCGCAGATGTTATTGAGCCATACAAAGGGGAAGGGGCAGTCCGAAAAGAGGCGCTGCAGCATTTTCTGCGCGATCTGGGGTACACGCAGCCCAGGTTCGAAAATATCACCTACGCGTACGCCTGCGAGGCGGGGATTTTGGATGACGTCGACTGGCGCTGGACGTATGATGTGATGGATTGGTCAGTTTACGGCGAGGAGCCAATGTTTGGAATCGACCGCCCCGAAAAGCTTTTCGAGCGGATTGAGGAAGATGTTCCTGAAAAAGGCCGCGGGCTCAACTACCTGGGATCGGAAGATATCGTTTTGATGCACGATATACCGGAGGCGGAAGCGGTGTTTGAGCAGTTGATTGAGCGAATGCTGGAGAAGGGGATTGCGTTTCGGAGTCCAGGTTGACGGATTGCAGTTTGTCCATTAAAATAGGCAAGCCTGTGCAGCAATGAGCGCCTTTGGCAAGCGGGAGCCGCGCAGACGAAGAAGAGGGTCCGGGCCAGCCATATTGCTGGCGCGGGAAGCAGGGTGGAACCGCGATGATTGTAAACATCGTCCCTGCAGCACAATGGGTGCTGTAGGGATTTTTTTATTTTTTATGAGGGAAAAATGTCTGAAACAACGACCAGTAATGTTACGCTCGAAAAAGTGATTGCCCTGGCAAAACGGCGCGGCTTTGTTTACCCGACTTCGGATATTTACGGCGGCCTGGCAAGTTCGTACGATTACGGCCCGATGGGTGCGGAGATGCTGCGCACGATCCGCAATCTGTGGTGGGAAGAGATGATCACCCGCCGGATCGATATGGTGGGGATCGACTCGCAGATTATGCTGCACCCGGAAACTTGGGTGGCCTCAGGGCACGTCAATGCCTTCAACGATCCACTGGTGGAAGACAAGGAGACGCACAAACGCTACCGCGCTGACCACCTGATCGAGGCGTGGCTGGAAAAACACCCGCAGCCGGAGCCCATCGTGGTTGAGAGCCTGAACATCGATCAGATGGCGGATGTGATCGAGAAGCTGAAGATCAAAAGCCCGGAAGGGAACGATGTGTTCCCGCCGAAGGCCTTTAATATTATGTTCCAGACCTCCATCGGCGTGGTCGAAGGCGAAAAGATTCCGGTATACCTGCGTGGAGAAACGGCCCAGGGCATTTTTACCAATTTCCACAATATCCTCAATTCCACGCGCATGCAGCTTCCCTTTGGCGTGGGGCAGGTCGGTAAGAGCTTCCGCAATGAGATTACCACTGGGCAGTTCGTTTTCCGCACGCTGGAATTTGAGCAGGCAGAGATCGAGTATTTCTTTGACCCTGAACAGACCGAATGGGAAGGGTTGTTCAAGGAGTGGCAGGAGGGAATGTGGAACTTCATCAACGGCACGCTGGGCATCCGCGAGGAGAACCTGCGCTGGCGGCGCCATTCGGACCAGGAGCGCAGTTTTTACAGCAAAGAAACCTATGATCTGGAATACCGTTATCCGTTCGGTTTCAAAGAGCTGTGGGGCATTGCATACCGCACTGATTATGACCTGAAGCAGCACATCGATCATTCGGGCAAGGACCTGAGCTATACCGATCCGAGGACGAATAAAACGATGGTCCCGCACGTAATTGAACCCGCGGTAGGCGTGAACCGTATTCTGCTGATGGCGCTTTGCGACGCGTACTGGGAAGACGCCGAGAATCAGCGCATTGTGATGCGCTTCAAACCGGCGCTGGCGCCCTTCAAAGTGGCGGTGTTCCCGCTGCTGAAGAACAAGCCCGAACTGGTGGAGAAAGCACGCGGCGTGTTTAAGCAGGTAGCGCGGAAGTTTGCCGCGACCTGGGATGAGCGCGGCAATATCGGCAAGCGCTATTACGCGCAGGATGAGATCGGCACGCCCTTCTGCCTGACCATCGACTTCCAGACGCTGGAAGATGACACCATCACCGTGCGCGAGCGAGACAGTATGCAGCAGGTGCGCGTAGCCATTGGGGAGCTGGAGAGCTACCTGCGCGGGAAGATCGAAGTTTAGTCCATTTTAAGGTAAAAACAAAGAGGCGGTTGGTGACAGCCGCCTCTTTGTTTTTAATCTCACGATGCGCGCCGCGAGGCTGCGCTTATTTTTCTGGTTCTTTGGGCATTTCCACGCGGATGTGCAGTTCTTGCAACTGCTTGTCCGAAGCAGGAGAGGGGGCATCGGCCATCAGGTCGCGGGCGGCCTGGTTCTTGGGGAAGGCGATCACCTCGCGAATGTTGGGCTCGTCGGCCAGGAGCATCACCAGCCGGTCGATGCCTGGGGCCATGCCACCGTGCGGTGGGGCGCCGTATTCGAAGGCTTCCAGAAGGTGGCTGAATTTCTGCTGGATTTCTTCCTCTTTCAGGCCAAGCAGCTGGAATATCTTGAACTGAATGTCGCGGCGGTGGATACGGATGGAGCCGGAGGCCATTTCGTAGCCGTTACAGACCATGTCGTAGGCATCGGAGAGGATGGCGGCAGGGTCGGTATCGAACTTGGACAGATCCTCCATCTTTGGCATGGTGAAGGGGTGGTGCGCGGCGTCCCACTTCTGTTCTTCTTCGTTCCAGTCGAACATAGGGAAGTCGATCACCCAGGCGAAGGCCATCACGCTCGAGTCGGCCAGGTTGAGCCGGTCGCGGAAGAGCAGGCGCAGCGCGGCAAGTGTCTTGTTGGCAACGGCTTTCTGATCGGCGACAAATAGGATCAGATCGCCTTCTTTAGCCCCGGTGCGGACTTTTAGCGCTTCCACTTCCTCAGGCTTGATGAATTTCTGGGCGGTGCCTTTTACACCTTCGGCGGTGAGCGCAAGGGTAGCCAGGCCTTTGGCGCCCTGTTCTTTTGCAAAGGTGGTAAGGTCATCCACTTCTTTACGGGTATATTCCGCGCAGCCAGGAACGACGAGGCACTTGATGACCCCGCCGGCCTTGAGCGTGTTCTGGAAGACCATAAAGGTGCTGGCGGCGAAAATATCGGATACGCTGCTCAACTCCATGCCAAAGCGCAGGTCGGGCTTATCGGTGCCAAAGCGCTCGACGGCTTCGGTGAAGGTCAGGCGAGGCCAGGGGGAGGAGAGCAGGCGCTTGTGCGGCGTGACCACCGGGAGCATGGCGGTAAAAAGGTTCTCAACCAGTTCTAGTACATCATCACGGTGGACGAAGGACATTTCCAGGTCAAGCTGAGTGAACTCGGGCTGGCGGTCGCCGCGCAGGTCTTCATCGCGGAAGCAGCGGGCGATCTGGAAGTAACGCTCAATGCCGGCAACCTGGAGGAGCTGCTTGAGCTGCTGCGGGGATTGGGGCAGGGCGTAGAAGCAGCCAGGGTGCACGCGAGAGGGTACCAGGTAGTCACGCGCGCCTTCCGGCGTGGTCTTGAACAGCATGGGCGTCTCGACTTCGATGAAACCCTGCTGGTCGAGGTAGTCGCGCATGAATTTCACTACCTTGTGGCGCAGGATGAGATTGCGCTGCATGCGCTCGCGGCGCAGGTCGAGGTAGCGGTACTTCAGGCGCACGCTCTCATCGACATCTTCTTCCTTATTGATCATGAAAGGCAGCGGCTTGGCCGGGTTGAGCGCCTCACAGTTGGTAACCTCAACCTCAATCTCGCCGGTGCTCAGGTTCGGGTTTTCCGCGCCTGCCGGGCGGCGGCGAACAACACCGGTTACCTGAAGCACCCATTCCATGCGCGCATCCTGGAGGATCTGCGCTGCGGCATTGGCGTTGGGATTGGCGACAATCTGTACAAGACCAGAACGGTCGCGTAAATCGATGAAGGTGACGCCGCCGTGATCGCGCTGGCGATGGACCCAGCCGGACAGGGTAACGGTTTGGCCAATATGGTCGGTGCGCAGATCACCGCAGTTGAATGTTTTATACATAATAGAGACCTCTCTTCGCGTTTCGATGGGCTGTATTTTAACACAAAGGAAGAAAGGGAACTATAAAAAGATAGGAAAATGAAAACACAAAATTGCTACTTGACAAGTGTAGAAAACGGCCTATAATTTTCTAAAGCACCAGCCCACCACGGGCTGGTATTTTTTTTGCCTTGGGGCGCAGATCCTATAAAATGGACCTGCGCCCCTCAGTTTATTTTTGAGGTTGATTATGAAAAAGAACCTGTCGATGTTGTTGGTGTGGGCCGGACAGATCGTGTCGCTGTTCGGGTCGGGGCTGACCGGATTTACGCTGGGGGTATGGCTGTACCAGCAGACCGGGTCGGCAAGTAATTTTGCGCTGGTGGCGCTGTGCACGGCGCTGCCACAGATGGTGCTGTCGCCGCTGACCGGAGTGCTGGTCGACCGGTACAACCGGCGCTGGATGATGGCGCTGGCCGACAGCGGGTCGGCGCTGTGTACGCTGGCGATTGCGGCGTTGTTTTTCAGCGGGCACATGCAGGTGTGGCATATTTACCTGTTTACACTGCTCAGTTCGGCCTGCGGGGCGCTGCAGTCTCCGGCTTACAGCGCGCTGGTCGCCACGACTGTGCCAAAGGAACAGCTTGCCCGGGCAAACGGGATGATTCAGCTCGGGCAGGGGATGGCAGATATTTTCGCGCCGGGGCTGGCGGGTGTGCTGCTGCTGGCAGTAGGCGTACCGGGGGTTTTGTTGATCGACCTGGTAACGTACATCATCGGGATTAGCACGCTGCTGCTCTCACGCGTTCCGGAGGCGCCGGCAATGGCACAAGCGGGCAAACGACGGCTGGATTTTTGGGCAGAGGCGCGGGCCGGGCTGCGGGTTCTGGCTGCGGACCGGGGACTGACCGCGCTGCTGTCTTTCCAGGCCCTGTTCTCGTTCCTGTGGAATATTTTTGCTGTACTGGTGATGCCCATGGTGCTGGGGTTTGCATCTCCCGACCAACTGGGGTTTGCTCTGACGGTAGCGGGGGGCGGAATGCTGGTTGGCAGCCTGGTCCTTTCGGCGTGGGGTGGACCAAAACGGCGGCTGCAGGGCCTGTTGTGGTTTGAATTGGTCAGTGCGCTGGCGTTTGTCTTTATGGGCCTGCGCCCGGAAATCATCCTGGTCGCTTCGGCGGCGTTTGTGGCGCACTTTACACTGGCTTTTGTTTCCAGTCTGAATGAATCGCTCTGGCAGGGGCAGACTCCGGTTGAGGTGCAGGGCCGGGTATTTTCCTTCAAACAGATGGCAACCAAAGGTGCCACGCTGCTGGCATATATTACAGCGGGGGCGCTGGCGGATAAGGTGGTAGATCCGCTGCTGCGTGAAGGCGGCGCGCTGGCGGGCAGCCTGGGCACGTTCGTGGGGGTTGGGCCGGGGCGGGGCATCGCGGCAATGTTTATCGTCATTGGCGTGGTGAAGGCGCTGGCGGCGATTTGGTTGGGAAGGTCGCCGCTGGCGAAGGAGGTGGAAGGCATAGCAACAAAAGAAGGAAGGGTTGTTTCGGTGGAATGATGAAAAAGGGGCTGGGGATAAGAATCTGATCGCACGTTGGGACTGGCATAACTACTGAGCGAAATCATGTCGATTCTATGCTGCGATCCGTTTATTTAATTTGAAATGTCCCATTTTCCTTGACATTCCAGGGACGATTTGTTATAACGATGGCATGATGTTCTGTATTGTTCGGGATGCTAACGCCAATACCCTTCCCTCGCCGCGCACGCGTCGACGGGTTGTTTTGGGTTAGTACAGGACCAGAACCTACCAGGAAACGACAGCGCGGCGAAAGCCGCGCTGTTTTTATTTTTTTGCTCATGGAGGAAAGAATGGAACGGATGATGATTGGGGATTTACGTAAGATGGTAGGGCAGACAGTTAAAATTCAGGGCTGGCTGCAAACGCTGCGCGACCAGAAAAAGATGCAGTTTTTAATCGTACGCGACCCCAGCGGGTTAGTGCAGGTGGTAAATGAGAAGCTGGCGAAGCCGCAAGAGGCAAGCATCATTTCAATGCTTGGAATGGAGACCGCGCTGACAATCACTGGGCGGGTGATTGACAACCCGGTTGTTAAGCTGGGGGGGCTGGAAGTACAGTTGGAGACGGTAGTCATTGAGGGGGCCGCTGATACCAGCCTGCCGCTGGACCCGTTTGCCGAAACACAGCCAGCGATCGATCACCGCATGGACTGGCGCTACCTGGACCTGCGCAGGCCCGAAAACCTGCTGATGTTTCAGGTGGCGACCACAGCGGAGATGGCGATGCGCGAATACTGGGTGAAGAACCGCTTCATCGAGATTCACACGCCTAAGCTGATGGGTTCTGCCTCCGAATCAGGCGCAGAGCTGTTCGAGCTGCCGTATTTCGACACGAAAGCCTATCTTGCGCAGTCGCCACAGTTTTACAAACAGATGGCGATGGCAGCGGGTTTTGAGCGGGTGTTTGAGATTGGCCCGGCGTTCCGCGCGGACCCATCCTTTACCTCAAGGCACATGACGGAGTTTACGTCGATCGATGCGGAAATGTCGTGGATCGAGTCGCACGAGGAGGTCATGGAATCGATCGAGGCATGGCTGGTATATACCTACCAGCGAGTAGCAGAGATCCACGGCGCGGAAATCCAGAACCGGTTCAGGGTGGAGATCGTGCCCCCGAAGACGCCGTTCCCACGCGTGACGATGGCAGAAGGGATGCGGGTCTTGAAGGAAAAAAATCACACGCTGCCGCCTGAGAAGAAGGGAGACATTGACCCAACCGGCGAGCGCATCTTGGGGGAGTGGGTTAAGGAGACGTACGGGCATGATTTCTTCTTCCTGACCGATTGGCCGATCACTGCACGATCTTTTTACCACATGCGCTACCCGGATGCACCCGGGCTGACTAAATCTTTCGACCTGATTGGGAAGGGGTTGGAAATCATTACCGGGGCGCAGCGCGAGCACCGCTATGAGGCGCTAAAGCAGCAAGCATTGGAGAAGGGGCTGCGGCTGGAACCGATCCAGTTCTACCTGGATTTCTTCCGCTACGGCTGCCCGCCGCACGGTGGTTATGCGTTGGGCCTTGGGCGATTTTTGATGGTGCTGTTGGGTATCCAGAACATCCGCGAGACGGTGTACCTGTTTAGGGGGCCGACCCGTTTGGAACCGTAGTTCGAAACCAAATCCGGCCTTCAGAAACTTTCGAAAAACAGCACCAAGTTTTTCGAAAGTTTTGTATTAATTTCATTACAAATAACCGACACATGAAATTGAAACAGGTTGGTGCCATAATTGGTTTATAATTCATTAGTTGGGTGGGAAGCCTGTGACATTATTGGTTTTTCTTTCGAGGAGAGGGTATACATGCACCATTTGCGACACGAGAAGATGTATGGCGATATCAAGCTTTATGCCGGAACAGCTTCATTAGGTGTGGCGGCAAAGGTTGCCGAATATCTGGGGGTTGGGCTGTGTGGTTGTGACGTTATCCAGTTCCCTAATGATAATTTATTTGTGAAACTGCACAGCTCGGTTCGCGGGCAGGACTGCTATGTGATTCAGACGACATCTTCGCCGGTTCACCGCAACCTGATGGAACTGTTAATCATGATCCAAACGCTGCGGCTGGACTCGGCGGCAAGGATCACGGCGGTTATCCCCTATTTGTGCTATGCGCGATCCGATAAGAAGGACCAGCCGCGGGTACCGATCACGGCGCGCCTGGTGGCGGACATGATCGAGGTGGCTGGGGCAGACCGTTACATCACCCTTGACCTGCATGCCGGGCAAATTCAAGGCTTTTTTACCATCCCTGGCGATATGCTGACAGCTTTTCACATCATGGTCGATTACCTGAATTCGATTCGCAGCCAGATGCACCAGCCGGTTGTAGTTACCGCTGATCTGGGCTTTGCTAAAAAAGGCCGCAACTTTGCGGCAGGCATCCGCGCGCCGATGGCGTTCATTGAAAAGCGCCGGTTGGGCAACGATGCTAAAGCTGAAGCGCTGACTATCATTGGTGATGTGTATGACCGGGATGTGGTGCTGGTGGATGACGAAATTGACACAGGCGGTACCATTGTGCAGGCCGTGCAACTGCTCAAAGACCACGGCGTTCGGGATATTTATGTGAGCTTTGTCCACCCGGTTTTTTCCGCCAATGCGGCTCAGCGGCTTTCCTCACTGCCGGTAAAGCAGTATATCACCACCGATTCGATCCCGCTTGCGCCTGAGAAGAAAGCCCTTTTTGGCGACCGGTTAATTACTCTATCGATCTCCCCACTTTTAGGCGAGGTCATTTTGAGAGCAAACCAGGGGCGGTCGGTTGGCGAAATGTTTAATGAATAATGCCTGAACTACCTGAAGTTGAAACGATTGCCCGATCTCTTCGGGTAGGGGGCAGCAGCGGGGCGCCGATTATCGGGCGGGCGGTGCACGATGTACACCTGCTGTGGGGGCGCACGCTGGCGGCGGTTGATCTTAACTTCACGCCGGCGGTGGAGGATTTTTGCGCGCGCATTTCCGGTCAGCAGGTCATCGACGTTGGGCGGCGGGGGAAGTTCCTGGTCATTTCGCTTTCAACAGATACGCTGTTGTTCCACCTGCGCATGAGCGGAGACCTGCGGGTGGAACCGCAGGCAGCCGAGGATGGCGAGCCGTTTCCGCTCAAGCCGCATGACCGCCTGGTGATCGATTTTGACGACGGCTGGCGCATGGCATTTAATGATGCGCGCAAGTTTGGGCGGGTGTGGCTGGTCCGCGATCCGGGGACTGTGTTGGGTGGGTTGGGTCCAGAGCCACTGGACCCGGCTTTTACTTCACAGGAATTGTACTGCCGGCTTCGGCAGTGTCACCGGCAAATAAAACCCCTGCTGCTCGATCAGACGTTCCTGGCCGGGATGGGGAATATCTATACGGATGAGGCGCTGAATATTGCCCGAATCCACCCCTTACGGCTGTCAAACCAGGTTTCTCCGGAAGAGGCCGGCAGGTTATGGGAAGCGATCCGATCGGTGCTGCTTGAAGGAATTCGCCAGAATGGGGCGAGCATTGATTGGGTGTACCGGGGCGGCGAATTCCAGAATCATTTTCGGGTATACCAGCGCACGGGAAAGCCGTGTCTGCAGTGCGGTACATTAATTGAGCGCACCACCGTTGGCCAGCGGGGAACCCATTTTTGCCCGGTCTGCCAGCCGGCCCCGGATTAAGTTTCCGCATAAACAACCTATTTGTTTTGTAATTTGCTTACACAATCCGCGCTCATTGTTATACAATGGAGGGGTATGATTTTATTTCCCAATGCATTTGATCGAGGATTGACATGGAGATTACCCCTACAACAATAATCCTGGTTGGTGTGGTATGCGTGGTTTTGGGCTTTCTGGCCAGTGTATTGGTAAATACCCTGACGGAGGAAGGCGACGCTGCCGCAGAAGTGACGGAGGAAACGCCACCTGGCGGGCGAAAAGGCCGCTACACACCCGTTTTTCGAGTCTGGCGAGAAAAAGGCGCAGGCACGATGGTGGTGGAAATGGATGGAAAGTCTATGGTATCGCCCGAGCCATTGAACGCGGTGCAGCGGGAACGCCTGGAGCGAACGGTGCGAGAGCTGCGCGGCTGGCTTGGCATGGGTCTGGCAGAAGCGCAGCTGGCGCAGCCGCAACCAACACTCCGGAGTGAAGCTGCGGTACCCGCTGAGGCAAATATGGAGCACGAGGGACTTGAGGCGGATCTCCGGCGGGCATTTGTAAGCGAGCAGGCAATCCCCGCGGAAAATCCTCCGGTGGTTGTTCCACCGCCAGTGAGATCCGCAGTCCCATATTCGTCGCCTGCGCAGAGCGGCGCGGCTGCTTTACAACCAGCGCAAGCGGGTAAGGCGAAAGGTAAAGAAGAAATCGTTCCAGAGGCTGCCCGAAGCATTGTGATGCAGATTGAAGATATTCTCCAGGATATGATTGCTGGCACTGAATTGGAAACGCGCGGCGTTCATTTATTAGAGGACCCCATTCGGGGAGTGGTAGTGCAGGTAGGGCTTGAACATTTTGAGGGCATCGACGCGGTTCCTGACCCGCAGATCAAAGGGATCATCCAATCGGCTGTGCAGACGTGGGAGAAGACACAGTAGCAGGGTTTCCACCGGCAGATCAGATAAACTACACCCTATTCGAAAAAAAGCGCGGCGTTGGCTTTGCCTGCTGCGTTTTTTATTTTCCCCTGGCTTGTACGTGGGTATCCTGGTTTTGGGGAAGCTGCTGAGCGGCTGTCACAAATTACAACATGTTTACAAAGGGTACTTTTCTATTGATTTTAAACTTGATAAATATACAATAAAGCAATATAACGATTTTAAAACCAAAAACAAAATTTTTTGTTATTATTGTTGTGGAACAAAGAAATTGATGAGGGGGCTGAATGGATCCACAAGAGCAGCACCAAATGATCGTACGAAAGACCTATCCAACCGGGGCGCAGGAATGGTATTGTCCAATCTGCGGCAGGCATATTATTTTGCAATGGCCACCGAACTATAAACGGATTATTTTGAATGAAGGTGACACACAAGTAATCCATGCAGGAGGAACCTGTGAACCGATGCTTGGCCCGCAGGAGATCTGCCCTGAAAAGCCAGAGGAAGATACCGTGCTAAAACAGGACGGTATGCTAAACCATGAAGATCCGTACCTGCTGCCCTGGCTGCGCTGGATTGGCGATCGCGATTTTTGAAAATTTTTAGAGAGAGGGATTTGGACTACCAGCCAAATCCCTCTTTTCTTTTTATCTGCTTTTCAAGTAATCCAGGTTACGGGTGATCAAATCACTGCGCTGCTGAACACAGGCTGCTGACCGCAGCGGGTCGGGCGGGGTATTTTTAACATAATCGAGCATTTTGTCGATTGTGGTGACGGCAACGTGAACACGTGTGTCCGATGAGGCATAATAGATCAGCAGGTCGCCATTTGCGCGAGCCACCATACCGTTGCAGAATGTCACATTCGAGACGTCCCCCACGCGTTCCTCGCCTTCGGGAGCAATGAAGTAACCACCCGGTCGGTGGGTAACCCGCCACGGCTCGTTGAGATCGCTGAGGAAAGTGTAAATGACGTAGCGCAGCCCAGCGGCGGTGTTGCGAACACCGTGGGCAATATGCAGCCAGCCCTCTTTGGTTTTGACCGGAGACGGCCCCTGACCGTTTTTTGCTTCCTTGATGGTGTGATAGATACGCTCATCAATGATGGTCTCATCGTCTACCACTGCCGGGTCCATGCTTTTCGAAAGCCCCCAGCCGATGCCGCCGCCGGAACCAGCCTGGATAAAATCATCCTGAGGGCGAGTGTAAAAGGCGTACTGGCCCTGAATGAATTCCGGGTGCAGCACTACATTGCGCTGCTGGGGTGATTTGGTTTTTAAATCGGGCAGGCGTTCCCAATGGACCAGGTCTTTGGTGCGGGCGATGCCGCCCTGCGCAGTCGCGGCGCTGAGGTCGCCTGGTGCGCTGCGGTCTTTACGCTCGGAACAGAAGATGCCGTAGATCCAGCCGTCTTCGTGGCGCACCAGGCGCATATCATACACGTTGGTGTCCGGGTCTTCGGTTTCGGGCATGGTTACGGGGTAACCCCAAAAGCGGAAGCCATCGATACCATTCTCGCTCTCGGCAACGGCGAAGAACGACTTGCGATCCGCACCTTCTACCCGGCACATGAGGCAGATTTTGCCGTTATATTCGATGGCGCCGGGGTTGAAAACGCCGTTGACCCCAATACGCTCCATCAGGTAGGGGTTGGTTGCCGGATTCAGGTCATAGCGCCAGAAGAGCGGCGTGTGTGCGGCGGTCAGCACCGGGGAGCGGTAACGATCAAAAATACCATTGTTCCAGGTTGGGTCCACTTCGTTTTTACGGTTGAGCAGGGCTTCGTGCTGTTCATATAAGGTATGTAGTCGTTTTTCGAAGAGGGAGGTCATGGTCAATCCTTGGTCAATTGATGGGTTTGGGTGGCAAATCTTAGGTGTGGGTAGCGGGAAAAACGGCAAATGATATTGTTCTATATCTTTCTAATCCGCGGTATAACTATACCAGGAATTAGAGAAACAATGAGCAACGTGGCCGGGTAGTTATGTACAAAGCTGTGTCGGATCAAACCGGAGAAGAAATCATTATTCTCAGCCCATACTGGCGGAAACGGATTGCCCTTCTACGCAACATGGACTGTGTAGATGAGCTGGTCTGCCAGGGCTGCCGCCAGCCGCTGCGCGTAAAAGCCGGGGAGGTGAAGCGCGCGCATTTTGCGCATAAACACCTGAAAGCATGCTCGTACGGCTCAGAGTCGCCGGAAATTCTCAATGCCCGGGCGGTGCTGTATGAGTGGCTGCTGCGGGAATTCCGCTCGGCGCTGGGAGGGGATGAGGTCGTGTCACCTTCGGTGCCTGTGTCACCTTCGGTGACATTGGAGAAGGTTGTGGCTGGAGCGGATCTGCCAAGACCGGTTGACTGCTGGGTGGAGACGGAGGCCGGGCCGATTGCGTATTGGATCATTGAAGCCGGGATCAAATTGGAGCCACGGGAGGAGATTCTGTCGACATTCGAACGACTGGGCATTCGGGTGAACTACATTCTGCTTCAGCCGATGCTGAACGAAAAACGGGAAGAGTTAGACAGCCTGCTGCTGACGCCTACGGAACGCGCGTTCCTCATGGAAACCGATTTTGACGCCACACTGGCAGGAGCGGCAGAACCGGGCAAGAGCCTGCACTACCTGGATGCTGAAAGCGGGACCCTCACCACGTACCGCAATCTGGTGCTGTTCCATGCCCCAAACTGGTACAAGGGCCTAAAAAAATCCAGCCGGCTGATGACCGTGCGGGCCAGCCGAGTCGACGGCGGGTTTGTCCACCGAGGTGAGATGGACCGTCTGCGCGCCTACCGCCAGCGGGCCGCCCGCCTGGAGAAGAAGCGAGAGCAGTACCAGGAGCGCGACCGGATGTGGAGCAGCAGGCCAGCCAGGCGCGTGGAACGCAGCAGCCTGCCGGAAAGCGCTTCTGGCTGGGGGAACACACAGGCCGATCCACTGCCGTGCGTAATCTGCGGGCAAATCACCAGCGAGTATTGGAGCACATTCATGGATGCATCCGGGAGACGGCTGTGCCGCTGCCGGGAGTGCCTGGAGCGGGGCCAGGGGATCTCCGATTAGAGAGGATTCTCTATCGTCAAATCGGACAGCCGGTCGAGATAGGTTTGGAGCGAAGGGAACAGGTGGCGGTAGACCAGTTCGTATTGTTTCGAATAGAAACGATGCTGTTCCTGATCTGGCTCTTCGGGTTGGCTGGTCCGGTGGGTCATGGCCTGGGCTGCCTGACGAACATTTGAGAATAAGCCGGATGCGGCTGCCGCCAGGATTCCCGCGCCAAGCGCAGATGCTTCAGGGGTATCGGAATGGTAGACCGGCTTTCCGGTTACGCTGGCAATAATCTCACGCCATAACCGACTGCGCGCTCCGCCGCCAACAGCGATATATCGTTCAACCGAGGATTGCAAAACTTGTTCTACACCGCTGGTGTGCAGGCGCTGTTCGAAGGCAATGCCTTCCAGAATGGCGCGGTACAGGTGGGCCGTGGTATGGATGCCCCTCCAACCGACCACGATGCCGCTGGCCCCAGCATCCCAATAAGGATTCATGGCGCTGTTCCAGTAGGGAACCAGGGTCAGCCCCAGCGCGCCGGGCGGAACCTGGGCAGCGGCTGCTTCGTATATTTCTTCGGGAGACTTTCCAGCAGGGGCGCCAGGGTCCAGGCGGGCGAAATTCTCAATGAACCAGGTAATGGTGTACGCGCCTCCCAGCAGGACGGTTTCCAGAGAATATGAGCCGGGAATACCGCCGTAGTGCGTGCGGAAAGCCGGGTCAACCAGGTAATGCTCGCTGAAGGCGCCGGAAACGACCGCTGTACCCAGGTTGAGATAAGCCTCTCCAGTTTCCAGCGTGCCTGTACCAAGGCCCGCTGCCTGTCCGTCGCCGGTACCGGCAATTACCGGCAAGCCGGCGGGCAGGCCCGTCAGGCGGGCAGCTTCAGGGGCTACCTCACCGATAACCGCGCCTATGGGAACCGCCGCTGGGAACTGCTCAACACGCAGACCGATGGAAGCAATCAGGCTGGCATTCCAGGCGTTTTCACGCATATCGAACAGGCCCAGGGGATCGGCACAGCCCCACGAAGTGGCAAAGCGCCCGGTGAGACGGTGAACGAGGAAGGCGTGCACATCCATCACACGGGCGATGCGCGAGAAGAGGGCAGGTTCTTTCTGGCGCAGCCAGTATAGCTTGCCACTGGTCAGGTTCGCGGACAGGGGCTTTCCCGTTTCCTGGTGGATGCGCTGTTTGCCATAACGCTGGTCTATTTCAGGAAGCAGGTCGCGGCAGCGCTCATCCATCCACAGCATGGCAGGGCACAGCGGCTGCCCATCCTCATCGGTGACAACGAAGGTTTCGCGTTGGGCAGTGATGCACAGCGCAGCCAGCCGCCTGGAATCAACTGAAGCAACGGCTTCTTTAAGCGCGTGCTGAGCGGCTTCCCACCAGCTTTCGGCGGGCTGCTCGTGCCAGGCGGGCTGGGGCTTCAGCATGGGGAGCGACGCTCGCCCAACAGCCAACGCGGTGCCGCGCATGTCCCATATGATGGCTTTGCAGGATGTGGTGCTGCTGTCGATCCCGATGACCAGGTCGCGTTGTGGCATTCTATAGTACTCCTGCGCGTTCGAGGATTTCGTCCGCGGCCTGAGGGAAGAGGCCCATCTCCCAGAACAGGTCAAGGAGGGTGTAGCGGGGTCGGTAATGACCGCCATGCAATAGCGCTTCGCGGGCTTCCGCGCGGGTGCGGTGGATGGCTTCGAGCTTATAGGGCACGCCGGCCTGGTCGAAGGGCACGCGGATGCGCTCGACTGGGGCAACATACGGTGCGATCCCTTCCCAGATAGCGTCCCAGCGGTTCAGGATCGAACGCAGGTAGTCCACATATTCGCTGTCGGGGATGCGCTTTTTGCGGGCCACATCGTTGAAGGAACCGGCTTTATCGCCGTACAGCAAGCGGTTTTCCGCCTCAATGGCTTCCAGGGAAGGGCGCTCGCGCAGCACCTGGCGCGGGTCGATGCGAGCCGGGTCGATTTCGCGCAGGTACTGGTAGGCGTTGAGCATGATGATGGTGCCCACGCCAACCTGGGTGCCGTGGAAGTTCTTTGGCAGTCCGCGCAGGTGAACGAGCAGGTCCCAGAAATGTGATAAGACGTGTTCGGCGCCAGAAGAAGG
This sequence comes from uncultured Anaerolineaceae bacterium, assembly GCA_964437595.1. Classification (GTDB taxonomy): domain Bacteria; phylum Chloroflexota; class Anaerolineae; order Anaerolineales; family Anaerolineaceae; genus DSYU01. Next base: position 27,081 of record CAYTHO010000044.1, read on the forward strand.
GGATGTTTCCCCTTCCAGTACGGTCATGGACAGGCCCGAAAGCAGAATTGCTTCGGAAAGGAAGGTAATCGCGCCTGGATCGCGCTGCTGGATGGCAGGGGCGGCGGTAAGGTAATGGGCTTCATTCTCGGCAGTCATCCAGAACGGCAGTGGGCAGAAATAGGTGCCGCGCAGCAGCTCAGAGAGTTTCCAATCGGCGTTGCAGATGGCGCGGGCGGCGAGATCGCCGATCCCGGAGTGGATCATGGGCATGGGTGCATCTTTGATGATGTTGATATCCATCAGCACCGCATTGGCCGGGTTAAGAAACTTGCTGACCTTGATATCATTTTCAGTGATGGTGGCGGTGATGGAGGTGTAGCCGTTCATTGATGGGGCCGTGCCGCAGATGATAAACGGCTTGCCGAGGCGGGTGGCGATCCACTTGGTCAGGTCGCTGATGACGCCCGAACCGGCGGCAATCAGCAGATCAGCAGAAGGACCGATTTCCGCGGCAGCAATATCGCCGTTGATGACGCCAGAATCAAGCAGGTGGCCGGGCTCACCGCACATGGGGAAAGGTTCAACCGGCAGGCCGGCTGCTCGCAGGCGGTCGATAACCTGCGGCTGGATGATTGCCTCAATGGCCTGGTCGAAAATCAACACTGGCCGGCGGGGGGCATGGCCAAGAATGGAATGCGCCAGACGAGGGACAGAGTCGAGCACACCCTGGCCGATCTCGATGGCGCCAAAGGGAACGGGATGCTTATGCCCGCACGCCGGGCAGGGGGCAAGCATGGTGTCAGCCAGGTGGGAGGAATCGCGGGATAGAAAATCCTCGAGGATATGAATAGGGTTCATTTCTACCTTCTAGGCGGTAAGTGCCCAATCCACGGCGGCTTCGGCGTGGATGATGGTGGTATCGAAGAGCGGCACGGAGCTGTCTTCGGGTTTGACCAGCAGGCCGAGCTCGGTACAGCCGAGGATGATACCCTGTGCGCCGCGCTCTACCAGCCCGGTGATGATCTGGCGGTAGGCGGCGCGAGATGGCTCTTTAATGAGCCCCAGGCAGAGCTCATCATAGATAACTTTGTGGACCAGCTCGCGGTCATTGGATTCGGGAATGAGGACGTTCAGTCCGTATTTGTCGATCAGGCGGCCTTTCAAGAAATCTTCTTCCATGGTATAGCGCGTTCCCAGCAAGCCAACGGTTTGCAGATGCTGGGCGCAGATCTGCCCGGCAACAGCGTCAGCAATGTGCAGTACGGGGATGCTGACGTTTTTCCGCACAGACTCATAGGTTTTGTGCATAGTGTTGGCGCCAATGAGAACGATGCCTGCACCGGCGCGTTCCAGTTTCTGCGCGGCATCAATCATCATTTGAGCGGCTTCTTCCCATCGCCCTTCACGCTGAAGGATCTCTAAATCGGAAAATTCTACGGAATACATGACGCATTCGGCTGAATGCAATCCACCAATGCGCTGACGCACCGTTTCATTTAAAATTCGATAATATTCTGCACTGGACTCCCAGCTCATCCCCCCAATCAGGCCAATCGTTTTCATAGTAATATATACTCCCTTCGAGGTTTATCTTATCGGATAAAATAAAAGCAGGCAAGATCAATAAGGTGCTAATGTGGAAAAATACTCGAGGTGCTATGAAGCTACATGGATTGACCATCACGAAGGATGATCTGCGCATCGAACACCAACAACTGCTGGATGAGGGTCGCAAGATCAGCCCGGCGATTGAAGAAACATTTGCCAGACTCAGCGAGCTAGACCTTGAAACGGACCCAACCGCGCAGGCGCACGCGCAAAGCCTGCTGGATAAGACTGCCGGGCTGCCCATGCGTAAAGATTATCCTTACTGCGAGCCTTCCGACCTGGAAAACATTCGCAAGCAACGTCCAGCGGGCGCGCGTCCGTATCAGCGCGCGCTGACAGAAGATGTGCTTCATGACCGTTTACTGGGCGCATGGTTGGGGCGCTGCAGCGGCTGCTTGTTGGGCAAACCGGTGGAGGGGTGGCGGTCGACGACCATGTGGCCGTATCTGAAAGAACTGGGACAGTACCCGCTGAAGAATTATTTCCGCTCTGATGCCCCGGATACCATCGTCGAGAAGTATCTCATTCCCCGCGACCGGGCATACATCGACCGGGTTCCGCACATGGTGGAAGATGATGACACCAATTACACCGTTACCGGGCTGGCGATCTTCGAGAAATTCGGCGCGAATTTTACACCGGAAAACGTAGCTACATTTTGGTTGGAAAATATACCCGTTTTTCATACGTACACGGCGGAACGAGTAGCCTACCGCAATATCACCATGCTTGTGCCGCCACCGGACTCAGCGGCGTTTCGCAATCCATATCGAGAATGGATTGGCGCGCAGATCCGGGCAGATTTTTGGGGATATGTGGCCGTGGGACGTCCCGAACTGGCAGCGGAATATGCCTGGCGAGATGCCTCGATCAGCCATGTAAAGAATGGCATTTACGGTGAGATGTGGGTGGCGGCGATGCTGGCAAGCGCGCCATTTGTGAAAACTGCGCGCGAGGTAATTGAAGCGGGCTTGCAAGAGATTCCGAAAAAATCAAGGCTAACTGAGGCTATTCAGCAGGTGATCGAGTGGCACGAAGAGGGCATTGGTTACGAAGAAGCCATCCGCCGCGTGCATGAAAAATGGGATGAAATCTGGGGCCATCACTGGTGCCATACCATCAGCAATGCGCAGATCGTGGCGCTTGGGTTGTTATGGGGCGAGGACGATTTCGAGAAATCAATCTGCCGGGCGGTGCAGGGCTGTTTTGATACCGATTGCAACGGCGCAACGGTAGGTTCAGTTTTTGGGGCGCTGCATGGCACCGAGGCGCTGCCTAATAAATGGATCGGCCCGCTGAATAATGGGTTGGAGACAGGGATAGCTGGCTATCATTTTGTGAAAATCAGTGACATGGCCAGAAAAACAGCACAGCTCAAGCTGAAAGTTGTTCCGGGATAATTTTCGCCAGTTTTGCTGGCAATCATTACCCCGGAACGAAAACGGGAGGAAAAAATGTCAGGGATTGATCGTATCCTGGGTATGATAGAGAACCAACCCCTGACTTCTGTATGGCAGGGTCAGGAGGATTTCTTGCGCATGTAGAAGAGGCTCTGGACGCCGATAAAAATGAGGGTCAGAACGCCAACCACAATCTTCGTCCACCACGAGCTGAGGGTGCCGTTGAACTGGAGGATGCTGACGATCATGCCGTTAATCAGGACACCGAAAAGCGTACCGATGACATTGCCGACGCCGCCGGTTAGAAGGGTGCCGCCCATCACGACGGATGCGATGGCGTCCATTTCCATGGCGGGGGCATAATAGCCATAACCAGAACTGAGGGATATGCTGAAGACTATTCCAGCCAGGGCGGAGCAGAAACCGCTAAAGGAATAAACGGTGATCTTGGTGCGCGCTACAGGGAGGCCCATGAGCAGAGCTGACTGCTCGCTGTTGCCGATGGCGTACACCGTGCGGCCAAAGCGGGTAAAGAAGGCCAGGTAAATGGCGACAACCAGCAGGAGCAGGGCTACGATGGAGTAAATATACACGTACGCATTCTCAAAGAATGGAATGCGAATGGGGGTCAGGGCCATCCAGCGATAGAAAGGATCGTCAATGGTAACGGACAGGTTGCTGATGATGGCGCCCATGCCGCGCGCAAAGAAGCTGCCCATGAGGGTGACGACAAACGACTCGACCTTCAGGTAATGGTTGATACAGCCCATTACGAAACCAAAAGCAATGCCCATCAGCAGCATCAACGGGATAACCACGGCGGGGCTCCAGCCTTTTTGCAGCAACACCGCTGAAGCAATGGATGTCAGCGCGAGGACAGATGCTACGGAGAGGTCTATCCCTTTTAGGAGGACCACGAAGGTCATGCCGATAGAGATGATTAACAGCGAGGCGTTGTTGATAAACAGGTTGAAGAACACCTGCGGTTTTTGCATGGTCGGGTAAACCTGCCCGGCGATGAAATAGCCGATGAGAAAGACCGCAATGGTGATTAGCAGCGGGCCATTGTTATAAAGAAAGAGTTTTATTCGCCGCTGAGTTGTCGCTTCCTGGGCTAAGGGGACGGCGTTAGTTTGCACTGTCATGTTGGCTTCCTTTCCGCTCGGTTAACCGGTTCAATAAGCCGCGGACTTGATCTGAATACAGCAGGATGACCACCAGAACGAGAACGGCTTTGGCTGCCTTCAGCGCGTCGGCGGGAACGCCAACGGTGTACATCGTGAGGGTGAAGGCCCAAATCACCATCGCGCCTACCACGCTGGCCATCAGGGAGAACCGCCCGCCAGCCATCAGCGTGCCACCAATAACCACTGCCAAAATCGCATCCAGTTCATAGTTGAGGCCGATGTTATTCGCGTCCGCGCTTTTGACGTAAGAGCTGAGGATCAGACCGGCGACCGCGCCGCAGAAGCCGCAGAAGGTATAGGCAAATAACTTGATATTTTCATCATTGATACCACTGTAGTGGGACGATTTTGGATTTACCCCTACCGATTCGACGAACAAACCGATGGATGTTTTCCGAACAACGACCCAGGCGATGATGAAAACGACGGCTACGATGTAGACGGAGACCGGCAGCCCCAGAATAAAACCATTACCGAACCAGAAATAGGGGGTGTAGTAGATGGTCATGATCTGACCGTTCGTGATCAACTGGGCAATACCCCGACCAGCAACCATCAGAATGAGGGTGGCGACCATGGGCTGGATCTTTGCTTTGGCGACCAGCAGACCATTCCACAGGCCGCACAGCGTACCGGCGGCCAGGTCAGCAAGGATGATGATGCCTAATGGGGTGTTGGTGGCATCCCGGGTGAGAATATCGTTGGTAATCAGTTCGTTACCCAGGGCTGGGTTGATCAACACAGCGCCCATGGCTGCCGAGATGGCGATCACCGCACCCACTGAAAGATCAACGCCGCCGGTAGCGATTACCAACGTCATGCCGATGGCAACCAGGGCCAGCGGAGCGCCATCATTTAGCACATCAATCAGGTTGCCATACAGGTGCCCATCGAGAACGCCGATTTTGAAGAAGGTGGGGGCATAAATTGCATCGAAGATCAAGATCAGCGCCATAGCAGCCAGCGGCCAGAAGAGGCGGCTTTCACGCACGCGCCTTAAAAATGGAGTCTTCTTCATAGGTCACCTGCCATAGTTTGCATAATGGTTGTATCATCGACATTCCCCGGGTATTCGGCGGCTTTTTTGTGGTCGCGGAGCACGATGATGCGGTTGCTGCAGCGTTGTACTTCATCCAGCTCGGAGGAGATAAATATGCAAGATTTGCCTTCATCCGCCAGGTCTAAAACCAACCGCTGGATTTCTGTTTTGGCGCCCACATCGATCCCGCGGGTAGGCTCGTCCAGGATGAGAACCTGCGGGTTGGTAGCAAGCCAGCGCGCCAGGATCACCTTTTGCTGGTTTCCGCCGCTCAGGTTTTTCACTAACTGGTCCGGCGATGGGGTAACAATGCCGAGGAGCTGGATGTATTTGTCGGCAATTTCGTACTGCTTGGCCTTGTCGAGGTATTTAAACCAGCCATTGCGCGCCTGCAAGGCCAGGACGATATTTTCTCGGATGGTTAGATCCCCGATAATGCCCTCTTCTTTGCGGTCTTCGGGGCACAGGCCAATACCAGTTTTGATCGAATCCAGAGGTGAGAACTTTTCCACCTTTTTGCCGTTGATAACCAGCGAGCCTTTATCCGGCGAATCGATGCCGAAAATCAAATTTACCAATTCGGTGCGGCCTGAGCCTAACAAACCCGCCACGCCGACCACTTCGCCTTTCTGCAGTTCGAGATCAACCGGCTCCATTGTGCCTTTACGACCAAGTCCTTTGGCCTCCAACACATACGTGACCTGATCGGTACCATCGTGCCGGGTTTTGCCTTTCGCCATCTCGTCCAATTCAGACAAGCTCCGCCCCAGCATCTTTGCGATGAGTTCTAGCTGGGGGAGAGAGGTGGTTTCGAACGTTCCTACCAGCTTACCATTGCGCAAAACGGTGATGCGGTCGGCTACCTGGTAAACCTGGTCCAGGAAGTGGGTGATAAATACAATCCCGATTCCCTGGCTTTTTAGCCTGCGCATCACCTCAAAAAGCTGGTTGGTTTCATTGATATTCAAACTGGATGTGGGCTCATCCAAAATCAACACTTTCGCTGAGGCAAATTCCAATGAACGAGTAATTGCCACCATCTGCTGGATGGCAACGGAATAATTTCCCAACGGGCGAGAAACATCGATCTCAATTCCCAGCCGCTTGAGGGCTTGCCCGGCGATCTGGTTCATCTTCTTCCAGTTTATACCGCCGAACCAGGCTTTCGGTTCGTGACCCAGCATGATATTTTCCGCAACGGAGATATTGTTGCAAAGGTTTATCTCCTGATATACGGTGGAAATCCCTATTTGTTGGGCCTGCTGCGGGGAATGAACCTCTACCTTGTGACCATCAAACTCGACATAGCCGCGATTGGGGTGCTCAACACCGGTGATCACTTTAATCAGCGTCGATTTGCCGGCGCCGTTCTCCCCCATCAAGGCATGAATTTCCCCTTTTTTTAGGGAAAAATCTACATCTTCAAGGGCAATTACTCCAGGAAATGATTTGGTAATGCCTTTGGCATTCAGGATATTGAGCGTATCGGTCATTGTACCGGCCTCTTTTCCCCTGGTAAGAATGTGCTCTTTTGAAGAGAAGCGGCGTTGGTGACAACACCGCTTCTCTTATTATATATTCACGACAAGATATTGATTCGAAAACCGCGGTCTAGTACTTGCGGGTAGGCAGCAGTTCGGCGGCTTTGTCGGGGTAGTACACGGTCTCGTTGGTCAGAACTTCGCGCTCAATGGTTTCGCCGTTCATGAGCTTGAGGGCCATCTCGAATACCTGCGGGCCAAGCAGCGGGTTGCATTCAACATCGGCCTGGATCCAGCCATCGATCATGGCCTGGAAACCACCGCGGGTGCCGTCAACGGAAACGACTTTGATGTCGCCGGGTTTGAGACCAGCAGCCTTCATGGCCTCAATGGCGCCGATCGCCATATCATCATTGTGGATGAAAGCGCCCTGGATCTGGCCTTCGTATTTCTTCAAGAAGGCTTCCATAACGGGCTTGCCTTCCGCGCGGGTGAAGTTACCAGTCTGCGAGTCGATGATCTTGATATTGGCATTGAGGGTTTCGCGGAAGCCCTTGGCGCGGCCAACCGCGGCGCCGGAACCGGTGGTGCCGCTCAGCTCAATGATGTTTCCGCCATTGGGCAGCAGTTTGTTCATTTCTTCACCGGATTTCTTGCCTTCCAGCACCATATCCGAGCCGATGTGCGAAGCGTACAGCGAGGGGTCGGATTTGACGGAGCGGTCGACGATGATTACGGGGATTTTCGCATTCTTGGCCTCGGTGAGGACGGCGTCCCAACCATCTTCCACCACAGGCGGCAGAGCGATTACATCAACACCCTGCTGGATGCAGGCGCGGACGGCAGAAATCTGGTTTTCTGGTTTCTGCTGCGCATCCGAGAAGACGAGTTGCTTGATGCCCAATTTCTCGGCGGTTTCCTTGATGGAAGCCGAGTTAGCCGTGCGCCAGTCGCTTTCAGCGCCAAGCTGCGGGTAGCACAAAGTCATATCTTTGTACTCTTTTTTGCCCTGGGCGGCTGGAGCGGCGGTTTTGGCAGCGCCACTGCAACCAACCATGGACAGTACCATTACGACGACGGCTGCAAACATTGCAAGCTTCTTCATGGTTCCTAACTCCTTTTTCTACTGCTGTAAACTTGGGAAATGTGACCCGAAAGACCTTGATATTCTAATCATAGAGAAAAAGCCAGAAATGCTTGATTCAAACGCTTATGAAGTGGGTTAATTAAGATACGGTAAAACAATGCACCCCATACCAATAGGGTGCAATGTTTTACGATCGAGGTTAATTTTTTTACGATGGGTCAATATTTGCGGTTCAGAATGATTTCTTTAGCATTTTCAGGATAATAGATGCTTTCCATGGAAGGGATCCATTTGGGCACTGGCTCACCGTTGGCCACCTGCAGCGCAAGTTCGAAGAATTTTGGACCTAGCAGAGGGTTGCATTCTACGGTGGCATTGAGTTTGCCATCGATCATAGCCTGAAAAGCATCGCGGATGGCGTCAATGGAGACGATCTTGATATCCTGCCCGGGTTCCAATCCGTAGTTTTCGATGGCTTTGATCGCTCCGATGGCCATGTCATCATTGTGCGCGTATAGGGCATCAATATCCTCTCCATGTTTTTTTAGCAAATCTTCCATCACTTCTTTGCCCTGTGCGCGGGTGAAGTCGCCGGTTTCTGAAGCGATGATGCGCATATCGGGATAGCTCTGGATGATTTCACGGAAACCATTATAGCGGTCGATGGCCGGGGCCGAACCGGATGTGCCGGTTAATTCGACAATGTTGCCTTTACCATTGAGCAGTTTTACCATTACCCGAGCGGCGTTACGGCCTTCTTCAACAAAATCTGAGCCAAGGTGTGTTGCATACATATCTTCAGGCACATTTGCCTGCCGGTCTACCAAAATGATGGGGATGCCCGCGTCTTTGGCTTCCTGGAAAACAGATTCCCAGCCGGTCTCAATTACCGGAGAAACACCAATCACATCTACCTGCTGGGCAATAAAGGTGCGGATGGCGATGATTTGGTTCTCTTGCTTCTGCTGGCCATCCGAAAAAATTAATTCTACACCCAACTGCTCGGCAGCCTCTTTGATGGAGGCGGAATTACCGGTGCGCCATTCGCTCTCGGCACCCACCTGGGCAAAGCCAACTACCAGGTCTCTATAGGTCTTTTTTTCGCTGCTTCCCTTGGGCGTTTCGCTTGAATTGGGGATGGTTGCGCCGCCGGACTGCCCGCAGGCAACGATAGATAAGATAGCCACCAGGGCCAGGATGCGGTAAAGCATTTTCCGTCTTAATATCATTTGTGGCAGCATCATCACGGTACGAGTTCCTTACTTTGGGATGGTTCGGGCCTGCCCTGGAGCGGGATGGTGACTGTTACGCGGGTTCCCTCTTGAAACCGGCTCTCTACGGTCAGGCCGTATTCTTTACCATAATACAATTTGATACGCTTATTTACATTTTCCAGGCCAAAACCACTTTCCTTGAAGGTGAAATCATCTGTTTCTTCATTCATGGCGGCTATAATCCTGGCCAGCCGGTAAGGGGTGAATCCTACTCCGTTATCCTCAATTTCTAACAAGACGCGGTCATTTTCTGCCCGCCGGGCGTGGACGAGGATTAATCCACCGTTGCGCTTATTCTTGATACCGTGATACAGCGCATTTTCCACCAATGGCTGTAGGGTTAGCTTCAAAATCGTCCCATTTAAAATATCTTCGTCGACTTCGATTTTAAAGTCCAGAATATCACGGTAGCGCATCTTCTGAATCGTCAGGTAGCACCGCACGTGCTCAATTTCTTGTTCGATGGTGATCCAGTCCTGGCCTTTGCTGAGCGCAATACGGAAAAAGCTGGATAAGGCGCGTACGATTTCGATAACCTGCTCCATTTTATTGGATTGAGCCATCCAGACAATGGTATCCAACGTGTTATATAAAAAGTGCGGGTTTATCTGCGCCTGCAGGGCTTTCAACTCAGCTTTTTGAAGGTTTTCCTGTTCTTTGATCTTCGAATCGAGCAGCTGCCGAATTCTGCCGATCATAATGTTGAAACTCATGCCCAGCTCAGTAATTTCATCCACGTTTTTGCTGGTCACAAGCGCCTGAAGATCGTTCTTGGTGATTGTTGTGGTTACATCATGGAGCTTCTTAATTGGCAGGTAAATACTGGCCGATATGATCCAGGCTGCCGCAAAGGAAAAGGCAATAACGCAAGTTAAAAGGATCAAATACAGAACAACAAGCCTGGTAAAACGAGCCTGATTTTCTTTGTACTCCTGCTCCGCTTGATTGACTTCATCCAACATGAAATCCTGCACGGTCCCTTCGACGACTTCTGAAACGCCGCGAATATTCTCCAGCACCAGTTGATTATCAGCGACCCGGCTGCCCAGCTCGATTTGCGCGCCCATCTTGTCCACATAGCGGGTGAGCGTGTTCATGGTCCGCCGGATCACTTCCAGCTTGATGCGCGATCTGTCTGAGCTGGAATTAGCCATCATCGCTTCGAGTTGGGCATTCACCTGATCGATTATTTGATACTGGTTGCCATCCTTGAACTCTTTTTTCCCGGCAACGATATCCCACATTTCAGCGTCAATAGCCGGCTTGATATAACCACTCAGGTAGTTGGCGGTGGTGATATTGGTCATGATGGCATCGTATTTGCGGTTGAACCGCATTACTTCCAGGATCAAGACGCTGTTCATGAGCGCCAGAATAATGATTACCGTCATGAAGGAGAATAGTATTTTTGCCCGCAGGGAAACATGGATTCTGGAAAAAAAGTTGATGAACTTTTCCATGTACCTGGGGATGGGTTCACCGGTTGCAATTTCAATACTCATCTTTCCTGCCTTATGATTTCTTTTTCGCCAACGCCCTGAATTTTTGTGGGGGAAGACCCGTGTTCTTGCGGAAAATGATGCTGAAATAGTGCGGATCATTGTAGCCGCAGCGGAGCGCTACCTCCGCACACTTAAGATTTGTGATTCGCAGCAGTTTCTTTGCCTGTTCAACGCGGATACGGGACAGGTAGTCGCGAAAGTTTTCTCCGGTTTCGCTGGCAAAGACTGCGCTGAAGTGGTTGGGGCTGAAGTTCACCTGGGCGGCAACTTCATTCAGGGATAAATTTGAATCGGAGAAGTGGCTGTTGATGTACGTTTTGGCCTGGTTGATGCTGGTTGCCCGGTCGTTGTTCAACTGGCTGTCGCGGTAGGCAAGCGCTGCGATCAGTGGTTTTTTGGTTTCCGTTCGGATTTCATTCAGCGTTTTCACTGTATCAAGGAACTCAATCCCACGGTGGATTTCAGGAATCAATTGATCCACATCACCGCCCATTTCGCTGATGTATTGGGCTGCGGTAAAAATTGTATCGATGATGATGTAATGCTTTAGTAGATCAGAGCGCAAGGCAGCTTCGCCTAATGGCCGGAAATAGGCATCAAAAAAGCTATCGAAATTTTCCGCATTTCCTTTTTCCAGATAGTTGATAACTGCTGCCCGCTCCAGTGTCTGCATCTCACTGATGTCATAATTTTCCGATTCGGCTCTGACCTTCACCAGCGCTTCCGAGTAAGAGCGATGCAAATCGCCCAGTCGCTGCTGCGCTCCTCCAATGCCAATAACCAGCCGGTATGCGGCTTTTGACTCGACATCCTTCTGGATCAGGTCCGCCAGAAACGCACTTTCCTGTTCGAGTTCTTCCAGGTTATTGCCTTTGAAAATCAGGACGAATTCATCGATATCTTTTTTAAAGAAAAGGATATCCTGGTTAGCGCTGATAGGTTCCAGTATCCACTTTTCTACCTGCTGGCTGGAGATGTAATCGAAGGGTTTTGCGTTTGCAGCATTGGAAATTTTAATCAGAACCACCTGATAAAAGCGAGAGACCAGGTTGATCCCCATCTGCTGGCTCTGTTCGATAGCAGAGATAGAGGATTCGCCGCCGGATACCAGTCGCAGGAGGAACTTCTCCTTGAGCAGGCTCAGGTTGTCTTCCACCTGGCTGCGCAACTGCTTCATATAGGCCCGGTCACTCTTTTCCTGATCTAATGCAGAGGCGATTTTGGTTAATACCTGCTGCATTTCTTGAACACCGATAGGTTTCAGCAGGTATTCCGTGACGCCTAGTTTTATCGCGCTCTGGGCGTAGCTAAAATCATCATAACCACTGATGATGATAATTTTGGTCCAGGGGAGGTGTTCGCGAATGATCTTGCACAACTGCAAGCCGTCCATAAAAGGCATTTTGATGTCGGTGATTAACAAATCGGGCTGGGTGGCTTCAATGAGCGGAAGCGCGATTTCACCATCTGGCGCTTCTCCGCAGAACTCAAAACCGGCGGATTTCCAGTCAACGTTGTCGCGGATTCCCTCGCGGGTGGTGATCTCATCCTCAACCAGGAATACCTTATATGCCACGGGCAAGCTCCTTGGATTTGGGGGACAAATTTCTCTATTTGGGCTGGCTTCAATATATCATACTTGCAAGGTGGACTCAAGAAAAACGGCCTTGAGCCAACAGCGTCAAACAATGCCTGCAAGCAGATGTATGTTAGGGAAGGTTTGCGCTGGGGCAAAGAGAACGATCAACATATCTGGTATAAATTAACGGGAAGGTGACTGTATGGTTCGTAAGGTGATTTCTCCTCAGACTAGCGTTGCGGAACTGCTGCGCCGTAACCCTAAGGCTGCCATCGTTTTCCTGAGACACCGCATGGCATGTGTAGGCTGTGTAATGTCATCGTTTGATTCTTTGGCGGATGCTGCTAATAATTATGGAATGGAGCCGGCAGATTTCATTGCCGAAATCGAGGATCAAACGACTGGTGGGGAGTGAAAGATAGAAATGGAACATGTACATCGCCCTAAAACAATGATCGTCAGGCACATTATGCTGCCAGCGGAGCATGGGGCGTGGGTATTCCTGTTCAGTCCACTGGCGGTTGGGCTGGTTCTGGGCGGGCAGTTTTCCTTTGCCAGTTTATTTTTGGTGATTGCACTGCTGGCCGCTTTCCTTATTCGCCAGCCGGTGACAATTATCGTCAAAGCATTGAGCGGGCGCCGCTCGCGGAGCGAGTTGGACCCGGCGCGATTCTGGTTGGTCGTCTATGGCATGATAGGCGCGCTCGCGACGGCGGGGCTGGTTTCCTCTGGTAATGGGTATATCCTCCTTCTGGCTGTTCCGGCGGCGCCAATACTTGGCTGGCATTTATGGCTGGTAAGCCGCAGGGCAGAACGCCAGCAGATGCTGGTGGAGATCGCTGGGGGTGCGGTGCTTGCGCTGGCTGCCCCGGCAGCTTATTGGATTGGAAAAGGATCGTACGATCCATTGGGCTGGCTGCTTTGGGGGCTGACGTGGCTGCAAACCGCAGGTTCGATTATTTATACCTACCTGCGCCTCAAGCAGCGCAAGCTGACTGGCATGCCCGGTTGGAAAGAACGGCTGCGCATGGGCATACCGGCATTTGCGTCTAACTCGGCTGTAATGTTGATCGCGGTCGCACTGTCAATGGGGGCACGCACTCCGCCCTGGCTGCCGCTGGCTTACGGCGTGCAGTGGGTGGAGGTTATATGGGGCATATCCCACCCTGCGGTGCGGGTCAAACCGACTTTAATTGGGCTGCGCCAATTAGGGATCAGCGTGCTGTTTACAATCGTTTTTATTGTGGTATGGATATAGTATGGCGTTGAAAGCTCGGTGGAAATCGCCCATCAATACGGTTACCATACGATTCACTTGGTCAATCGCTGACCTTTACCATGATGATGCCTGGAATGGCGGCCAATAAGTCGACTATCTTTTCAACGGGATCATCAGAATGGATGCGGACGAGAATATCTAAATTGATTTTGTTACCCTCTACATCCCTTTCAATATTGATGGTGCCCAACTTTCCCCTTTTTGTTTTCAGCAGGGTCCGCACGTCTTCGACCAAGGACTGCCGGTAGGCTGCCTGTATGGTGATATGGATGCGGTTAAAGGTGGATAAGACCTTGTCCTCAAAGTAGTTGAGGATGGTGAGGATGAGAAGAAGGATAACTGTTGCGGTCAGTCCGGCTAGAAAAAGGCCAGCGCCTACAGCTAAACCAACGATCGTAACCGTCCACAATGAGGCTGCCGTGGTCAGGCCACGGATGCTGGTGCCATACTTGAAAATGACCCCGGCGCCCAGGAAACCGATCCCAGACACCACCTGGGCAGCGATACGGGCCGGGTCGCCGGCGCGGTTTTCGATTCCTACGATAAAGGCAACGTTGATAGAGATGGTCATGGCAAGGGCCGCGCCTACCACCAGAATCATGTGGGTGCGCAGGCCAGCGGCGTGGTCCTGCCGCTCGCGCTCGTAGCCAATAATCAGGCCCAGCCCGGCGGCGATTAATAATCGAAGAATAATTTGACTTTCGGTAATCACCACGTCATCCTCCTGGATATCGGTATGTGCCCAAATATCTCATATTAAGTTTTTCCTCAGCTATTTTTTTAACACGTGCACGCAGCCATCCAGGAGGGTGATGCCAACCATTTCACCTTCCGCGAAGATTTGGGGGCGGGTCGGGTTGGTATCCTGGATAACGAGCACCTGGCCTGAAACATCTACATCGTAATCAACGGCAGAGCCGAGGTATGTGGCGCGGCGAACTTTACCCTGCCAGGGTGCGCCTGGCTCGCCAATGCGCACCGCCTCTGGGCGCACGACCATGGTTACCGGGCTGTTGAGGGGAATAGCAATGTCCGGCTGGGCAACGTGCATCGATTTCCCGAGTACATCGACCAGCATCGTATCATGGTTGTTTTCGAGCACGCGGCCTTCGATGAAATTGGCTCGACCAATAAAATCAGCCACGAAGCGCGAAACGGGCCGGCTGTACAGCTCGCTGGGCGGGCCAATTTGCTCGATGATGCCTTCGTTCATGACCACGATGCGGTCCGAGAGGGTCATCGCTTCGATCTGGTCGTGGGTAACATATACGCTGGTGATGTTGATGCTTTTCTGGATACGGCGAATTTCATTACGCATCTGCTCGCGAAGCTTGGCATCAAGGTTAGATAGAGGCTCATCCATCAGCAGAACTTTGGGCCGCATGACCAGCGCGCGGGCCAGCGCTACACGCTGCTGCTGCCCGCCAGATAGCTGGTTGGGGGCGCGGGTCTCATAGCCGCGCAGTTGAACAAGATCCAGCACTTCATCGACGCGCCGCTGAATTTCCTCTTTGGCGACGTGCTTGACGTTTAAACCGTATGCCACGTTTTCCATAACATTGAGATGGGGGAAGATGGCGTAGGACTGAAAAACCATCGACATTTCGCGCTGGTGGGGCGGCAGCATGTTAATTGGGCGCCCATCCAGGGAAATGCTGCCCTGGGTCGGAAATTCGAAACCGGCGATCATGCGCAGGGTGGTGGTTTTACCGCAGCCAGAGGGGCCTAATAGGGTGATTAATTCGCCCTGCTCAATATCCAGGGAGACATGATTAACAGCCACAACCTCTTTACTGCCGCTCCTGGCAGGGAACACTTTGACAATGTCTTGCAACTGTAAGTACATAATTTACTCCATCCAGGGTATTAGCCGCCCATCGACATACCGGAACCAGAGCCCAGCTCACCGCCAAACCGGCGAGTCAGCAGGTAAATGAGGCCAATTGCCAGCAGTACGATCACAATGATGACCGTTGAGTAGGCAGCAGCGATACTCACGCCGCCCTGCTCCCATTCGGACAAAATCGAGGCGGTCACAATGCGCCAGCGCGCGTTAACGAGGAAAATGATCGCGGAAAGGCTGGTCATGTGGCGGGTGAAGCTGAAGATCAGTCCCGCCAGCAGGGCGGGGGTGATCAGCGGCAGGGTCACTTTGCGGAAGGTCACCTGCGCATCGGCGCCCAGAATATTGGAGGCCTCTTCTATCGAGGGATCAATCTGGTGCAGCGCCGCAACGCCTGCGCGCACCGAGGCGGGCAGGCTGCGCACGATATAGGCGGCGATGATGATGAACGGCGTGCCCACCAGCGCCAGCGGCTTATCGGTGAAGATCATTGCGCAGGTGAGCGCCAGGCAGGCCATCGCCAGGGGAAGGCGCAGCCGTGCGAACTTACCGAACAGCAGGGCAAAGCCAACCAGCAGGATCGTGCCAAGCAGCATTGGGGGAATCTGGAAGAATACTTTTAGAAAATCGGAGAACTGGAAGACAGCATTACTCCAAAAACCACGGGTCATGCCGCGGCTTAGGGTAGCAATGGGGCGCGCAATGAACTCGACCAAATTGTACATGAGGCACATGGCCCCAGCGGCTGCCAGCAGCCAGCCCAACCGGCGTTGACGAGCCACAAAGAAAGCCAGAAAACTGAGCACCAGAAACAGCGCGCCGAGAATGTACATCAGGTTCCACATGCCGAGCAGGCGGTCCAGGAAGCTCATCGCCACGCCGATGGTTGATCCAAGTATCACAATGATCAACTGCTCGCGGCGGGTTTGCCCGGTCAGTTGGCCAAAGAAAATGGCCATGATGGCGTACAGGAAAGCCACCAGCACCAGCTTGGGGGTATTGAATGCGAGAATGAAGCCCATGCCCAGAATGGTGCCGGGAACCGCCCCGCCCAGATTAGAGACGAAATCAAGCGTTTCTTTGCCGCTGAAGCGCTTGCGTACCACCAGGAATGCGATCACCATGCCCAGCAGCACAGCCAGGGGAGTCGCCAGCGCGCTGAGGAAGGTGGTATCGAGGATTGCCTCGACGCCGCGTTCCAGGGCATGCTGCCACCAGCGCAGTGTGGGGGAGAAGTCTGTGCCCCAGGCGGCGCTGAAGGAACCGTAGAAGATGGTTAGATATAGGGCGATAATGACAAGGCAGGTGAGGTAGGTGAAGCCAATTGCGCTCCAACGGATGACGGCTGAGTTTTCGGTAATTCGCCCGCCGGTGGGTTTGCCGGTGACTGAAATATACGAACGCCGGTTGACGTAATAGCGCTGGACGAGGAAGATAATCAGTGTGGGCAGGAGCAGCACCAGGGAAAGGGCGGCTGCTTTCTGGTAATCGAACTCGCCGATGATGGCGAGAAAGATTTGCGCGGAAAGTACGGTAACATTACCAGAGATGAAGAGCGGATTGCCCAGGTCTGCCAGTGATTCGACAAACAACAGGAGGAATGCGCCCGCCGTGCCGGGGATCAACAATGGCAGGGTAACGGTGCGGAAAATCGTCAACCGGCCTGCGCCCAGGCTGGCTGCGGCTTCTTCCATGGATGCATCCAGCCGTTCGAGCATGGCGCTCAACATCAAGTAAGAAACAGAGAAAAAGCTGATGACCTGAACGAAAACCAGCCCGTCCATCCCGTAGACATCATTCATACCCTGCTGGAATTGGATACCCAAGATCCCACGCGTAACCAAGCCATTGCGGCCCATTAGCAAGATGGTCGCCAGGGCGATGGCAAAGGGCGGTGAAACGGTTGGCACCAGCGCGATGAGGTGAACAATCCGACTGCCAGGCATTTTACAGCGCACCATGGCATAGGCAAAGACAAAACCCAGCAGGGTGCCAAAGGAGGCCGTCAGAAAGCCCATAACCAGCGTATCGAGGAAAATGCGGCGTGAGAGGGGACCGTAATAGGCATCGAAATAGCGCCCAAAGTATTGCAGGTCAACGGCGCCTTCCTCGTTGAAAAAGCCAGTAATGGTCGTTTGAAAAATAGGGAAGACAACAAAAACAAGCAAAAAGAAGCCGCTGATGATCAGGCTGATGGTCAGGATCGGATCGCGGCCAAGCAGTGCAAATTCACGGAAGCGGCGCTCAATACCGGATAGGAATGAAGCGCGGGGGACGCGTTGGGTTTGAGTGGCCATGAAAGGCTTTCTTTATCGGGAGCGCGGTCACGAGCTGTAACCGCGCTCCCTGGACGATATGATTTATTTGAGGTTTTCGGCGTTGGCGATTTCGTTGGTGAATTTATCAACGAATGCCTTCTTATTCGACCCTGCCCACTGGAAATCGTAGTCAATCAGATTCACTTCCAGTAGCTCGGGATGGGAGAGCTTTACGCCATTAATGGTCGGCGCCTGGTAAGCCTTGTATTTAGGGCCAAGTGACTGCGCTTCAGGAGTCAGCGCCCAATCGAACCACAACTTGGCAGCCTGCATATGCTTGGCGCCTTTGAGGATGCCCATGCCGCCAATCTCATAGCCAGTGCCTTCTTTCGGGAAGGAAAGCACGAGGGGCTGTTTGTTGTTTTCGATCTCGTTTACGGTGTCATGGGAAAAGACGATGGCAACTGCCGCTTCACCCTGCCCGACGAATTTTGCGGGGGCTGCGCCGCTCTTGGTATACTGTGCAATCTGTCCAGCATATTGCTTAATATATTCCCACCCAGCAGCATCGCCGCGAATCTGGAGGATAGTCGCCAGGGCAGTATAGGAGGTGCCTGAGGTGGAAGGGTGGGCAACCATGATCTGTCCCTTGAACTCAGGTTTCAGCAGGTCATCCCAGGATTCTGGGGCCTTGGTACCCGGGTGCGCGTCCAGCCAATTCTTATTGGTGGCAAAACCGAGCGAACCAACATAGATGCCCGCCCAGTAGTTATCGGCATCTTTATACAGTTTTTGGTCGCGCAGGTTCTTCATGTTGGGGGAGTTGTACTGCTCGAGAACGCCGGCTTCTTTCGCGGCAACGAAGGAGTCTACCGGACCGCCCCACCAGATGTCGAACTGGGGATTGTCTTTTTCAGCCTGGACGCGGGCCAGTGCTTCACCGGAAGACATGCGCACATAGTTCACGGTGATATTGTACTTGGCCTCAAATTCCTGCTTCATGCCCTGGCACCACTCCTCTTGCGGGGTGCAGAGAACGTTCAGCTCCGTATCCGTGATGGTCTGGGAACCGCCGGGTTGGCAGGCGGTCATTGCCAGAACAAGGATCAGGAGGAAAGCCAAATAGAACTGTTTCTTCATACAATTTTCTCCTCTTACTGAAAAGAAATTGGTCGGCTGCTGTTCAGGGGATTACTGGTTAATTTTCCAATGCGTGCAGCCTGGGTAAAAAAATTGTAGCATAAAACCAAAAAGGGGCAACGAAAACCAAAGCTTAATTGTCTTACATTTCTAAAGGAAAGAACAAACATACCGAAATAGGACTGGACAGAGTGAGGCGATCGAAATATACTTGTGTCGCTACATGTTTTCATTATTAAATGGGTTCATTCCATGAGCGGGTATAGCAGCACTTAAACGTGGTCAAGAGCACCACCTCTCGACGAGTAATTGGG
>CAYTHO010000045.1:0-45261 GCA_964437595.1 uncultured Anaerolineaceae bacterium
GCTGGATTTGTTTGAAAAGCGTGGATCCGAAACAGGCGGTGTGCTGCCTTATCTGTATCGGCTGACGGATCAGGGCAGACAGGCTTACTGGTTATTGTCCGGCAAGAACGCCGTGGAATGCGAATTTGACGTTCTGATGAAACGCCACAAGTCTCCGGAGCATACACTCTTAAATATGAAGGTGCGGGAGTTTCTTGAAGACCATCAGGTGTACCAGGTACTTCTAGAGGCTGCCGCGCTGGTGTTGCCGGATGGGCATAAATTTGAGCCTGATATTACCGCCAGAGATACATCCACCGACGAGTTGGTGTATATCGAGGTGGAACGTGAAGCCAACAAGGACACGCAGACGCGCGTTCAGAAGTGGCAGAACTTCTTTGGTGCTTCGCATGGAAACATTCGGGTGATCTGCGACAAACCTGGCTTCATGCGTAAGCTGGCCAGTGAAATTAATTTCGCGCTGTCTGGCCAGAAGTTTGCCACATACATCAGTAACATCGAAGAGATGGAAGATACGCTGGCGGCCAAGGGCCATATTTGGGTTATGGAGCGCCGGTGAGGTTCATTCGAACCGCCTGAACCTAAGCCGCTCAAACCAGGTATTTCCGGCGTTTAAACCCGGTAGAGTCTATAGGAAGTATGATCGGTCGAAGAAAAGCAGGGTGTCCGTTTGAACTATAGGAGGAACTGATGGAGACGTTGATCAAGGTTGATCCGGAACGGCATATGTATCGTTGGTATGCTGTGGGAATTCAAAACACGCTCGTTGACGGTATTGCCATTGTTTATGGATGGGGAAGCTTGAAATCGGCGTTTCAGCAATGGCGGACGATTCCGGTTAAGTCTCAGAAAGAAGCCGAAAAAATTGTCAGGAAAATCGTGAATAAAAAGCTAGAAAAGGGATATACACGCTGTGAAACAACTTGATGCTATGTGGGCCCTATTGATCTGCTTCTGTTCATAGTATCCCCTCAGACCCAACGCGCGACCGGGCTGGATGATGGCTCATTCTTGCTCCTGGTCGTTTTTATTAACAGGCTTAGTTGGCTCATTTATCCGCGACTGTAAACCGTCCATCAGGCCCGGCAATCTGTCTCCAAATCGCTTACTTTTATCAAGGCTTTGATTTCTTCGAAAACTCGTTTCATCCTTTCTTGCGCATATAAAAAAATAGAGGCGTTCACGAGCGGAAATTCTACATTGCCAAAATCAACGTGATTGATATACGCCCGATACGACAATTCGATTTGCAGAGCTTCGCACATGCCGTCTTTTTTGCCGTATCTTTCAACGATATGCCCTCCAGAAAAGGGGTGGTTTTCTTGTGTGGAAAAGCCTTCTTTTTCGAATATTAATCTCACAGCATCCAAAAACTGCGCTGAGGCAGTTTTGCCAAATTTGTTGCCAAGGACCACGTCAGGTTCTACCTCAATCCCAAAGCTGTGCAAATCGAGCAAATAGACTTTTTTGAAGTGCTTTCGTTTCGCGGTGATTGCCTCCCTCACCGCCCGGTGATAAGGCAGAAAAAACGTTTTATACCGGTATCGAATTTCTTCCGTGCCAGGCCTCTCTGCGTACATTTCATGACCCATCGTGGTTTTTTCATAAACGAGGCTCGATTGGTAGGAGCCGTCTTGATTTGTCGATGGGTCTCGATTTGGATCGATCACATACCTGCTCACCAGATTGAGAATGATCGTAAAGCCCATTTCAGCCAAAAACGAGTACAGATTGGCAAGATACCAATCTGTATTGGGCATAATAACCCCTTCGATCATCTGCGCTTGCATCTCCCTGGTGATCATCGTGCCACTGTGTGGAATGCTGATCACAAGGGGATGGGCGTGGTTGCTCGGATTCAGGATGTGGAAGGGTTGGGTACCTCGGTCAAATAAGGTTCTCATCAATCGCCGCATCTGGGGTTTGTATGCCAACGATGTGGTAAATAGTTGATGCCGGTTACTGCGGGAAAGAAATCGCTTTCAGTTTTCGATCCAGCCTCTCCATCGCGTCATCGTCCACCTGCTTGCCATATTGGTTGATCGACCGCAGCGACAACCCCATTGCCAGTTTGATGTTTGGGTTATCTTCGATGGTGGGGAAGAACTCTTTCACAACCGCCATACACTCGGGATTATCCCAGCACACTTGTAGCGGAACATCGATACTGTAGCCGTTGAGATCACTGGTTGTAGCCATCTGTGGGCCTTCACGATCCGCAACAAAGCCGTCGAACAGGCTTTCCAGCCAGGTAACGCACAGGTCGATCCAGCGGGCTACCGCCGGATTTACCATGAATTTATTGCCGCCAGAGGTGTGCGGTTTGGACAGTGAAAGCCCATGCGTGCCGGATTGAAAGACGTGCCGTTCGAAAGGTACACCAGCTTTGTCTAAAGCTGCGGCAAAGGCCAGTGTGTTGCGCGCTGGAACCAGGCTGTCATCGGAGGTGGTAAAAAGGAAAGATGGCGGAGTCCGCGTGTCGACCCTGGTATCAACCCCAGGGATTGGCGCGGGGAGAATATCGGAGATCGTTTCTACGATGGCGGGATAGCCGAGGATAAGCGCATTCGGGCGAACGCGGCCCATCGTGCCAAGTGCCGCAGCCAGGTGTCCTCCCGCTGAGAACCCGCACACGGCGATTTTGTCCTCCACGATGCCCCATTCAGCGGCGCGTGCGCGGATGGTTTCCAGCGCTTCTTCCGCGTCGCGCAGCGGTTTGGGGAAAGCCGCGTTTTTGTTGAGCGAGTAGCGCAGAACAAAGGCATGATAACCCTGCGCCAGGAACGCCATTGCGACGGGTTCAGCTTCGCGGTCGGAGCAGGCCCGGTAGCCGCCGCCCGGTAAGATCAATACCGCCGGTCGTACGCTGGCGTTGGGCAGTTCGGGCGACGTATCGAGCAGGTAGGTGGTTAGCGTGACATTGGGGTTGCTTTTCAGTATAAGCGTTTCGGTTTTCATCGTTGAATCCTCGTTTGTTACTCAACGCGCTGTCAGGATTTTCTCGGAGCGGTGTTGTTTGAGCATGGTCTTCATCATATCGAACACATTCTTCTCCAACTGCGCCCGGTCGATCCGGCCATCCTGCACGGCTGCGATGATCGGCGCGACGAATTTGTCGTCCTCGGAGCCGGGCGTCAACCAGCAGTTGCCAGCCTGGACCGCCCCGACGATGTCGGCGGTGTCGTAGGAATTCCAGTCCGTCATCACAAAACCGTCGAAACCGAACTCTTCGCGGAAGATGCCCTGGATCAGTTCTTCATCTTCGGCGGTAAAGACGCCGTTGAGCGCGTTGTAAGCGGTCATGATCGAGTCGGGACGGTGCACCTGGATGGCTACCTCGAACGGCTTTAGGTAGATTTCACGCAGGGCGCGCTCGGAGATCAGGCTGTGGTTGCGCTTGCGCGCCGTCTCGCAGTTGTTGGCGGCGACGTGCTTGAGGCAGCTGGAGACGCCGTTCTCTTCCAGCCCTTTGCTCTGGTGACCTGCCATCACGCCCGCCAGGTAGGGATCTTCGGAGAAATACTCCGGGTGGCGCCCGTTGAGCGGGTTGCGGTGGATGTTCATGCCGGGAGCCAGGATCAATTGGATGCCCTGTTCGATCGCTTCTTCGGCGATCACGTGCCCGGCGGCATAGGCCAGATCGGGGTTGAAGGTGGAGCACAACACCGTACTGCACGGCAGGCCGATATTGGGCGGGTAGACGTTGACGCCGCTGTTGCCGTCGGCCACTTTGAAGGGCTGCATCCGGTACGACTCGAGCAAGAAGACCCGCCCGGCTTCGCCCAGCTGGTTCATGCCCCAACCGGCGTTGGCGCACACCGACAGCCGCGCCAGTTCTGCGACCGACAGCTGTTTGACAAAGCTGCCCAGCAGATCGGGGTTCTCGATCACCTCAGGATACAGGATCGGCTGATCGGGCGTTTCCGCGAGAAGCGGGGCTGCTTCCACTGCTTTCGTGTGCTGGCGTTTTGGCTCCAGCCTGGTCACGCCCGGTTTGACGCCGGAATGCCTGCCTGTTGGGTAGCTGCCCTGTGGATCGCGCTTTGACAGCCGCCGGATTTCCACCGGCGGGCAAACTCGATTCGCCACCTGTTTGATCACGCGGGTTTGCTCCTGCGTGAAACTGCCGGCATGAGCCAGGCTTTGGACGGAACTGCCAGCCCACAGCTGATATTCGCCCGGCTCCATGACCCAGGCAGCGCTTTCGGTGTCATACGATGCGAAGCGCTCGGCCGGTATGGCAAAGGACAGCCTTTGCTCTTCGCCCGGTTCCAGCAGGTTTGTTTTGGCAAACGCTACCAGCTTGCGCGAGGATTTTTCCAGCCTGCCGTCCGGCTCTTGTGCATAGACCTGCACCACCTCTTTGCCGGGGCGTGCGCCGGTGTTTTTGACCGTCACAGACAGGGTTGTTTCCGCGTGATTGCTTTCAAAATGCGCCACCGCAAGGTCAAAGCGGGTGTAGCTCAACCCATGCCCAAACGGGTAGGCGACGGGCTTGCCAAAGGTCTCAAAGTAGCGGTAGCCGACGTAGATATCTTCCTCGTAGACGGTATCCACGAACACCGGCGCTTCAGCAGGCAGAACCGGCTTGCCATCCACGGCATTGTAGAAGTTCTGGCTGGCAGGGATTTCGTAGTAATCGAGGCTCCAGGTATCGGGCAGTTTGCCGGATGGGTTGACCCGCCCGTCGAGGATTTCGACCAGCGCCTGCCCGCCCAGCATACCGGGAAAGCTGCAAGCGATTAGGGCTTTGACGCCGTATTTGTCCGCCCAGGTCATGTCCATCGGGTAGCCGGCGTTGAGGATCGCCACGGTTTTGGGGAACCTGGCTGTCACGGCGCGGATCATTGTCTCTTCTTCGGCACTGAGGTAGAACTGGCCTCTGGCGGCGGTGTTGTCGAGGTTCTCTCCCGACATGCGGGTCAGAACGATCAAAGCCACGTCGGACTGCGCCGCCGCCGCCTGTAAAATTTCATCGCTGGGAACGGCTTCGAGCCCGCTCTGGTAGAAGGTTTTCAGATCCGGGTTGAGCAGGAAACTACTGTGGTTTTCCAATGCATCGAGCAGATTGACCGTATAGCGCGGGTTGATCTTGCCAGCCCCGTAAGCGCAGGTGCGGAACTCGAACAGCGCTTTGCCAAACACATTCAGCAGGCTGTCGGGACGCAGCGGGAGCAGGCCGCCTTCATTTTTCAACAGCACAATCCCTTCGCGGGCAACATCCAGCGCCACCTGATCACGTGTTTCATATCCAGGCACCGGCTGGCGCTTGGACAGGGTTTTGATGGTAATCTCCTGCGGCTCCATCGTATTGCCGTCGGTATCGACAAACCCTGCCACCCTTGCCGTATACACCTGGTCGTATTCGGTGACGATGCCTCGCACCGCGATGCCGAACAACTGGATGCCGCCCATGGTCGGCAGCGACATCCATAAGAAACGCTCGACTGCTTTGCCCTCGATCGTCACGCTGCCCTGGATGGATTCGTTCATCGGCTTGGAAAAACCAATCACCACGCAGCCGGAGAAATCGCGGTTGAGGGTGATGTACATGCCGTCGATGTCTTCCAGATCAAAGGTGAACTGATTGCCACCCGTGCGTGAGAATATGCGCGGTTTTTCTTCTTTTCCGGGCCTGTTTGCCTGGTTCATCATCGTTATGCTCCCTTTCGCCACTCGGTTGTTTGACTGGCGGTTAATCCGTCTTGCCTGGAGCCAGCTTGCCCAGTAAGTACAGGCTTTCCTTTGGCTGGCGGGTTTGCGTTTTGCGGTCTACGGCGATCAGGCCAAAGGTCTTGGTAAAGCCCTTATGCCATTCGAAGTTGTCCAGCAACGACCAGTAGAAATAGCCCTTGACCGGCAGCCCATCGGAGATGCACTGCTGCACGCCCGCCGTCGCCTGCTCGATGTAGGCGACCCGGCGATCATCGTCGGCGGTGGCGACGCCGTTCTCGGTGACGAGAATTGGGATGGGCAGGTCTTTGTGAACGGTGCGGATCACGTTGGCTATCGCCTGGGGGTAGAACTCGTACTCCATCTGGGTTAGCTCCGCGCCGGCGGGGGCAGGCAGCGGGCCGGTTGCATCTACCAGCTTGCGGGTATAGTTCTGCACGCCGAGGAAATCGTCGTTTTTGATATAAGGCAGGTAATGCAGGAACTCCTCGTCCCATTCTGCCTGCGCGGCTGTTTCGCCGCCGGGCTGGGGCTCGAAATCATGCAGCGACAGGGTCAGGCCGACCTTGAGGTGCGGCGCGGCGGCTTTCATCGCGTCGCGGGCGGCTTCGTGGGCACGCACGGTCAGCAGATCGCCCTCTTTGGTGCGCATATCGAGGAACGAGTTGATCTGGCGCGGGTCTTCAACGCCAAAGGCGCGGGCCATTTCCAGCCTGCCCTTCATCATTGCTGCCGGTGGCTCAAAGTTCATGCCCACCTGCAGCGGAACGCCCATCTGGCGCATGATGTCGCGGATGAGGGCGGCAATTTGCAGGCCCATGTTGGCTTCGTTGATGGTGCAGACGTATTCCATCCGGTCGCCCAGTTTTTCAATCACGTAGACGCAGTAGTTCTTGAAATGCTCGACCACCGCCGGGTTCTCCCAGCCGCCGCTGATCGTAAGCCATTTGGGCGAGGAGAAATGGTGCATGGTCACAACTGGCGTCACGCCGTTGCGGTGGCAGCAGTCCAGCACCTGGCGGTAGTGTTCAATCTCGCCGTCATCAAAGCGGCCCTGTTCCGGCTCAATGCGTGCCCATTCGATTGAAAAGCGGTAGGCGTTGAGGCCAGCCTCTGCCAGCAGGCGGATATCCTCTTCAAAGCGGTTGTAGTGATCTACTGCGTCCAGCGAGGGTTCGTCGAAGTTGCTGTGCTCCATCTGCTCCATCGCCCAGAAATCGCTGTGGATGTTGTTGCCTTCGACCTGGTGGGCGGCGGTGGCTGCGCCAACAAGAAAGCCTTTCGGAAACTGCGGCATGGGAAACGCTCCTGTTTTGCTTGCGAAAAAATCTACCTTGCCGGTTTCGTTTTCCGGCAAGGTAGTGGGGAAGCACAGCCTGGATCAGTCGGACGAGACCGGGGCAGCGGCGGATTGCAGCCGTTTCCGCTCGATATCGGCGTACACCGCGTCGCGGTCTTCCGGTTTCAACAGTGGGTAGAAGAACAGGACGATAACAGCAATCAGCGCCAGCAGGGCAGGGATGCCGAAGATCACCAGCCCCAGACCGGAGAACAACTCGGCGGGAATGGTCGTCGCGTCCTGATACAGCTCAGCGTTGTAGCCCACGGCCACCAGGATCACGCCGGTAATCGCCGAAGCGATGGCAGCCTGCACCTTTTCGGTAAATAACTGCAGCGCCGACACCGTGCCTTCCATGCTTTTGCCAATCGTTTCTTTGCTGTAATCCATGCACTCCATGCTGATCAACCGGCCGGGGACAAAGGTCATGCCGATGCCCAGCATAGCGAGGAACATGAATGGATAGAACAGTCCAACATTGGTAATGGGGCCAGATAGGTTAATCACCCATAGAATGGCGAGCGGCACGATGGCGACACCCCATGAGATCATGAAACCCTTGCCAGGGGTGACGCCTTTGATTTTCAGCACCCATTGGGACACAAAGGTGCCGAGCAAGATGCTGCCAATGGTCAGCATGCCAAAGACCGCAGACTGCGTGCCAAAATTTTCCGCGCCGAAGGCGTATTTCAAGTAGTAGGTTTGCCCGGCGAAGATCAGCGTCCAGGCGAAACCGCCAAACAGGCTGGCCAGCAGGTAGATCCAAAGCGGGCGGTTGGTCCGGACCAGCGCTTTGACGTCTTTCAGCGTGACCTGCGCCTCATCGGCGCTGTTCTTGCCTTCTTTGACCAGCGCAACACCAATCATCGAAAGAATCGCCAGCGGCAGCATGAAAACCACCACGGCCAGCCCAATATTGGGGGTTACGCCGTCGCTGCCCATCGCGATTGCGATGGCCATAAAGGATGTGCCGGCCATCGACATGAACAGGCCAATCACCCGGGGCCAGGCGGTCAGTTTTGCGCGGATGTTGGCGTTGGTGGTCAATGACTGGGTAAGCGGGAGAATCGGTAGCAGGGTGAAGGCGGTGTCAAACAGGAAGTAGAAAACGTACAGCCAGACAACTTTCATCATGTCTGGGAAACCGGCGGGGACATTGAAGAATGCAATCACGAGCAGCGCTGTCACCGGCGTAAAGAGCATCATGAACGGTTTGAACTTGCCCCACTTCGTGCGTGGCGCGCGGTCCATCAGGAAGCCCATCAGCGGGTCATTGACTGCATCCCAAATGCGGCCAAGCAGCAGCATGAGGGTGGCGACCTGCGCGGCCTTCCCGGCGATCCCGGAATACAAACCGGCATAGTCCGTGATGTAGATCATCATCGTACCGGTAATGAGACCATTCGCAAAAACCTGCGCCAGCCCCATCGTCGATATACCAAATATGGTTTTGAAATCTTCTGGATATTGAGCCTTCTGCCTGGCCATTTTTAACTCCTGATATATACCCGGCTATATTGGAAAGGTGGAAAGAGATTTATTCAATACAGATCCATGGGCGGTGTACCATAAGATGAATTAATCGGCAGATACTGGGCCAGGTGCTGCGCCGATCCCCTGTACTTCGTGCTCGTGCTTCACTCGATCGATCTCCGCGTAGACCAGATCGCGCTGGGATTTCTTCCGCATTGGGTACCAGAAAAGGATCGCTGCCCCGATCAGTGACAGAAGCGCAGGCATGGCAAAGGTCAAGAACCCCAGCCCGTTGAAAAGCGCAGCGGGAATGCTTTCTGCATTTTCATACAGGGCTGCGTTATAACCAACCGCTACCAACATGAACCCGACCAGCGCAGAGCTTAGGGCTGCTTGAACTTTTTCCAGGAAAGAACCCATGGCGCCGATCGTGGCCTGCATGGTTTTCTCAGTCCGGTACCGGTTGTAGTCCATCGTTTCCATGCCCATGACGATCCCAGGAACATAGCTCATCCCAATCCCCAAGAACGTTAGCGCAAGCAGCGTGTAAAAGACCGCTGGATTGGTGATCGGCCCGGCCAAATTGATCACCCACAGAATCACCAGAGGAACGACAGCCATCCCATAGGTGATGATCATTGATTCGGCAGGCGTGAAGCGTTTGAGCAGGGGTTGCGAGAGGAAGGTCCCCAGGATGATTGTCGCCATCAAAATCAAACCCGCGATCATGCTGTTTGTGCCCAGATTTTCAGGGCCGAAGGCATATTTGATATAGTAAACCTGCGCTGCCGCGATGAGGCTAAAGGTAAAACCGCCGATGAGACTGGAAAGCAGCCGGATCCACAAGGGTTTGTTGGTTTTGATGACTGCCAAAACGTCTTTCGCCTCGACGGTGGCCTCGTCCGCACTAAAGTCACCTTCTTTGACCAGGGCGGTACCGATCAGGGAGAGGATGGTGAGGGGGACCATGAACACGATCAATCCCAGTCCAATATTCGGTGTTTTTCCATCTGGTCCGAGAGCGATTGAAACGGACAATAATGCCGACATCGCCATCGATACGACCATCGTCACAATCCGGAACCCAGTCATTAACCTGGACCGGACCACGGTATCGTGTGACAACGTCTGGATGAGCGGATAGATGGGCAGCAGGGTGAAGACCGAATCGAACAGGAAGTAGAAGACGTACAGCCAGACGATCTTCAACGTATCCGAAAGGTTGGCAGGTATGTTGAACAGGAGAATAAGCAGCAGGGTGGAAACGATGGTTCCCCCGAAAACAAACGGCTTATAGCGACCCCAGCGGGTGCGGGGACTGCGGTCCATAAGAAAACCGAGGAATGGGTCGTTGATCCCATCCCAAATTCTCCCGATCAGGAGCATCATTGCTGCAACCGCGGCTGCTTTGCCGGCAGCACCAGTATAGATGCCTGAATAGTCGGTGATATACAGCATTAAGGTGCCGGTGATCACGCCCATCGCGGCAACCTGCACCGCGCCCATGACCGATACACCAAACATGGTCTTGAAATTTTCTGGATACTGTTTCGCCTGCTTACCCATTTCAAACTCCTATACTGACTGGTGTTTACCCTGAACCATTCAACGCGAAGGTATTGATTGTCCCGTTTGTCCGAAAGGACATGAAGATGTTAGAAAAAATCCTGACTGTTCTCCTTACATTTTCTTATACTGGTACCCCTTGATTACCTATTCCCAGTCGAGGATTGGATGCCGCGCAAGAAGATGCGGCAAATACCTCGGTATAACTCCATGACCGGTTGTCCGTACTCTTCGTTGACCTGATTGCCCAGCAGGGCAAAACGACTGTTCATGCCGCTTACCAAGTTAAGAAGGGCGGCAGCGATGAAGTCAGGTTCCAGATCCGGGCGGATCGAGCCATCCGCGATCCCTTGCTGGATGATTGGCATGATCACTTCATTACCGCCGGAATACGTTTGGCGCACGCGCGCGGGATCTCCCTCGCGCGCATACAGCGTGTTAAACTCCACAAAAAAGCGCGTATGTTCGGGGGAAGTTTCCAGCATATTGACCATGCCCGCCACCATATATTCCAGGCGCTGAAAGCCGTTGCCAGGCGGAATCTGGCTCGGATCATAATGGGTATATCGGTCAGCAACGAGCTTTTGAAAGATCGCGAAAGCGATTTCCAGCTTGTTGGGAAAATACTGATAAACCGTTTTGCGAGCCAGGCGCGCCTCATTAGCAATCGCGCCCATGCTGACCGTATCGATGCCGTCGCGGATGAAGAGGGTTTCAGCGGCTTCTAGGATTCGTTCTACCTGGTTGTCGCGGTGATTTTGAAAAATCCGTTTTGTCTCGGGGACGGTTTCCATAAATTCCTCGAAGTTACTTATTGTATAGATTTATACAGTATGTTACAATCTGATTATACGATCTTTTGTATCTTTGTCAATATCCTTTTGCGGGGTGAACCGATGAATCCGAAAATTCGCAGCCTGATCGATGAAAAAGGCGAAAACCATATCCTGCCGTTTTTCTGGCAGCATGGCGAAGATGAAGCCACGCTGCGCAAGTACATGGCCGTGATCCACCAAGCGGGTATCGGCGCGGTGTGCGTGGAAAGCCGCCCCCATCCAGATTTTTGCGGCCCGAAGTGGTGGCGCGATATGTACGTGATCCTGGACGAAGCGCGCACACGCGGAATGAAAGTCTGGATCCTGGATGACAGTCATTTTCCCACCGGCTACGCCAACGGTGCACTCAAAGATGCACCCGAGGAATTGTGCCGTCAGTTTGTGCTGCACAAAAGTGTATCGCTGCGGGGTGGAAAAAGCATTCGGTTGGATATCGCAAGGTTTTTGAAGCGCACCCGTGAATCACAAACCATGCTGGGGTTCTTTATGAGCCTGGGCCAGAAGCAGCGCGTCTATTCGGGCGACACACTTCTCGCTGTGACTGCCCTTCGCCTGGATCGGCCCTGCCAGATCGACCTGACTGGCAGGGTCAAGGATGACAAACTGGACTGGCGTGCCCCGGAAGGGGAGTGGAAGCTCTGCCTGCACAAGCTCTCTCGCAACAGCGGCATGCACCGCAGCTACATCAATATGCTGGACGCAGCTTCCTGCCGGGTTCTGATCGACGCAGTCTATGAGCCGCACTATGCCCATTACGCCGCGGACTTTGGCAAAACCATCGCGGGTTTCTTTTCAGATGAGCCGGAACTTGGCAACGGCCCGTTTTTGAAGTTTGGCAATACCTTAGGAACCGACCAGCCGCTGCCGTGGAGCCAGGAACTTGCGGTCCGGTTGGAACAGGCGCTCGGTCCAGAGTGGGTAGGCAAGTTAGGGTATCTGTGGCAAAACGATCTGGACGCGGATGAAACTGCGCGGGTACGTTATATCTATATGGACGCCCTCACTCGCCTGGTCGAAAAAGATTTTTCCTTCCAGATTGGCGACTGGTGCCGGGCACGCGGGGTCGAATACATTGGGCACGTAATCGAAGATAACAACCAGCATGCGCGCACCGGTTCGGCGTTGGGCCATTATTTTCGCGGCCTGGCCGGGCAGGATATGGCTGGGATTGATGATGTCGGCGGGCAGGTGTACCCGCAGGGTGAGGTGGAACCGAAAAAGTGGATGCGCTTTATTCCACGCGACGGCGAGTTCTATCACTATGCGCTTGGTAAACTGGCCAGCTCGCACGCGGCGATCGACCCACTGAAAAAAGGCCGGGCCATGTGTGAAATCTTTGGCAACTACGGCTGGAGCGAAGGGCTGCGCCTGGAAAAATATCTCGCCGATCATTTTATGGTGCGCGGGGTGAACTACTATGTGCCGCACGCTTTCAGCCCCAGGCCGTTCCCCGACCCCGACTGCCCGCCGCATTTTTATGCCGATGGGCATGATGCGCAGTACCGGCACTTCGGACATTTAATGCGTTACATGAACCGGGTGTGCGAGCTGATCAGCGGCGGGCAGGCGGTCACCCCGGTTGCTATCTTATATCATGGCGAGGCGGAGTGGACCGGCAAGTGCATGCTGATGCAAGCACCCGCCCACTTGCTGGCTGACCGGCAGATTGACTATGATTTCCTTCCAAGCGATGTCTTCACCGAAACAGAACGCTTCAACACGGATCTTTCCAATGGCCTATCCATCAATGGAAAGCACTATCGGGCATTGGTGATACCAACGGCAGAGTATATCTCGGCGGATCTGGCGAAAGCGGCAGGGCAATTGCAGCGGATTGGTTATCCGGTGCTCGTTCTGGAGGCCCTCCCGAAAGGAGTCTACGATGGCGAGAACATGCTGCTGGGCGAGATCCAGAACTGCCGCGTTGTTCGATTGGATCAACTCGTTTCGACGCTGGACCAGGCCGGCGTTCCGGACATTAGCATTGCCCCGGCCAGCGACCGGCTGCGCTACCTGCATTACCAGAACGGAAGCCATCTCTATTATTTTGTGAATGAGGCCGCTAGCGCCTATCGGGGTACCATCACCATTCCCGTTACGGGAACGGTTTATGCTTACAATGCCTGGGAGAACCGGCTGGAAACAATACAATGCGCATCCAGTGAAAGCATGACAGAAATCTCGGTTGAGCTCGAGCGGTACAAGAGCCTGATCGTGGTCTTTGATGAGGCAGATCGTTCGCTTCTTGCAGCGCCGCTTGCCGTGACCGGTGCCCAGATAACTCTACCCCCTGTTTGGCGGCGAAGTACTTGCCGGAGCATCGATTACCCGAAATTCAGCATGCCGAAAGAGATCAGACTGCCAGATCACCTTACTCAAGAGCAGCCGAAATTTTCCGGGTTCGTGCGTTATGAGAACGAATTATCCCTGGAACAAGTGCCTAATCAGATGGCGCTGGAAATAACGGACGCATGGGAGGGCGTGGAAGTATTCGTGAACGGCGCCAGCGCGGGTATACAGATCGTGCCAACATATCTCTTTGATATTACACCTTACCTCCTTGTAGGAAAAAACCAAATCGTTATCGAGGTAGCGACCACGCTGGAACGGGAGCGAGCCGCTGGAAAACGGGGTGTGCAGGAGAAGGCATTGGAGCAAAAGATCAAAAGCCCAATCGGGCTAACTGGTATCGTCCGGTTGTATGCGCATCAATAACAGGCGAAATCGAAACGCTGCGAACAGACCCGCCATAATAAGGACTTTGTTGTAGCGAATAGGAGAGAATAACATGAAACGGATCGACTTCAATCGCGGTTGGCAGTTCCAAAAGTCAGGCGAAAACCGTTGGCAGGCCGTTGACCTGCCGCACGATGCGATGATCCACGAGACGCGCGATCCCGAAAGCGCGGGCGGCGCGGCGGCGGGTTACTTCCCCGGCGGGGTGTACATATATGAAAAGACCTTCACCGTCCCGGCGGAATGGCGTGAAAAGTGCGTCCGCTTTGAATTTGAGGGAGTCTACAAAGGCAGCCAGGTTTTGATCAACGGGCAAGCAGCCGGCGGCAAGCCGTATGGGTATTCAAGCTTCTATGTGCTGGCAGATCCATTCCTATGCTATGGCAAAGAGAATACCATCCGCGTGACTGCCGACAATGCCAAAATGCCCAACAGCCGCTGGTACACCGGCAGCGGCATCTACCGCCCGGTGAACCTGCTTGTGGCGAACAAAACTCACATTGCGCCGGATGGGGTGAAGGTATCGACCCTTTCGTACACACCAGCGAAAGTCCTTGTTCAGACAAATGCTAACAGTAGCGAGATCAAGGTGGAAGTACTGGATGGAAACCAGGTGATCGGCAGCGGCAGTGGCGCTTCGGTGGAACTCACCATTGTCAATGCAAAACTCTGGTCAGCAGAGGATCCCAACCTGTATCAGTGCCGCGTGACCCTGACCGAAAACGGCCAGGTCGTGGATGAAGTGACCGAGACCTTCGGCATTCGCAAGGTCGAATGGAGCAATCAAGGTTTGTTCGTTAATGGGCAAAATACCCTGCTGCGAGGCGGGTGCATTCACCATGATAACGGAATTCTGGGCGCTGCCACCTATGCAAAGTCTGAGGAGCGGCGCGTTCGCATCCTCAAGGAAGCTGGCTTCAATGCCATCCGCAGCGCGCATAATCCGACCAGCAAGGCGCTACTGGAAGCTTGCGATCGTTACGGCATGTACGTGATCGATGAAACCTGGGATATGTGGTACATGCATAAAAACAAGTACGACTATGCCAGTGATTTCGATCAGTGGTTCAAAGAAGATATCCGCGCGTTGGTGGATAAGGATTTCAACCATCCCTCGGTGATCATGTACTCCATTGCCAACGAAGTTGCCGAACCCGCCCAGCCGCGCGGCGTGGAACTGACCCGCGAGATGGTCGAGCTGATCCACAGCCTGGACCCGAACCGGGCGGTCACAGCCGGTTTCAATTTATTCATCATCGACAAAGCCAGCAAGGGCAAGGGGATTTACAAGGAAGAAGGCGGTCTTGCATCGGAGAAAGAAGGCGGCAAAAAGAAGAAACAGCAGGCTTCTGGTAGCCTGTTCTTCAACATTCTGGCCTCCGTCATTGGTACGCAGATGAATAATATGGCCAATTCCGATGGCGCGGACCGGGTGACCAGCCCCAGTTTAGATGCGCTCGATATCGCCGGCTACAACTACGCCTCGGGACGCTATACCAAGGAAGGACAGAAGCATCCCAACCGCGTTATCTACGGCAGCGAGACCTTTCCCCAGGATATTGCGAAGAACTGGGAGATGGTCAAGAAGTATCCCTACCTGGTGGGCGATTTTATGTGGACTTCCTGGGATTATCTGGGCGAGGCGGGCATGGGCGCGTGGGGTTATGATGGCATCGGCGGCTTCCAAAAACCCTATCCCTACCTGATCGCCGGCTGCGGTGCGGTGGATATTTTGGGAAACATCGGCGCACCGGCCCGGTATGCGGCGGCGGTGTGGGGTGTGGAGAAGAAGCCCTGGATCGGCGTGCGCCCGGTCAATCAGCCCGGCAAGCGCGTATCCAAAGCGATCTGGCGCGGGACGAATGCCATCGACAGCTGGGCGTGGAAGGGCTGTGAAGGGAACAAGGCTGAGATCGAGGTGTATGCCGATGCTAACGCGGTGGAGTTGTTCCTCAACGGGAAATCGCTGGGGAAGAAGAAAATAAAAGCTTACCAGGCTACCTACAAGACAAGGTATTCTCAGGGTACGCTAAAGGCCGTAGCTTACAATCAAGATGGCAGTGTTATTTCTGAGATCGAGCTGGTTTCTGCCACCGGCAGAACGAGCATTGCACTAACGCCGGAAGTTACAGCCATTCAATCTGGCGAGCTGGTCTATGTTCACGTGGATCTGGTGGGCGAAAACGGGATCATAGAGAGCAATGACGACCACATGCTCACTGTTACTGTAGATGGCGGCGTGCTGTTGGGCTTTGGCAGCGCCAACCCCCGCAGCGAAGAGCGCTTCGACAGCGGATGCTATACGACCTGGTACGGCAGATCACTGGCTGTAATTCGTGCAGGCAAAGCCACAGAGATGATTGTCCGCACCACCGGTGCAGGATTGGAACCTGCGGAGATTCGGTTCCAGGTGAAGATGTAAGAAAGTTTGGATAATACTGATCATAAAGAGGGCACTACCGGCCTAAGAGATCATTCGATGGACGCGGTAGTGCCCTTGAATATTTGGAAACAGGAAGGTGACTCTACACTTCAACCCTGGCTGCGTGCCGGCCGGCAATCATTCCAAAGACCATTGCTGGGCCAATTGTTGAGCCAGGACCCGGATAGGTGTGCCCCATCACAGAAGCCGAACTGTTACCCGCCGCATACAAGCCTTCGATGACGCTGCCATCCTCCCTCAAAACTTGAGCATGCTCATTGGTAAGTAACCCGCCCTTCGTGCCCAGGTCGCCAGGCCAAACTCGAACGGAGAAAAAAGGAGGCTTGGTCAAAGGCCCCAAATTCGGATTCGGTTTGACTTTGGGGTCGCTGTAAATCCGGTCATAGGCGCTGTCTCCGCGGTGGAAATCTTGATCATTGCCATCCAGGGCATATTGGTTGAACTTTTTCACCGTTTCTTCAAGTCCCGCCGCATCGATCCCCATCTTTTGGGCCAACTCGGCCAGCGTGTCGGCCTTGGTCAACATTCCTGATTCAAAATATTCTTTCGACTCCGCTCCGGGCAGGCCCACCCCCAGCGGGTAATACTTGTGGTGGTGGGAATCGAAAACCAGGAACGCGGGAATGGCTGGAACCTCTTGATTGCGCTCATACTGCCAATGGCTGCAATCCACATAGGAGGCTGACTCGTTCATGAATCTTTTTCCAGCGCTGTCCACGATAATGGAATACGGGAAAGATCGCTCCCAAATCATGAATTGGGATTCGCCTTTGCTATCGATAAAACACGGCCCCCACCAGGCATCATCCATCAAGGCGGTCGCGGCTCCAATATCGATTCCTGCCTGGATCGCAACCCCCAAATCGCCCTTCGTCGCGACCGTCCAATCGGTTGTTATTGGATGGGGTTGGTACTTTTGCCGCATCGCGATGTTCCGGGAAAATCCTCCCGCTGCCAAAATTACGGCTTTTGCGTGGATTTCTTCCCTTTGACCCTCTTTCTCAACCACCACGCCTGTCACTACGCCATTTTCGTAGATCAGTTCAACCATCGGACAATTGAGCCAAATGGGGATGGATCGCTGAAGCGCCAGGTGAGTCAACTGGCCGATCAACGCGCCTCCAATCCCAGCCAATTTCTTCCCGAGGATCATGCTGCCCATCGTGCGGACCCCAATCACATTCGCGGTATGCAAGAACGCGGAAAATGTCCGGAATGATAGCGCAATTTGGACTCCATCCAGGGTGTAGACCGGGATCGGGAGAGAGATATTAATCTTATCCTTCCACGCTCCCAACTTTTTTAGGTCAAACGGTTCCGGCTCAACCAGGCGCCCGGTGACGCTTCCGCCGGGCAGTTCCGGGTAATAATCGGCGTAACCCTTGCCGTAATGAAAGCGGAAACCAAGACTCTCCAACCATTCCACCATCTTGGGCCCTTCTCGCAAGAATGTTTCGCGCCGCTCGGGAGAACTGGCCGGCCCCACATCTCCGATTGTCAGATCCATATATTTTCTGGCACCTTCATAAGAATCGGCCACGCCTGCCCGTTTCATGACCGGGCTGTTTGGAATCCATGCTCCGCCGCCCGACATGGCGGATGATCCCCCCAGCTTGCCGGTGCTTTCAATAATCAGCGGTTCCAGACCGGCTTCTTTCGCTGCCAGCGCCGCTGCAAAAGCCGCTGATCCTGAACCGACAACAACGATTCGCTTTGTCTCATTTTCTTTCATCGTTCCCTCCTCAAAATGTGCTTATTAAATTATAGGACGGTAATCTTTCCTGGCTGGCGCCATTTATAAGTATAGATATAGAGTTTATCTATCAGACAACGGGCTACAGTGTATGAGATTCTTCATGCCCCAATACGGCATCTAATTCATTCAAGTCAACTGCCAGTCCGCCAACCTTTTTCAGTTGTTCCAACGCCGCGGGAGTGAATCCACTCCGGGCAAAAAGTGCATAATACACCTGCCACCCCGCACCCTCGGACGGCAAGTCTTTCAACACAAGTGGTGTTTTGATTTCGATCAGTTCTCGCACAATCTGCCGGTCCACCCGATCAGTTCCCCACTTGCACTCACCAAGCAGGATTTCGTGCGTCTTCCAGTTGATCGCCACCACATCCACCTGAACTCGGCTGCTCCAGTGACTACCGATCGCATCCGGTGCAAAAGGCAGTTTGCCTGCCTTGCCCTGCATCTGCATCCATTCACGGGCAAGTTCTTCGAAGGCACTCACCCCGACAAATGCACGTAAGTTGCGCCGAACCGCTTCAATGACCTGCTCTGTATTATGGGGAGAGGACGAAAGAAAAGGCTCCAAGAACTGGAAATAAAAGCGGAAGTATGGATCACTCAAACGGTAGCGGCCACTGCGAGAGCGTCCCCTTTCGGCCTTGGGCTGGGTCACTGGCAAACGGCGTTCGACCAGGCGCAGTTCCTGGAGGGTATTCAGGTAGAAGGTCACGCTGGTGCTGGGAATGTATGCCCTTTCGCCAATCTCCGTCAGGGTGTGCGCGCCGCCGCCGATCGCCTTCAAGATAGACAGATAGCTGTTCGGCTCGCGGACTTCATCGTACAGAAGGAACGATGGCTCGGCCAGGAACATGCTGCCAGGGCTGAGAATGGTCTGCCTGATGTTACTGATCAGGTCCAGATCTGGATCGAACCAGTTGAGGTAGGCCGGAATGCCCCCCACCATGGCATAGGTTGCAACGCGGGCGTCTGCATCCCACTTTGGAAAGAATTCGGCTAGAGCAGAAAAAGGCAGCGGCTCCAGGTGCCACTGTGCAGTCAGCCGGCCAAAAAGTGGAGATTGTTCCGAGAACAACTTCTCCATCACGCGCACTTGCGACCCGCATAGCACCAGTACAACTTCAGATTTTTGGAAATGCTGATCCCAGGCGTACTGCAGCGCCGACAGCATCGAATCGTCGGATTCAGCAGCATACGGGACTTCATCCAGAATAAGGATTTGGCGTTTCCCAAGGAGCAAGGGAGCAGCCGCATCCCACAGTTCAGGCCAGGAGCGGTAGACCGGCGCGGAGGAAGCGGGAACATTCAGCAGTTTGCCGAATAAACGGGTACGCTGCTGGGTGGCCGTCTCTTTGACGGCTTCCCAATAGGTAAAGGGCAGGCCGCTTTGGGCTGCCCATTGCAAGAGAAGTTCCGACTTTCCTACTCGCCGGCGACCGAAAATCAAGGCTAATTGAGCCGGGCCAGGTCGCTTGCGGGTGAGTAGACTGTTGAGAAAATCGATTTCCTGCCGCCGGTCGACGAACATACCCACCTCCAGAAATTATAGTCATAACTATTATAGCATAGGCTATAATAAATCGAGTTCATGTTGTCGACCTATTCGGAGAGATTGATGTCAGTGTAGATAACGATACAGAAGGGTAGGATAGGAACACATTGATTATCGGCAATATCCACGGTTGTTTTTCCAGATCCCAGGCATTCCTGGACAGAACGGGATTGAACGATGGCGATGTGGTAGTCGTCATCGGCGATATGGTTGACCATGGGCCGGAAATACCGTTGTGGTGGAATTTTTAAAATACTCCCAGACAAAAAAATCACGCGTGCGTGAATCCGATTCACGCGCGCGTGATTATTCGCGCGCAACAGTTCTACTGCCCCACTTTGGCCGACTAGATTCCGCCCACTAACCTGCGGAATGAATGCGCTTGAAGTAATAAAAAGCCTGCTGAGCGTTTCACCTGACCTTCATGTAATCGATACAAACACTCAACCTTATATCTGGGTTGGCTGACGCCAGGTTTTTCATCACAATTATTGTTTTCAGCAAATGCTGAAAGTCCTCACAACAGCGAAAGAGGCAGCAACTGTTCAATCTGTTCAAACCGCCCTTATGAGTGTTTTAAATAGGTCCTTTATCGCTTTTCATGGATAGAGATCGGATTATTGATCGTCTATGGTCGATACCATCACAGGCCGAAACCGGCACCCAGGATTCGCCTTCCCCAGCATTGTCCAGCTCAATCGTTCCACAACTGTCCACCAGACATGCGGAATCTGGTGCCAAGAAGCATTCTCCACTCCTCTGGGAATGTCCGGATCGGGAGCTGTAACGCCTGCCAGGAAGCCTTCAGGATGGATGCCTACCTCGGTATAAACGGCCGAGTACAAAGGACCAATGACCGCAAGCGAGAGAAACATTCCCCAACCGCAACGGGATGGCTTCACTTCTTTTGCGGCTTCAACCCGATCAGCCATAAATTGCCAGTAGGTTATTCCATCGGGAACCTGAACAACCTGCATAGGCTGGTTGCCCTTATAGGCCACAAAAAGCAAGGGGCCACAAATCGCTAAAATCAAGGCGATCGAGACCACCTTCCGGATCAAGCTAAATACAACTACAACAATTTTCATCTTTTTTCCTCATTGTTTTCTTCGACGGTGTAGGAGTCATCCGGTTTACCACGGTCATGGACAAGCCGGCCAAAGCGAATCTCTTCTCGATACATGCGGTCCAGGGCGATTTCGACAACATCGCTCTCACTGCGGCCCATTTCGCCGGTCATTTCTTTCAACTGGTAGATGCTCTCCCGGCTGAGGCGAAAAGAATGCACCGGTTTGTTTGAGGAATTTGTCTTTGGCATGTTACTCCGTCCTTAATTCATTTTTTCTAATGTAATACTCTAGTGATACTTTGTCAAGTGTATTTCTGATTTTTCGTTGTCTCTTTACAATGCTATAATGCCATTGTAAATCGAATACCCAACCGGGCCGCATTTAACGCCAGCCATCCCTTATTCGAGAAAGCGCCCACCCGCAGTTCTGCGTTTCGCAACTGCGCGTGGACGCTTTTATTTTGTCACGAGGTCAAATTGCGCGAATTCCACATTTCAAAAAAATCTTTAGTCCTGATCTGCGTCATTTTTGTTTTCACCATTGTCGGCATTTTGGCTATCCGGCATGTAGGCCAGATCATTCCACATCCAACGCCAACGCCGCCGGTAGACGAAAGTCAGGCTTCGGCAGCAGTGGTCGCTGGCGCGAAAACCTTCTTCACCGTGAATTACGAGGAGGGCAAGGATGCCTGGCTGGAGCGGTTCTGCGCTACCAGCACGCAGTCCGGCTGCCTGTTCGCCACCAGCGGATCCACTTCTTTGTGGCGACGCTACACCGAAATGAAAACCGTCACCACCGCGGACGTGGCTCCCAAAACGCTCGTTCGCCGGAGCGAGAACGAACAGGTCTGGCTGGTAACGATCCAGCTATCCCAGCCGCTGCCCGGCAGCGAGCAAACCCAAGACGAAGCCTATGGACTGGCGGTGCGCGAGAACGGCGTGTGGAAGTTTGACCGCTTTCTCCTGCCGCAGGAGATCGACGCCATTCAGCAATCCAATGAGGGGCAGGCGCAATGAAGCTTTTCGAACGCTCCCTCCTTACTTTTCTCGCACTGGCGCTGATATTTGGCGCTGCCGGTCCGGTGAATGTTCAGGCGCAAGATTCCTCGCCATGGGGTGAGGTGTTTGACGAAAACGGTAACCTGCGCTCTGACATTATCGATCTCGGCGAGACCACCGAGACTCCCTCCTGGATGAGCGTGGATCTGCCTTTCGGCCAATCGCTGGATCTGGAAGCGAATTACCACCGCTATCAGACGGCTGATGGGAACCTGGTTGTCCTGCCTTCGGCTTCCACGCTCTTTTTCATGGCAATGAACCCGCAAGAAAGCGGCCTGGCAGGATCTGAGGGCATGATGAGCAATGGCTATGGCAGCCTGATTGCTTTTCTGGGATTGGTGGCCGGTGACAGCATCGATTGGAATCGCGTATCGAACGACCGCCCGCAGTACACATCGCCAGATCAATTTTGGGGTGCGGTGCTGAGTGGGCAGGAAAACGTGTGGACCTGGTTCTCCGGGTTTGGCTTTATCACCACCCTGCTCTCCATGTCCTGGAATGATGCCGCGCTGCGCACCGCCTATCTCATGTATCTCAACGGCGTCCAAAACTGCGCGTCCATCCCCGGCGGTTGCTCTGGAATTGTCACTCCACCTCCGCCCCCGCGCGTTTGCCCGGACTCGTCCATTTCGATCCAGCCACCGACGGCTTCGATCAAAAAGATCGCGCCGAATAACCCTCTGGTGGTTGGTCAGGATACACAAGAACGGCGCGGCGCGGACATCCAGGTGCTGATCACCATCCCGCCGGTGATTTTCACCTGGTACGAACCGATCTACGAGGAAAACGATATCTGCCGGGAGGCCGGCGCTGGTGAAATCCCAAACTGCCGCAAGGACTCCAGCTCAATCGCCAACGATGGCGTTGAGGATACGGAACTGGTTTTCAAAGAATGCCTGCAGCACGTCGAGAATCTCCCGGATGCTGTCGCCACGCTGCAAGCCACCGCGACATTGAGCGCGGCGAGCAAGGCCTGGATCACCGGCCAGTTGGGCCAGACGCACTATGGCGCACATGTCTACCGGGAAAGCTTCACCTTGATCCCTGGCTTCACCAACTGGAGCGGCAGTTGTAATGCCGGCGGCACCTGCACGGCTACCGGTACGGCGCTGCAAGTTCCCTTCGCCGATCCGGGTACATTCAACCTGAGACTGCGCGCCACCACACGAGGGACCAGCTTCCGGGGGATGACCATTACCCAACCCCGCACGATCAGCGAGGATGGTGAGTTTCAGGTGTACGTCACCCTGCCTGCCCTGATCCCGTAGCACGCCATCGGAGCTCACCCACGATGAACGATCTCACGATCTTACTTGGCGAATTTCTGGCCGCGCTGCCAACCTACATCCTCAACGGCATCCTGGTCACGCTGTATTGGCTGGCTGAATCAGCGCCGGCGCTGTTGAGTATCGGGTGCGCGATAGCAGTTATGCGCTTCGCGGATTGTGAGATTCAAAACCGGGCGATGTTCCGCCCGGCGCGGGAAGGTCGGGAAGTGGCGATGCCTGATCCGCACACCGCCCAAACACTGACCGGGATTGTTCTTACTTTATGGCTGGTCAGCCAGTGGCAGATGGGTGCGCCGGTCCCATGGATTGGCGCGGCGATGTGGGTGTTTGGGGTTGTGGTTCTGCTGGCGACACGCCAGCAGCAGCTGACCACGTTGTGGAACATCAAATCCGGCATCGCCATTTACGCCCTGGCGGTCATTGGCAGCCGTTTGTACCTGACCTACACATCGGCCTTATCCGCCGAACAATGGGCTGCCTTGATCGGCTCCGCCGACAGCGCCGCCCTGGTATTGAGCAACACACGCGGGAACGTGACCACCATCATCCTGTGGGCGTTGTGGCTGGTGATCCCGCTTGGTTATTTTGCCATGCTGTTACAGCAGCTTTTGTTGAACCCGATCTCGCTTTCCGCGCCGGTGGCCTCGGCGCACGAGTTGATCGAACGATACCGTGTTCGGCAGTAGAGTGGCAAATGGAACCGGGTGATTGAGAAATTGCCCTGCTCGATTTTCTACTCTATCCCGATTGGATGAGTAGTTCCGTTAACGAGAGTTGTGCCTTTCAGAAAATCCTAACGTGAGGAGTGCATCAATGAGTGAGATATTGGAGGTTTTTCGCGGTCCAGTGTTGGGCTTGATCTTCGTGATCATTGCTCTAGCTGGCATCATCATCACCGCTGCTTTTGCGGCCCTGATCGCGCAAATGGGCTTACTGCTGCGGATGCGGACCCGGGAACCGCAACCACAGCCAGTCCGCACCAGGAGCATCACCTACCGTATGCCGGCTGGCGCATTCGTTGCCAAGCATTCCGTTCGTGAAACGGGCCACCGAACAGGCGTGACGCAGTAAGGAAACTGGATCAACAACCATCGAAAGCGGATATCTCTTGCGCAAGCAAGGGATGTCTCGCAAGCTTACCAGCCGGAGGCTGGCGATCTGGCGAGACATTCAAACTTCAGCAACCAGGAAACCACATGGCAACCATCCTCAACCAGATAACCGATCACATCCCATGGCTGCATCCCAAGGACAGGCTGGACATCCCGGATGATCTTCATATTGAGAATGCTGGCATCAAATTTGACTCAGCCAGGCATGTATTGGATGCCATCTGGTTGAAGGCGGTTGAGCGCGAAGGCGGGATCGCTTACGATGGCTACCGGGTCATTCGCCTTCTGCAGTTGGTCTATATTCCGCTGGATGTGCGCCGGGATGCCGGTCTGCTACAAAAGATGCGCACCGCTCTGCGGGGGATGTATGGTTCCGGGATCAACCTGGTGTACCTGGCTGCCGGCATCTTTGACCCGCCCATCGGCATCGTCCAATGCTACGGCGTTTCCGCCTTTCATACTTCCCTGGAAGAGGCGGAGCGGAAATCCCGACTAGACCTGGCGGTTCTCCATTCCACGCTGGCCGGCGCTTACCGCCAGGCCAGGTTGGAACCCCTGACCATTGAAATTGCTGACTGGGTCTTCC
The DNA here is from genome assembly GCA_964437595.1 of uncultured Anaerolineaceae bacterium. Classification (GTDB taxonomy): domain Bacteria; phylum Chloroflexota; class Anaerolineae; order Anaerolineales; family Anaerolineaceae; genus DSYU01. Next base: position 24,490 of record CAYTHO010000045.1, read on the forward strand.
GGGCGCTGCAAGAGATGCCGCATGCTATCGTAACCGTCGGTCATCCAGACCCGCGCGAAAACGCGCGCGGCGGGGACCAATCGCTGCGCGATCCTCTGGCCGGTTCCGGAAACGCGCCGCAGCAGTATGCTTTACAGCAGAACGAGTTGCTTTTCCGCGGGATGAGTACGCTGCGCGAGGAATTCCTGATCATGGTCCTCGCCAATCACGTCTCGCTGAAAAGTATCACCACCATGCTGGCTGCCCAGGCGGAAAATACATCCGTGTACGCCTCACGGCAAATGGGCGCGCGGGCGGCTTCTTTCGGCGTCAGTTTACCGGCCATATTGACCGGCGGCCTTTCGGAAAATGCGTCCAATTCGTATGGAGTGAACCACGCTACCGGCGTCTCCGAGGGTCAAGGATCAACGGACGGCACGACCAATACCGAAGGCCAGGCGCATACAGTGGGTCACGCCAGTACGCGCGGCTGGTCCCATTCCGTGGGCGTCACCGAGACCGATACAACCGGCCAGGCGACCACTACCGGCGTTTCCGAAACCAACGGCACCGCCCAAACGCACGGTGAGACGGTCACGGATGGATCCTCTCATACCGAATCCTCCGGGTCTGCCACCATGCACACGGACAGCTCCGGATATGGCGTCAACGGGGGCGTTGGCGGAAGCATCGCCCCGGCCGGGGTGGGATTATCGGCCAATGTTAGCGGCAGCGCCAATTGGGGCAGCTCGGATGGCGTAACCTCCAGCAGCGGCAGCGCGGATACCACATCCCACTCCGTCTCGGTTAGCAACGCCACCACGGAGAGTCATGCGGAAACGCACAGCCAGGCGCAGACCAACTCGCAAAGCCATTCCGTTTCGAACTCGGAGACCTGGACAACCTCCGGCGCGGAGACCGACTCGGTGGCGGATACAGCCAGCACGGCAGTCAGCAAGAGCCATTCCGATTCGGTCAGCACAACACGCTCGCAATCTGAGTCCACCGGCATCGGGCAGGCGATCGGGCGCGGGTGGACCGGTGGAATGAGCGTTGGCGTTGCGCCGTCCTTCTCGCTGTCCAATAGCTACCAGTGGCAGGAAGATCCCTATATTCTCCTGACCCACATCATGCGCACGCAGCAAAAGCTACTGGATGTCGCCAGCAAAGAAGGTGCGTATTACACCGACGTTTACGCCCTGGCGCGCTCCGATGCCGGCGCGCAATCGCTGATCGGGCTGATCCCGGAAGCATTTCACGGCGTAGAGGATGTCGTCACCGGTGTCCAGGCGCGGAATCTCAGCCCAGCGGAACAGGCCTACATCGGGCTGCATGCGCGGGCGTTTACGCCTTCGACGCGCGTGGAAAGCATCCCGGAGGTGATGAGCGGGTATGCCGATTCGACCCTACTCACTATGCTGCAGCTGGCCGCCTATACCGCACCAGGCATGTACGAGCATGGCACGGCGCTGACGGTGCAGGAAGAGACGCCCTCCTTTGCCTTTTATCCCAACATGCCCGGCGATGTGACTCTTGGCCACCAATGGTCCAGCGAGACCGGCGAGCTCACCAAAGCGCTGTTGAATATCACGCCGGATCGCCACTTTCACACGGCCTTCGTCGGCGATACCGGCTTTGGCAAGTCCATCGCCGCCGAGCGTATGGCCCTGGAAACTACCCGCCAATGGCATTATCGCAGTATCGTGTTGGATTTTGGGCAGGGATGGCGGAAAGCCTTGAACTGGCCGGGGATGGAAGACCACGTGGATATTCGCCAGCTTTTCCCGGGCGGCCAGCGCCCTTTGCGCTGGAATATCTTGCAGGTGCCCAAACGGATCGACGCTGGACGCTATCGCAGCATGGTGGCGGAACTCTTTGCCAACGCCGGGCGCATGGGCCCGCGCCAGCTTGGTTTCATCCGCCGAGCCCTGACCGATCTGTACCGCAACGCAGGCGTGCTGACCGGCGATCCGTTTGTGCAAAGTGATATCTGGCAACTGACCGATCCGGTGACGAAACGGACTCAGTCAGTGCCGAATCCCTGGGCGAACGTGATGGACCCCGGCGAGAAAGCAGCCATCGAACGCTGTTGGGATGAATATGGGATGGTCAACACCGTCGCAGTAGGGGAGCGAATTGGCAATCTTGATCCCATTGCCCTTCAGGCTCTGGCGGTGCACCGCAGCCGGCGGTTGAGCATGGTGACCCTGGTGCAGAAGCTACACCAGTACAAAGAAGGTCTTCCGAAGAACGATCAGTCCAGTCATACCAGTCTGGAAGGCGTATTGCTGCGGCTGGAACAATTCGCGGAAGGCCAGATGGCGCGCCAGTATGGCGCGGGCAATGACACCCTGGCGGTGGAAGACCTGGGTTTGTTGGGCGCGCCGGAAGATCCGTGGGGCATCACGGTCATTGAAGGTGGTTCGGAAATGGATGAGTATCCCAAAGCCGCCCTCCTTTCGCTGCTCTCCAGCATCCTGTATTTCGACGCGGTAGCCAGGCGGCGCGAAGCTCTGGATGGTTACCGCCGGTTCCCAACCATGCAAATCTTCTTCGAGGAAGCCAATAAGGTTCTGACAGGCGTTTCCGGCGGCGCGGCTTCGGATCAAGGCTCTGGCGACAACAGCAATGCGGTCAGTCACATCTTCCAAACTATGTGGCGGGACGGGCGTAAATACGGCGTCTTTCTGCACCTGCTGGCGCAAACGGTCAGCGAACTGCCATCCGGAATCTTGTCTTCATGCGCCAATTTGTTTGTTTTTCAAACCAAAGACCCCAAAGATCGCGACCTGATTCTGCCCCATCTTGGGCGGTCTGAAAAAGGCTTGGTCAACACCGAGTACAAGCGTTACCTGGCGCGGATTCCGAAAACCCTGGCGATTGCCAAGTTTGGTTATTCGGATGATGTTCACCTGCTGGAGCCGATCCTGATGCGCCCACTGATGGTAGTGTGCGATGAACCATCCGACCGGGAAATTTTCCGCCAGCTCGGCGCCCACCCTGGAATTTGAGTTGTAGCCGGCGGTGTATTCTGCCGGATTCTAATTTTTGACAGGAGACTTCTATGGAACCCAAAAAACGTTCACCCCTGATTGCCATCGTTCTGGCGGTTGTGATTGGCCTGATGGTGATCGCGCTGCTCAATGGCGTGATCCGGCCAACCCAAATCGTTGTGGCCAAATCCGCCATAGCTCCCGGCACCATTCTCAGCGATGCTTTACTGGAACTGCGCACCATTCCGATGGGCGCTCGTCCGGCGGACGCGTTGACCAAGGCAGAAGACGCTGTGGGCAAGATGCTGGCGGTGGGCCGTGCTCCCGGTGACTTCATTGTCCAGTCGGTGTTGGGCGAGATCGCCGGCGCGGGGATCCCGGCTGAATTACCCGAAGGGCATGTGGCGCTGGCGATCCACGTCAACCAGGCCAGCGGTATCGCCGGGCTGCTGCGGCCCGGGCAAACCGTCACGATTATTGGCATGCTGTCCCCTGATCTGCTCTCCGATAATCCGGTGAGTGTAATGACCGGCCCGTTGACGGATTTTGGCTTACCCACCGAAGTTCCGACCAGCGCAGTTCCCGGCGCGCCTGTCCCAACGCCCACAAGCACGCCTACACCACAACCGCCGCAATCTCCTCTAGCGCGGTTGGCCGTGACCGGCGTGCGTGTCTTGATGGTGCCGCAGTCCTTCCGCTACGAAGAAGTGCCGGCCGGCGCATCCGAAGATCAGTTGTATTCCTCGGCGCGAACCACGATGGCCGCGCAGGAAGGCTCGGTCATCGTCCTGGATGTGCCGACAACCAAGATCGAGGTGGCACCCGGCTTATGGGCCGATCCGGTTTCGCTGCTGGCTGCGCTGGATCAGTATGGCACGATCCACCTGGCGCTGGAACCCGCGGCAGGCCTGAATATCCAATCCAACGATGTGGTAACGCTCAATCTGGGCGATCTGTACGAAACACTCAACGAAAACCGCGGCAAGAAGTAGGAGCCGGGAATGACGGACGCCTATTCCAATCAAAAGGTGGCGGTCATGTTGGCCGGTCCCGGGCACGAGGTGGTGTATTACCAGATGCAACCGCCCATGCTGGCCGATGCCCGCTTCATTATCGCCGGACACGCCACCCAGTGGTCTATGTTTGAAACCAACTTAAATAACCTCAAGCCCGCACTGGTGGTGGTGCAGGCGGATATCGCGCCTGATCCGGACGCGTTGATCCACATCCTTTCCCGGATATCTGCCTGGAAAGGGGTGGCGGTAGTGATCTTGCCTGCCACGCACCGCGATTTCAAAGGCGCGTTCGAACGAGTAGATACGGTGCGCGGCGTCTACATTGCCCCGGTGAACTGGATCGAGATCTTCCAGGCAGCGTATGGTTCGGCGATCACCGAACGCGCCCGGCTTTCGCAAACCGCGCCGATGCAACAAACGATGACCAGCTTTGCCAGCGCCAGTAATTCGGCTTTCATCACAGGCACAAAACGCATCGCGGTTCTATCGCATGCCGGCGGGGTGGGCTGCTCGACGATTGCCGAGAACCTGGCCTACGAGCTGGCGGTGCGAATGAGTGTCAAGACATTGCTGGTTTCTATGGGTCTGCCGCCCGCGGCTGCGCCGCATCTCAAGCTGCGCTATCTACCCAATCTGACCGAGTATTTCGACCATCCCGGTAAATCCTCGTTTCAGGCGGCGATCCAGCGTTTAGAGATGCTCGAAGTGCTGCTTGCGCCCGAATCCTCGCTAGAGTACATGAAAATCCTGGAGGTATCGGGGAAGGGGACCAGCGAGGGGACGATCAACGGCATGCTGATCGACTCGGAAGACGGGCGCTACGCGGCGATCGTCATGGACGTTCCAGCCAGCGAGGATTTGTGGATGGGTCACTCCATCGTCTTTGCCAACACGGCCCTGATCGTGGCCCGGCCCACATTGGCCGACCTGGCAGCCACACGCCATACGCTCAACCTGCTGCTTTCAGGAATGCGCAGCGAAAAGCGTCTGGCAAAGGAATCGATCTACCTGGTGCTCAACCAGTTCACCGATCGCTCCGGCTTTACGCCGCGTAGTTTTCAAGACGAGCTGGCCGGCACGGTGGGATGGGCTCCGCCCATCGCGGCGGTGTTGCCTTACGAACCGGGGGTAGCGCAGGCGCAGGATAACGGCATTCCACCGGTGACACGCATCGACACCTTTGGCGGCGGCATACGCTCTATCATCGAGACGCTGTTCCCGGCCATGGGCAGCAGTATGGCATCCTCGAAAAACAACCGCGGCGTGCTGCGGCTGCCCAAGATTCGCTTCACCTCATAGGAGACAGTATGGCAGGGATTTTAGGTTTGTATGATGTGTCCGCGGCGGCGCTGCCGGATAATGCTGTGCGCCAGGCAGTCGTCAATGAGGTGATCGATCAGGTCAATCAGGAATTCCCACCGGCGCTGCTGCAATCGCCTTCGGAGGAAGACCGCCAGCGAATCCAGGAGCGGGTTGTGACCGTTGTCGGCGCGGCCATGCGCAAGCGCAGCCTGCGGCCAGGATTTCAATACGAAGCCCAACTGGCGGAAGATCTGACCCGCCGCATCGTTGGTCTGGGCTTCCTCGATCTGCTACTGCCGCCAGTGCGGACAGACCTCTCGGAAATCGCGATTTACTCGAGCGGCCTGGTGCAGATCATGCGCAAAGGCTCGGTGCGCTGGGAAAACGTGGACATGGCTCCGGAAGCGGGTGAAATCTGGCGCGTTCTGGATCGCCTGCTTGGGCCGCAGAACAAGACGTTGAACGAAACCAACCCAAGCATCAATGCCAAGTTGCCCGCCACACAGCATAATCCCGGCGGTGGGCGTATCAAAGCGCTGCATCCCATCGTGACCCCGCCTGGCCGGAATCCAAGCGTCAATATCCGCCTGTACGAGCAGAAGCCGGTTAAGCCGGACTGGCTGCTGGAGCGCGGCGTAATGACGGTCGAGATGATGCGCCTGCTGCAAACCGCGATGGAAGACGGCTACCGCATCCTCATCGCCGGTGGCACGCGTACCGGAAAAACCACCCTGCTCAGCGCAGTGTGCAATTTCCTGCCCGGCGGCTGGCGCATTGTCAAAATCGAAGACCCGGAAGAAATCTGGATTGACCGTCCTACCGTCCAAACGGTGGAAGCCCGGCCGCAGGCAGTTGGAACGGACGTGAAGCCCTACACCCTGGCCGATGGTGTGGACGACGCCATGCGCATGTCGCCGGATTACCTGATCATCGGCGAGGTGCGCGATGGCCGCGCGGCGATGAGCCTGTTCCGGGCTTTGATGACCGGCCACAGCGGCGCCTGCACGTTTCACGCGGACAGTCCGCGCGAAGCTGCTCGCCGCCTGGCAACAGTGATGGGCGCGGACGCCGGGGTGCGCTCGCATGAGGCCAACCAGATGATCGCCGATGCGGTGGATCTGCTGGTGCAAATTGGTATCCGGCACGAAACACGCCGGGTGGTCGCCATCGCAAACGTATCCAAAGAACTGGCAAACGGCGATGTGGGCTTTGATCCCATTTATCGCTATGACGAGACTTCACCGATGGGCCAGCCGCGTTGGGAAACATCCGGCACATTGAAACCCCGCTTAATTGGAGGCTGAGCATGATCAGCATCATTCCCCTTGTTGGTGTTCTGTTCGCCACCTTAATGCTGTTCTGGTTATATCCTCGCCAGGTCAAAACGGGCAAGTTGGCAGACCTGTACTCCGTGGACGCCGCCCGTTCCATGGCCGGATTGAAACAAACCTCATTGGAATACAAGTTGCTGGCGTCTGGATTGACCATGCGCCCGACTACCTTCCGCCTGTTGTGCGGCGCAGCCGGTCTGGCCGGCGCGGTGATCACCTGGCTTTTCCTTCCCGGCTTGCCTGCGGTTGTGGTGGGTGGCATTGCCTGGTACGTGCCGAATGCCTGGCTGGATGATCGAGTGCGCAGCCGCGGGCGGAATGTTGACCAGGTGCTGCCCATCGCGATTGGGCGAATTTCCGCCGGGTTGTTAGCCGGGGGTTCGGTTCCAGATGTACTGCAGCAGGTGGGTGAATCGCTTTCGCTCCAGGGAAAAAATCCCTTGACGCCGGAACTGGTTTTGACCGCTTCTGAAATGCGCGTCAAGGATCGGACGGAGGCGCTGCGCGGTCTGGCTGCACGCTCGCCATCGGTATCGCTGGCCAACCTGGCGCAGTTGCTGGAAGGTTTCACTGAAGCCGGCGGGCGAGCCTACACCGGGGTGTTGATGGACATTTCTACCCGCGTGCAGCAGATCCTCGTTGCTCGCAACCGGGCGCAAGCAAAAGCCGGCGATTCACTGGTGTCCGCCAAGGTACTGCCGGGTGTCCTGGTCGCCATCCTGATCTATCTGAGTTCGGACCCCATGGTGCGCGAGTCGCTCAACGCTCTGCCGGTGCAGATCGTCATCGGGTTGACCATGGCCGCGATGGTAGGTGGGTATTTCATCATGCGTTCGATGATCATGGAGGCGGCTTGAGATGACCGTATTGATCCCTTTGATTGGCATTGGCGTTTTCGCCTTGATTATCTACCTGACGCTGGAACTGGCTCCGGCGGCTCCAACCGGACGCCTGGCCGAAACGCTGACCCCGGCGGACGGTGTCGTACTCACCGGATGGCGTCGCTCCCTTTCGGTGTTGGATAAACCGGTTTCCAAATGGTCCCCGGCCGGTTTTGTACGCAAAGCCCGCGCGGATCTATATTGGGCGCAGTTGGCCGGGAAATGGATGGACTGGAACGAGGTACAGTTCATCTCCCTACGGGTAGCGGCTGCAATCGGCGGCGCGATTGTGGGAACGGTGGTGTTCGGAGAGCCGGTTTTGACGTTGGTGGTAGCCCTGATTGGGTTTCAGTACCCGGCGATGGCCATGGGCGGGATCGCCCGCCGCACGCGCCGCCAGTTCACGGCTCAGCTGCCCGAATACGTGCAGTTGGTTTCCGCGCAAATGTCGGCCAACGTATCCATGGAAGAGGCTTTGCGCCGCACCTCTCAAGCCCAGAGTCTGGCCGGCAAGTGGATGCGCAAGGTGCTGCAAATGGCGCAAGGGCGCGATCTGGTGGAGCAAATGCAGCGCGAAGCGCAGGAATCGCAACTGCCGGAATTGATCGGCATGGCTGTGCAATTGGAATTCATCCGCCGCGGCACTGCGCAGCAAGAGTTGATGGGCCAACTGGCAACCAGCATCGCCGCCGATTACATTGGCAACGCTGAACAGCGCGCGGAAAAAATCGGCTCGGAACTGGTTATCCCGATGGTGATCTTCTATTTCCTGCCTTTCATGGTCACCTTGCTGATCGTGATCGGCTGGCCGATCGTGCAAAACCTGGGGGGAATGTGATCACGAACCAGCGCGCACGAGATATCGCCGGATTTGCTTTCTTCTCCTTTGCTGCCCTGGTGTCGATGGCGGCTGCCTGGGAGCATCCATCCCTATTTACCTGGTTGTATGCCTGTCACAACCTGATTCTGGCCTGGTTTTACGCGCGGAGAACGCCGGCAGCGCAATATGACCGCACCGGTCTGTGGCTAGGACTCATCGCGGCGCTGCTACCAACCATCCCCCATGCCAGTAATCCGCCCTGGTATCTGCTTGTCCCTGGGCTGGCAGGATATGGTTTATGCCTGTGGGCGCTGGTGACTCTGGGCCCGCGCTTTGGCATCGCGCCGGCCGATCGCGGTTTGACCGTCCGGGGACCTTATCAATTCTTGCGCCATCCGATGTATCTGGGTGAGCTGGTATTCCGGCTGACCTTGGTCTTCGCCTCAACGGACATGCTCCTGGCAGGCATCCTGGCGCTGCTGCTGGCATGGATCCAGATCTGGCGTATTCTGCGCGAGGAAGCGCTGATCTCCGGGTACGGCTGCTATCGCAACCTGGTGCGCTGGCGCTTGCTGCCGGGGATTTGGTGAGGGCAGCATGAGACGACTTTGGGCAAATACGCTGTTCATGTTGGCTATTGGTGTCGCCGGTTTGTTGAAAACGGTGGACATTCCACAAAACATCTCGACCCTCGCCCTCGTTTCTGTCGTCGTGTCGGCGGTTATCACCAACGTGATGTGGATCAAGTCAACCGGTCTGCTTGGGGTCGGTGGTCTTTCCCTGGCGTACACCGAAGTAGATGGGCACCATCCGGCCAGCGTTTTGATAATCGCAATCACCATTTTGACCGTTGCAGCCATTGTTTTGATGATCTTCGCCGATTTTCCTAATCCATCTAAAAGGAGCTATTCCGATGAAATTTCCGAATCGTAAGCGGCCAGGTACAGACCAGGCCGGGCTGTGTGTTTTGCTCGCTTCCGCGTGCCCCGATCCCGCGATGATCGATTTACTGGCCGGGCGAGAAGGCCTTTACTTGCGGGAAGCGTTCACCATGCAAGGGGTTATGCAAGGACTGCCCGGAGCAAATCTGGTCATATTGGACGAGGTGATTGCCTCTTCGCTGGTATCCAGGGAGTTGTTGAAACGTGCCCTGGAAACCAGCGGGATACCGGTAACGTCGCCAGACGACTTTCAGCAAGCGCCGGATGAATGGTTGGGACGCGCCCGGTTGGCCAGCTCGAGGCAGATTACCTATCTCCCATCCCGACAGGTGAATCTGGCGAGTTGGTCGGGCGGGGTCGGGAAAACTACCCTGGCTATGGCCGTTGCCAAACGGTTTGCCGAGCGCACCGGGCTGCCGGCGGCGCTGCTCGAATTGAGCATGGGCGGGAGCGCAATCCAGGCGCGGATCTCCGATAAATTACCGGAATTCTTTGCTATCGCCACGGAAAAAGCTGAGCCTGCCGTCTGGCAAGGCGTCAGTCTGTATCCAATGGATGGGCGTACGCTGGAGGTTCTGTGGAGTGAAGATCCGGATGGCGTTCGCCGCGTATTGAAAGAGATTCGCCAGCGGCACACGCTGCTGGTAGTAGACGGTTTTCCCGGTCACCCGCTCTTCCCGGAATTATCGCAGACAGCACCCGGCCTGGTCCATCTGGTCGTTACCACGCCGCGCGAGGACGCGGTCGCACAGGCGCAGCGGCTGTTGAAAGAGGTGCCTTCGCCTGCGCACCTGCTGATGAATATGACCCGCAATCTTGCCGACCGGGCGGAAAGCGGCATCGCCATCGCTCTCCCTTATCGAGAAAGTTGGGCGCAGTCGCTGGACGCGCGCCTTGCGGATCCACTGCTTAATCTGATTTACGCTGGTTGGAATAGGAAAAATTCATGAACCGCACCGTTCAATTCATTATCGGCGTACTGGCCATCGGCATCGCAATCGCGGCCGGAATCTACGGGCGAAATGCCTACCTCAAGGAAGTTTCCACCTACCAGATTCCCGTGCCGGTCGCAGAAATTCCACCCTACACAGTTCTCACGGGCGAAATGTTTGCGCTGCGCGATATGCCGCGCACAATGGAGAGCCTGCCCTATTACCAGAAGGTTGAAGACCTCAGCGGTTTGATCTCCGTTTCTGCCCTGCCTGCCGGTCTGCCGGTGGCCCAAACCGCTGCGGTACCGCCAGCGCAGTTTCGCCTGGCAGACGCGGCATTTGAGGTGCTCTCTATCCCGGTTGAACCGGTCTCGGCCGTGGGTGGGCAGATCCAGATTGGGCAGCGCGTCAACCTCTACCAGATGATCCGCCAGCAAACCAAGAACGGCCAACCGGAACAAGCACAGGTGGATGCTGAGCATTTCACCGTCGAGCGCATTGCGCAAAGCATATTGGTGGTAGATGTACGCACCGCGCAGGGCGTCACCGCAGGGCCGGCCAGCGAAGAGGCAAATGGCAACAGTGGCATGTCTGGCAGTAGCCAGCAGGTGGAACAGGTGCAGATTTTAACCCTGGCGATCGAGCCAGAACTTGTCCAAAAGGTATTGGATGCGGTGGCTTCCGCGAAAAAACAGGGAGGGTTGTTATGGACGACGCTGGCGACACCCTGACCGCGCGGCGCAGGCCGTCGCATATCGCTCCGCTTAGCCAGGCTGATCTGTCGATGATCAGCCGTGTGCGGGAAGAACTGGTTTTCCTGTCGATCAAGCCACCGTCCTGGCGCGACAACGATCCGGCAAAACGCCGCCGTTTTTTTGACGAGGTGCGCGCCGTTCTGATGGACCTGGGTAATAACACGGCCAACATCAACCGCGACGCGCAGATTGTCACAGACGCGCTGTCGGGAGTCGGCCTGCTCGATCAACTGCTGCGAGACCCGTTCGTCGAGGAGATTTTTGTCCGTAAGGGCGAGGTGGCCGTGGAATATGATGGCGCTTTTCACTACCTGGGCAAACTGGCAGACGACCGCTACTTCGAAGATCTGGCGATCCATGTGGCTGATCAAGGCGGAGCCACGTTGCGCGGGGACCGGCCGGCCGTCTTGATCGACCTCCCCGGTGGGGAGCGTTTCACCGCCATTGTCCCACGGCTTTCCGCAGAGGGCACGGCGATCAATATCCGCACCTTTGGGCGGAGGGTCAAAACACTCGAAGAAATGGAGCGCACGGGGACGTTCACCAAGCGCGGTATTTCCCTGGAAGGGTCTTTGGGCGACATCGCGGACGCAGACATTCGCTCGCGTATCGCCGGGTTGAAAAACGGTCCGGATCGTTTTTTAGCCTGGGTGGCCGCTACGCTCTCCGGCAGCATTCTGGTGGCCGGCGAAATGGGGTCGGGCAAAACCACCCTGCTCAATGCGCTGTCCGGTTTCCTTCCCAGACAAGCGCCGCTGGCTGCACTGGAGACTTTTCGAGAACTGGAAATTCAACACCCATTTCTCTTGCGAGCCGTCGCGCCAGCGGAACTGCCGGAAGGGTCGAAGGGTGTAACCCTGGATTGGGTGCTGGACATTATTTACACGCGTATGAACCCGGCGGCCATCCTGGTGGGTGAAGTCGTTGGGCCGGAGGCGCTGCAATTCCTCAAAGCTACCTGTCTGGGCCGCAAAGCGTTGACGACAATCCACGGCGGCACCGTTGAAGAAGCCTTGATGCGCCTGGAGCAGTTGGCGCTGGCTACATCCCCTGAATTGGGCCTGCCGGCGATCCGTTCGATGATCGCGATGGGATTGGATGTGGTTGCCTTGATGGGACGCGTGCCGCGCAATGGGCGCGTGGAACGCACGCTGCAAGCCATCGCGCTGATCAATGGCATTGACTCTAACGGGGAGTATCGCCTGCGCTATCTGTACCGGGCGAATGAGGAGCATTCGGTTCCGATCATCGAAAAAGCTTACGCCAACCTGGAGGAACTATTGTGAAACGCGCCTTGAAATACGTTCTGCTCGCTTTGATTGCCGCTTTGACGGTGGCCTGTGTCTTGTTTCTTGGGGTCAATGTCAACCGCGGGATTACCGTACCCGTAGAACCCACGGAAGAAGAGCCTGTCGAGATCATGGACTTGCGTGTTCAAGAAAGGGAGATGATCCACAAGCTCAAAGAAGCGCCCTGGCAAGGTTTGCGCTTCTTGCCCGGCGAGAGAGAATGGCGATTCTATGCCGTTGCTGGCGAGACCCGAAAGGTCACGCTATCGGTGCAGTTTGACCTGGTGAAGGTGTACTTCCTGCAGGCAAATGGAGACCTGGATTATACCTGGGCTGCCACTGGCGTCGAGATTCCTGGGCAGGGTTATTATTCCGCGGCTTCTGCTCCAGTTTCAGAGAGCGAAGTAATCGAAGTCGCTATTCGGGGCGATTATGTCGCCCAAAGCGGCGTGTACTGGGAGGATTGCGATACCGAGTACTGCCGCCTTGCGAGCATGATCGACACCCTGCTGGTTCTGGACGACAAAGGGACCGGGCTGACCAATGGCTTTATCCGCTACGGTTGGGAGCCGCCCACCTACCCAATGTACGGATTTTTGTGTTGGCAAATTCATCCGTATACTGTCAATCAGATCGCATCGAGCGATACCAACGCGCATTGATTGGGAGGAACCATGAACCCTGGTGAGTACGTAAAAGAGATCCACGTCAAAATTGAACGCCAGTCCGGACAATTGTGCTTTTATGATCCACAGCACCCCCTGGCCCGGAAGAACGGCATGGTTTCCCTGGGCCGGCATCTACTCTCAGTAAAGTTGGGCCGCTGGCTGGAACCGGGTGAATATGCCCATTTCATCGATGGCAATCCCAGCAACACGAGCGCCGGGAACCTGATGCTGACGAGTATGCCCGAGCTGGCCAGGCTGCTGCACAATCGCCAGACGGAGTTGGTCTGCCCGTATTGCGGAGAAGTCTTTCGGGTCTCCCAGTCCCATAAGGATCGCCGTGTCCATTGCACGAACCAGTGTCGTAACCTGCACAAGCGCAAGTTTGAAGTAGATCGTGAAGAACTGGAAGCCATGGTCTGGCAGATGCCAACCACCGAGGTTGCCAGCATCTTCGGCGTATCGGATAAAGCCGTTGAAAAACGTTGCAAGCTGCTTGGAATTTCAAAACCTCCCCGCGGATATTGGGCAAAACTGGCAGCCGAAGAACTACGGCAGCGCCTGGAGGGCAGCGAGATCCTGGGAGACGGAGAATGAACGTTTTTACCTGGATTGTGAACCTGGGCGTGATCCTGCTGGCTGTAGGGATTTTTCTATGCAGTTTCCATGCATTATCTACCTTCGTTGAGGTGGCAGCCCGTTTGTGGAAGCGGATGTTCGTGTCCTGGGCAACCCGGCGGCTAACGGATCTGGGCATTGTGAAAACCGAAGAGCATCGCAGCCAAAAAACGTTGGACGGAAAGCGGCTGGCTGTGCTGATCGCCATCCCCGTATTGGCGCTGGCAGTCCGCGACTTGTTGCTCTCCCCACTGATGATCGTGTTTGGGTTTCTGTTGATTGCCTGGATGAATTTCCAATCCCGGCAGAACGAACGCGGGCGGGTGAATGAGGATGCGGAGCTAGCCGCGCTGCAAATGCGTTCGATGTTGTCCGTAGACCGTTCTCTGCTCAACGCGCTCAATAGTATTGAACTGCCCGGTGGGGTACTCAAGCGCTCGATCCAGCAGGTTGTAACCCGGCTGCAAATGCACCAGCCTCCCGACCAGGCTGCGCAGGCGCTGAAGGGGCTTCCGGGAACAGTCACTGCGCGTCTGGCTGCGTTGATTGCCAACAGCGCTCGCATCACGGATGAAATCCAATCTTCTCTGTTGATTGCCCTGGAGCAAGAGGCCCACCGGCAGAAACTTCTGCGCTCGAAGATGCGCCAAACATTGGCACTGGTGCGGGGGACGATCCGCTTGCTCCAGGGTGCGGTGGCCGCCTCGCTGGTGTTTGTGTTGCTATCCCCGACCTGGCGTAGCTTCTTCTTGCAGGACATCCCGCATCGCACGCTTTTGACGGTGCTGATGGTCTGCTCTGTGCTTGCCAGTCTATATTTTGAGTTTGAGGTCTACCAGTTAGGCAGCGGGGAGGCGTTCTAGTGGACGGCTATCCGCTTCTGGTGGGCTTCTCGTTTGCAATGGGCGTGGGCTTAATTGCGAACACGACGCTATCCCTGATTGTTTTATTTGGAAGGAGGTTGACACATGCGGTGCTGCGAAAACCTGGCCGCCTGGCGGCTCTTGGTTTGACCAGCGAAAAAGAAAAAGGCGAACAAAACACAATTGATGAGATCTATGGGCTGGCTGAGATTCCCTGGACCAGTCTCTACGCCGCGAGCGCATTGCTGGCTTTGATCCTGTTTGTATCGCTCGGATCCTATCTCCCTGGCGCAAAAATGGCCTTGCTGATGCTGCCCGGCCTGGTTTGGCTGGTCAAGCGATACCTGATGTATCAGCGCCGGCGTTTCCTAATTGCGCATGTGCGTCAGATGCTGGTAGATATCCGCTTGCACATGAGCCTGGCCGGATCGCTGCTGTTGGGCCTGGAAAACATCGCCAGAACAACCGGGGAAGCTTCACCGGTGTATCGCGCTCTGCAGCGGCGTATGTCCGGAGGTTCGGCCAAGAGCGGCCTGGACGTTTTGCAGTTGCTTGCCAATGACTTGAAATCGCTTCATCTAATGCGCGTGGCGCAGCGGGTGCAGTCGGCGCAGCAATCCAGCGGCATGATCGGTGTCGATCAGGCCATCGCCAGCTCAATCGAAGAACTGAACGAAGAGATCGCCGGCCAGGTGGAAGAACAGATGCAGCAGATGCCCACCCGGATCACCCTCCTGGCCATGCCCTTTCTGCTCGGCCCTATCGTTATCCTGTTGTTTTACCCGTTAGTCGATCGCATTTTGTCCACGCTCGCGGGGACTGCGATTGGCGGCGGTTTCTGATCACCCTACTCAATTCAAGGAGAAAAGTATGTTGTTTGATAAGAAAGCATCGGAAATTCCGCAGTTCGTGGTTGTGCTGGCAATCGTCGTGGTGCTCGGCGCCGCGGCAGTGTGGGGCATCCTCACCAATATTGGCACGCAGGGCGGCAGCGTTGCCACCTGGATTAACAGCATCGCCGTACCAGCAGCCCATCCCTAGAAACAAAGGAGGAGGCTTTGCTTTCCGATAAACGTGCTTCGGTAATTCCACAGTTTGGCGTCGGGCTCGCCTTCATCTTTGTGTTGGGCGCGGCGGCAGCATGGGCTTTTCGAACCGATATCGGCGGACAGGGAACCAACGCGGCAAATTGGGTCAACAGCATCGCTGTTCCAACCGCCCATCCCTAATCTTATCCTGTAGTAACGGTTGAGGGGGAAGGCTCGCTTTCCCCCTCAACCAAGGAGTGCTTATGTTGCATGATCGTCAGGCGCAAAGCGTCGTGGAATACATCGTCATCCTGGCAATTTTTATCGGGCTGGTGGGCGGCGCATTATGGCAAATCTTTGTGACCCTGCAGGCCAAGTTCA
Source organism: uncultured Anaerolineaceae bacterium (assembly GCA_964437595.1). Taxonomy (GTDB): domain Bacteria; phylum Chloroflexota; class Anaerolineae; order Anaerolineales; family Anaerolineaceae; genus DSYU01. Next base: position 40,284 of record CAYTHO010000045.1, read on the forward strand.
ACGATGTCAATGTGCAAATCGGTGAATAAATCCTGGCGGGCAGGGCAGGTAGCGGTGGAAGCACTGCTGGTCGTGATCCTATTCGGCTTGCTGATCTTCGGTGGAATCGAGCTGAGCCGGGGCGTAGCCATCCGCCAGGCGCTCGACAGCGGTACCGGCGCAGCCACACGCGCCTTATCGCTAGACCCGGCGCAGTGGGGGTTTGCGACAAATCTGGTGCAGCAGTCGGTCAATCAGAATGTGATGGGCACGCAACCACTAGTCACTATGCAGGTATTTGACTCCAGCAACACGCCACGAAGCTCTGCCTGGCTTTCCGGCAGCCCATTCGGAACCGGCTTTATCATCGAGGCGGCCGTCCCGTTTCAGGCCGATATTCCTTTTCTGCCCGATTCGGCAGTCGCGATCCGCGTCCGGCATTGGGGAATTGTGGAGCGGTATCCATGATCCGAGACAGGCGTGCTCAATCCGTAGCCTGGGGATTCTTGGGGATGTTGGTGTTTATCGCCCTGGCATCCGGCCTGGTGGATATCTACCGGCTGTATGCTGCGCGAAATTGGGCATACGGCGTTGCGCAAGAGGCTGCCATGGCTGGCGCGTCCCGTGGAAGAGACTGGTCATCGCTGATGGTGGATGGCAATGTCCGTCTTGATCCAGACATCTCGAACGCTCAAGCGCAGGCAGTGATCGATTCTGCCATGAGCAGCCGGGGAGTAGCGGCTTACGTCAAGGATGTGCGCATTCTGCCGGACCCAGGCGGTGGATCGATTGCTGGTTACCCACCGCGGCCGGTACGCATGGCCAGCGGCGCGGGGAATTGGAATAGCAGCGAACCGGCCGTTGGGGTTTATCTCGAAGTGCCTGTCAACTGGTTAATGCTGGACATGTTGACCCTGAACGAAAAGACGGTGCGCGTTTTCGCGGCCGCAGGAGTGGCGCATTGAAGTATTTGTCTGTGTGGATGGGAGCTCGCCATGCAAAGTGGCGATTAATTGTTGCAATCAGCTTATTCCTGGCGTTCTTTCTGTGTGGAGTCCGCATCGCTTCTGCGGCGATCTTCCCGGAATATTTGCGAAATGGGCGGACGTATGATCAGGAGAGCAGGTATATCCAGTGGAACGGGTCCGTTGCCTATGTCAACTTGTTTCACCGGGATAATACTTCGCTGCCGCCATCAGAAGGTGGGGCCAACTGCAATGGCGGCTGCACCGAACAGGTGACACGCATTCAGAGCGGCAGCTCGATTTCCGGTAATTTCACCTATTTGAGCACTTTCAACGTTCAGGCGGCTTATAGCGGTGATGATCGGGTAGGTACGGTGACCGTCCGCGCATGCGGCCAGATTATTTTTAGTGACGATTTGTACATCGCCAACCAGAGCGTGCCGGGTTTTAATAATCTCCCTAACCCCGCCTGGAATGTACCGACCGCCGGCGATTGCACCTGGTCAATATCCGCTTCCGGGGGATATGTGGACGTGCGCGCGGTGACCACAGTGTATCGCACCACACCGGCTCCAACCGTTGATTTGCGAGTCAATAATTCCAACGGGCCGCTCAACCTGGCAGACCCCGCCAGTTATAACTTGACCTGGACCAGCACCAACGCGGCTTCCTGCAGTGCTTCGAATAGTTGGAGCGGCGCGCAGGCCACCAATGGATCGCAAGCTTTCTCCGGCATCGCTTCCGGAACCTATACGTATACGATCACCTGCACGAATCCGGCGGGCAGCGCGGTTGACAGCGTGACGATCAATGTGCTTTCTGTGCCAACCGTGACTGTCTCCGCTCCGGCAAGTCTGACCGCGCCTGCCAGCTACACGGCTACCTGGACCAGCAGCAACGCGGTTTCCTGCACCGGATCGAATCGTTTTAGTGGCTTGTCGGGCTTGAGCGGCTCAAGAGCAGAAGTTTCTCTCCCGGCCGGTGTGTACGACTATACCGTCACCTGCACCAATGCCGTCGGAGCAACCGCATCTGACACGAAACGGACGGTTGTGTATGCTGCTCCGGTGGTTGACGTGAAATTGGATGGCACGGATGGACCTGATGTAACCATTCCGGGGCCGGCATCGTATACAGTGACCTGGACCAGCACGAATGCCGTTCAGTGTAATGGCTCTTCCAGATTAGCCGGTTCCTCCGGACTTTCTGGTTCTCGCGTCGAAGTGAATGTACCTTCCGGGACTGCCTACGAGTACACCATCGTGTGTACGAATGCGCTTGGAGCGGCCGCCAGCGATTCGATCCGGGTGTATGTACTGACTCCACTCAGCGGAACATTATCGGCTGTTCATGCCAGGCTGCTTCTCTTTGCCTCAAATCTCGGCCAACCGGCTCAAACGTTGACCGGCACCGCCTCCGGTGGAACGCCAGGATATACCACCATTATCCACGTCCGTGCTCCTTCTGGATTGGAAACCCTGTACCCACAGAGCGGTAGCGCCTGGACGCTCACCCCGTTGTCGGCAAGCAACCAGGATTTTGGCACGACTGAAGAAGGGACCTGGACAGCGTGGGGGGTGATCACGGACGCGGCCGGTGCCATGTACCGGACTACCAGCGTTAGTTGGGATGTCGCCTGGCATCCCGTTCACGGTAGGCCATGATGCGATCATTCCTTTTACCGCTTCTTTCCATTCTATTTCTCTGCGCCGCAAGCCCGTTGCAGGTAACTACCGGTTTGCCCTGCGCGGAATCGTACGGCGCTGCGCCTGAACAAATACCAGACTGGCTGCGCGTGGACATCGAGTTAAGTGACCTTGCGACGCAGAATCGCTACGATCTTCTGGCAGGTCACCTGCTGCAAACTGGTTTCGTGGATGGCTCCGCCTGTCCCGCGAGTGGTATTTATCCGGATGGATCGCCGAATGGCTGCGGCGTCGAAGCAGCATATCCTGAGATGCTGCGCTGGCAGAACCAGTATGACCAGGCCATTCTTACATCTGCTACCGCCAGCAACGTACCGCCTTATCTGTTGAAAGGGATGATCGCGGCCGAATCGCAGTTCTGGCCGGCAGGGGATTGGATGAAAGGGGAGATTGGCCTTGGGCAGATGACCGCTTCTGGCGCGGATCTGCTCTTATCCTATCGTCCGAACATCTACCGGCAGGTTTGCGCGCAGGTCTTCGGAGAAGAAGCGTGCGGAAAGGCGTACGCGGCGCTGCCAGACGATAATCGCGCAATGCTGCGCGGGTGGGTGTTGGGTTCGCTGGACGTGACCTGCCCGTCTTGCGTTGGTGGCATCGACGCGACCAAAGGAATGCGGGCAGTGGAACTCCTCTCTGAAACACTGTCGGCCAGTTGCAGCCAGTCCGCTCGGGTGATCCGCATTGCCACTGGAAAGCCCCCCGCATCCTTGATGAGTTATGAGGATTTTTGGCGCTTCACGCTGGCGAATTATCACAGTGGATCGGGCTGCATGTACCAGGCGTTGCGGAGATCGGGGAATCCTACCAACTGGCCGGTTATCGCATCGGGCTTGCCGCAGGGCTGTTCCAGTGGGCAAATCTACGTCCGCCGGGTTGAAGAAAATATTGCGCAATAGGGTATTGATATGGATGTCCTCTTCTTTGGGTTGATTTTTATCTGGCTGGCGCTGGTTTCCTGGTTCGATTTGCGCCAACGAGAAGTGCCGCATACCGCCTGGGTAGTCATTCCATTGATCTGCGCGACTTTATACCAGGCGATCGCGGGAGATTGGCAGTTATCCTTCTTGACCGGGATGGTTGCTCTGGCCAGCGAGCGCCAGCGACTGGCGAAATTGAGCGAACTGCGTGTGGACACGATCTTCTTCTGGATCCCCTGGCTCATGGCCTGTCTCTACGCGGCGGCATCTCGCAATCCAGTTGGAGCGATAGCCATCGTCGCCTTTTGGGCAGCCTGGGAATTGCATTGTTGGGGTGGGGCGGATGCAGTTACCGCTATCACCTTGACGCTGATCTGGCCGGATATGCGTCTAGTGATCGCCGTTCTAATCGTACACGCCTTTGTCGCTGTGGTTGCCAGCCTGATAAGCCTGATTCAGGACCGAAAATTGATGGCTCATACTTTTCCAGGACTGCCGCTGCTTTTGCTCTCCGCTGTTTTACGACTGGTTTCACAAGGGTAGGATATGCTCGAATTCCCGCTTCTCTTTTCTTTGTTGACTTGGTTGTTGGTGTCGATGATTTACGATCTGCGTTTCCGGGAACTACCAGCGAAGCTGACCTTGATCCCGTTGGCCCTGGCAGGAATCTATGCGTTGCTAATGCATGGGGCATGGGTAGCTGTAGGATTTACCGCGGTTCTTATTCTGATCGCGGATCTGGAACCCCGCCCGAGGCGGCTGCTCTTCGCAGGTGTGATAGGTGCCTTTGCGGTGATTTTCGATCCGGCGGCTTTCGTCCAGATCATCATCTTAATTACGATCTGGCTGTTATGGGATATAGGCGCGATGGGCGGGGCCGACGCAAAGATTCTTTTCGTGATCGGTCTGACGATTCAGCAGCCGGTTGTATTTGTCTTGATCGCACTTTCCGGAGGCATTCAAGGGTTGGTGGCGCTGCTGCTGCATCGAAAGGAAATTCCATTTGTCGTCGCCATCTTCGCAGGCGCAGCGTTGTTTGTGCTGGATCAGTTTGTGTTGAAAATTCTGTAGAAAGGAGGAAACCTGCTATGCGATTTTTAAAGGACAACAAGGGCATTGAATCAACCGAAGTCGCGTTGATTATCGCCGTCGTCGTATTGGTCAGTTATGGCGCTTACCGCCTGCTGGGCAACAATATCGCGGCTGTGGTGCAGGACATCGCTGGCCGGATCTAGTTTTTCAAGGTGATCTGCCGGTGAGCAATCTCCGCCGGCAGATCACCAAATTCTTTGGAGGGAAGCATGCGCTTATTAAAAGATCGTTCGGGGATGGAAATGTTGGAAGCGGCGATCACAACGCCGATCGCGATCCTGGTGATGCTGGCCATCGTCAATTTAGGAATGGTGGTGTA
>CAYTHO010000046.1:0-44516 GCA_964437595.1 uncultured Anaerolineaceae bacterium
GCAGGCGGAGGGGGCGGCGGGTGAGCCATTCGAGGCCGGGGGGCATGCTGGAGCGCGGGTGGGGTTCGATATCCTGCGGGGTGAGCGGTTCATCGATGATGTAGAGGAGGCCGGGCTGCTCGCCGTTATGGCGCAGGCGAGGGGCGCCCTGGGCCAATACAGCGGGGTCATCTTCCAGCGCAACGATGGGCGGCTTGTGGGAGAAAACGCGCGCCAGGGCTTCGTCCTGGGTGATGGTGGAGCCGGGCAGGAGGGTTTCGATGCGGTACGGCGAGCCGTGGTAGCCGGGCCGGGTGAAATCCCAGGTGGGGAAAGGAACGGGAGCAGCCATTATTCGGGAAGGTAGGGCGCCTGGCCGCCCAGGTCGCCGACAAAGGAGGGCAGTCCGCTGTGGCCGAGGGCCTGGCGGATGCCGGCGGCTTCGCCGGTGTGGAACCAGTAGTGGTAGATGTTGCGCTGGAGCAGGGTGCCGATGGTCTCTTTGAAGGGCATATCTTTTCGATCCAGCCGGGTCTGGAGGGTTTGGGTGGTGAGCGTGTCGAGGTAGGCATCGGCGGAGGAGGTAATCTCGCGCCAGGCGGCCCACATTTCATCGAGCGGCGGGGTGCTGGGCGGGCTGCCGTTCCCGACCAGGGCGCGCAGGCCGGGGTACAGGGCTTTGTCCTGGGCCCACAGGTTCCAGAGCAAATTTTCCTGGTTGGCCAGGTGCCCGACGATCCAACTGAGGCAGTTCATGGGGGGAATGCGGCGGACGGCGTCTGCGGGCGAAATACCCGCCAGGCCGCGCACAAATTCGGAGCGGGTGAAGCGCAGTTGAAGGACGAGGGGGTGAGGCATGGGGTAGTTGGGGATTAGGGAGTGGGGATTACCGGATTAGGGTCAGGGTCTGTAGGGGTCTTCGGAGGAGAGGTAGGCGAGGAGGGCGGCGCGCTCTTTGTGGCCGGAGAGCCAGGCGCGGATTTCCTGGATGCGGGTGTAATCTTCCTCACCGAAGCGCTGGCGGTAGAGCGCGGCGAGATGGCGGTGGGCTTCAGCGGCGCGGATTTTGTCCCGCCAGGGCCGGGTGAGGAACAGGTTGAGGCGGTTGTGCAGGTGGTGCTTGTAAAGGGTCTGCCACTCGCTGCGGTCCAGCCAGATGCCGTTGCAGTGGCCGCAGGCGTCCATGAAGAAGGACACGTCCGGCCAGATTTTGTAGCGCGTCAGCAGGTGGCCGCAGTCGGGGCACAGGCGCGGGGCGTGCTCGTCCACCAGGGCTACATCAGTGTCATCCAGGGGGATCTCCGGCTCCAGGGGTTGGTGCGCCTTGAGCCAATCCCAATAATCGGTAGAGGAAATGTAAATGCCTTCGCAGCGGCTGCACTGGTGGGCGGACGGGCCTTCGGGGAGCTGGATGGAAGAGAGCGTGTCGAGCTTGCAGGTGGGGCATTTCATGAGGGAGCGACTCCAGGTTGGATTTTGGGCTGATGGAAAAAGGCGCGGACGGAAGGGAGGAAAAGGATGCCTTCATCAGCGTTGGAGACCAGGCCCAGGCCGGTGCCGGGGGCGGCAAGGCCGAGGAAGATGGCATAGGCGAGGTGGCGAAAGTGGGGGGGGTGACATGGGGGGATTGGGGAATAGAGATTAGTCAATCAGTCAATCAGTCGATCAGTGAACAGGTCAGAATGAAGGTGGAGGTACAGCCTGCCCGCCGTATTCCATTGGATTTTGGCCATGGGGTACGGCGGGTAGGGGATTAAAGACGGTTATGGATGGACAGCAAGCATGAGGTCAGGACCGACGCGCGCCATAAGCGACACAGCGATCCACCTGAACGCCGATCATACGGGCTCCCCTCCGCGCGCGGTGGCGATAGCAGCCGCACGAGAGGGTGGAGAGGTATTCAGAAAGCGAAGATGCGAAACCGTTTTACTTCTTGCGACCCAGGTACCACTTGTAGCCGAAGTAGAACACCACGCACAGCACGCCGGTGATGCCCCAGATGGGCAGGCCGGCCATGAGCGCATTGGCCCAGCCGACAAACAACCCGATGTAGACCGTGATGGCAACGAAGACAATCAGGAACGTCCCAAACAGCCAGAAGCGCATGAGTTTCAAGAGTTGGGTATCATCGAGCTTTTTGTTCATCAGAAATGCCCTCCATGTATTCGATTGTGGGGTTGACAGACAGAAGACTGTTAAATATTGTAGCACGAGGAATGCGGCTGTCAAATCATTTCAGGCACCCAATTCATGCTTCCTGCACGCCGTCCCAGGGGTAGATTTCCGCGCCTCGGGCGGCTTCGCGCACGGCAGGGTCATCGGAGTAAAAACCACGGCGCCTGGGCGGGATTAAATCGGCCACCTCGCGCATAATCTGGTGGCCGAATTCGTCGACGGCGGCGCGGTTGGAGCGGTCGCGCACATCGAGGTGGAAGGGGCCAAAGGGCCTGCCGATGTTCACCTCCACCCGCGCGCGGCGGAAGCGGCGCAGGGAGGAGAAGACATCGACAAAGCCGTCCAGGCCGATGGGCAGGATGCGCGCGCCGGAGCGAGCCGCCAGCAGGGCTGCGCCGGGGCGCGGCGGGCGCAGTACGGCAGCCCACGAGCCGCCCTCGGGGAAGATGCCTAGCACGCCCCCACCCTGGATGATGGACTGGGCGCGCAGGAGCACATCGCGCGAGGAGCCGCCGCGCGTAGCCGGGAGGATGCCCCACAGGTTGCGGAGCCAGCCGAGGAAGCCAGGGGCATTGGGGGCCTGTCGCCCGCCGATGAACTCGATGGGGTACGGCAGGGCATGGATGAAGGCCAGCGGGTCGAGGAAGTTGAAGTGGTTGCCCACCACGATCAGCGGGCCGGAAGATGGCAGGTTTTCGCGCCCGGTAACGTGGAAATCGGTGAGCAGGGCAAAGGCGGCGGCGATGGCGCCGCGCAGCAGGGGGCGCAGCAGTTTGCGGCGGGCGAAGGGGGCGGGCTTATTCTGCACGGCGCCAGTTCTTTACAAACAGTAAAAAGATCAGGCCGGCCAGCAGAAAGGCGATGATGGCGAAAAGGGCGGCTTCCAGGCCGGCAGCTTCGGCGATATGCGGTGAGAACCCGCGCGGCTCGTAGAAGCGCAGGGCCATGGCGGTGGCGAGCAGGCCGTAAAGGGTGGGACCGGTGAAATTGGAAATTTGCCCGGCCAGCGAGAAAAGCCCGTAGAATTCGGCGGATTTTTCCGGCGGGCTGATCTGCCCGACCACGGTGCGGCTGACGGACTGCACACCGGTGAGGGCAAAGCCGGCAAACGCGCCGATGACGTTGAACATGAGCAGCGAATGGACGAACAGCAAGCCGACCACGGTGAAGATCATAAAGCTGATGGAAAGGATCAGGGCCAGCCTGCCGCCCAGGCGGTGGGTGATCTGCCCGAACAGGTACGCGCCGATCACGCTGGTGACCTGGACGATGATCATAAAGATGATGAGCTGCTGCTGGTTCATGCCAAACAGCACCGCGCCGATGATGGCGGCAAAATCGAGCAGCATCATGATGCCGTTGTTGTAGACCATGAAGGCGATCAGGAAGCGCATGAGGTTTTTGTAGCGGCGGGCGGATTGGAGGGTGGCCTTCAGCTTTTTGAATGACACGCTGAGGAAGTTCTCGCCCGCGGGCAGGGGTTGGGGCTGGGAGCGCTCGCGGAGGAAGAAGAAGACCGGCAGGGTGGCCAGGGCGTAAAAGGCGGCGGTGATCAGGAAGGAAACCCGGATGATGAACGTGCCCTTGATGGTGAGGATGAGGGCGAGGACAATGCCCAGGCAGACGATGCCGCCGAAAGAGCCAATGGCCCAGCCGTTGCCGGAAACGCGCCCCATCTGGTCGGGCTCGGCGATATCGGGCAGGAGGGCGTTGTAGAAGACCTGCGCGCCGCGGTAGCCGATTTCGGCGAGGATGAAGAAGAGCATGCCGGTAAAGATATCCCCCGCTTCCACCAGGAACAGCAGGCTGGTGAACAGGCAGGCCATGGCGGTGAAGACGAACAGGATGCGCTTTTTGGTGGCGGAGAAATCGGCCAGGGCGCCCAGCACGGGCGAAAGCAACGCTACCACCAGCATGGCGATGCCGATGGATAGGCCCCACATGCGCGAGCCTTCCGCGCCGCCCACCACCTGTTGTTTGAAGTAGGCGGAGTAGACCGCCAGCAGCACCACCGCGGCATAGGCCGAATTGCCAAAGTCGTACAGGTACCAGGCCCAGCGCTCTTTGCGTGTGGCGGGGATGCGCTTGATGGCGGGAAGCGCTTCTTTCCCTCGCGCAATATCGACAGCCATTGTGGCTCCTTAGGTTGATGGGATACGTAACCGAGTTACACAATTATAACAATCAAAAGAACAGGAGGTTGCGGGGATGGATGGATCCATCGGGTTTGATATGGAATTGAAAGGAGGAAATAAATAAATGGCTGGCGAGCGCATGAGCATATACTCGCCAGCCAGAGAAGAATGTCTTCGTTTCAGTTATTTGATCAGGAGGGATAGGAAGATGCTGAAATCGAACCCGATACGCAACCAAGGTCTATACAAAACATAATCGCTGACCCGGTCGCCCTTGCCAGCACTGTTGTAATCGCCGTCCGTACCGGGGGGGTCGTACGGACCGGTGGCGCTGCCCCACCAGTTATTTTTCGCATCAATCCAGTTATTGGCAGTGGCGTTAAAGACGCCATATTCTGTGTTTGCAAAGATCGAAGAATTGTGGATAGACGGGTGGGCAGAAGCACCAGTGACACTCACGCCGCGCGCATTGAGGGTAAATTCGCAGTATTCAATTTTCGGCGAGGCGGATTCGATATGAACGGCGGCATGGTTATCGCCTGCGTTTCCACCATAGCGGAAGCTGGCGTAGTTCAGCGTGCCGGTGGAGCCAGAACGGAAATAAATCCTTCGCCAATTGCCCGTTACGGGGGCATCGTTATTGTTATTGGTAGCACCTCCCAGAGTATCATCTCGAATCGAAGTGATGTACACTTTCGAACCAGATGTACCGTTGATATTTAACTGCCCATCTACAATAACGTCAGTTTCACCATTGCGGGGCTTGATAACAATCCCCGACTGCCAGTTGAGAGTCAACCCTTCCGGGATAGTAAGATCGCTGTTAACGACATGGGCCAATTCGGTTTCATCCCAGGTGGCGTTGGCTGTCAGCGTACCCCCGCGCATGCACAGCCCGTTGATGTCGCTGCCTGTAAAGTCCGTGGAGACGATACCAGTCAGGATTGGCTCGTAGGCCGGGTCGCTGCTGATGGCGCAGCCCTCACTGTTCTTCACAACCAGGTGATCCAGCGTTACAGTCGTCAGAACATCGGTGTATACGGTGCTGTTTCTCGAATCCCAATACCCGCCGTAGCGTGCTTCAAGATAAGCCAGGGTTGCCGTTCCGCCGCTGCGAACCGTGATGGCTGCCCAGTTGCCCGCCGCCGGAGCATTGTTGTCCTTGTTGGTCAACCCCGCCAGGCTGTCGTCCCGTAATGAAGTCATGTACACTGGCGATCCAGATGTGCCATTGGCATTCAGTGTGCCATCCACAATCATTTCCGTGGAAGCATTCCACATCTTGACCACAATCCCAGGCTGTAGATCAATCCTCAAACCGACCGGAATGATCATATCCGACTGCACCACATAAGCGACTTCGGTTTCATCCCAGGTGGCGTTGGCTGTCAGCGTACCCCCGCGCATGCACAGCCCGTTGATGTCGCTGCCTGTAAAGTCCGTGGAGACGATACCAGTCAGGATTGGCTCGTAGGCCGGGTCGCTGCTGATGGCGCAGCCCTCACTGTTCTTCACAACCAGGTGATCCAAGGTTACGGTTGTGCCTGTCTCTGTATAAACAGTGGTGTCGCCGCCATTTGAATGCCCGCCATATCGCGCTTCCATATAGGACAAAGACGCGATCCCACCACTTTTCACACGGATACTGCCCCAGATTCCTGCGGCAGGGACACTGGTATCGTTGTCAGTATCACCACCCAGGGTATCATCTCTTATAGAGGTGAAATATACCCGGCTGGTCGAATCCCCGGTAACGTTCAACGTGCCATTTACGACCAGGGAGCGACCGCTATCAAACTTAACAATTGTACCAGCCTGGATTGTCAATGTTACTCCGCTGGGTATAGTGAGACTGGCATTGGAAATCACGTAAATGTTTGCAGGGGTCCAAGTTTGATCTCCTGGCAACGTACCCGAGATACAAATCACACCGGCGGCAGAACAATTGACCGCTGCTTGAACACCAGATGGCAAATGTAAAAACCAACAGGAAAGCGCTAATATTGCAGCAACGAAGTGCTTCATCATCCCCTCCTAATATTTATCGAAAATGGTAATTGGAAAACGAAATAAGCCCCCTGTACACCATATTTTATATAATTTTTGGATAGCTGCCTGACAAATGAAAACGTAAACCACTGTAAACATTATAGAAGTATCCAGGGTGCGAATCAATATAGCCGTGAGAAAAGATTGCAAAATGAAGGGGTACTTGATATATAATTAAACAAATCTACCTGAGGAGATCGGAAATGCCAGAATTTGGGACCATCGGACATCTCATCGATATGGCGATCCAGGGGGAAAAGCTGGCGGAGATTTTTTACCTGCGGTTGGAGAAGAAGTTCGCTCGCTATCCCAGTGTGGCGCAGTTCTGGACCAGCTATGCATCGGAGGAGGCGGGGCATGCGCGCTGGTTGATGCGGCTGCGCGAGCGCGCTGATGATGAGCGGCTGCGCCAGCCCGCCGAGCGGGAAGTGCTGCGGCAGGCCGAGCGCGCGCTGGCGGTGCCAATCGATGACCTGCTGGCGGGGATCCGCACTCTGCAGGATGCGTACGATGTGGCGAATGAACTGGAACATTCGGAAACGAACGCGGTGTTTGAGTTTTTGATCAGTCACTTCGCGGAAGATGCCCAGGCGCACGCTTTCCTGCGCGAGCAGTTGAACGAGCATGTGGGCCGGTTGATGTTCGATTTGCCGAAATTACTGGGGACGGGCTCGCTGCGGAGAGAGATCCGGGCGGAAGAAGAGGGATAAACCGCGAAGGGAAGTCTTTTATCAAGCTTTCCTTCGCGGTTTTGATTGACTTGCAGGTGATGGCGAACCGGGGAGGCTGCGAGGGTTATTTTTGCAGCGTGGGCAAAAATATCCGGTTCTTATGATATTCCAATGCAACTGAGGTGAGGATCACATCGTCAGCGTAGGTTTCTTCGGAACCGCCGCGCTGGAGGGTGATGACCCATTGGGTCTTGCTGCCAAACCTGGATGCCGGAATGGTGAAGACCTGCTCGGCAACTTCTCTGTTCGATGTGACGGGCGCCGCCCCGGCGGACAGGCCCGAAGTATCTCCCCATGGATCGCCGAAATTGTAGGCGCGCGGGCGGATGAAGAACTGGACGCTGTTACCTGCTGCCGGGGTAGTGTTGGTATAGAAAAACAGCCGCAGGGTCACATCGCTTTTGCCATCCCAATCCTCGGGTTTTTGAACAATCAGGTAAGCGGGATTGAGATAACTTGCCTGCCAGCGTATGCCTGAATACATCTGCGTCAGGATGGTGCTTGCCTTATCATAATTCAACGCGTTGGCGGGATAGGTGAGAATACCCAGTGGTGATGGTTTTGTCTTGTAATGCAGGGAAACCGCGGTGAGGACCACGTCGCCCGGGTAGGTTTCCGCGGAACCGCCGCGCTGAATGGCAATGACCCATTGGGGCTTGCTGCCGAACCGGCCTGCGGGAATGGTAAAGAACTGCTCGCCCACCTGGTTGGCGGCAGTGACGGGAACCGGGTCGCCGTTCATCGAGGCCGTATCACCAAAGTAATCGCCGGGGTCGTACGCCCGAGGACGGATGAAGAAATCTACCGCGCTGCTCGCGCCGGGGGCCGTAGTGGTTTTGTAAAACAGGCGCAGGGTCACATCACTGGCGCCATCCCAATCGATGGGGCGGCGAAGGGTAAGGTAGCCAGGACTTGCAAAACTTGCCTGCCATTTAATGCCGAAGGCATCCTGAGTCAGGATGGTGCTCGTTTTATCATAATTCAACGCGTTGGCAGGAAAGGACACAAAATCGGTTTGCGCGTTGACCACGGTGTAGCTCAGGGCAGCCGAAGTGACAACGACATCGGCAGGGTATGTATCCTGCGGCCCGCCGCGCTGGATGGTAATGACCCACTGGTCTTTTTCCAATCGGTCCGCCGGGATGGTGAAAGACTGCACGCCAACCTGACTGCCGGCTGATAAAGTCACCGGCGAACCGTTGATGCCACTGGCATCTGCCCAGGGGTCACCGGCGTTGAAGGAACGCGGGCGGATGAAGAAATCAACATTCTGACCCGCGGAGGGTTCGGAAGTGGAATTGAAATACAGCCGCAGGGTCACATCACCCGTCGTACCATAATCATCTGGGCGGGGAAGAATGAAGTAGACCGGACCGGCATAACTGGCCTGCCAGCGAATGCCCGTGGCCGTTTGGGTGAGGATAGTGCTCGTCTTCGAGAAATTCAACGCGTTGGCGGGAAAGGTCAGGGTGCGCGTTGATCCCGCGATGCTGCTTTCAAATGGTGTTTCGTCTCCTGTTTGAGCCTGAAAATCCGGCTGAGAGGCGGCGCGCACAGCCGCAGGACCAATCGTGCTGAAGGTAAAAGAAAGACTCAGCAGCACAACGAGCAGGGCACGCAGAATATTCCGCAAGGGCACATGACTGTCCAATCGCTTATTCATTTTTGTCTCCCGCCTAAATTGATACAATACAGGTCAAAATAATACTATATTAAAATCATTATAGCACTATAGATCGGCGTATTTAAATACCTGCATAATCCCCTAAGGGTTTTAGGGTACCGCGCGCGGTACCCTAAAACCCAGAAAGTGCAAGATACTTTGCGAAAGCCCCCGCGCAGACTGGGCGGTACTTAAGGGTATAACCGGCGGTATTCCTGGAGCGCTGCGCGGTGGGTGCTTTCTTTGGCGGGGCGCAGGTCGGATTGGTGGTCGGGGGCGAAGGAGGCTTCGACCCAGTCGGCCAGGGGGTCGATGACCTGGTCGAGGAGGAGGGCGCGCAGACAGAGGTCGAAGCGCTGGCGAAACAGGGGATCAGCGGGGAGCAGGGGATCGACCTGCGCCCTGGTGAGCGAACCGTTCAGCAGAAGCGGGCCGAGGAGGATGCTGTAATCGAGGGCGGGGTCGCCCAGGGAGAGGTCATCCCAGTCGATGATGTGAAAATCCTGCCCGGCGGGGCCCTGGGAGGGAACGAGGATGTTGTTCTGCCACAGGTCGCCGTGGGTGGGAGCGGCGGCAGGCTCCTGGAAGGCGGGCAGGTCGCGGGCCAGGCCTTCCAGCTCGCGGGTTTCGCCCATCATCCAGTCCAGCACAGGGAGGGGGACGAAGGGCGGAAGGTCGCCGGCGATGATTAACAGATCCTCGTCAAAGCGGTCGATATAGATAGAGAGGAAATATTCCGAGCAGTACAGCGGCGCGCCATCGATCTCGGTCAGGGCGGCGGACAGGGCAGCGTCGGCGTGCAGGCGGGCCAGCAGTTTGAGCACGCCCTCGCGCACGCGGGGCTGGGCAGCCAGGTCGGCGGGCGAACCGGGGACGGATTCGCACAGCAGCCCGGCGAAGGGCGTGCGGGGGATTTTGACCCATTCGATCACGCGCGGGGCGCGGTAATTTTCGGCCAGCAGCGGGCTGAAGTGCATCCAGCGGGCCAGGCGCTCCTGCGCATCCGGTTCATCGGCTAGCTTGAGGTGATAAGTGACCAGGCCGTCGGTCAATGAAAATGAAGCGTTGACAAAGCCGCCCCAGTTGAGGATGTAGCGGGCCTCCGCAGCGCGCGGGTCGAGGTGGTAAGCCCCGGCGTGCCTGCGGAAATGTTCCGTCACCCGGCGCGTGAGGACGTCCAGAGTGGTGCGGGACATCAGCCGCCCTGCGCGACCATGCGAGAATCGAGGAAGGCCTGCTGGGCGGAAATCTCCAGGTCGCCGTCCTGCGCCTTAATCATCTTATACGTGCCATCGGGCAGCATGAGGCGCGCTTTGAGGTTGTCGGCCAGGTAGGTGGAGAGGATATCATCGCGCAGGTGGCGCACCAGGCGAGGGTCTTCGACCTCGAAGACCACTTCCACGCGCTGGTTGAGGTTGCGGGGCATCAGATCAGCGGAACCCATGAAGACTCTTTCCTGGCCTTCGCCGCCGCCGTTCTTGAAGTAGTATATGCGCGAATGCTCCAGGAAGCGGCCCACCACGCTGACCACGCGGATGTTTTCGCTGAGGCCAGGGATGCCGGGGCGCAGGCTGCAAATGCCGCGCACGACCAGGTCAATTTTGACCCCCACCTGAGAGGCGTTGTAGAGCATTTGGATCATGGGCTTATCGACCAGGTGGTTGAACTTGAAGATCAGGCGGCCTTTGCCACCCCTGCTGGCGATTTCCATTTCCTGGAGGATGAGCTGTTCCATGCGCTGGCGCAGGTTGATGGGGGCTACCAGCAGCTTACGGTAGTCGGCTTTGGCGGAATAACCGGTGAGGTAATTGAACAGATCGGTCACGTCGGCGCCGATTTCTTCATCGCAGGTGAACATGCCAAAGTCTTCATACTGGGTGGCGGTCTGATGGTTGTAGTTGCCGGTGCCCAGGTGGAGATAGCGGCGGATGTGGTCGCCCTCGCGCCGGACGACCATGGCCATCTTGGAATGGGTTTTCAAGCCCAGCAGGCCGTAGGTGACGTGGACGCCCTCCTGCTCGAGCATTTTGGCCCAGCCGATGTTGGATTCTTCGTCGAAGCGCGCTTTCAGCTCGACCAGCACCGCCACCTGCTTGCCGTAATCGCGGCTGGCCTGGAGCAGGGCTTTCACCACCGGCGAGTTGGAGCCCACACGGTAGAGGGTCTGCTTAATCGCCAGCACGTTGGGGTCTTTGGCGGCGGTGTTGAGGAACTCGATGACCGGGGAGAAGGAATCGTAGGGCTGGTGGAGGAGGATATCGCCCCGGCGGATGGCGTCGAAGATGGAGCCGTCTTCCACGTCTGCGCGGTTGCGCAGCACCGGCGGGACCGCCGGGGAGAAAGGCCGATCTTTGAGATCGTGGCGCTCGATTTTGGCAATCTGCATCAGGCAGGTGAGGTCGAGCGGGCCGGAGAGGGAATAAATATCGGCGGTTTCCACTTTCAGGTTTTCGGCGAGGAACTCGCGGATGAATTCGGGCATGGTGCGGTGGACCAGCAGGCGCACAACGGTGCCAAACCGGCGCTTGCGCAGGCTTTCCTCCACGGTATCGAGCAGGTCCACGGCTTCCAGCTCTTGAATTTCCATATCGGCATTGCGGACCACATGGAACTGCTGGGCTTCCAGGACCGTCATGCCGGGAAAGAGCTTCTTGATATTGGCGATGATGACCTGGCTGATCCAGACAAACAGGTGGGAGTGGGGCACGGTGCCATCGCGGCGTAAACCGCCCGACGAACGCTTTACCGGGACCAACTGGGGCAAAGATGGGGGCACCTTGAGGCGCGCAAAATGGCGGCGGCCTTCTTTGTCTTCCAGCAAAATGGCCAGGTTGAGGCTGAGGTTGGAAATATGGGGGAAGGGATGGCCAGGATCAACCGCCAGCGGGGTAAGAACGGGGAAAATGACTTCTTCGAAATAGTCATCGACCACGGCTTTCTGGCGAGACGACATATCGTTGTAATTGAGGATGCGAATCCCGCTCTTGTACAGATCGGGGATCAGGTCTTCGCGCAGGTAGCGGCGGCATTCTTCCATGAGCTTCAGGGCTTCTTTGCGGATGGCGGCCAACTGCTTGGTGGGGGTCAGGCCGTCGTCGGAAAGGGTCAGGATGCCGGCGTCGCGCTGCAGGCGCAGGCCGCCCACGCGCGTCATAAAGAACTCGTCCAGGTTGGAATCTACGATGGCAAGGAATTTCATCCGCTCAAGAAGCGGGTTGCGCTTGTCGCGGGCTTCATCGAAGACGCGCCACTGGAAGCTGAGCTGCGACAGCTCGCGGTTGATGAAATACTCAGGATTCTCGAGATCGGGCGTAGAGGCGATTTTTTCGGTCTGTTCGGTCATAGGTGGGGTTGGGGGTTGGGGATTAATGGGTAAACTGTTTACATAAAAGGTTTAATTGTATGATGATTCAATTATACACGATGCAGTCAGGATGTAATAATGAAGGGAGATGCTTTTCGCGGCGCGCGGGCGGCGCAAAAAGCATCTCCCTGGCGATTTCCCCGCGCTGAAGGGCAGCGCGGCGGGTACAGATTATGCTTCGCTGGTGTTCATCTTATAGCCGAGGCGGTCAACGTTGGAGATCAGCTCGTGCTCGGGGTCGAGGGTCTGGAACTTGCGGCGAATGATGTACACGAGATATTTGATGCGCTTGCGCACATCGGGCGTGTCTATGCCCCATACCTGCTGGGCAATGGCCTGATAGTTGACGACCTCGGGCGCATTGCGGGCCAGGACAGCCAGAATGGCAAATTCCTTATTGGTGAGCTGCACGCTCTGGTCGCGCAGGATCACCTTCTGAGTCTGGAAGTCGATGATCAGGTCGACATCAGGGAAGACCAGGCGGCTGACTTCTTCCGCTTTGCCGTAGCGGCGCAGGACTGCCTCGGCGCGCGCAATCACCTCGGCGTTGAAGAAGGGCTTGGTCAGGTAATCATCCACGCCCATGCGCAGGGCCTTCACGATATCGTCTTTGTTGCCAACCGCCGAGATGATGATCACGGGCGTGTCGGTCATCTGGCGCAAATACTGGTAGGTTTCCCAACCGTCCATATCCGGCATCATCAGGTCGAGCATGATGAGGTCGGGGCGAATTTCGGCGCACTTTTTCAGCGCTTCAGTGCCGTTCAGCGCGCCCATCACGTTGAAGCCCGCTGAGCGCAGGATGTGCTTCAACAGCACAACCGTATCTGGTTCATCTTCGATGACCAGAACACTGTGCCTTTCAGAAGCATATACCTCGTCAAGGTCTACACCCGTTTTTTCCTCAATGGCTACATCCGAAGAATCCATAAATTCTGCCATATAACGCTCCATTCTATAAGCTGCGACAAAAAAACCGGCAACAGCCGGTTTCGCTATTGGCTCCCCGAGACCCCTCTCAACTGTCCCCTACATTTGAGAAAGCGACCAAGTCAAGGCTTTCGGTTCATCGCCACTGTTACTTCTGAATCGGTTTTTTAAGTCAAATCCCCATCTCAAGAAGCATGGTTTTCCCCAACCAGCTTCTAACGTTATTCCCACACTAAGATAATAAAGAAATAAGCGGGTCCTGTCAATAGGTGTATTGGTTTGATTCGCAGGGCTATTCGCTAAGTCAAGCGGAAGAAACCTCTCCCCCCGAACCCCCTCCCCATGATCCGCAAGAGCGGCGGATCATGGGGAGGGGGAGCTTGAAATGGACCATAAAGGCACAGGCTACTTAAGAAATGGTTACAGCCAACCGCAGGTGGGTTGGCTATTTCGGATCGCAGAGGCGCTGCGTTATGGATTCGGAGAGGTGCGCAGTTTGTAGCCCAGGCGGTCAACGTTCTCGATGAAGTCGGGCTTGCCGGGCAGGCGCTGGAACTTGCGGCGCAGCAGGTGGACGAGGTATTTGATGCGGTTGCGGGCTTCGGAGGTGTCTTCTTCCCACACGTGCATGGCGATGTCGTGGTAGGCGACGATGGCCGGGGCGCTGCGCGCCAGCAGGGCCATGATGGCAAACTCGCGCCCGGTGAGCTGGACGTGCTGGTCGCCGTGGAGAATTTCCTGGGTGCGGAAATCGACGATCAGGTCGACATCGGGGAATAAGAGGCGGTCGACATCCTGCACGGAGCCCTGGGCGCGGCGAAGGACGGCTTCGACGCGGGCCACCACTTCGGCGTTGACGAAGGGCTTGGTCAGGTAATCATCCACGCCCATGCGCAGCGCGCGCACCACTTCGTCTTTGTTCGATACGGCAGATAGGATGATCACCGGCACGTCCGACATCTGGCGCAGGTAGTGGTAGGTTTCCCAGCCATCCATGCCCGGCATCATCAAATCCAGCAGGACGAGGTTGGGCTTTACATCGCCAAACTTGCGCAGCGCCTCCTGCCCGCTGGTAGCGCCCAGAACGTTATAACCGGCAGAACGCAAAAGGTGCTTGAGCAGGGCCACCGTATCGGGCTCGTCCTCAACTACAAGAACTCTTTTACGATTGCTAGCATAGACTTCATCTAAATCAGCCCCAATCCCGGCCTGGCTTTCGAATTCCATTCCCTCTCGCTCCTGCATTGCGCCCTCCGTCAAGTTATGAAGACATCCATGAATATCTATCAAATTCATACATAATTTTCAACCAATAATGGCCCAAAATCATTATTTTCCGGTTATATCGTAGCAAACCGTACAGATAAAGTCAATAGAAACTGGCGCGGAAATTTGGAAAGGACCGGACGATTTTCAGGCTAGATCGACAGGTAAATACCTAGTCCTTTTCTAGTCATACAGTGGTTCGGATTCAGAGACAAAAACCAACATACCGCAAGAAGTAAGGGTAAAATGGACGGATATGGGAGGCCGATGCGAATGAACCAAGAAACGTGCATTCGAGCGATTATTTTTGACCTGGGCGGGGTGCTGCTGCGCACGGACGATCCGCAGCCGCGAGCGGCGCTGGCTGAGCGAATGGGAATGACCCGCGGCGAGCTGGAAAAAGCCGTTTTCGAGCACGCGTGGTGGAAGCAGGCGGAAGTGGGGCTGGTTTCGGAGGATGAGGCCTGGGCAGCGGCAGCCAGAGCGCTCCATTTAGCGGCAGATGAAGTTGCGGCCTTCCGCGAGCAGTTCTTTGCCGGGGACCGGGTGGATTTTGAGCTGGTCGCGCTGATCCAGGGGCTGCGCCCGCGCTACACCACTGCCCTGCTGAGCAACACGTGGATCGCGGACCTGCCGGGCTTCCTGCGCGATACGCTGCACATGCCGGATGCCTTCGATTTCATCATCAGCTCGGCGGAGCGGCGGGTGGCCAAGCCGGACCCGGCGATCTTCCAGTTTGCGCTGGAAGCAACAAAGTCGGCCCCGCACGAAGCCATTTTCGTGGATGATTTTGAGCGGAATATCGCGGCAGCCAGCGCGCTGGGAATCCGCACGGTGCATTTCCGCAGCGCGGAACAGGCCAGAGGGGAAATCCTGGCGCTGCTGGAATCCGGCGGCGGGTGAGTCTTTAGGAGGTATGCATGGAAGCAATCCGCGCCTTTATTGCGATTGAGCTGCCGGAAGACGTGCGGCGCAAGCTCGATGAAGTTTCAAGGCAAATCCAGTCCAGGGCGGGCGAGGAAGCCCGGCGAGCCGTGCGCTGGGTGCCTGCCGGCAATATGCACCTGACGCTGAAGTTCCTGGGAGACGTTTCTACGGGGAATGTGGAGGCGCTGGCGCGCATGATCCGCACGGAAACCGCGCAGCACAGCCGGTTCGAAATGATCCTGGGCGGGCTGGGCGCGTTCCCCAACCCGAAAAGGCCGCGGGTGATCTGGGCGGGCAGCGAGGCGCCGGACGAGCTGAGCGCGCTGCAAAAGGCGATCGAGGCGGAGACGCGCAAGCTTGGCTACCCGGCGGAAGAGCGGCCCTTCTCGCCGCACCTGACGCTGGGGCGCATCGCGCAAAACGCGCGCCCGGAAGAGGTGGTTCAGGTGGCCCGCGCGCTGAGCGAGGTGAAGGTGGGGGAACTTGGGCGGGTGAGCGTGGAGCGGGTGCATTTGTTCCGCTCGGATTTGCGGCCCAGCGGGGCGGTGTATACCAGCCTGTATGCGTTTGGGTTGGGGGGATAGGCGGCGCGGGGGCGCAATGGGACGCATCGGGACGCAGTCCCGACGCTAGTGGGGATAAAGCCCGGCAGAGCCGGGCTGGGTTTGCGGCGGTGCCCGATGAGAAATGATGACCCTGTTGATGCGCCCGGTGATGATCCGCGAAGCCATTTGGCAGCACAGCCGCGCGGGGTTAAAACCGCCGCGCTACGAGGACGAAGCCCGCTGAAAGCGGGCTCAAGAGAGATTGGAAGGTTGATGCGTTTTCCCGAATGGACGCTGATGTTTTCAGGCGGAATTTGGTCATCTATGCTAAAATACTGCCAATGAATATTCTTTTGTGAGGTGAAACCTGTCTACTTTGGAAGTTCAACCGATGGATCTGGCGCGCAGCGTGGTGTCCACGCTGGAGGATAAGAAGGGGGAAGATATTCTGCTGTTAGACATCCAGCATATTTCCAGCTTTGCCGATTACTTCGTGCTGTGCAATGGTACAAGCGACCGGATGCTGGATGCCCTGGCAGATGCGGTAATGGAAGCGGTCAAGAAAGAGCACGGTCTGAACGCATTGGTGGAAGGCAAGCCGGAGGACGGCTGGCTGGTGGTGGACCTGGGCGATGTGGTGGTGCACCTGTTTTCGCCGGACCAACGCGATTACTACGACCTGGAGAAGCTGTGGGATAAGGGCAAGGTTTTGCTGCGCTTGCAGTAGCCCTCTCGCGCCGAAGAGGGGCAGCACAGGCCGTAACGAAAAATGATTATACGCGCCGCGCGGCAACTGGAGCGCGGCGGCTGCGTAGATTAAAGTAAAAGGAATCGAATATGGTCATCTGCCCGTGGTGTGGAACGAACTACGAAGTATTTCAATCAAACTGCAAGAACTGCGGCGGCCCGCTGCCCGCCGGGCCTCAGAAGGCGGGGCCTCAGAAGGCCGCGGCAGAAGCCGTTTTCACCACGATTGAGGAACCGCTGGCCCCTCCTCCACCCGCGCCGAGGTCGATTTCGAATAACTATACGCTGAAGCTGATGCTGGCGGATGCAACCGCCATCACCGGGCTGGTGCTGGGCATCGTGGGTGGGGTGTTCGCCCTGGTGGGGCTTGGGCTGACGGTGTTCATCATCACCGCTTTGGTGGGCATCCCGTTCGTAATTATTGGGATCCCCATTTTCCTGGCTGGGGCCGGGCTGCTGTACTGGCGCTATCAAGAGAAGCAGAAGCTGGTGAATGTACTGCGGCACGGTCAGGCGGTGATCGGCGAGGTGACCGGGCTGGAGGAGAACCTGATAGTGCGGGTCAACCACCGCCATCCGTGGGTGATCGCATACCAGTTCCGGGCCAACGGGCAGGTGTACAGCGGCAGCGTGACAACGCTGAACAACCCGACGACAAGGCTGCAGCCGGGCTGCCGTTCTTATGTGCTGTTTGATCCCAATGCGCCGGAGCTGAACGCGCTGTATCCGCACCCGTGAAGCGGGCCCGGAGGGCCGAAGAGGAGGTTCCCCCGCTGGAGCGGGAGGAACCAGATGAAATAATGCTGCTATTCATGATCCAACCAGGCAAAAAGATTATTATCGCTGATTACGCTGATTGGAAGATTTTCATAATAACTTCTTATCTGCGTAATCAGCGATTGATTTTTCCCCCTACCAGGTACAGTTCTAATCAGACCAGCACATCGATGACCAGGGCGAGCATGAGGAAGGCGAGGTACATGCTGGAGTAGCGGTACATCTTCCAGGCGAGCTTGTTGCCGTTGTCTTTGTAGACGCGCCAGGCGGTGGAGATGAGCCACAGGCCGAGGACGGCGGCGGAGATGAGGTAGACGGTGCCTGCCAGGTTGAATACGGGCATGAGCAGGGTAAGGGCGACCAGCTCGATGGTGTAGATGAGGATTTGCTTGCGGGTGTAGGCTTCGCCGCGCACGACGGGCAGCATGGGCACGCGTCCGCGGGCGTAATCTTTGCGGCGGACGAGGGCCAGGGCCCAGAAGTGGGGCGGGGTCCAGAAGAAGATGATGGCGAAGAGGAACAGGGCGGGGACGTTAAGCCCGCCGCTGGCGGCGGCCCATCCCACCAGGGGCGGAATGGCGCCAGCGCCGCCGCCGATGACGATGTTCTGAACGGTGGCGCGCTTGAGCCAGATGGAGTAGAGCAGCACGTAGTAGACCATGCCAGCCAGGGACAGCACGGCAGCCAGCAGGTTGACCTGCCCGGCGAGGAGGAAGAAGGCCGCCAGGCAGGCACCCAGGCCGTAGGCCAGGCCCTCGGCGGGCATCAGGCGGCCATCGGGGAGGGGGCGGCGGGCGGTGCGCTGCATGTCTTTATCGGTGTCGCGGTCGATGTACTGGTTGAGGGCCGAGGCCCCGCCAGCGGCCAAAGCGCCGCCCAGCAGAGTCCAGAAGGTGAGGGCGAAGGTGGGGATGGCGCGCCCGCCGACGACCATTCCGGCGTAGGTGGTGACCAGCAGGAGCAGGACGATGATGGGTTTGGAGAGTATGACGAAATCCTTGACCCGGCGGCGGATGGGCATGGGCTGGGCGGCTTCGGCGCGTTCGCTGGCCTCATCGCGCGCCTCGAAGCCAGCGGCGATGACCAGCACCCCCTGGACGGCCCACAGCGCGGCAGCGGCAGCAGCGTGCAGAGCTATCAGGTCGGCGGGCAGGCCGCGGGTGGCATTCAGCGCGCCGATATAGGCCTGGCCGAGGAGCAGGAGGAAGGCGCCCGTGGCAGCGGGCAGCAGGACGGGCTGCGAGCGCTGGGTTTTCCAGGCGGAGCGGAATTGAACCGCGAACAGGACTCCAGCGGCAAGCACCACCAGGCGGTGGGCCAGCGCCAGCCAGCCCAGGCCGGTATCGGGCAGGCCGGTGGAGCATAGGGGCCAGGCGGCGCAGGCCGAACCGGCGCCAGTGGCGGTGACCAGGGTGCCGGAAACGAGGAGGATGAACAATGCCAGCAGAGCCGCGCGGGTGAGGCGGGCAAAGGGAGAGCGGTAGGCCAGGCGCCCGGCATGGTCGGGGCGGGCGCGCAGGTAGAAGGTGGCCACCAGGGCAGTGGTGACCAGGGCCAGCGCGGCCAGGGCCAGCGCCATGTGCAGCGGGGGCATGCCTGCCGGACCCAGCAGGGTATCAGCGCGGGTGAGGGTCAACTGCCCGCCGAGGAGGGCTGCTGCCAGCATGAGCACAGAGGCGGCAACCAGCGGGCGGGCGACCCAGATGAAGCGCCGGTAGCGCAGGACGGCCCACAGCGC
Organism: uncultured Anaerolineaceae bacterium; assembly: GCA_964437595.1. Taxonomy (GTDB): domain Bacteria; phylum Chloroflexota; class Anaerolineae; order Anaerolineales; family Anaerolineaceae; genus DSYU01. The sequence goes on from CAYTHO010000046.1 coordinate 19,027, forward strand.
GGCGGCGGCGGTCAGCAAGACGGAGAAGAACGCCAGGGCGCGGTGGGCGATCTGCACGCCTAAAGGCTCTGCCAGGGTCACACCGGGGGGCGGGGTAAGGCGTCCAAAGCAGGTGGGCCAATCCGGGCAGGATTGGGCGGCGTCCATCACGCGCACGGCGTTACCGGCGACCATGAGGAGGAAGGTGAGGATGGCGGCAGATAAGAGGAGGGCGAGAAATCGTTTGGAGGGCATAGGATTATTCATGCTCTTTCCTGGGCGGGATGGGTGATGATGCGCTTCCGGGGCGGGCGAGGAGGCGCGGCAAGCTGCTTCTTCACAAAGAATGGATAGCCGAGGGCCAGGACGGCGGCGAAGGAGAACCACTGCACCGCATAGCCCAGGTGGGGGCCTTCGGTGAGATCGGGGAGGCTGGCGGCGGCGATGGGGTAGGCGGGCGCAGGAGCGGCGGCCTGGGTGGAGCCCGGGGCGGCCTCGATATAGACAGGCAGGAGTGGGTAAGCGACCTGCTGCTGGATGCGGGGGAGGTTGATCGCGTACCAGGCGTCCAGGCGGGTTTGGCCGGGGGCCAGGGTGGGGTCGGGGACGCCGAAATAGCGGGGAATGTGCGGCTGGCGCAGGATTCCGCGCACGGTGACGGAGCCGCGGATGGCGTAGGCGGTGCGCTCGGCGGGCTGGTCCTGGTCGAGGGGGATGAAGCCGCGGTCGACGAGGACTGCATGCTCCGTGCCGGTGATGCGCAGGGGAGTGAGCAGGTGGAAGCCGGGCTGGGTGTCGTTGACCTGGTTGCGCAGGAGGATTTCGCCAGACGGGTCGTATTCGCCGCGTACCACCACGGTGCGGTATTCCATGGCGGCGAGGGCATCCGGGGCGATGGAGGCGTTCAGGTCGAGTTCAGGGGCGCTGACTTGGGCCTGCACCCGGGCATTGAAGGCGCGGCGCTGCTCCAGGCGGTCGAGCTGCCAGAAGCCCAGGCGGGCCATACCCCCCACGGCAAGCACCACCAGCAGGGTGGTGATGATCCAGCGGGGGGTGAAGAAACGATGCGCCATAGTTTTACGAATGCCTTTCCATCAAAACCGGCGGTCGATGAGGCAGGGATGCGCTCGTAGCCGCCGGTGAATGTGCTGATTGAGAGACCTGGGCGGGCCTTCCCCGGCGCAGCGGCTGCGGCGCTGCCTGCCGCAGCCGCTACGTTCTGGAGGAGAAGACCCATGCACCATTGAAGAAAAGTGAACCGGTAATGACCTGCTGTTCTAGTTTGTATTATAGAGAGCGGGCGAAGGCGGTACATCCCTCGCGGGCTCGCATGGTTGGGTTATATTGCGCGCGCCAAAGGGTGATCGGGAATCACCCGCCGGGCGGCGGATCGGGCTGCTGGGCGGGTTTCTTTCTGCCGGGCAGCAGGTAGCTGTACACGGCAAGCATCATGCCGGTGGGCAGGCCGATGGCGAGCATGCCCATCAGGCGGGTGCCAGCGGTGACGCGGGGCAGCACGGTGAGGCCGATGTATTTGTCGGGCTTGAAGGTGCAGGCGTAAGAGTAGGTATTGGCCGTGTCGAGGGCCAGCACGCCGGAGGTTTGGGGGGGAACAAACAGCGGCCCCAACTGGTGCGAGACGGTGTCTTCGTTTTTCACGACCAGGATATCGCCCTCGACGAAGGTGATGCTGGTGGGGAAGGAGGCGCTGTAAACGCCCTGCTCGACCTGCGCGGAGGTGCCGTAGGGGATGACGAGGTTGATGCGCTGCGGCTCGCGCGCGGCGGAGACTTTGTCGGGGGTGTAGGCGTAGGAGGCTTCGTTGAGCAGCCAGCCGAAGAGCATGCCAATAAGGATGCCGATGGCAGAACGAAGGAAGAAGTCGGGGAGGCGAGATTTGAGGAACATGGTGGTTATCTCAATGGATGGGGCGCTGGAGTGTGGGTGCCAGGATGGGGGTTTGCCAGGTGGTAAAGGTCAGGGATGGTTGTGGTGGGGCGTTTCGCGAAACGCCCCTACGAGGATGCTGGCGCGGAGCGCCGGAGAGGGGGTACCCACGCTGGAGCGTGGGTACCAGGAAAAGCGTGGGTGTTGGCGCGGAAGTGCGGGCGAATGGGAGATGGTAAAGATCACTTGAGCAGGTAGCGGATATCCTGCAGGATGTCGTCGATGGGGGCGCCGTAGGAGTAGGTTAGGCGCAGGTTGCCAGAGGGGTCAATCAGGTAGGTCTGGGAGGAGTGCTCGACTTTGTACGACATATCGTGGCCGCCGCTGGTCTGGCCGTGGTTGGCCATGGTTGCTTCGGCGCTGTCCTTGACGATTTTGCGGTAGACGCCGTAGTCCTTCCAGACCGGGGCGAGTTCCTGCTCCGTGCCGGAGAGGCCGATAAAGCTGGGGTTGAAACCGGCGGCGTAGCGGCCCGTTACCTCGGGGGTGTCGCGGTCGGGGTCGACGGTGATGAAGACGAATTTCACGCGGTCGGCGTCCGCGCCCAGGCGGTCGTGAATCTGGTTATAGCTGGCCAGGGTGGTGGGGCAGACATCGTGACAGTGGGTGAAGCCAAAGAAGACGAGCACCACGCGGTCGGACTGGTCTGCCAGGTGGAAAGCGCCGTCCTTGCCGGGCAGGGTGAAGTCTGGGGCGGCATAGGGCGGCTCGATCAGCGAGCCGTGGTAGGTGTAGGGGCGGGTGAAGGTGAACGCCGCGGAAATGAGCAGGGCGGCAAGGAGTACGGCTGAGATCCCGAGAATGTAGCGTTTCATGGTTACGTTTGCCTTTTACTATGGTTACACGATTCCGATCAGGTAGAGGGCGGGGTAGAAGAAAATCCAGACGAGGTCGACGAAGTGCCAGTAGTTGGCGACGGCTTCGACGCCCCAGTGGCGCTCGGCGCTGTACTTGCCGCGCAGGCCGTTGCGCAGAACGACGGCGAGGAAGATGACGCCGGTGAGAACGTGGAAGGCGTGCATGCCGGTCATCATATAGAAGACGGCGGCGGCGGCGCTGTCGCCGGGGCCAAAGGGGGCGATTTGCCACTCCACGCCGACCACGCCAGCCAGGAACAGGATGCCCAGCGCCATGGTGACGATGATGTTGGTGATGAAGCCGCGGCGGTTGCCGCGTGAAATCTGCACCTCGGCGCGGTTCATAAAGAAGCTGGAGACCAGCAGCACGGAGGTCACCACCAGGCCGAGCAGTTGAGAAAGCTCGGGGCGGTGCAGGCCCAGCAGGTAGAAGCGCGACACCAGCAGCCCGCCAAAGACAAAGCTGTCTGAGGCGAGGAACAGCCACAGCCCCAGGCGGCTGGTGGCGGTGCGGTAGGCGTAGCTCTGGCCGGTGTGCTGCTGCGCGCCGTGACCGGCGACCGGCTCAACATAGGCGGGCCGGGAGGGATGCGATGCGGGGACGGATTGGGCGCTCATGAGTGGTCTCCTTCGGATTCGGATTTGAATACGCGCGAAAGGTGCATGAAGAACCACAGCACCAGCCCGGCCTTGGCCAGGGCGATGATGATGAGGAAAGCGGTCGCGGAGACGCCCAGGCCGGCAAGGAAATATTCGATCACGGTCAGCACGGCCAGGACGATGAAGACGACGATACCGCGGGTGAGAGGGGAGAGTTTGTTCATAAAGGCTCCGATAGTCAATCAGTCAATCAGTGAGCAGTCAATCGGGGATTAGGGATTGGGGATTGGGCAGCCAATGAACGGGGAAGAAAGTCCAAATCACTAATCACTGTTCCCTGACTGACTGTTTTGCTAATCTCCGGGTTGGGGATGGGGGCGGGCAGCAGGCGTAGGGTGCTGATCGCCGAGGACGACGTAGGGTTCGGTTTCGCCGTAATCGTAGGGCTCGCCGACCACGCGCAGGGGCACGGGGTAGTTGTGCATGGGGGCGGGAGAGGGCACCTGCCATTCGGGCGAGCGTGATTCCCAGATGTTGCCGGTGGCCTCCTGGCCCACGCGCAGGCTGCGGACCATGTTGACCAGGAAGATGAGGATGGAGAAGGCGATGAGGAACCCGGTAATGGTGATGACGATGTGCTCGGTCTGGATACCGAGGGTGGGGTCGTAGTCGGCGATGCGGCGGCGCATGCCGTTGAGGCCAATCCACATCTGGACCAGGCTCATAATGATGAAAGAGGGGAACATGAGCCAGAAGTGCCACTTGCCCAGGCGCTCATCCAGGCGGCGGCCCGTAGCCTTGGGGAACCAGTAATACAGGGCGGCGAAGAAGGGGAACACGTAGCCGCCAAACATGGTGCTGTGGAAGTGCCCGACCACGAAATAGGTGTCCGTCATGTGCAGGTCTGTGGCGACGATGCCCAGCGGAGGCCCGGTGAGGCCGCCGGTGAGGAAGATGATCAGCGCGCCGGTGACGAACAGCATAGGCGTTTCGAAGCGCAGGTCGCCCATCCACATGGTAGCGGTCCAGGAGAAGACCTTTACCCCGGTGGGGATGGCGACCAGCAGGGTGCTGTACATGAAGGGCACGCGCAGGTATTCCTCCATGCCAGCGGCGAACATGTGGTGCCCCCACACCAGGAAGCCGATCACGGCGATGCCGATGGAGGAAAGGGCCACGAACTTGTAGCCAAAGAGGGGCTTGCGCGAGAAAACGGGCAGCAGTTCGCCAATCACGCCGAAGCCGGGCAAAACGAACACGTACACGGCGGGGTGCGAGTAGAACCAGAAGAGATGCTGGAAGAGGATTGGGTTGCCGCCGCCAGCCGGGTCAAAGAAGGGCATTTTCAGCAGGCGCTCGAACATCACCAGTTGGAAGGAAAGGCCAATGAGCTGGGTGGCGGTGAGGGTGACGATGGAGGTCGCCAGGACGGCCCAGACCAGGATGGGCATTTTAAAGAGGGTCATGCCCTGGGCGCGCTCGCGCAGGGTGGTGGCGATGAGGTTCAAGCCGCCCAGCACCGACGACCAGCCGATGATGAAGACGCCCAGGAAGAACATCTGGATGCCCATGGGGCCGCGCACGGAGAGGGGCGGGTAGCCCGTCCAGCCGGTTTCGAAGCCGCCCAGGGGCATGGAGAGCAGCACCAGCACGGTGGCGGGCACTGCCAGCCAGAAGGCGAAGGCATTCAGGCGGGGGAAGGCCATATCGCGGGCGCCGATGAGCAGCGGGACGGTGTAGTTGCCGATGCCCGCCCCGCCCAGCAGCATGGAAGCGATCAGGACGATGCCATGCAGTCCGATGAGGGTGTTGAACTGGATCATCTCAAGGAACTGCATTTCAGGCGCCATGAGCTCGGTGCGGAAGATGAGGGCAAAGGTGCCGCCCACCACCAGCAGGACCAGCGAAAGTATGATGTACTGCACACCGATCACTTTGTGGTCGTAGCTGAGGCCCAGGTAGCGGCGCATCCCGGCGGGTTCCTCCACTTCGTCGGGCTGGATGGTTTCCTCGCCCTTCGCCCAGCGATACCAGTCGGTGAAGGCGCCAATGCCCGCCATAAAGGCCAGGGCGCCCACCAGCCCGCCAAACACCCAGGCAGGCTCCGCCCAGAAGTTGAGGCCCAGTACGGCGCGCAGCCCCACAAAGAGGGCAAAGCCCACTGCCGTGCCGATGATCTGGTAAATGAGGCCGCGAACCAGGCCGATGGATAGGGTATTTTTCATAAGGTCTCCTGTAAAGAAGTCGATCAGGGATTGGGGATTAGAGATTTGAGATATGCCTATCCTTGATCGGGGTTCGAGTTATTTAAGGGACTTGATGAATTCGATGATGTCTTTGATTTGCTCATCGGTGAGTTGGGTTGCATAGGTCTCCGGCATGATGCCGGGGGCGAAACCCTGGCGAACGTGCTTGCTGGGGTCGACGATGCCATCGTACAGATAGGCGTCATCGACGGTGAGGGTGGAGCCATCAGTGAGCTGGACCTGCGAACCAGCCACCCCCTGCCAGGTGGGGCCGATCAGGCGGGAGCCATCGACGCTGTGGCAGCCGAGGCAGCCGGTGGTCTGAGACAGGGCCTGCCCGCGTTCGGCGGGCGTGCCGCTGGCGGCAACGGCGGCAGCGCTGGCCTTTTTCTGCTCAACCCAGTCATCGAAGCCGGTCTGGGTGACCACCATCACCGGGCCTTCCATGCCAGCGTGGTTCAGGCCGCACATTTCCGCGCAGCGAACGGTGTAGTAGCCAAGGGTGGTGGGGGTAACGCGCAGCTCTTTCACCAGGTTCTCACCGGGCAGAATATCCTGCTTGACGCGGAACTCTGGCACCCAGAAAGAGTGGATGACATCCCGCGAGGTTAACAGCAGGCGCACCTGGCGGTTCACCGGGAGCACCAGGGTGCTGCTGGTGATGCCGCTGGCGGGGTACTCGTACGACCAGCCCCATTGAAAAGCGGTCACTTTTACTTCCAGCGCGCCGACCTCGGCCTTGCGGATGGCGCCCAGGTCCTGCGCGCCGATGAAAGAAAGGACAATCACCGTGATGAGCGGGACAATGGTCCAGGCCACCTCGAGAGTGTTGGAGCCTTTCATGCGGGCGCCGGGGGCGGTCGAGGCGGGAAGAGCGCCGGCGGGAAGATCGCCGGTGGCTTCAGCACGCGCGGCGTTTTTGCGGCGAGAGCGAAAAACAACGACGCTGTAGACGATGAAGACGGTGATGAGCGAAAACAAGAAGGCAATCATCCAGACTTGCAAAGCGATCATCGCATCGATGGGGACCGCCTGCGTGCTGGCCACGTCTGGCATCAGGCCGCTGACGTTCATGGCCAGGCCAATGATCACCGTCAGGATGATGGTCAGGATGCCTGGAATAATGTAATGCTTCATACCTCCACTCCTTGCTTTGGGATGGATTACCGGAATCAAAGGGCCCTGACCGGCTGATTCTTGCGGCAGCGGGGCAGCGCTTTGCGTTGTGTTGGGATCAAGCTCCGCCTGGGCTGGCGTACGGGGCGCTTCCGAAACCAGGGCCGCGGAGCGGGCCAGCGGGCGGGGTTCCGCCCAGGGCAGGTCGAGCCAATCTTCGGCCTGGGCGGGGGTGAGGGTACGGCGGTCGTAGACGATGACTTCGCCACTTTCGCGCAGTGAGACGAGCATCACCTGCATGGGGCGGGCCCCGGCGATAAACTGGCTGAGGAAGGCTTCGCGCTGGATGATGCCGGGCTTACCCGCGGCGCCCTCATCGTCATAATCGAGAATAACGAGGTCGGGGCGCCAGGTTTCCAGCACGGCGCTGATTTCCTGCATGGTTCCGGCAAAGCGGACTTCAACGCTGCGGCTGCGCCAGCGCTGCACCATCAATTTTTGCAGCCCGCGGGCAAACAGCGGATTGGCGGAGGCTATCAACACCCGGCGCGGTTGTTCAGAATTCGCGTCGCTCATGCACACTCCAAACGGTTATCAAAGAATCGTTCCATACCATTTGGATTATAAAAACAAGGGGGAAATGATTCATCCACCCAAAGGGGACCGGAATAGGTGAAATTAGAATGACAAACGGGTGACCCCCAAGTCACCCGTTTGTGGGAATGAGTGGTTGTCCTGATCCTATTACTTTCCCCACCCCCTAAATCCCCTGCCCTGGCGGGGGACTTTAAGAATCAAGAGAGATTTTTGGCTTTTCTTAGGCGATAACTACGGCTGGCGCGCGGCGGGACAGGAGCAGGCCCAGCTTGAGCAGGCCGCGGATGAGGGTTAGGCTGAGACCGACCAGCAGCCAAATACCCACATCGGGCAGCACGGTGATCCAGTCCAGCCAGCCGCCGCTTTCCCCCATGAGCGATGCTACAAACTGCGGGCCAAAGAGCAGCACCACCAGCGGCAAAGCCACCTCCAGCAGCACTGCCCGCAGCCACACCCAGGCGCTTTTTCGCCCGGCAGGCATGCGCCTGAGACCGCGGAACAGGCGCAGGTGGTTGAGCAGGTCGAGCAGCGCCACGCCACCCAGCGCCAGGCCCATCCAGTTCGACCCGCCAACCGCAGGCACTTCGCCTGATAACGCCGACACGGCACCGACCATGATCTGTTCCTGCTCGAAGAACATGGGAAACAGGCTGTTCTGGTTATACAACAGCACCAGGCCCAGGTCTTTCTCCGGCAGCATGAGGTACATGGAGGCAAAACAATCGATTGCGCCGCTGTGATAGTAGAATCTTCCGCCGACCTCCGGGTCATCCAGAACCATCCAGCCCATGCCGTAAGAGCTGTCGACCCCGGTTGGGGTGCTGAACATGGCCTGCAGGCTTTCAGGGCGGATGACCTGCTGGCCGTCCAGGCTGCCGCCGCCCATGAGGGCTGCCAGGTAGCGGGCGCTGTCCGCGCCGGTGGAGATCAGGTAGCCGTCGGGGAGGGCGTCGGCATGGAAGGGCTGGACCCAGCGGACCGGGAAGCTGAATACCTGGGTGTAGCACGGAGCCAAGCGCGGGGCGTCCGCCGGGTCGGCGACGGTGCTGGTCAGCCCCAGCGGGCCGGTGATGTGATCGCGCAGGTAATCGGCATAGGACTGCCCGCTGGCCGTTTCGACCAGCAGGCCCAGCAGGCGGTAGTTCTGGTTGTAATACTGGTAGCGCGTGCCAGGTTCGGCGTTCAGGCGGGCATCGCTGAGCGCGCGCGCCTGGTCTTCTAAGGTGGGGTAATAGCGCTCCGAGCCGGGGTCAAGGGGCGCGCTCATGCCGCTGGTCTGGTTGAGCAGGTGGCGGACGGTGATGCGCGCGCTGGCCTGCGGATCGGATACCCGAAACCAGGGCAGGTAGGCCTGGACTGGGGTATCCAGGTCCAGCTTACCGGCCTCGACTAACTGCATCACGGCCAGTGCGGTATAAGATTTGGTGGTGGAACCCAGCAAAAACTGCGCCTGCGGGTCGATGCCGTACCCCTTGAGGAAAGTGGTCTGACCGCCCTGCACCACGGCAGCCACCAGGCCAGGGATGCGGTTGGCGCGCACCTGCTGGCTCAGGTAGGCATCCAGCGCGTCCATATCCGGCGCTGGCGCGGCAGGCGCGCTGGCCTGGGCGGCGAGGAAAGGGGAAAGGAGAAGGGTGAGCAACACCACGAAGATACCGGTGAATTTCAATTTAAAGTGCATGCAAATGTTCCTTTGGTGATGGTTTTTAACAAGAGCCTATGCGGCATGGATGATCGACCCGCCGCAAAATCTCGCGGCGTGCTGGCTGGAGATGTTACCCAAACAGCTTGCGGGGCGCCTGTACCAGTATAGGATTGGACTTGTTTTCGGGGATCAACCGCTGGATGGAATTTGCATCCGACTTGGGGAGGAGAATGGTGTAATTACCGAAAAGATACCAAGATGTTGAATCGCGATCTCCGCCTAAAATGGAGACGAAAAATTCCAGCACTTTGGTTTGCGGGGTGTGGTGGTACCGTTTTTGCTTCAGCGGAATGTGCCCAAACTGATCTGGCAGTCCAATGTGTTCGGCAAACCATCCCCAGGCAACCAGAAACGCGTGTTGTGTTCGTCGGACTTTGTTTTCGCCGCTGCTCATGCCCATTCCTTGCTATACCGAGAATTGGCATGAGTATAAAGGATTCAGACTCAGGTGGAGAGGTTCGAAAATCGTAATTGCTCAACTTATGATCTACATTTTCTTACCCACTCGAACAATACGCCTCTGCCCCATTGTTCCACTGCGCTCTGACTTCATTTCCGCGGGCGACCTCTATCTCCCTGGTGCCATTCCACATCGAGAGCACCCATTCAGGACGTTCGTAAAGGCAAAACATCAACAATCCACCCTGGCTCCAGGCCGGGGGTTGTTCGGCTTTTGTCTTTAGCAGTGTTTGATTTTCCGCATTGCGAACATAGAGAATACGTCCACTTGAGAAGAAAGTGACAAACGCCCAATATCCATCACTTCTCCACCGTTGACCACCATTATGAAAATCTGGGTTTTGGCTGATGTTGGTTGCTGTCTGTCCATTCCATTCAAAGACTTGAGCGTGTTTGTCATTTGGGCCAAAAGCAATAAATGACAGGGAACCGGAACTGGTCCAAACCGGTTGAGAATAATAGCCTGTCAACTTCGGGGCAACATTGGTGAATGTGTTAGTATCGGGAATTCCATTATTCGTAGATTGACCATCCCATACATAAATGTCACACGCCTCATCCTGGCAGGAAAGGAACGCTAACTGCCCGTCTGCACTCCAGGCCGGATAGCAGTCACTTCCCGAAGGGTTTTGACTAACATTGGCGATTGTGTTCCCATCCCAGATAAGAATTTCGTATTGAACGCCATCATAATCATAGAAGGCTAGTCGACCATCCACACTCCATGTAAGTTCACCGATTGATCCTGTATAGTGATAGATCGGGGTGGCAGTCGTTCCATCCCAGACAAAGAGCGTTTTTCCATCAGCCTGAACGGTTTCATACGCGAGATACCGCCCATCTGGGCTCCAGAGCAGGAGGTGAACTTCTGAATCTGTATTTTGGGTGAGCTTCATCGGAGCGTTTTGCGTAAAGGGATAATCCAGAATAAAAATATCCTTCTTCTCATCCGGTCCTGCCGAGAAAGCCAGGCGGTTTTTGGTACTGATGCTGAAGCCGTCAATGTCCCAACTGGGCAACAGTGCGGCACGAGTTTGCTTTACTGGATCATAGAGTATTAGCTGCCCTCGGTTGGGATGATCACTTTTCAAATAGATCAGGTAATCACTCACCTCTACCTGGTTATTGGCATTTGTGGTGGGGGACTTTAATACGGTTGCTTTGTTAGTTGTCGAGCAAGAAGATAGGATAAGTATAAAGGTGAGAAAGAATGAAAATATGGGCTTCATCACTATATTGTGCTCGCGTTTCACGATTTTGACAATGTAAAGGTCTTCTGGGTTCACGTCAGAATGGTTACGAAAAATCTTACCGTTTTAAGCCACTTTTCGCGCACATAGATTATCAACCACGCCTGCCAATGCACTTACCACCAATTCTTATAGGTGTAAGTCATCACTATTCTGAAATATGTTTTGTAATTTCCGTTATTATTTCGTCTCGATTTTCTAATCCATTCGATAGGATCACAACAGGCTCAAAAGCCCCTGAAATTACGCCATGTAGATAGAAGGGGTAATTAACAATGAGCCTTTTTATTAAAGGGCCTTTTGGCGATAGAATAACGCCTTTCGCCCCTGCAGGTCTACTTAGTTTTACAATTTCATCAACTTCATTCCAATCAAATCGCTGAACCCATAGGAGTCCTTTGACCTTTATTCCGGTGTTCGTCAATCGAATACTGGGAAACAGTCCCATAATTATCGTGCCAAATAGAATAAATACCAATGAGGCAAAGAGGAGTAATGCCGCTTTGAAAAGACGAGCGAACTCCCATGTCTTTGGAAATCCATCTGGGAAAACTTCCCTTAGATTAGACGGGATCACAAATATTCCAAATATCATCAAACAAAAGCCCAAAAAGAATATCAAGATGGTTATAAACCCTTTTTGCCTCGAAAACATCCCTTCCTCCTTAATCGTCATTTTCAATGAGTAGGCTAATCACCAAACAAGCCATCCAGAATGGGCCAATTCGAAGTTCCGTCAGAGTTAAAGTGATTTATTGGAAGAGAGAGCGATGGTTGGCTTCGCCAACCTCGTCTTTTAAGCCCTCGTGATTGATCGAAAATTCGCTTTTCCGTTAGCCCGAATTCATGCTACTTCTTAATCAAACCCATCTGGATGGCTTTGCCGACGGCTTCGGCGCGGTTGGAGACTTCGAGCTTTTCGAAGATGTGGCGCACGTGGGTTTTGACGGTGTTCTCGGAGATGAACAGGCGGGCGGCGATCTGCTGGGTGGTGAGGCCGTCGACCATGACCTTCAGGACTTCTACTTCGCGGTCGGAGAGGAGCGGGGCGGAGAGATCGGCGGTGTAGCGGGCAATGGCGCGCAGGACGGGCGCGGTGACCTCGGGGGAAAGCGCGCCCTGGCCTTCGGCTACACGCCAAATAGCGCGGCGCAAATCCTCAGGCTCGGTGTTTTTGAGCAGGTAGCCATCCGCTCCGGCCTGGATGGCGTCGAGCAGGTCGCTGTTATCCTGGGAAATAGTGAGCATCATGACTTTGGCGGGGTTTTGGCGCTGGCGGAGCGCGCGCAGGGTATCGATGCCGTCCATAACGGGCATGTTCAGGTCCAGGAGGATGACATCGGGCTTGAGCTGGTCGATCATGGGCAGGGCCTGCTGGCCGTCGCCAGCCTGGCCGACCACCTGGAAGCCGGGCATTTCTTCCAGCAGGCCCACCAGCCCGCGCCGGAACAGGGCGTGGTCGTCCACCACCATCAGGCGCAGTACGCCGCGCGCAGCGTTCGGTTCAGAGTGGTTCATGATGGCTCCTCCGCGATGGATGCGGTTGTATGGAAAGCGGGCAATACCAGGCGCATGGTGGTTCCCCTGGACGCCTGGCTGATAATCTGAAAGTCGGCGCCCAGAATATCGGCGCGCTCGCGCATGCCGCGCAGGCCGTGGCGGGTCAGCTCGGGGACATCTTCGGCGTCGAACCCACGGCCATCATCGGCGATTTCGAGGAGGATTTCACCGCCGCGCTCGAACAAGGCCACCCGCACGCGGCTGGCGCGGGCGTGCTTGCGGATGTTGGAGAGGGCTTCCTGAATAATGCGGATGAGCTGCGCCTGCACCTCGGGGTCCAGGGCGCGGCTGAGCGGGCGCACCTGGCGATCGACCGGGAGGCCGGCAGCCTGCTCGAAATCGGCCAGGATGCGCTCCAGCCACTGTTCCAGGCCGAGCCGCGGGGTGAGGCGCAGATCGTCGATGGCCTGGCGGGCGTCCAGGTAGGCTGAAGAGAGGGCCGCATAACTGCTCTCCATCATCATTTGGAGGCGAGAAAGGTCGCCCTGGGTCAGATAGGTCTGCATCTGGGCGGCCTGGAGCTTGAGAAAGGCCAGGTCCTGGGCCAGACCATCGTGGATTTCACGGGCCAGGCGGGCGCGCTCCTGGACAACGGTTTTATACTGCAGGGCGCGGTAAACGCGCTCCATCTCAACGAACCAGGCGGCCTGGGCAGCAATCGACTGGAGGATGGCGAGCTGGCGCTGGTGAAACTCGAAGGGGCGGTATGCGCCGACCAGCAAAATCCCGAGGGCAGCCGGAGGCTGGTCCGCATACGCGCCCAAAGGCTGGTCCGCGGGGGCAGGCAGGGGCTGGCCGGAGGGGACCCTCTGGGCGACGGGCGGCGGGCTGGCGGGCGGGAGCAGGGGCAGGGAGAGCCAGACTGGCGCCTGCCGGGGCGGCGAGGATAGGGCTTCGCCGCGCGCGGCGGCTTGCATGGCCTGGCTGAGCAGGCCGTCGAGGGCTTCCTGGCTGAGCTGTGAAAAGTCGCCAAACTGCTCCTGCATGATGGATGGGTCTTCGATGGGTGTTGGCAGGACGCGGGTGAGGGCAAAATCCACCTCCAGCGCCTGAACCAGGCCCTGGAGCAGAAACTGCAGCGGCTCGTAGAATTCGCCCTGCGGGGCGCGCAGCAGTTGGAGCTGGCGCAGGGTGGCCTGTTCCTGCTGGCGCAGGCGGGCCGCTTCGAAGGCAATGGTCACCTGGTGGAGCAGATCGTCGAGGAGCGCGGACATTTCCGCGTCCAGCGATTTTCCGCCGGGCATGTACAGGTGAAGGATTCCGCGCGGCGACTGCGCGCGCGGACCGGCAGGCAGACTGGCATGCGTTTGTTCAGCGCCGGGCGCGTTTTGGGTGACGCAGTAGACGGTGATGAAACTGCCCAGTTCGGCGGGATGCAGCGGGCAGGCGCCGGGTGCGGATTTGTGCACGGAACAGGCGGCGCAGCGCTCGCGCAGCATGCCCGAGGCCAGCTCCGCGGACCAGGCGCCCAGAACGGGGTCAGGAAGCTGGCCGTGGGTAAAGGCCGGTAGGGGCTGGCGCCACTCGTCGATGGGGACGTAAGAGCAGCCCAGCGCGCCGACCAGTTGGGTGATGGTGGATAACGCTGAATCCATCAATGCGCTGCTGTCGATGCGCCCGGCGGAGGATTCGGCCAGGAGGCGGTTGATTTGAAGGGCGGCATCCAGGCGGCGCTCAGACTCGGCCAGCCTGGCGCGGGTGGATTCAACCTGCTGCTGCTCCTGCTGGCCTTGCTGGATCAGGGCCGTCCTTTCGCGGGCGGCGTATACCAGCGCTGCCCCCACCCCCACCAGGGCTGCCAGCAGGCCAGCCGCCAGCGGCCAACCATAGCGGACGCCCAGCCAGAGGATGACAGCCAAAAGCGCCGCAGCCAGCAGCACCAGCCCGGCGATTTTCACCCGCTTGTTCCAAAGCCATGATCCACCCTGCATAGAATCATTTTACCATCAGGCGGAGGTTTGTTAAAGCAAATGATCAACAAATCGGATACATGATATGAAGCATCATCCATATATCCGGCGGACGGATTATTTTGCGGGCGCATCCAAAAGCGCGGATTGGAAGAAATCGATCACGCGCTGTTCGTATTCTTGGGGATACAGGGCGAAAGCGCCGGTGTGCTGCGCGCCGGGAGCCACCCACAGCGAGGCGCGGCTGCCAAGGGTATCGGCAAACAACTGGTTGAAGGAGATTTCCAGGGCGTTCTCTCCGGCGGCGATGAATAAGAAACGGGTAGACTGCGCGCTCTGCATCGATTCGAGCAGGGGGAGCGGCGGCTGGGTAAAGGTGAAAAGCTGGACGGCGGCGAACATGACGCGCGCCGTAAAGTTACGCACCAGCGGGCGGTTGGCCTCCAGCGCGAGATACTCGGCGGTGCAGCGCCGGGTGGCGCCATCGGCTGCGATGGCGCGGATGGCCGGGTAGGTGGAGGCGGCGCCGAGCAGCACTTCGGCCCCCATGGAACTGCCCAGCCCGCCAATGCGCTGAACCTCCGCGCGGACCTGCAAGAAGGCCACCGCTGCGCCCACATCCAGGGTGCCCTGCCAGCCCAGGCGGTTGGTGCGGCCCTGGCTCAGGCCGTGGCCGCGCAGGTCGAGCGACAGCACGCCGTAGCCATGCCGCACCAGCATATCGGCGTAGGAGCGCATCGTTTCTCGCGATCCGCCCGCGCCGTGAACGAGCAAAATCACCGCGCCATTTTCGGGGGGCCGGTACCAGCCTTTCAGGTCCACGCCATCCGCAGTTCGCAGGGCGACCTCTTCAAAACCCTCCGGGAGGTCGCCTACCCCCGTTCGCGCGGGCAGCACCGCCACGACCGCCGCCCCCACGGGAAGGCCTATGTAGAGCAGCAGAACGATACCAGCGATGATAGCGAGGATCATACGCAAAATCCGCAGTGCGATGGAATTTTGTTTTTTCATAACGATGATTATCTAACAAAAAATGGTACAGTGGTAGTCATTTAAGGGGTTAAAAGCAAACACGCCCCGTTGAAAACCGGGGCGTGTTGATCTTTCAAAAACCGCGAGGGCTACTTGCCGTAGGTGGTTTCGAGATAGGTGACCACCTGCCAGATGTCATCATCGCTCAAGACATCCTTGAAGGCGGGCATGGAGGCGTTGAGCCCGGAGCCTACACCACCCACATGAATGACCCAATTGCTGTATTGGGGGGTGGTTTCTTTGGCCGTTTTCTGGAGATCCGCCGGTTTGGGGTCGAGTGAAGCGCCGGCGGCGCCATCGCCCTTGGCCTGCGCGCCGTGGCAGGCCGCGCAGTTGACGTCATACAGGGTCTTTCCGGCAGTGACAGCATCCTGATTGCCTTCGAAGGGGTTGGCCGCGTTGGCAAATTCCGCGGGAGGCTGCTGGCGATTGATGGTGGCTCCGCCACCACCGCCGCCGCCAGCGCAAGCCGTTAACAGAACAGACGCGATGATCAGCATCCCTACCAACGCCAAAACGGATTTTCTCATTGCATTCCTCCTAATCATCTTTTGTGAATAGTTTCACATCGTTTCCACTGCGATTATAGTCCTTTTTTTATGTAATGAACAGAGGATTTATAACTTTTATCTTAAATGTAAAACATCCGACATTCGTAAGCCAAATGCATGATATTTGTCACTTTCCTCGATCATCAATCTCCAGTATGTTAATACCAACCCAAGTTACAACCCAAATCAAACTTAGTAAAAGAAAGGGATTAGAGTTATTATGTTCCGAATTAGCCGCCGCCTGGATTATGGTTTACAACTGATGATCGCCCTCGCGCAGGAACCTGAAAACCGCGCACAGGCAACCGCCGTTCTTGCAGAAAGACTGCAAATTCCCCTGCCCTTCCTGCACCAGATTGGCCGCTCGTTGATCCAGGGCCGCCTGATCAAGGCAACCCCGGGTCCGCACGGCGGGCTGCGCCTGAACCTGTCTGCTGATGAGATCACCCTGATGCAGATCGTTGAAACGCTGGAAGGCCCCATCTGCATTGCGCCAACCATGGAAGGCGATGCTCAGCGAAATGATGGCTGCATGTCCAGCCCGGTGTGGAGCGAACTACAGGTAAAGCTGGTAGATCACCTGGCCGGCATCCGCCTGAGCACGCTGGCCGCACAGCCCGTGGAAATGCCCGAGCTGGTGTCTGTACAAGCCAGCAAGAAGTAATCGCGCAAGCATTCTTTTGAATCGAACGAAGGCAGCCCGCATAAGGCTGCCTTCGTTCGATTCAGGAGGTTCTATCCAGAGCCAGAAATGGTGGCTTTGAAGGTTTGCAGCAGGGCGTCCATCATGCGGGCGCGGTAGTCGATGGCGGTGGCAACATTCTGCTGGTGCATGGCGAACATATCGCCATCGACGGCCAGAACGCCTGATTCGTTCTTGCGCACGGGCAGCACGGTGGCGCAGTCGCCGTCGAGGCGGATTTCGGTGCGCGCGGCGGGGAGGGCTTTGTCGAAATCGACCGTTTCGCCCAGGTCGACAAAGCGGGTTTCGACGGTCATGGTGGCGACATTATCCACATATTTGGCGATCTTCTGGGCCGCCGACTTGAGGGCTGTGTTAAATTCGTTTGGCATGGAAAAGGCTCCTTGGAAGATAGGGATTAGGGATCAGAGATTAGAGATTAGGGAAGAGGCTGAGAATTCATGATTGATCGATCACTGTTTACTGTTGATTGACCACTATTCCCTGATTGACTGATGATTGAACTGAGGAACTGCCAGGCCAGGGACAGGGCCTGGATGGGGCCGAGGGGGGTGGTGAGGGCCAGGGCGATTTTTCCGGCGATCTGGGAAGCGGTGAGGATGGCGCGCAGGCTGGCGAGGCGGGAGGCCATCGCCAGTTCGACCGAGCGACAGTGGGCGGAGATCAGGTCGGGAGATAGACCGGACAGCCAGGTGGAGGCAAAATCGCCGCCCCAGTTAACGGTGGTGCGCGCGACCAGGCGGCCATCCAGGGTGGTATCGACCCAGGCAAAGTGCAGGAGCTGGCGGTTGACGCTGTCGAACAGGGTGGTCAGGCGCTGGTAGAGGGCGTCCCAGTCGATGCTGGCGGGCAGCCCGCCCGGCGCGCCAAAGCTGACGGCGCTTTCGGCGGATGGTTCGAGGACGGCGAAAGCCAGGGCCAGACCGGTCTCGGGGGGAGGCAGCACGCCAGCGGGTGAGGCAGCCGCGCCCAATGAAGCAGCCTCGCCCAGCGTGGCAGGAGCGCCCGGCGGGGCTGGGGTGGGCGGAGCGGAAAAGGATTCGGCGGCGGGCTGGGCGGGCTGCGCCCGGGCGGACAGGAATGCCTCGGCGCGGGGCACGGCGGCGGCTAAACCGGTTTCAATGGAATGAACCTGCCCGGCCAAACGTTCCAATTCGGGCGCAATGTCCGGTTTGCCCTGCGGGCCGCTGGTGAGGGACAGGGTCCAGATGGCAGATGGAGCGCCTGAAAATGAATCCGGCACAGCCGCCCCCGGCAGGGAAAAGGACTCCGCGCCGGGTTCGGGCACAGCGACCGGCGCGGCGACCGCGGTAACAACATCCGCCGCGGTAGGCGCGCGCCACAAGCCGAAGGGGTCGGCGGCGGGCGCGGCAGCGGGCGCGGCGGCAACTGCCGGGGCAGTTGCCGAGGCGGGCGAACCCGGCAGGGTCACTTGATGCCCCCGAGATTGGTCAGGCTGGCAACGGCGGAAATGGCGGATTTGATCAATTCGGTGCGGCTGATTTGGGCCTGCTTTACCATCTCCATGTGGACATTCCACAGGGCGGTATCCACTTCGCCGTCTTCGTTGAGCGGAATCACCTGGCTGGTGTCGCCGTCGATGCGCAGGGCGGTCACCGCGCGCAGGCTGGCGCCGGTGATTTTAGAGCCCTGGAAGACGACGGCATCCATCTTCGAGCTGGTGTAGGTGCTCACCTCAAGGGTGGCGGCATCGTCGATGGCGGCGCTGAGGAACGCGCCCAGCTTCTGGGCGAACTGCTGGAGCGAGGCGCTGACGCTGTTGGCTCCGGTTTTCAGATCGTCCAGCAGGCCGTATTCGAGCTGGTTGGCGGCATCCATACGCTCCGGCTGCGGGGGGGCCGCCGGGGCGGCGGGCGCCACCACCTGGGTGACCACCACTTCGGTTACAACTGCCGGCTGGGCCGTAAAACTGTTCCCCGAATTGGAAGGCAGCGGGGCCAGGCTGATGGAGGGGCGTTCGGCGGCGGTTTTCTTCGTTGATTTGGCAGCCACCATGGCCCGCACAGCGGGGTCGCCCAGGAGGACGTAGTTCTTGGAGTCGTTGTTAGCGGTCCACTTACCGGCCAGTTCGTTGGGGTCGACCGGCATCCACTGCGCGTCGTCCAGGGTCTGGGTCAGCTCGGTGGAGAACTCGCCGTAGCGGATGTTGAAGTCGTTGAAGGCGTGGCCAATGCGCGAGCCAGACAGCAGGGCATACAGGGTGGACTCGAAGGCGGTCAGCGAGCGGTTGTTGCCCCACACAAAGGAGTAGCCCCAGGCGCGCTCCACATGACCGATCACTGCCAGGGCGCCGCCCTTGGGGTGGGCTAACATGCGCTGCGGCAGGCGCGAGATAAAGGGGCTGGGGGCAATCTGCGCGCGCTGGTCTTTAAAGGCCTGGCGGGCGAACTCGTCGTACTGGGGCGTGCCCGCGCCGTAGCAGGCAAACAGGAAGGCGATGGCGCCCCACAGCTTCGCATCGGAGGCCAGATCATCGGCGGAGAAATAGAAGTCCTCGGGGATGGGCTCTTTCCACTTCCTGGGGCCGGACCAGTCCTGGCAGAGCAGCGCGCCCTGGTGGCGGAGCTGGCGCGGGTCGCCGATGGGGAAGCCCATGCCGTGGGTAGCGGTGAAGAGCAGGGCGGGCGTGTGCGGACCGCCCAGCAGGTCGGCCAGGCGCTGCTTGCGGGCTTCATCACGCACAACGGCATCCAGCGCCCAGGGGGACTGGCCTTCGATCTTGCGCCCATCGAGGTATTCGAGGAGGGGCTGAACCAGGTGCTGCGCGCTGAGGTTGGTGGCGGGGTCGTCTGGGTTGGCGGCGCCGAAGAAGGTCATTTTGCGCTGGAGCTTGAGCTGCTTCTTTTCCGCCTCGACCACGCTCTGAGCGTAGTTGGCGTATTCGGTGGGGTAATCGAAGGCGATGCGCCCCACGGCATACTGCACATCCAGCAGGGATTGGAAGCGGTAATCGATCTGAGTGGGGCTGCCAACCAGCAGCAGGTAGTAAGGGATCTGGGTTGGGTCGACCGGGCCAAAGTTGGGCAGCCCCTGGCGGGCCAGCCAGGAGCTCTTGGTATCATTGGGGCGCACGCCAGCCGCGCCGCTGTATTCTTTGTAGCGCTCGCCGGCCTGCTGTTTGCGCCATTCCATCAGCGGCTTGAGCGCGTCGATGATGGCCGGGTCGACGTTGACGGGGAAAAGAATACCCCAGCCGGTATCCTGCAACGAATCCGGGTCATAGCCTTCCATCAGGCCATAGTGTCCCTGGGTTGTGGTCTGGTACCAGGAATTCAACGCCTTGGTGTCATCGTCGGGCAGGATACCCAGGATGCCGTCGCTCAACTGCTTGCTGGTCATGGGCGGCAGGGAATATCCGCCGGTGGCGCCGTTGATGCCATTGAAATAGAGAAGATCGGAGGGGATTTCGGTCATAGGGGGTCTCCGGTTGGTTCGGGATTGTTGATTGGTCAATCAGTCAATCGGTGAGCAGTCGATCAGGGAATGGGGAGTAGATCAAGGTAATCAAACCTGTTAGATCCACCCCGCCAGCCCAAAACCGCTAGCCCAACACCGGTTTGTTCTCGTCGATGACGACATCGGGGCGTTTGACGGCGTACCAGGCAGCAACATAGCCTTCGTCGCCTTCCACATCGCGGACGTGGAGCCATTCGCCCATTTTGCCCAGCTTCTCTTCGGCGGCGAGGGGTTCTTCGAGGACGATCAGCTCGCCATCGATGGGCAGGCGCTTGATGAGGGTTTCCATCATAATGAGCGGCAGGGTGCGGAAGGCCAACCCTTCAACGCCAGCGCGAACGACCAGCGGTTCGGGTACCTCGGGCTCGAGGCCGAAGGAGACGGTGCCCTGGTCCTTGACGCCCAGAACGGCCTGCCCGTTAACGGCCTTGACGTACCAGGCGGCGATGTAGTATTCGGCCTGGGCCACGTCTTTGACCTTCAGCCATTGATACACCACGCCAACCTTGGCCAGGGCGGCTTCGGGAGGCTCGGTGCAGATCAGCTCGGTGTTGACCGGCACGCGCTTGACCAGGGTGGCATCGCTGATTTCGGGCTTGCTGCGCAGAGCCACGGCTTCGTCAATGGTTTTGACAATGAGAGCGGGCGGCTTTTCGCCCACCTGGACGGGCGGCGGGGTGGTCGGCGCGCCGGGCGGGGTGAGGGAAACGTACCAGGCGGCGGTAAAGCCCACTGTGCCATCGGAAGGATCCTGGACCGGCAGCCACTGGTTGAGCACGCCAATCTTGGGTTTGGCGACGGCATCTTCCTCAAGAACGTTCAGCATGGCGCCTATGGCAACGCGCTTGATGAGGGTGTAATCGGCGACCAGGGTATCGGTGCGCACAGCCAGGCCGTCGGCGGTGGCATAGACGGGGAAGCTGGCCCATACGCCCGTACCAACCACCACGGGCGGCTTGCTGACCGGGACGCTGCCTTCCAGAAAGACCACGCCCTGGATGATCTGCGATGGGGTGCCGCCGAATTTATAGCGGGAGGTGAGCAGGGTGGTTTCGCCGGTAGGAGACGGATACGGCCAGGGGTCGTGGAGGAGGTAGTCGCCGCCGCGTTTTTCATACAAGACAATCCAGTGGTTCTGCAGGCCGGGGGTAGGCGCGTAATCGACTTCGATAATGACCGGCTTGCCCTGGGCCAGGTAGGCGTCGATCTCGGCCATGGGGGCGGGCGATTTTTCGCAGTTGATGAAGTTGCGGTAGACCATGCCGGGCAAGGCAGCGGGGAACATAGCCGGGATGATCAGCGCGCCCTGGTAACCGTTGACGGCTTTCATCTTGTCGTTGACCGTGATGGGGGTCTCGTTGAAGCCGTAATAGTTGGCGACCATGGTCATGGAGGTCATCAGGCAGCCGTATTTGCCAATGGTGATGGTGTCGAAGCCGAGAGGCTTGTCTTTCCAGCGAGGGTCCATCTGAGAGAGCGGAGTGATTTCGGGCATAGGGGGTTCCTTGGAAGGAGAGAATGGAGATTCGTCGATCAGGAAAATGGAGTATATGGGCCAGGCCCGGAGGCCAGCACGGAATCATCCTGTATATGTAACGTATATTATATGTATTTTAGCGATAGAAAAGAATAGCGATTTAGCGCGTGCATCAGGAAGGGTCGGATGTACCGGTATGAGGCTCTTCGCCTGGCAGGCGCAGTGCAGCGGCGAAGGCTTCCTCCCCCAACGCTTCCCGCAAGCGGGCCAGGTTACCGGCGGCCTGATCGCGCTGGTGCGCGCCTAACTGCTCGAAGATTTCCAGGGCGCGGACGGTCAGGCGGGCCGCCTCCGGCAGGTCGCCCTGCTCTTCCGCCAGCAGCCCCAACTGGCCCAACGTACTGGCCGTTCCGAGGCGGTCGCCTATAGAGCGCTTGATCTCCAGCGACTGCTCGTACAGGGCGCGCGCCGCGGCGTAATCGGCATGATCCTGGGCCAGCGTGCCTAACTGGTGCAGGGTGCGGGCCAGCCCGGGGCGGTTGCCCTCATCGCTATATATCTGGCGGGCGCGCTCGTACAGGTCGCGCGCGGCCTGATGGTCGGACTGGCGCTGGGCCAGCATGCCCAAATGGTGCAGGTTGCGCGCGCTCCCAGACCGGTCGCCCAGCGCCTCGTTAATACGCAGCGCTCGCTCATACAGGTCACGCGCGGTAGGGTAATCGTTGTAGCGCTGCGAGATAGCGCCAAGCTGGTGCAGTACGTTTGCCAGGCTGGCCTGGTCGCCAAGCTCCTCGAAGACCTCGCGAGCCTGGTGATAGAGATCGTAGGCGGTCGGGTCATCGCCCTGCAGGTGCGCCAGGTTGCCCAACTGGTGCATGGCTTTGGCGCCCCCCAGACGGTCGCCCAGCGCGGCATACAAATTCCGGGCACGCTCATACAGTCCGCGCGCGGATGGATAATCGCCCTGCTCCTGGGCCAGCACGCCCAACTGGAACAGCGCGGAGACAGCGATGCCCTGGCTGCCCTGCTGGTCCGCGACTGCCAGCGCCTGCTCGAAGAACTCGCGCGCTTCTTCGATATCGCCGCGCGTCATAGCGTGCATGCCATCCGTGTGCAGCGTGGCGGGCGTACCTTCCTTGCGGTCTCCCCAGCCATCAACGATATCCAGCACGCGATCGAACTTCTCGCGCACGGCATCGTAATCGCCGTGACTCTCAGCGATCAGGGTCATGCCCTTAAGACAGCGCAGTTCGTGGAATGAATCACCCAGCGCCGCGAAACCCTGGCGGGCCTGCTCCAGCAGCCGGTACGCTAATGCACAATCCTCCTGATCCAGGGCCTCTAAAGCGGATGTGAAAAGATCCATGGGCGCGGAAAGGTCAGACGGGTCCATAAAGATGATTATACATGGCAACAGCGCTAACCACTAAAGGCGGCTGTACAGGAAAACCGAAATATTGGACGAGCCCGGATGCCTGGGATTGCATAAAAATCCTCACCCCCTCGATCCCCCTCTCCAAAATCGCAAAGAACGCGATTTTGGAGAGGGGGAAGGATCGGGCAGTGGACCTGGCCTGTTTTTAGCAGATTTCATCTTGCGATTTATTTAGTGCAAGATCAGACGACATATTTTGGAGACGCGGCTTGTGGGCACTAAGATTTGGGAACGTCATTTTATTATCAGGCGCGAGTGAATCAGCAAAGTGCTTAATCGCTGATTACGCTGATTAATGATATTACGGAAGCCCTCCCTTTTCAAAAATGGAAACGTTGGGCAACCTGTTTTCCGTTACAATCAGGAATTATGGAAGATAACGCGACTGCCCAAAAACCTGCCCGGCCCTGGCTGAAACCGTTGATTGTTGTGGTGACCCTGGCGATTGCCGCCGGGGCGATGTACCTGGCGGTGCGGAAAATCGATTGGAATGAGATGTTTTCCACGCTGGCCAGCGGCAACCTGGGGCTGCTGGCGCTGGCAGTGGGAATCCTGTCGCTGTCGTGCGTGGTGCGCGGGCTGCGCTGGCGGGTGCTGTTGAGCGCCGAGAAGCTGCTGCCGCTTTCGACGGTCTTTTGGGCAACGATGAGCGGCTACCTGGGGAACGCCTACCTCCCGGCGCGAGCCGGCGAGGCGCTGCGCTCGGTGCTGATCGGTGAGAAGGGCGGGATCAGCAAGATGTTTACGCTGGCTACGGCGCTGACTGAGCGGATTATGGACGCGGTACTGCTGGTGACGATCAGCGCGGTGGGGCTTTCGACGCTGCCCAACATCGGGCCGGAAATGCGCCAGGGGATCAAGAGCATGGCGGTGGTGGGGGTGGTCGGGCTGGCCGGGGTGCTGGTCGCGCCGCGAATGAGCGGCATCATCCAGCGCATCATCCAACGCCTGCCGGGGCCTGCCGGGGCGCGCGAGAAGCTGGGGGGGATCACGGCGCGGTTTCTGACCGGGGCCGGGGCGCTGCAGCATTGGGGCCGCCTGGGCCTGTTCCTGCTGTATTCGGCGGGGATCTGGTCGCTGGATACGCTGACCGGGCTGACGGTGGCGCGCGCGCTGGGGCTGAGCCTGACCCCGGTGCAGGTGCTGCTGCTGCTGGCGGCAGTCGGTATTGCCAGCGCGGTGCCGTCGACGCCGGGGTACATCGGGGTTTACCAACTGGTGGCGGTGACGGTGCTGGTTCCGTTCGGGTTGAGCGAGGCGCAGGCCGTCGCCTATATCCTGGCCTACCAGGGGGTCAATTACGTGGTCATCACCCTGTGGGGGCTGCCCGGGCTGTGGAAGCTGCGCGGCGGGTTGAGGATTTAGAGGGGAATTTCTGGCGGTCGAGGAGAAGATGCTATGCGAAAGCCACTGGTGCGCGCCGCGGCGATCGTTTTGATATTTTCCATGCTTGCGGCAGGATGTGACTACTTCATCGAGCCGACCCCGCAGGTGGTGGGGCCGAACGGGGAGACGGCGACGCCGACGCCCAACGAGACGCAGAAAGCCATCGCGGTGATGCTGACGCAAACGCGGGCCGCGCCAACGGCAACATCGACGGCGGTGGTGACGGCGACGATGACGCCCACTTCCACGGCGACCACGCCGCCGCCGGGCAGCAGCGAGCGCCCGGTGGTAACCGGCGAGCGCATCCTGGCGGGCGATGCGGCGCTGACGGTGCTCTCGGTGGAAGAACTGGCCGAGGCGGGCACGCGCAAGGCGGCGGAGGGCGCGGCCCTGCTGGACGTGGAAGTGGTGATCGAAAATGAGGCGGAGGAGGCGCTGGATTACACGCCGCTGTACTTCCGCCTGGAAGATGCCCAGGGAAGCGCCTACCAGCCGGTGCCGGGGGGCGCAGGACCGGCTTTACAGAGCGGCACGCTGCGCGCGGGCGAATGGGTGCGCGGGCACGTGACCTTTGAGATCCCGGCGGAGGTAAGCGGGCTGCGGCTGCGATTTACGCCGCTGATGCCCGGCGGATACGCGGTGGAGGCATGGGTGGATCTGAGCCAGAGCCCGGTGGAGGCGGAACTGCCCGGCACGCCGCCGGTCGGCGGGCTGGCGGCAGGGTCGGGCGGCCTGCCGGTGACCGGCCAGCGCGATGAGTCCGGGGAGATTGCGCTGTCGATCAGCGAGGTAAAGGTGGTGGAGCGGATGGGGTCCACGCGAGCGGCGGCAGGCAACAAGCTGGTGGTGATGGCGGCGACAATCGAGAATGTTTCACGGACGCGGGTGCCGTTCAACCCGGATTACTTTTCCGCCAGGGATGCCCAGGGGTATGAATACCCGGCGGTGATTATCCCGATTGAAACGGTGCTGGGCGCGGGCAGCCTGCGGCAGGGCGAGAAGGTCAGCGGGCAGGTGGTGTTCGAGGTGCCGGGGGAGGTGACGCGCCTGGTGGTGGAGTACCAGCCGCAGGTCCTGGTGGAGGAGTATCCGGTGATACGGTTTTTGGTCGAGGTGGGGGAGTAAAGAGAAGAGGAAGAAAGAAATTTACCGCAAAGCAACTGTGTTGAAAGGCAAGAGGTAAAAGGGGTCAAACAGCCGCTT
>CAYTHO010000047.1:0-44357 GCA_964437595.1 uncultured Anaerolineaceae bacterium
CCGCCACCCCCCACCCCCTGGGATTGGTCCCCAATTCCATATCCCGCCCCTGGTAGACGCGGGTATAATCAAAAGGGGAGTGTCTCGTCAGTGCGCGGGCCGTTGAACCGGCGCGCGGCTTGGCGAATCGACTGTTTGATATCTCTCAGGAGCCCCTATGGAATTCCACGTCTCTCGCCAGTCTCGCGACCGGTATGGGTTTGACCAGTCGCTGTTCACACTCAGCGGAAACGTCCTCTTTGCCAACCTGCGCGCCGCGCGTACCTTCGCGCAGAAGATCAACCAGAAGCGCGACGTGATCCACCACCCCGAGCAGGCCGTGCGCGCCGGCGAGCTGAACGCCATGGGGCTGATCGATGAGATCCTCCACATCGTCGTCGCGCTGTACCGCCAGGAAGCCGCCCCGCAGTCCATGGCCCTGGCCCTGGACTGGTTGAAGCAGACCATGGGGCAGCGCAAGGTGGAGCAGGCGCTGGCGGAGTTCGCCGTCGACTTTCCGCCGCTGGCCGTCTACCGCGGCGAGATGACCCTGGAGCAGTACCTGGACGGCGACACGGAGGGCGTGCCGAACCAGGAGGTGCTGCTGGAAGAAATGCTGATGCTGTGGCTGGAGAATAAGAACCCGGCCTTTGCGCCCTTCCAGGAGCTGTTTGATGATACCCGCCTGCTGGAAGCCACCGCTTACGCCCCCATGATGGCCGAACTGCACCACTTCTTCGAGCGCCAGCCGCTCTTTGGCCCGCAGAACCAGAACCTGTTGGATATGCTGCGCAGCCCGGCGGTGGCGGTACCGCACTCGCTGGCCGGGCAAATCGAGTACATCCGCACCTACTGGGCCGAGCTGCTGGGGCGCTACCTGAGCAGCCTGCTCGGGCGGCTGCTCACCAGCCTGGACCTGATCCGCGAGGAGGAAATGCAGCGCGGCATGGGCGGCGGTCCGGGGACGGTTCCCGTTCCCATCTATGATGCGTCCATGCGCGATTTTGAAGCCGAGAACTTCAGCCCCGACCGGGAATGGATGCCGCGCCTGGTGCTGATTGCCAAGAACACCTACGTGTGGCTGGCCCAGCTCAGCGAGGAGTACGGGCGCGAGATCAAGCGCCTGGACCAGATCCCCGATGAGGAACTGCACAAGCTGGCGAGCTGGGGCTTTACCGGCCTGTGGCTGATCGGCCTGTGGGAGCGCAGCCGGGCCTCGGCGACCATCAAGCAGTTGAT
Source organism: uncultured Anaerolineaceae bacterium (assembly GCA_964437595.1). Taxonomy (GTDB): domain Bacteria; phylum Chloroflexota; class Anaerolineae; order Anaerolineales; family Anaerolineaceae; genus DSYU01. Next base: position 1,219 of record CAYTHO010000047.1, read on the forward strand.
GGGCAACGCCGAAGCGATTGCCTCGGCTTACTCGCTGTACGATTACCGCATCGCCGACGACCTGGGCGGCGAAGGCGCTTACCACGCCCTGCGCGAGAAAGCCTGGCGCGCGGGCATCCGCCTGGCCTCCGATATGGTTCCCAACCACATGGGCATCGATTCGCCGTGGGTGGTGGAGCACCCGGAATGGTTCCTCTCGCTGGATTACAGCCCCTTCCCCTCCTACACTTTCACCAGCCAGAACCTCTCCAACGACGACCGGGCGGTGATCCAGATCGAGGATCATTACTACACCCGCAGCGACGCCGCGGTAGTTTTTAAGCACATCGACCGGCGCAGCGGCCAGCATCGCTATATCTATCACGGCAACGACGGCACTACCATGCCCTGGAACGATACCGCCCAGCTCAATTACCTCAAGCCCGAAGTGCGCGAGGCGGTGATCCAGACCATCCTGTCGGTGGCGCGGCGCTTCCCCATCATCCGCTTCGACGCGGCTATGACGCTGGCCAAGCTGCACTTCCAGCGGCTGTGGTTCCCCACGCCCGGCACGGGCGGCGCCATTCCATCGCGCGCCGATTTCTCTATGTCGAAAGAGCAGTTCGACGAGCTGATCCCGGTGGAGTTCTGGCGCGAGGTGGTGGACCGCGTGGCGCAGGAGGCGCCCGATACGCTGCTGCTGGCGGAGGCCTTCTGGCTGATGGAATCGTACTTCGTGCGCACGCTGGGCATGCACCGCGTGTACAACAGCGCCTTCATGAACATCCTGCGCAACGAGGAAAACGGCAAGTACCGCCTGATCATGAAGAACACGCTGGAGTTCGACCCCGAGATCCTCAAGCGCTACGTTAACTTCATGAACAACCCCGACGAGCGCACCGCGGTCGACCAGTTCGGCAAGGGCGACAAGTACTTTGGCATCTGCACCCTGCTGGCAACCATGCCCGGCCTGCCGATGATTGGTCACGGGCAGGTGGAGGGTTACTCCGAGAAGTACGGCATGGAGTTCAAGCGCGCCTACTGGAACGAGCATCCCGATCCGTGGCTGGTGGAGCGGCACCAGCGCGAGATTTTCCCGCTGCTGCACCGCCGGGCATTGTTCGCCGGGGTGGAGAACTTCCTGCTCTACGATTTCTTCACTTCCTACGGCGCGGTGAACGAGGATGTGTTCGCTTACTCGAATGGGCTGGGCGGCGAGCGCGGGCTGGTGGTTTACCACAACAAATTCGCCGACACCGACGGCTGGGTGCGCATGTCGGTGGGCTATTCGGTCAAGGGCGCCGATGGCGAGCGTTCCATCGTCCAGCGCTCGTTGGGCGAAGGGCTGAACCTGCAGGGCGGCCCTGGGCGCTACAGCATCTACCGTGACCTGACCAGCGGGCTGGAATACATCTGTCCCAGCCAGGAGATCGTCGAGAAGGGCCTGTACCTTTCCCTGCACTCCTACGAGTACCACGCTTTCATCGACTTCCGCGAGGTGGCGGATGATGAGTGGGGTTCGTACGGCAAGCTGAATGCGTACCTGTCGGGGCGGGGCGTGCCCAGCATCCACAATGCGCTGCAGGAAATGCTGCTGCAGCCGGTGCTCGACCCGCTGCGGCGCATCCTGCACCCCGGCTACCTGCGCTACCTGCTGGATGCGCGGCTGCGCGATCCGGCGGCGGCCCTGGCGCCCGGCCTGCTGGACGAGGCCGCTGGGAAGCTCGGCCACCTGATCGATGGCATCCTGTATATGACCGATATCGAGCCGGACGAGGAAGCGCGCGAGCGCCTGCTGCAGGGGCTGCGCTCGGGGCTGCGGCTGGCGGTATCGCTGCCCACGCTGGCGGAGCGCTATCCGCTGCCGGGAGCGAGCAAGTATCTCCAGGCAGTGCATTGCTTCCAGGGCGGGCTGCCGGAGCAGGATGAAGGCGGATGGGTGGCGCTGTTGGCCTGGCTGTTCCTCCACGAACTGGGGCGGCTGGCGCCCGGCGAGGATTTTGAGGCCACCACCATCGCCTGGATGGATGAATGGCTGATCGGGCGCGTGCTGGTCGAGGCGGCGCGCGGTATGGGCATCTCCGAAGACCGCGCGAACGAACTGCCCGGCCTGCTCAAGCTGCTCATCGCGCAGCAGGGCTGGTACCAGCATTTTGCGCTGCGCGGCGTTTCCGGCGAGGCGCAGGCCCAGGCAGGATCCTCTTCGGCGGCAGCCGCGGCGGCGGCTTCGGCAGTAGGCGCGGCATCCTCTCAAAAAGAGCCTGCGGCGTCAGAGGGCGCACCTACGGCGAAGGCAGAGAAATCTTCCCGGCGGAAGGCGGCGAAAAATGCCGCTTTACCGGCGGCAGAGACCCCGGCGGTTTTGCACAGCCCGCAGGTTCCGGCGGCGCAGTCCACGCTGGCGAGCCTCCTTAAAGGCTGGCTGGCCGACGAGGAAATCCAGCGCTATCTGAAGATCAACCGCTACCAGGACATTTTGTGGTTCGACAAAGAGCGCTTCGAATCCTTCATGTGGTGGATGATGGCGCTGGCCGTGCTGGAAACAGCCGCCAGCCCGCGCTCCAGCGCTTCGCTGCTGGTCGAACGGCTGCTGCTGGTGCAAAGCATAGCCGCCCGCCTGCGGAAAGCGGAGGAAGCATCGGGATATCAGGTAGAGGAGCTGCTAGAAGCAGCATAGCCAAAAGCTAGAATAGCCAAAAGCTAGCATAGCTTAGAGCAGGCATATCGGGAGTTCGAGAGAGAATTTAGCCCCAGGCCTTCATGGCGCGCTGCATGTGCTGGCGGAAGACCTCGTCGGCGCACAGGCCGGTGCGCCAGGAGCGTACTTTACTCAACGCCTGCATGGCGCTTTGGGCCAGATCCTCTTCGATGGCCTTCTCGGTGAGCAGCACGGCCTGGGCGGCATAGTTAACATTGTTGCGCGGCTCGATGCGGTCGAAGTCATCGAAGAACCAGCCGCAGGAGGTGAACATGCGCTGGCGCTCGTATTGGGCGCGCAGCAGCAGGCGCAGCTCGTGGATGGCGGAATGGGTCACCGGGCGGTCGGCCTGCGAAAGCACCAGTTCTTCCAGGGGAACGGTGCCGTGGACCACGTGGATGTACTGGTGGCGCAGCTCCCAGGGATCGTTGAAGTAGCGCGAGGCAACTGCCAGGTACTGGGCATCGATCATTTCCGCGATCTGCGCCAGCGCCACGCGCAGGGGTTCTTTCCACTCATTGTTGGGGGTGCAGCCGCACGCGCCCATCCAGCGGGTAACGCCGTGGTGGCAGCTCCACGAACTTTTCTGGTGGATAGCAATCGTGTTATTCACAGCATGGTCGCGCAGGTAAAGGGCCGGGTAGGTATTGATGACCGGGTGCGGGCTCAGCGCGCCGTCCATCAGGTAGGAGAGGAACTTATCGCGGAAGGGCTGGTGGTGCCCGTATAATTCACCGTCCGAGGCAATCATTACCAGCTGCGGGTCGACGGCTTCGCCCTTGTGCAGGCGGTATTTGGGCAGCAGCGCTTCCAGCACAAAACGGTCGGCGTTGACGGTTGCGCCTGGGTCGAAGCTGACGCGCGTGCTGAGATCCTGGTTATAGAAGAAGACGATGATTTCGCGCCCGCCGGGCAGCGGCACGCGGTAAGGGACGGCAGGGTCGAAAGCATTGGAATTGGCCTGCCAGGGAGCCAGGATGGTGAACGTGATGCCGCAGTCGGCCAGCACAGCCAGGGTATCGTCGTCGGCGGCGGTTTCGGGGAGCCACATGCCCTGCGGTTCGTGCCCGAAGCGGAACTCGAAGTCGGCGATGCCCCAGCGAACCTGGGTGTACTTGTCTTCCAGGCTGGCCAGGGGCAGGATGGTATGGTTGTAGGCCTGCGCCATGCCGTTGCCTACCCCGAACTTTTCAACGTTGGAGTGCTCCTGCTCTACGATGCGGTTGAGGGTTTCGCGGTCGTGTTTGGCCATCCATTCCAGCAGGGTGGGGCCCATGTTGAAACTGATCCTGGCGAAGTTCCCCAATTCGGCGTTTGGCCGGTAGCACTGGGCGTTGATGCGCTCATTCCAGTTGCGGTAGGGCGCGGCGCCCGGCTCGATAGGGATTTCACCGGACAGCGGGTCTTCCCGGGGCGGCTGGTAAAAATGGCCATGAACAGTAAATGCCAGGTTATCCATCAAAGCATCACCTGTAGAGCTAGTTGAGGTACTCCAACTGGCGGGCAAAACGCACCGGCATCAGGCCAAACTGGCGCGGCAGGGTGTCCAGGCTGCAGGTGCGGTCGACGGCAAGGTATTCATTCCAGAACACCGATAGGGGAAAATTGCGGAAGGTATTCTCCAGAAAAACCGAGAGGCCGCGCAGGAAGACGGGAGATGTTGCAATGATCCAGCGGCGGATGCGAGCGGCCTTCATGACGATTTCAATGATTTCGCGAAAACGCAGGTATTCCGGCCCGCCGACGGAGATGGTCTGGCTGGCCAGCATAGGGTCCTGCATGGCCAGGGTGAAGCAGGTAACCAGGTCTTCCACCCACAGGGGCTGGAGAAGGGTGGCGCCTTCGCCGGGGATTAAGAAAATGCCGGGCGAAATGCGCAGCATGCGCACCAGCTCGGTGGTGAACTGGTCGCCGGGGCCAAAAACTGCCGCTGAGCGGAAGATGGTATACGGTACGCCGCTGTTGATGATGTAGCTTTCAGCGATGGCTTTGGATTTCAGCAGCGGGTACGCTGATGCCCGGTCGGCGCCCAGGTGACTGAGGTAAAGGATCCGCTCAACACCGGCATCCGCGGCTACACCAGCGATCGTATGGGTCCCTTCAATGTCCACGCCCATTAAGTCTGCCTGACTTCCTCTGCGTTCCGCCCCCGCAAGGTGGAATACAACATCCACACCTTTCATGGCCGCACGCAGGCCGCGTTCATCTTTCAAGCTGCAGATCACTGCTTCAACCGCAACCCCGCAGGGGAGCCTGGGCGATTGCGCGGAAGGACGCAGGAGTGTGCGAACTTGAACTCCCATTGATACCAGATGCCGGATCAGAACCTGTCCGACAAAACCTGTTCCACCCGTAACCAGGATCATACCCTTCGAATTATAGCAGAGAAGCGCGATCCTGGCAGGACTGGCACATATCTTGCTACATTCCATCTTAGCTTTCAGACGAACAATCGCAAGTTTTGTTCCAACCTTTTTCGAATATTTTTCATTGGAAAGATATGAAACATTCCATCGCATCTCCTTCACCCGTATATTCACACAGCCGGCTCGGGCTGCATTATTTCCCGGATACCCTGCATTACCGGGATGCCGATCTGCAAACCTGGCTGCCTGAGCTGCAAGAACTGGGCGCAAGCTGGCTGGTGCTGCGCACCGAACAGGACCGCGCCATCCCGGAGCAGTTCTTGCGCGGGCTGAAGCAGGCTGCCGTGGAGCCGCTGATCCAGTATCCGCTCTCTTTGGAAGAACTGCCTGCCCTGAAGGATACGGCCACACTGCTGGAAGTCTATGCCCGCTGGGGCGTGCGCTACCTGATCTTCTACGACCGCCCTAATATGCGGGCAGCCTGGCCAGTATCGGGCTGGGTGCAGCAGGACCTGGTTGAGCGGTTTCTGGACCGCTACCTGCCGCTGGCCAACCTGGCACAGCAAGTGGGGATCACGCCGGTATTTCCGGCGCTGGAGCCCGGCGGCAGTTATTGGGATACGGCTTTTCTGCGCAGCGCCCTGCAGAGCATGCAGCGCCGCAAGCAAGACGTACTCCTGGAAAACCTGGTACTTTCCGCGTACGGCTTTACCGGCGGGCAACAGCGATCGCTGGATTGGGGCGCGGGTGGCCCGGAACGCTGGCCGCTTGCTCGCCCTTACCAGAGCGGCGAGGGCAGCCAGGATCAGCGCGGTTTTCGCATTTTCGACTGGTACCTGGCCATTGCGCGCAGCGTGCTGCACAGCGCCTGTTCCTTGATCTTGCTGAAGGCAGGGATGCCTGGCGAGGGGGATGAACAGCCCGCCGATGCATCCTGCCGGCCCGGGGAAGGATATGCACAGACGGCAGAAGAACACGCGCAGACCTGCACGAACATCGCGCGCCTGCTGGTTGGGGAACAGGTGCCCGATCCGTTGAACGAGGAAAATATGCTGGAGGCCATTCCTGAAGCGGTGATTGCCTGCAATTTCTGGCTGTTGGGCGCCGACCCGGCCAGCCGGTATTTCCCGTATGCGTGGTATGAGGATAAAGAACACAAACGCCCGGTGGTCGAGGCAGTACGGGCCTGGAGGCGCGCCTGGCAGGCCTGCCAGGCGAATGCCGCGGAGAAGACTGTGCTCACACCGGGCCGGACCATCCGCCATTACCTGCTGCTGCCCGCCCAGGAGTGGGGAATTTCGGATTGGTACCTGGAAGTGATCCGGCCATTTGTCAAAAAACATCGCCCAACGGTGGGGTTTTCTGTTGATGAAGCCGAAAAAGCTTCGCGCGTCACTGTGGTTGGCAACGCCCAGAATTACCCAGAAGATTTGCTCAGCCGCCTGCAAAATGCAGGGTGCTACATCGAGCAAATTGGGGGGGATGGCACGAATATTGCATCAGAGTTATCCGTGAGGTGAAACCAAAATGAATGCTCCCATGTCTCATACTTCCATTTCCAAGCCTGTGCAGCACGCTCCCATCACCGCGGTTAAACCGGTGATTAAGATCCTTGGGTTGGGGGGTGGTGGTTCGAACGCCATCAATCGGCTCATGGAACTGGGCCTGCAGGATGTTGAATTCATCGTCGCCAACACGGATGTTCAGGCGTTGAAACAGAATATGGCGCCGAATAAGATCCAGCTTGGCCCGCGCCTCACCCGCGGCCTGGGCGCCGGCGGGAACCCAAAAACCGGCGAAGCCGCAGCTGAAGAGAGCTGCCGCGAGCTGGCGGCGGCGCTTAAAGGCGCCGATATGGTTTTTCTGACTGCCGGAATGGGCGGCGGCACGGGCACCGGTTCGATCGCAGTGGCCGCACGGGTGGCCCGGGAAGTAGGCGCGGTTACGGTTGCGGTGGTCACCACCCCGTTTTCGTTTGAGGTGGGACGGCGCCAGCAGAATGCCCGCGACGGCCTGGCTCGCCTGCAGCCGCACACTGATACGCTGATTACGGTGCCCAATGACCGGCTGCTGCAAATTGCTCCGCGCAACCTGACCCTGGACCTGGCCTTCCACCTGGCGGATGATGTGCTGCGCCAGGGCATCCAGGGCATCGCTGAACTGATCACTTTGCCGGGCCTGATCAATGTTGATTTTGCACACATCCGCCAGGTGATCCAGATGGGCGGCGGCGCGCTGATGTCGATAGGTATTGGCGAGGGAGAAAATAAGGCGCGCAAGGCCGTAGAACAGGCGCTGCGCCACCCGCTGCTGGAGTCGATCAGCATCGAAGGCGCGACGGGAATTATTGCCAATTTCACCGGCGGCTCGGGGCTTTCATTCATGGAAGTAATGGACGCGTTGAACCATCTCCAGGAGCTCACTCACAACCAGGCCGATATCATCCCGGGCGTGATCCCGGACCCGCGGATGGAAGACCGGGCGCAGGTCATCCTGGTCATCACCGGACTCGGCGCGACTCCGATCGAGACCGCTCTCCCGGCGCGCAAGCCGCAGCCGGAACCGATCAGCGTGGCAAGCCAGGCACCGGCTGTAGAGAATACAGCCCCCGCACCCATCACGCCATCTCTAAACACGCTGGCGCGCTTCACTTCTGGAGGCCGGCCAACCAATATGGGCCAACCTGCCGCCAGGGTTCAACAAGATGCGCCCGTGGCGGGTATGTCTTCGACCGACCCCACTGACCTGGATTTACCCGCTTTTATGCGCCGCCGGGCGCGCTAGTACCCGGCGGCATAAATACCTCTATTGTTAGCGCGCAGCGCCGGGTACTTTAAACAGTCGGGCGGAACCGGCGAATAACATAATAGGTATTTGCGCCCGACTGTACTAGTCCCTATTCCGTTCACAGGACCTGATGATGAACTCTCAAGCATTAGCCAACGTCTGCGAACAGGTTTACCGCCGCTTTCCGCAAGTTTCGGGCAGCCGGCCCAACGTGCAAAACCGGCCAGGCAGCCAGTTTCTGCTCATTTTCCGCGGATCCTCCCGCGCCGCCGACGGGCGTACGATCGCCCATACCGTGCGAGTGGTTGCGAGTGAAGCAGGAAAGATCATCAAAGCAACCACATCGCGGTAACACTGCTGCCGGTCACGCGCCGGCAGCGCGAATGCTGCGATGAGCGAAAAGAACACCCTTTATCTTAAGAAACCATCTAATAAAAAAGGAGCCTGATATGAAAAAAGATCTCTTTTCCCGATTTGAGCTGCTTTTCTGGAATTTTGCCATTCGCATTCTCAGCAGCTTCCGGATGATGCGCTCCTCGTTGGCAAGAGCCGACCAGCTGGCATACAGCACCGATTCAATTCAACTTTGGGCGCTGGTTGCCGTTGCCGGTGTGACCGGATTGGTCAGCGGGTATTTGTTCTATTTCATCTCGAATGGCTTGAGGTAATGGGATTATGATGCGGCGACTGCGGTTTGGCCTGTTATGCCTGCTGCTGCTGGCACAGGTCCTGACAAGTACTGGCACTGCGCAGGGTGAGCGTGGCGGACCGGGGATACCCGAATTCGGCATCGGAGCCATTCTATATCCCCAGGGCCCCCTGGTTGATGATGCTCTCGCGATGGCTGCCGACCTGAAGCTGGATTGGGTTAAAGTTCCGGTTGCCTGGGAAATGTACCAACCCAGGCCTGTTCCGCTTGCAAACCTGGAAACGCTGGACAAGGTGATGGCATTTGCGGCGCAGCATCAGATTTCAGTATTGCTGAGCATCACCCGGGCCCCTGGCTGGGCGCTTACCGCACAAGGGCCGGAACCCACGCAAACTGCGCAATTTGTCGCGGAACTTGTACAGCGCTACCCGCAGACTGTACAAGCCGTAGAGCTGTTTCCCGGCGCGAACACCCGGGCGGGGTGGGGCAGCCGCCCAAATGCTGCGGCCTATTACCATATGTTTGCGAGTGTTGATCAGAAAGTACAGGCAACAGGCCAGCCGGTTTTCCTGGTGGCAGCGGGGCTGCAGCCGCTGGCAACACCTGCCCCAGCAGAAGATGTTGATGATCTGGCCTTCCTTAAGGGACTCTACGAGCAGGGCGCCAGCCAAATCATGCCAGTGATCAGCGTGCAGTACAGCGAGCTGATTGGCGACCCGCTGACACATCCAAATGGCAGCGGCAGCAATGTGGAACACCGTGTTTTTCGCCATTATGAAGAAATTCGGCGGGTTATGTCCGAAAATCGGCATAAAAATGGGTTAATTTGGATTACCCATTTAAGCCTTTCTTCAGGTACAATAAGTGTATCCGACTCTGCAAATAACGATAACAACATGCAATCGAACTGGCTAAGTCAGGCCTATATTCAGACTCGAGCGCAGTTGTACATCGGGGTGACAATTGGACAGAGTCTTAATCCTAAACCGGAGGAAACGGCAGAGGGGGTTCTCAGCCTGCTGAAAAGCACAGGCGAACTCCATCCATTCTATTCAGTGCTGAAGGAGATGGTCGGTCTGAATACAACGGGCGGCGCTTCGATCAAGCCTGGCAAAGCCAAGGAGGGGAATTTCCTCAAAATACGACCGTAAATGAAGGATATGAGAGGGGTAATCCTTATTATCGTCGTTTTCTTGTTCTTCGCCTTTATTGGCTATCAGATCGCTTTTAATTCCGATGGCTCAAGTATTTTAGAGGCGTTTTTCACCAGTACTCCAGCGGAAAACGAAAGTCCGGAAAACCAGCTTCGGGCAATCGTTATTCACGTGAACCGGATGGATCAGGACCAGCCGAAGATGGTTTCAGCCTGGTTCTTCTCCGTCCTTTTTGCTGATGGTACTCCGCCAACCATTACGATTGCTCAAATCTATCCCATTCCGGGAAATCCTGAACGCCACCAATCGCTGGAACGATCTTTTTCCGTGACACGCGAGGGAAACCCGTCGCCGATTTTCTGGCGAGCGATCAAGACTCAGAATATCGAGTGGGAAGGCTACTTGATGATTGATGATTTTACCGTGCAAACGTTGATGAGCTGGCTCAACGGCGCGGGCGACTTCTCTGGACTGCTTGGCGCTACGCAGAACAGCCCTAGAGAAAGTTACAATATTTTAATCAACACCTGCCAATCACTTGGCCAGCTAAGCAAGCGCGATCCGATGCCTTTTGGGATGAATGATTTTGTTCCAGCGCATTTTCGATCGGATTTATCTATGGAAAAAGCGTTATCTTATTGGGATGTTGTGACGAAGTCGACGATACCGATAAAGTGCGATGTTGTGCTGGCGCCTTAGTTGAGGCACTGTCCTTTGTGAGTGTGTTATCATTGGCTCAAACGAATATTTGAACCTCACACGAACAAGGATGAAATATGGATCAGAAGATTGAGGCACTGCTTCAGCAGATGACGCTGGAAGAGAAAGCCGGGTTGTTATCGGGGGCTGATAACTGGCATACCCGGGCAATCGAACGGCTTGGGATTCCTGCCATTCGCATGACCGATGGCCCGCATGGTGTCCGGCGGCCATATGATGATGATCCAAACAGCTGGCCGGCTACCTGTTTCCCGACAGCCACAGCGATGGCGGCAACCTGGAATATTGACCTGGTGAAACGGGTGGGTGAAGCCCTGGCCGTTGAAACGAAAACCAAGGGCTGCGATATTCTGCTTGGCCCGGCGGTTAATATTCACCGCGCGCCGTTATGCGGGCGGAATTTTGAGTACTTTTCGGAAGACCCATACCTGGCCGGTCGGCTGGCGGTGGCCTGGATCCAGGGCCTGCAGAGCCGGGGCGTGGGCGCTTCCTTAAAGCATTATGCGGCTAACAACTCCGAGTTCGAGCGTTTCACGATTAGTTCGGAGATCGATGAGCGCACGCTGCATGAAATTTACCTGCCGGCCTTCAAAATGGCGGTTGAGGAAGCAGACCCATGGACGGTGATGTGTTCCTATAACAAGGTGAACGGCACCTGGGCGTCCGAACATCCTTACCTGCTGACCGACCTTCTCAAGAAGGCGTGGGGTTTCAAAGGTTTTGTTGTTTCCGATTGGGGCGCGATGCATCACCGTATCCATGCCACGAACGCGGGGCTGGATCTGGAAATGCCGGGGATTGGCGAAGTGCCGGTGCAGATTGTGGTGGATGCTGTGCAGCGCGGGCTCATTCCGCAGGCAGCGCTGGATGAAGCGGTGCGGCGCATTTTGCGCGTGGTTTTCCTGGCGCGGGATGGGCAGCCGGAAAAGACGCTTGAGCCGGGTGCATCGGACCTGCCCGAACACCGCCAGCTCGCCCTGGAGATGGCCAGCGAGGCGGTTGTGCTGTTGAAGAATGAGGGTAGCTTGCTACCGCTGCAGGATGGCAAGGTGCGTTCGATTGCTGTGTTTGGTCCGAATGCCGCGGAAGCGCGCATTGAAGGTGGCGGAAGCTCGCGGGTGAACCCTTATTATGCCGTTTCACCGCTGGAGGCAATCCGCCAGCGGGCGGGTGAGGGCATTGAAGTTCTTTACAGCCAGGGCTGCAAGAACGATTACACCCCGCCTTTGTTGGACGGCGAACACATTTTCGTTCAAGAGAGTGGGAACGAACACGGCTTCCAAGCCAGTTATTTTGCTAATGGGGATTTTTCCGGCGAGCCAGTGCTGACGCGGGTGGAGCCAGCCGCGCGTTTTTCCACACATGGTATGGCGGAAGCTGTGGTCAAGCAAATGGAAGGTAAGCCGCTCACCGTACGGTGGGCTGGAACGTTTGCTGCCCCAGTGAGTGGTGTGTATGTGTTTGGACTTAGTTCAGCCGGACAGAGCCGGCTGCTGGTCAATGGCCAGGTGGTGGTGGATCACTGGAACGACCCGAACCTGGCGGAGTTGATGGCTGCCTGGCCGTTCCGTTCTAAGACCGGAACACTTGCTATGGAGGCCGGCCAGTCTTATGAAATTGTGATCGAGTACCTGGCCGGGGCTGGCTGGCGGCGGCTATCGGCAAGCCTGGAAATACCACTTCCCGCCGATGAACTCGACCGGGTGGCGCGACTGGCTGCCGGGGCGGATGTGGCGGTAGTATGCGTAGGCACCACCTGGGAGCATGAAACCGAAGGGCGCGATCGCCAGGATTGGAACCTGCCCGGCGATCAGGCGAACCTGATTCGTGTGGTGGCAAAGGCAAACCCACGGACAGTGGTGGTGTTAACCAACGGCACGACTATTGATATTGCAAGCTGGTCGGCGAAGGTTCCGGCGGTGCTGGAAGGCTGGTTTAACGGACAGGAGAGCGGCAGCGCGATCGCGGCGGTGCTGTTTGGGGATGTTAACCCTTCTGGCAAGCTGCCGGAAACCTACCCGGTGTATTACAAAGATAATCCGAGCTATATTAACTACCCGGGCGAGAACGGGCGCGTTTTGTACGGGGAAGGGTTATTCATCGGTTATCGTTATTATGATATGAAAGATGTTGAACCGCTTTACCCCTTTGGATACGGCCTCTCCTACACCTCATTTGCATATGAAAACTTGCGCCTGAGCACGGATCTCATGGCTGTTGGAGGGAAGATTGAGGCGCAGATCGATGTGCGCAATACCGGTACGCGGGCCGGAAAAGAGGTGGTTCAACTGTACGTGCGAGATGTGGCTTCGCGGCTGGTGCGCCCACCCAAAGAACTAAAGGGCTTTGAAAAAGTTGCACTTGCTCCTGGAGAGGCGAAAACAGTGCGCTTCACGCTGACAGAAAAAGAGCTTTCGTATTACGACCCGGATGTAAAAGCCTGGGTGGCTGAAGCAGGCGTATTTGAAATCCTGATCGGGAGCTCATCGAGGGATATCCGTGCCAGCGGGAAGTTTACACTGCAGGGTCGACCCGCATCGCCAAAGCCGCGTTTAAATGCCGATTCCAGTTTCCGCGCGATCCTGGATGATCCGCAGGGACGAGCCGTCCTTGAGGCATATTTGCCCGAAGTGATGAAGATAACCGAAGGCCGCCGGAACGCCGAGCATATCAACCTCAGGCGCATGTCGTTGACATTTATGGAATACCTACCGCCCGAGAAATATGAAAAGATCCTGGCGGAACTGGCTAAGATTCCCTGATGCTGGTTTTGCAGGTGGAATAGGCCACACGGCAGCAACCGGGTGGCCTATTCCTAATACGGTGCGAGACCTTTCCAATCTGAAAACTAATTTTGGTCAAACAGGCTTGTAACAAACCCTTATCCTTCTTACAATTGAGGGAGATCGTGCTGGGTAGCACCTCAGTGTAATCAGTCATGATTTAATCTATTCAGTGGTCAGACAGCCAGCGGTTGATTGATCATTCAAGCTGGTAATGGAGAAATTGTACGTGGATATTGAAAGCTTTATGCAAATGCCTGTGGGGGGAATGTATCATCTGGTTCGGGAGGCTGGGCCGGTTGTGTGCGTTTTCCCTGTCAACGGCACCCGACGCTGGTTCTTGCTGGAATATCCGCCTGAGGCGTGGGAGGAAAAAAATTTCCTGGTCACCTACCAGAAGGAAAGCTTTCGCAGGCAGCTGGATTTGTTTGACCTGTTCTTCAGCCACGGTATTGATACCCTGATGATGCCGGTGTTTGGACCGGACCTGCTTAACCGAGGGGAAGGGTATCTGCAAATGGCCATCAATGGGTTAAGCCAGCTTGCAAACAGCCCGGCGTTTCTCGATTTTTACCAATCCCATGGCGTAAGAGTCCGGTTTTATGGAGAGTATCGTCGATTTCTTAAGAATACCCCTGGAGAGGATTTGATCAAACTGTTTGACCAGATTACCCAGTCAACCGCTCAAAATGATGGCTGCCGGTTATTGTACGGGGTCTTCGCGCATGACGCGGCGGAAACCATCGGTGAAATTTCGGTGCGGTATTTTCAAGAACATCACCGGCTGCCGGATAAACACACCCTGGTTGAACGGTATTACGGCGAGTACATCCCTCCGGTGAGCTTATTCATTGGCTTCGATAAGTTTTCCGCATTCGATATGCCACTGGTAGCCACCGGTAGTGAAGACCTTTATTTCACCATCAGCCCCTCACCGTATTTGAATGAAAAACAATTCCGCGCGATTCTCTATGATCACCTCTTTGCACGCCGTGTAGAGGAGCCAGATTACGAGACACTGCCCAAAGAGTCGATTGAACGGATGCGCGCCTTTTACCAGGTGAACCAGGAACGCACATTGGGAGTGGGGTTTGTCCGAGACGGATTTTGGTATCCTCTTCCCCAGGTGGAGATACCCGCGAATTTTTGAACGTTTGGAGAAGAACAGTAATGGATCTCCACAGTGAGATGAGGCGTTTATTGACGAATTTTCAGCCCGGCAAAGTGATGCGTACGGCGTATGATACGGCGTGGGTAGCCAGGCTGGGAGACATCGATTCCGAAATGAGCAATGCAGCGCTACGCTGGATCAGTGAAAACCAACTGCCGGATGGAAGCTGGGGAGCCCCGGCCCCACTGTACTACCACGATCGGGTGATCAGCACCCTGGCGGCGATGATCGCTCTAACATGGCGCGGACGGCGGGCCCATGACCGGCAGCAGATTGAGCGTGGGTTAGTCGCATTAGAGCGAATCGCCGGCGGCGCAACGCAGGGTTTAATGAGCGATCCTAACGGTGCAACGGTTGGTTTTGAGATGATTGTGCCAACATTGATCGCAGAGGCGGAAAAACTAAAGATCATCCAGAACCAGGGGGAACGCATCCTGGGACGGTTGAAGCGCCTGCGGGAAGCCAAAATGGCCCGGTTAAACGGCTTGCGGGTTAACCGCAACTTTACGATCGCTTATTCATCTGAAATGGCCGGCGCGGACTGCCAGCACTTGCTGGACCTTGACAATTTACAGGAAGCAAATGGCTCGGTTGCTTGCAGCCCCTCAACTACGGCATATTTTGCTTCCCAGGTTCGCCCAGGCGACCCGGCGGCAATGAAATATTTACGAGGCGTTGTGGCTGAAGATGGGGGAGTTCCCCTGGCTGTTCCCCTGGATATTTACGAGCGCGGCTGGGTCTTGTGGAACCTGGCGTTAACGGGAGAACTGACCGGTGAACTACGCGCACTGTGCGAACCGCATCTGGCAGCCATTGAACCGGTTTGGAGGCCCGGAAAGGGCATTTCCTTCGCAACGGGGTATTCCGTGACAGGAGGGGATGAAAGCAGCTTGGTTAACGCGGTTTTAACACAATTTGGGCGTGCAAATGATTTGGATGCGTTGTATCATTATGAAGACTCGGACCATTTCCGTTGTTACGACCTGGAAACAAATCCATCTATCAGTGCGCATGCCCATTTTCTGGAGGCATTTCGCCAATCGGGTGTAGGAGGGGGGCATCCGTCTGTCCAAAAGATTCTACGTTTCTTACATTCAAGCCAGGAAGCGAGTGGATATTGGGTTGATAAGTGGCATATTTCACCCTATTACACAACCGCCCACATCGTTATCGCCGCGATGGATTATGATCGTGCGTTAGCGGCTTCGGCAATTGAATGGATATTGAATACAAGGAATCCGAAAGGATACTGGGGATATTTCATGCCCACGGCGGAAGAAACAGCCTATGCACTGCAGGCGCTGTGTGCCTGGGTTAAAAGCGGCGGCGAGGTGCCCCGCTCAGTGATCCGTCAGGGTGCCACATGGTTGGAGGATCATGCCGAGCCGCCCTACCCACCGTTCTGGATTTCAAAGACGCTGTATTATTCGGAATGGGTCGTTCGATCGGAAATTGTGAGTGCATTATTGATGGCAGAACAATGTTCGTAATTGAGGGATCGTCAGGATGATTCGGAAATTTTCCCGGCTGCTGGAGGTACCTGCGACAGACCCTGAAGATGCTCGCAGGCGCAAGCTGTTAAACATTCTTCTGTCGGGAATGGGCTTAATCGTCGCAGTAACGGTTGTGCTGACCCTGTTTGTTGGTATTCTGCGCGTAATCGGCGGCCCGGAAGAGTTCGTCCCTATCTATACCATCGGCGGCACCCTGCTGCTGGCTATCGTTGGTCTATATGCCATCAACCGGTATTATTCTGGCGTGCTGTCCAGCGTGCTATTCCTGATCTTACTGACGATTGCGTTTGCTTTCTCCGATGTCCCAAAGGAGGTGGCCGCGGGGCGGACTCTGTTTGCCTTTACGCTTCCCATCATTATGTCGAGCGTGCTGCTACGGCCGATTTCCTCCTTTATATTCGCCAGTTTGTGCAGCCTGGTCGTATCGTTTGTGGCATTTTCGATTGGGGATATTCCAAATGTTCCAGCCATCATGGGATTTTATATGGTTGCGCTGGTTTCGTGGTTATCGGCGCGCAGCCTTGAGAATGCCTTGAATGAGCTGGTACAGATAAATCAAGAGCTGGATAAGCGTGTCTATGACCGTACCCAGGCATTATCGGCGGCGCTGGCGCTTGCCCATGCCGAGGCGGGTAGAAGCCAGGCCATTCTCCAGGGCATTGCCGATGGCGTGGTGGTGTTTGACACATCGGACAAGGCGATTATGGTGAACCCGGCGATGGAACCGCTGGTAGGCCGGCAGAGCAGTGAGATCCTTGGCATGAGCCTGCAGCAGTGGCTTTCACAATCGGATCTGGTCCAGCGCGACCGCGAACTCATCCAGCGCTCTTTTCAGGATCTGACTGGCACTGTGGATGGCAAAAATAAAATCCAATGGGCGAAGAAAACCCTGGCAATCAGCGTGGCGCCGGTGCGGATCGCCAGCGGAGAGACAATTGGGAAGGTGGCGGTTTTTCATGATTTCACCCGCGAGGCGGAAGTCGACCGGATGAAGAGTGATTTCGTAGCGATGGTTTCGCACGAGCTGCGCACGCCGCTCAACTCGATTCTTGGCTATGCGGATATGCTTCGGGAAGGCGTATATGGCAAGCTGGAAGTGCGGCAGGTGGGCATTGTTGAGCGGGTGATGGCCAATACCAACAAACTGCTGACGATCGTCAATGATCTACTCGACCAGGCACAAATTGAAGCGGGGCGGTTGTCTTTCCATAATCGTCATTTTCAGCCCTCTGAACTGGTAGATAATGTAAAATCAGTCATGGATGGGTTGGTTCAGTCAAAGAATCTAAAGCTGAACGTCAGTGTTGCTGATACTATGCCCAGCTTGTTGTTTGGAGATCCGCAGCGGCTGAACCAGATATTGGTCAATTTAACGAACAATGCTGTGAAGTTTACGGACCAGGGCACGATCTCGGTGCGCATTTACCTGGTGGATGCGGAACACTGGGCGATGGAAGTATCGGATACGGGAACAGGCATTGCGCCAGAAGCACAGCGCTACATTTTTGAGCCGTTTCGTCAGGTGGACATGGAAGTTACGCGCAGGCCGGGTGGTATTGGCCTGGGGCTTTCGATCGTAAAACGGTTGACGAATATGATGCAAGGGGAGATCTGCTTATCCAGTCAGGTGGGGGTCGGAAGCACCTTTACGGTGATTCTGCCGTTCAAAGTAAATCAGAAGGAGACGCAAAAGGATGAATGATTCACCGCTGGCATTAATTATTGAGGATGATGAAGATCTCTCGTTCATCTTTGCCGAAGCGCTGCGCGCAGCTGGTTTCGATGCTGAAATTTATCGAGATGGGCAGGCGGCAATTGATCGCCTGGGGCAGTCGAAACCCGCGGTGGTGGTATTGGACCTGCACCTGCCGTCTGTAGCCGGGACAGATATATTGAAACGCATCCGCGAAATGGATCATTTGAAGAGAACGCGCGTAGTCGTTGCGACTGCGGATGCACGCCTGGCTGAGGGAACGGACCGCCAGGCTGACTTTGTTTTGATTAAGCCGATCAGTTTCAGCCTGCTCCGCGACCTGGCTACTCGCCTGGCAACGAATCTAAAAACCAGGCCGTTAAGTTAATTACTCGCCGGAGGCGCAGCTTTTATGCAAAGGGACGGATAGGCGTTCCATTGCGCAAGGGCTACTTGTTTCCCTTGTGGTTCAGCCGTCCCAGGCCAGAAATCTGCTGGGTAACCTGGGGATTGCCGTAGTAATCAACGCCGCCGGTGCCGCTGATGGTCACCTGCAGGTTGTTGGTTGCCCATACAGCCACTTTGCCCAGCCCGGTAATTGTAATTTCTGCGTTACTGCTTTCTAAATCCTCACCATCGTAATTCCCCGCGCCGCTTAAGGTGACTTTTTGATTGTCCACCTGTCCTGCGGCGATCAGGTTGCCCGCCCCACTGACATTGACGGTTACGGATTTGGCGGTGAGGTTTTCGATATCAATGTTGCCGGTGCCGCTGATACCAAGCTCGATTTGGTCGGTGTCGATCTTCTCGGACTCGATATTGCTGACGCCTTTGGTATCTAACCCGCGGATCGTGCGCATGGTCAGACGGAAGCGGACCGATTTGGTAGGGATGATCGTTTTGCGATCAAACCCGATATGCAAGGTGCCATTATCGACCTTGGTGGTGATGTTCGAAATCACATTATCTTCTGCTTCAATTTCTAATGATTCACGATCGCCCTGGGTAACAACCACATCTCCAACGCCATTTAACACAACCCGATCAAAATTACTTACGGGGCGCGTTTCGGTAATGACTCTACCAGACCCCTGATCGATGTTGACATCGACATTGATGCTGCAAGCGCCAAAGAAAAATGCCAGCAAGACAAAAACGGGTATCAGCATTTTCTTATTCATAACGAGTTTATCTCTCCCAACTGCATATTCAGAAATTCATACCATAATATTACCGTTAAACTCACTGTTCTCTCAATCTATTTACGAATGTATATCGATTTCGTTGCGATCCATTATTGAAACCGGACAATCTTGTTGGAGAATTATGATAAATTAATAGGAATGGTCTTTCAGCGCGGCAGGGTAAGCCAGTATGTGCTACGGAGGTGAAGGTATGGAAGAGATTCGGTGGGGAATGATCGGCTGTGGAGATGTGGCCGAGCGGAAAAGCGGTCCCGCTTTTAACTTGATTCCGAATTCATCCCTTGTGGCTGTCGCGGCAAGGAATGTAAAAAAGGCCGAAGACTATGCTCGCCGCCACGGCATACCGAAATGGTATGGCGACGGGAATCTGGTGATCGATGATCCTGAGGTAAATGCCATTTATATCGCCACGCCGCCGGACGCGCACGCCAGATATACTATACGGGCGGCGCAGGCGGGCAAAGCTGTTTATGTGGAGAAGCCGATGGCGCGTACGTTTGCCGAGTGTCAGGAGATGATTGCCGCCTGCCAGCAAAGTGGGGCGCCGCTGTTTGTGGCGTATTACCGGCGCTGCCTGCCCGCGTTTTTAAAGATCAAAGAACTGGTTGAAAGTGGAGCGGTGGGCGAAGTTCGCTGTGTTACGATCCGCCTGTTTTCACCGCCTCAGCCGCAAGACCTGGACCCAGACCATCTGCCGTGGCGGGTGCGCCCGGAAATTGCCGGGGGCGGGTATCTTTATGATCTTGCTTCGCACCAATTTGATTTTCTGGATTACCTGTTCGGGCCCGTTTCCGCGGTAGTGGGGCAGGCGGCTAACCAGGCGGGGCTGTACCCGGCAAAGGATATCGCCGCTGCAAGCTGGCAGCACGACAGCGGGGTGATGGGCAGCGGTATCTGGTGTTTTACCGCAGCGCCGGAACAGCAGGTTGAGCAGGCTGAGATCACCGGCAGCCGAGGAAAAATCCATTTTTCGTTTTTCGAGCAGCAGCCGGTGATTTTGGAAACAAGCAAGCGTGTTGAGGAATTTGTCTTTCCCCGGCAGGACCCCATCCAGCAGCCCCTCATCCAGCAGGTGGTGGACCATCTGCGCGGCATAGGGACCTGCGTAAGCACTGGGACCAGCGCGGCGCGAACGAATTGGGTGCTGGAGAGGATTGAAGGGTAGAGATTGGGGATGAGGGATTGGGGATAGGATTATGCTCCCAATGGGACACCTGCTCTAATTGGTTGACTATTCATTTATGTGAGGAGGATCAGATGCGCGTGGTGGTAATTGGCGGAACGGGGCATGTGGGGACCTACCTGGTACCCCGGCTCGTGGAGGCGGGACACAGCGTGATCTGCGTCAGCCGCAACCAGCGCGACCCGTATCATCCGCACGGGGCCTGGGGCGAAGTGGAAATGGTGGAAATCGACCGGGAAGAGTCGGAGCTGCAGGGTGTATTTGGGGAACAGATCGCGGATATGGAAGCGGATGTGGTCATTGACATGATCTGTTTCACGCTGGAAAGCGCGAAGCAGATTGTGAGCGGGCTGCACGGAAAAGTACAGCATTTCTTACACTGCGGGACAATCTGGGTGCATGGACCGAGCGTGGTCGTGCCAGTGACGGAAGAGCATCCGCGGCGTCCGTTTGGTGAATACGGTATTCAGAAGGCCGCTATTGAGGAATACCTGCTGCGCGAAACGCGCTTGAACGGCTTTCCGGCAACCGTTTTGCACCCAGGGCATATTGTTGGCCCGGGATGGGCGCCGCTCAACCCGGCAGGGCATTTCAACGCGGAAGTGTTTGGCCGGCTGGCGCGCGGCGAAACATTGGCCCTACCCAACCTGGGGATGGAGACGGTGCACCATGTGCACGCAGACGATGTGGCTCATTGTTTTATGCAGGCAATGGCGAACCGCAGCGCGGCGCTGGGTGAGATCTTCCACGTTGTTTCGCCGGGAGCGCTCACGCTGCGCGGTTATGCCGAGCAGATGGCCGCCTGGTTTGGAGAACCGGCCAGCCTGCAGTACCTGCCCTGGGAAGAATGGTGCAAAACGGTCACCCAGCAGGAAGCGCAGGCCACCTGGGATCATATTGCGCACAGCCCGAACTGCAGCATCGCTAAAGCCCGGCGCATGCTGGATTACCAACCACGTTACAGCTCGCTGCAAGCCGTGCAGGAATCGGTTGGCTGGCTGGTGGAACACGGGGTGATTAAGATTTAGCGGGCCGTTCTGGTTCGAGCGGTGAACGGGCGGCTGCGCTGCGTTGCTGGGGCGAGCGGGAGATGGAGCGGCGAACGGCGGGCAGGCGGAAGGCCAGCAGCAGGAGGATAATGACCCCGACTGCCAGCGGGCGGATGATGTCGCCGCGCAGGGTGAGAAAATCGCCCTTTACCGCCCAGCCAAAATGGAGCACGATCAGCAGGTTAATCGCATAAACCAGGCGGTGCAGGCGCTTCCAGTTCTTCTTCAGGCGCGCCTTCCACCTATCGGATGAGGTCAGGGCCAGCAGGGATAGATGGATAAAGCTGGTGAGGCCGACGATGATGTACGGTTTTTCAATGATGGCCTGGCCTATCAAGCGGAGATCAAAACCGTAGTCGACCAGGACGAAAATCGTCAGGTGGATGGCGGCATACATATATCCATACAGGCCCAGGGGCCGGCGCACCCGGATGAACTGGGGCCAGCGGAACAGGGTATACAGCGGGGTACAGGCCAGTGAGAGCACCAGCAGGGTCAGGGCGATATCGCCGGTGCGAATTTCGGCTTCCTGGATGGGATTAACCGTGAGACGGTTGTTGAAAAAATCAAAGGCGAGCACGCCCAGGGGAACCCACGCGCCAATATGGACCAGCAGCGGTAGGAGGTTTCGGCGCACGCGGCTAACAACTGCCGTGCGGCTAAGAACTGCCGTGCGGCCAACAACTGCCGTGCGACCAGACCCTGCTGGGCGGGATGTGTTTTCTGCTCGCGGCTGGTTTTCCTGAGCCGCACTCATCAGTAATTGACCCGTAGATCCATTCCCTCGTACAGCGATGCAACCTGCCCGGCGTAGCCGTTGAACATCAGCGTTTCCCGGCGGCCAATTTCGCCGATGCGCCGCTCGGTGGCTTGCGACCATCGGGGATGGTTCACATTCGGGTTGACGTTGGCATAAAAGCCGTATTCTTCGGGGGCTATGGTGGACCAGAGCGTGACCGGCTGCTTTTCCACCAGGTCGATTTTTACGATGGATTTGATGCTCTTAAAGCCATATTTCCACGGAACGGCCAGGCGCAGCGGGGCACCGTTCTGCGGCATGAGCGATTTCCCGTACATCCCGGTGACCATGAGGGTCAGGTCGTTCATTGCTTCATCCAAGCGCAGCCCTTCGGTATAGGGCCAGGGGTAGAGGAAGCCGCGTTTCTGGCCGGGCATTTGATCGGGATCGTAAACGGTTTCGAAGGCAACATATCTGGCGCCGCTGGCGGGTTCCACTTCTTTGAGCAGTTTCGCCAGCGGGAAACCTTCCCAGGGGATCACCATGGACCATCCCTCGACACAGCGCAGGCGGTAGATGCGTTCCTCGGAGGGGAACTTCTTGAGGATATCTTCCATGGTATAGGTTTTGGGGTTGTTGACCAACCCACCAACCTGCACTTCCCAGGGAGAGGTTTTGAAATCCCTGGACAGCCGGGCAACGCCTTCTTTATCCTCGGTAAATTCGTAGAAGTTGTTGTAGCTGGTGATCTGCTCGTAGGTGTTGAGCGAGTCGCCAAGCTCGTCGGTGCTTCCAGAGGCGCTCGCGGCGCTGGTTGGAGCGCTCTCCGGCTGGTTAGCGGATGGGGCGGGTGAATCCTGGGGAGCGCAAGCTGCCAGCAGGGCGCCCATGCCTGCCGCGGCTCCCATTTTCATGAACTGGCGCCGGTTGAGGTATATGTGTTCAGGAGTAATCTCCGATGACCGCACCGGCACCGATGTGTATTGTTTCATCTCTCCACCTCTCAATCGCCACAAAAACAATAAACTTACTCTTGTATCTATTGTACATCCTGGCAGGCTTTTGTGGGAGAGACTTTTTTGGAGAGGTTGTACAGCAATTAGAGAGGGTGAAGGCGGGAATAAACGCTTTACGCTCTTTCTGCCGCGTGTTACCCGGAACGATAATGGTCCGGCGCGATGCCGTATATTACTCTAGCTGGTAAGTGAAATAGGCATTCTCGCAGGGGTTGCCCCAACTGGCATGGATCTGGCGCTTGGTGACATCGATGAGCAGTGCAGTAATGGTTTTTTCACGGTCCAGCGGGTTTTCCGCTTTATTCGCGTGGTTGCAGATCGAGTCGGGGTGGTTGATGTGGTCTTTCTGGATGGCCTGCAAGCTGCTGACGTTATGCAGAGGAGTCTGTCTGAGCAGGCGCATGGCGCGCATGTAGCGCACGCGGGTTACAACTAGCTCGTCCGAATCCGTTTCGACAGCCTGCATGATCGGATCAAGGTAGTGATTGGTGTGGGCGATTAATCCATCCTCGGCTGGCAAAACGGAAAAGCGGCGGGCAGAAACTTCGACATTGTACATTTCGCCGCTCTCAGTAGCCAGCAGGTGGTTGTATCCCGCAGCGCGGTGGCGGACGAGGGCGTGGCGGATGGCCTCGCCGGGGGTACGGGCAGACAGTACGGCACGGGATACCACCACGCGGGGGATGCCAATACGACTGTCGCCTGGATAAACGGAATCGCAGCACTGGGCAATGCCATAAGCGTTGAGCCCGATGTTGGGGAGCAGGGCGCCGTAGGTCATTGCCAGGAAGGGCGGCTCATCATCCGGGCGGGCGTACAGCATAAATACATCGGGCTCATCTTCTGGGACCCAATCTTCGTTGTGAGCCACCAGCACGTTGCCGTTGGCGGTGCGTTCCTGAGACACAGCCATGCTGGTGCACTTGGTCAGGTGCAGCGCGTCCATGGTGACTGCTTCCATCGCATTTACCACGGCAACATCATCGAAGGCGACGCCGGCGCCCTGGGCGATTCCTTTTAGCTCGTCAACGTACTGGGGATAGTGCTCCTCGGCAAAGGGGATGTATTTCCGTGACTGAATCTGCGCACCTTCCCAGGTAAGCTGCAACTGATCGTAGGCATCATCTAATAAAGCGTGCGCATCTTCAATACTGTGCCGAACCTGCTCGCGGCAGGCTTCGCCAATCTGGCAGCCCATCTGGAGATGGGACCCATATACCTGGATCAGAGGCAGCCGTTTCGAGCCCATCTTACCTCCTATATTTCGCCCTCTGGTTTGTATTTTCTACAGACAGGAATTGTACCATGAGAAAATGGGGAAAAATGATCCGAATGAGGGCAGGAACATTTATTGAAACTTAAAGGATGAAATCGCCAGATCCCAGAAGCGCTGGATATCGGGGAGAGCCTTATCGAAAGGCGGGGCAGAGTCGACTGGAGAGAGGCTGATCAGGTAGACGTAGTTACTGTGGGTGAAGACGATTTGTATTACTTTCCAATCCGACTCGCCAATCAACAGATCCTCGGCGACCAGCGCGTCTCTACCGCCCAATTGAATGTTAGACATGCGGAAGGCGCTTCGCGGTTCTGCCCAAATCTGCATGGCAATTTCATCTAAAGTTCGCCCGCTCACCCGTTCCTTGCGGCTGATGCTGATATATGCTCGCAGCGGCTGCGTACTGGAATCGAGGGCTGGACCGAGAAATTCGACGATGCCGGTTGAGGGTTTATTCACGAAGAAATTATCGGGGTAAAACAGGCAGAAGCGCTCCTTCTCATCGGCATAGGAAAGCTTGCCTGGCCCTTTATCCGTGCAAGGGTCGCCAGAAAAAGGATCTGGGGAATTTACAGCAGGCAGCACCGGGGATGGCGGCGCGGGTTCGGAGGCGCCAGGCGGGGGAGGGGGCGTCTTCGCCTGACCGGTCAGCGCTGAACGGGTAGCGGAAACTATCGTGCCCAGCGCCCAGGCATGCTGCGTGCCCGCTCTACCGGTTGCGACAATATCATCGATATTGGGGACGGCGCTGGTGGGCGCGGACTGGCAGGCGTTCGCCAGGCTGCTTAGCAGAATTATGATCACCCCTACAATAACGAGACGGACGATGCCTGGATTTCGATGGTTCATGAAATTTGGTTCCTTGCATCGTTTATATACCCAATTGCGTTTTAAAGCATAAACAAAAGAGATAGGCCCTGCTGGAAACCAGCAAAATCTACCTCTTTCCTGTATCTGGCGCGCCCGCCGGGACTCGAACTCGGGCTTCCACCTCCGGAGGGTGGCGTGATGTCCACTTCACTACGGGCGCGGGTTATGTCTAAACAAATCGCAAGGTAAAACCTGCATCATCACTGCCTGGTAGGCACGTGGGATCCATCATGCGATTCGTTTACTCGCGATTAATTTTACCACGAGAGCGAGAATTTAGCCAATCAAGGCCAGGAATCGCTCCAGGTCATACAGGGCTACCTGGGCGGGGGGAGAAATCTGGGGCAAGAACTGATCAAAAGTGTGCTCGGTTTGGGGCAGTTCCACATAAACCGATGGCACACCCGCGGCACGCAAGCGGGCATGCAGTTTGCGGGTGGCGCTAACCGGGATGAGGTAATCGTGCGTGCCCTGGAAGAAGAGGGTGGCCGGGCAGCCAGGCCCGGCGTGATTCAACGGGCAGAAAAGGTCGTATGTTTCGGGCGCCTGATCTGGCGAACCACCCATGAGGCGGGCCATGGCAGCTTCGAGGCCGGTGGACAGCACGGCCTGGTTTTGATAGACATACAGACGTAAGGCCTGCGGCTCAACACCGCGCACCCAGGCGGCAGCCGATAAGGCCCGGCGAATGAGCGGGCGTTCCAGCAGGCCTTCGGGCACGGGGCGGCGAATCATGCTGGTGAAAAGCGACTGCATGCGCCGGTAGGCGCCGGCCAGGTCCACAACGCCATAATAAGAGATTACCGCATGGACGGAAAGGTCGCAGCCTTGCAAATCTGGCGGGATAAGGCGAGGGTCGCCATGCGCATAGGCGGCCATCAGGGCCAGGTGCGCCCCGGCCGAGCCGCCAGCCAGGATCACCCGATCTGGGTCGGCGCCAAAGAGAACGGCATTCTCTTTGAGCCAGGACACCGCGTGCAGCACATCTGAGAGCATATCGGAGATGTTGGCTTCCGGCGCGAGCCGGTAGTTGATATCCATGGCCATGTGGCCCTGGTTGACCAGGTGGTTGAAGAAAGCGCGGGTGCCAAAGTCCTTCGCGCTGGTGTAGTAGCCGCCGCCGTGCACATAGAGGATAGCCAGGCCGGTAGCCGGGATGCTCTCGGGCGGCAGCCAAAGGTCGCAGTGCAGGGGCAGATCAGGGGCGCCGTTTGCGCCGGGTATGGCGTGGTAGATCATATCGCGCTCCCACACCGGTTTCATCGCTGGCCGGGGCATGCGCCAATTCCAGCGCTGGCGAAGCAGGGCGTCACGCTGATGATGGGTGAGGTGCTCTGCCAGCCGGCGCTGCCAGTCTTTGCCAAAATAGTCCTCAAAGGCGTTATGGGGGCGGGTGACCCAGCGGATGTAACGAATTTGCAGCAGCGCGCCGGCGGCCCCAGCCACGGCAGTCAGCGGAGCGTGGATCAGCAGCGCCAGGAGCGAGCTGACCGCGCCAATGACTGCCAGGTATGGAGAAAGACCTTCTGAAAATGGCTTGACGCCCCGTAGAAACAATTGGCGGGCTGTACGCACGCGCACCAGATGGACGGCGCCCATGATGAGCGAAAGATAGGCCAATACGGTGACCAGCGAACGGGAAAACCGGCGGAACTTAACCATACAATTAAGAGTTTACCATAGGCAGTGGTAAAATATGCATATTATTGTTTCCATTTCTAACCAACTGTCGAGGAATGTTATGCACGAGACCAAAGAATTCCAAAATTTGGCGATCAATACCATCCGCTTTCTTTCCGCGGACGGTGTGCAGCAGGCGAAGTCAGGCCACCCCGGCCTGCCAATGGGCGCTGCCCCGATGGCTTATACCATCTGGACGCGCCACCTGCGCCATAATCCAACCAACCCAAAATGGGCAAACCGCGACCGGTTTATCCTTTCGGGCGGGCATGGCTCTATGCTGCTTTACAGTTTATTGTTTTTAACGGGATATGATTTATCGTTAGACGAGCTTAAACACTTCCGCCAGTTAGGCAGCCTGACCCCTGGTCACCCAGAATACGGCCTTACAGCCGGTGTTGAGACCACCACCGGCCCGCTGGGGCAGGGCTTTTCCAACGGGGTTGGCATGGCTATGGCTGAGGCGCACCTAGCGAAATTGTTCAACCGTCCGGGCCATGAGGTGGTGGATCATTACATCTACGCCATTGTGACAGACGGCGACCTGATGGAAGGGGTAGCTTCTGAGGCGGCTTCGCTGGCGGGGCACCTGCGGCTGGGCAAGCTGATTTACCTGTATGACGACAACCATATTTCGATCGAAGGATCGACGGAGCTGGCCTTTACGGAAGACCGAGGCAAGCGCTTTGAGGCATACGGCTGGCACGTGCAGCACGTGGCGGATGGGTTGGATGTTGAAGCAATCGATCGCGCTATCGTAGAGGCCAAACGCGACCCACGGCCTTCGATCATCATGGTGCGCAATATTATCGGGTACGGTCTGCCGACCCGGGCCGGAACGGAAAAGGCGCACGGCGAGCCGCCGGGTGATGTCGAATTGGATGGGGCCAAGGAAAAAGCAGGCTGGCCGAAAGAACCGCGCTTCTACCTCCCTGAAGATTCGCTGGCTTTCTTCCGCCAGGCGGTTGATAAAGGCGCGGAATTGGAACACGGGTGGCAGGAAAAGATGGCCGCATACCGGGCGGCTTACCCGGAACTAGCCGCGGAATTCGAGCGGCGGATGGCAGGAGAACTACCTGCCGGTTGGGACAAAGAATTGCCTGAATTCCCCGCCGACGAAAAAGGAATGGCAACCCGCGCCGCATCTGGCAAGGTGCTTAACGGGCTGGCTGTTAAAATCCCTGAGATTTTCGGCGGGTCGGCTGACCTGGCGCCGTCTAACAACACCTGGCTGCAAAACATGCCGGCTTTCGCCAGCGACTGCCACGAAGGGCGCAATGTTCATTTTGGCGTGCGCGAGCACGGCATGGCGGCGGCGGTGAACGGCATGTCGTACCACGGCGGCCTGATCCCTTACGGCGGCACCTTTATGGTTTTCTCCGATTACCTGCGCGGGGCGCTGCGCGTTTCGGCCATCTCACACCTTGGTTCAATCTGGGTACTGACGCATGACAGCATTGGGGTGGGCGAAGACGGCCCGACGCACCAACCGGTGGAGCACCTGGCTGCGCTGCGCGCCATGCCCAACCTGGTGATCCTGCGCCCGGCGGATGCTAACGAAACGCGCGAGGCGTGGAAAGTGGCGGTCTCCAACCGGCACCGGCCCACCGCGCTGATCCTTACCCGCCAGAACCTGCCGACCCTCGACCGCGCTGTTTTTGCCTCCGCCGAAGGCGTGCAAAAGGGCGCCTATGTTCTGGCTGACCTGGGCAACAAAAAGCCACAAATTATCTTGATTTCCAGCGGATCGGAAGTGTCTTTGATTGTAGAAGCAGGCAAGCGCCTGGCGGAAAGCGGCATTTCGGTGCGGCTGGTGTCGATGCCCAGTTGGGAGCTGTTTGCTGAGCAGGATGCAGGTTACCGCGACTCGGTGCTACTGCCGGATGTGGAACTGCGCCTGGCGGTGGAAGCGGGAGTCTCGATGGGCTGGCACCGCTGGGTTGGTTCGAAGGGCCGTGTTCTGGGCCTGGACCGCTACGGCGTTTCCGCTCCGGGTAAGCTTGCTTATGAAAGCCTGGGCATTACCGCTGCTCGCGTTGAAGAGATGGCCCTGGAACTGTTGAAGTAGAGGTGAGGTTATGCGAGTAGCAGTTGCAGTAGACCATGCCGGGTTCCCGCTCAAAGATGAAGTGATCTGCGTGGTGCAGGACGCGGGCCATGAGGTGATTGACCTGGGTACGTACAGTACGGAACCAGTCGATTACCCCGATTACGCGGAGAAAGTGGGCCGGGCGATTCTTGATGGTCAGGCCGACCGGGGAATCCTGGTGTGTGGGTCGGGAATTGGCGCGTGCATCGCGGCAAATAAGATGAAAGGCATCTACGCCGGTTTATGCCACGAGGTGTACACGGCACATCAAGGCGTAGAGCACGACAATATGAACGTCATGTGCCTTGGCGCGCGCATCATCGGCCCCGCGCTGGTGCCAGAGCTGGTGGATGCCTTTTTGAAGGCGGAGTTTTCCACCGCGGAGCGGCACCGCAGGCGGGTGGGAAAAGTGCAAAAGTTAGAGAAACAAGGATAAATTGGCGCACAAAGAGTTGTGTTTGCAGAACCAAAAGCAAACACAACTCTTTTTTATCGCCTGCGGCGGGTGAAGTAAGCTGCTGTGCTGATGCCCAGCGCCAGGGCAAACAACAGCCAGGCAGGGCGGGCCGTCATCCACAGGCCGCGTTGGAAAATGGAACGGTAGTTTTCCGTGCGGCGCGCGGCTGAGTAGGGAACTTGCGCAGGTTGGGTCCAGTCGAAAGCGCGCAACAGGGGGAGGAAGTTCTGCTGTACGCAGCCTTCCAGACTGAAGACGAAGATGTTGTGGGTGAACTGGCTGGCCAGCAGCAGGTCAGTTTGCAGCTCGGCCCAGTTGAGCGGGCGCGTGTCGAGCATGCCTTCTAAATCGATGCCGCCGCCGGTGATGCCCACTCCGATGCCCTGCGCCTGCGAGCCATAACTCCATAAGATACCCTGCCCCCAGGGGCGCATATAGCTGGAATAGAGCATCAGCACTTCCTGGTCGGCTTCTGGCAGGTCTACCAGGCCGGCCAGGCGCTGGATGAAGCTGGAGCGCGCTTTGCGCTCATCGACGATGAGGGGAATCTGGTAGGTTTCTACAGCATATCCATCGGCGTGGATCTGTTTGATAAGCTGCCGGTAAGCGCGAACCCCGCGCGCTAGCCGCTGGCGCTGAAATGCGGTACGGGTTAAACGATTAAGACCGGCCAGGCGGTTGTTCCGAGCAAGCTGCATGGCGTGGTAATCTGGCTCGATGTCCAGGCCAATGCGCTCCCAGCGCAGCTGGTGTGCGCGGCTCCAGGACTGGAAGGCTTCGTAGCGCGCCGCTGCTTGCGGGAAGTTATCGAGATTGAACCAATAACCTTGATCTTTGGGGAGCAGCAGCCAGGCTGTGGTGGGGATGCCGGCTTCGTTTAGCTGGCGGACTACCTCAGCGCGCTCAGGGGTCAGATCCAGGATGCCGATACTGACGGTTGCGCGGGTGTGCTGGAGGAAGGGGATAACATCCGGGTTTGCGAAAAGGTTCTGCAGCGGCTGTGGCTCCAGTTCGCAGGCATAGGTGATTTGAGGGGAATGATCTATCAAAGTATTCTCCATTATTGAACACAGAAAAGAACCGGAATATTTTATGCGCCTGAACACGCCTGTTGAGCCAGGGCCACCGCGCCTAATACTCCCGCGCGCGCTCCCAGCCCGGGTGGGACGATGTATTCATCGATGCCCTGAAGAACTGCCGCGGCCTGTACGTACCCGTTCAGCAGTTTAACAACTTCATCACGGATCATCGGAAAGAGCTGTTTTTGCTGCATGACCCCGCCGCCTAAGATAATGCGGGTGGGAGAGAGGGTGCAGATTAAATTTTGCAGCGCCAGGGCAATATAATGCGCCTCGAGCGACCAGGCCGGGTGATCGACGGGGAGGGCATCGCCCGGCTGGCCCCAGCGATCTTTCAACGCCGGCCCAGCGGCCAGGCCTTCAAAGCAGTCGCCGTGATAGGGGCAGAACCCGCCGTATGGGTCGCGGCTCCAATCGTGCGGTATGCGGATATGGCCCATTTCTGGATGGACCAGCCCGTGAAGGGGTTTGCTATTAAACACGCCCCCGCCGCCAATGCCGGTGCCAATGGTGAGGTATAGAAAATCATCCAGGCCAGCGGCGGCGCCCCAGGTACCTTCGCCGACTGCTGCTGCGTTTACATCGGTATCAATCGCCACAGGCGCACCGAAGGCTTCTATCAGGGGTTGTACTATGGGCGTGTTCGCCCAACCAGGCTTCGGCGTAGAGGTGATATAGCCGAAGGTTGGCGAAGAACGGCGCGGATCGATTGGGCCGAAGCAGGCTACCCCGAACGCGGATAGCGGCTCAGGAATCAGCGGGTTTTGTTCTTGAAAAAAATCAACCACCCGGCTTATTGTTTCACCGGGGGTGGTGGTGGGAAAGCGTGTTTCCGCGAGGATGTTTTTGTTGTCATCAGCGACCACGCAAACAAACTTTGTTCCTCCAGCTTCTATACCGCCGAAGTACTTCATGAAGATTGCTCCATTTTGAGAAGGTTTCCAGAAATAAACAGCTTAATGATAGCACACCTTAGCAGGTGGAAATGGCCTGGGAAAGTAAAGTATAATCATCCCAAGCGATTTCTGGGTTTCATTTTGATCTTTACCCGAGCGCCTTGATGTTTTTCGCAACAAGGAAATTTTCGTTATTCGGATGTTAAGAGAGGTAATCATGGATATTTTTGAGAAATGCAATCATTTCACAGCGGCAAAAGACGCGATTCGAGACGGATATTACCCGTACTTTATCCCTTTAACAGAAAATGAGGGGACGGAAGTTGTTTACCAGGGACACCGGTTGATTATGTGCGGCTCAAACAATTATCTTGGCTTGACCACGCATCCCCAGGTCCGCGAAGCTGCCTGCCAGGCGGTTGTGCGGTATGGAACGAGCTGCACGGGCTCGCGTTTCTTGAATGGGACATTGGAAATGCACGAGCAGCTTGAGCGTGAGCTGGCCCAGTGGGTTGGCAAAGAGGCTGCGCTGGTTTTTTCTACCGGCATGCAGGTGAACCTGGGCACGGTCAGCTCTCTGGTGGGGCGCGGGGATTATGTGATTCTGGATAAAGATGACCATGCCAGCATTGTTGACGGGGCGCGATTGAGCTATGGTGAAATCCAGCGCTACCGGCACAATGATATGGAGCATTTCGAACGAGTGCTGGAAAGCTTGCCTGAAAAAGCGGGCAAGCTGGTGGTGGTGGATGGCTTGTTCAGTATGGAAGGCGACCTGGCCCCACTGCCGGAAATCATTCCGCTGGCGAAGAAATACGGCGCGCGGGTGATGGTGGATGATGCGCATGCCATGGGGGTCTTAGGCGGCGGGCGGGGCACCGCGGCGCACTTTGGCATGACGGACGAGGTCGACCTGATTATGTCGACGTTCAGCAAGTCGTTTGCTTCGCTGGGCGGATTTATCGCCGGCGGCGAAGATGTTATCCATTACATTAAGCATGCTGCCCGCTCGTTGATATTCAGCGCCAGCATTCCGCCTTCTAACACGGCGGCGGCCCTGGCTGCGTTGAATGTGATGCGCCAGGAACCGGAACGCATCCAGCGGGTGAATGATATTGGCAAGAAAATGCGCGAAGGGTATAAGGCGCTGGGATTCAACATTGGCGCTTCGGTTACGCCGGTGGTGCCCATTGTTATCGGCGATGACCAGCTTACCTTTGCCACGTGGCGGCTGCTGTTCGAGAATGGGGTATTCGTTAACCCGGTGATTTCGCCTGCCGTAGCTCCGGGACGACAACTCCTGCGCACCAGCTATATGGCAACGCACACAGATGATCAACTCGACCGAGTGCTTGAGATCTTCGAAAAGGTCGGCAAACAGGTAGGTTTAATTCATTAGGAAGAATCAAAAGAACCGCGGCGCTGCCAGACGATCTCAGCGCCGCGGTTCTTGTTTTTAATTGACCAAATATAAAATGCCGATGGTGCCCGGCCCGCAGTGGCTGGAAACCACGCTGCCGGCGGTGGTAATGTGCACCTGCTGGATGGGCGCAATCTTTAGCAGCTCACTGCATAGAATCTCGGCATCTTCCGGGCAACTGGTGTGGGTGACAAATACACGCTCCAGGTTGATCTGGTCGAGGTTGTCGCGGAAGTCGTCCAGCATGAACTGGAGGCCTTTCTGACGGGTGCCGCGCGTGCGGCCTTTGACGCCCAATGTGCCGTCTGGGCGAACCGCGATTACCGGGCGGATATGCAGCAGGCCGCCCATCAGATTTTGAATCGCGGAACAGCGCCCGCCCTTGTAGAGATAGTCAAGAGTCTCGATCATGAAGGAAGTACGCACCTTTGGCGCCAGTTTACTGATCTGCTCAAAGATTTCCGCGGCGGGCAAGCCCTGGTCGCGGAGGTCGGCAGCTCGCAGCGCCAGCAGTCCTATACCGGAGGAAATATTCTTTGAGTCGATTACATACACTTTGCCGGGCGCGCAGCTTTGCTGCGCCATGAGGGCATTCTGCATGGTGGCGGACAACTGGCTAGAAACCCCAATGTAGATGGACTCACCGGGTTGGTCAAAATACTCCATAAAGTCAGGGACAGTTGGAGCAGAGGTTTTGGGCAGGCGGCCCGTCTTCTCTACCGACCGGAACAGATCCTGCATGGTGATATCGATTCCATCCCGGTGCATTTGATTATTGACATAAACATATAAGGGGATAACGCGCAACTGATATTGTGCCGCCAGATCCGACCCCAGGTCGGCGGTACTATCTGTGATGATATGTGCCATGAATCGTCCTCAATGGTAATGTGGAATTGCGCTTATTATACCTAGTAAACCGCCGGTCGAAGGGTATGGTTTGTAAAAACACCTTCGGCAAATTACTCAGAACCAGCCTCTTCGCTTGAACCAGTACAGCATTCCGAGCGCTACGGCCAGGCATAATCCCCAGAAGAAGAAGATGCTGTATTTCCAATTCCAATCGGGATAGTTAACGATGAAATTCATGCCATATACCCCTGCCAGGAAGGAAAGCGGCAGGAAAATGGTGGAGACAATGGTAAGGGCCTTCATGACCTCGTTCAATTTGAGCGAGGTGGCGTTTAAGTAAATGTCCATTGTGCCGCTTACAATATCGCGAATGGTATCGGAGAGGTCCTGGATACGCACCAGGTGATCGTAGATATCGCGGAAGTAGATGCGGCTCTGGCGATCAATCATAGGGAATTCGTCGCGGCTGAGGCGGTTAATAACCTCGCGCATGGGAGAGATAATGCGCCTAAGGCTCATAATACTGTGCTTAAGGATGATAATGCGCTGCATAGTGCTGGGGGAAGGCTTCTCCAATACCTGGTCTTCCAGCCACTCGATTTCGTCATCCATCTGGTCGATGACGGGCATATAGTCGTCAACCAGCGCGTCCAGTACGGCATGGCAGAGGAAGTCTGATCCGTTTTCCGTCAGGCGATAGTCGCGGTTGATTTTGCGGAACACCATGTCGATGGGGTGTAGTGTGTCGCCTTTGTAAACGGTGACCAGGTAGTTCTCGCCCAGAAAAACGTTCAACTCGTGCGTTTCCAATTCGGTGAGATCGTGATCCGGGTGAATGGCGTGAACGATGAGGAATATGTAGCTGCCAAAATCATCCACTTTGGGCGGCTGATAGCCAACATTCTGGCAGTCTTCAATCGCCAGAGGATGGAACTGGAAAACATCACTGAGAACAGCCATTTCGGCATCATCAGGGTTTTCCAGGCTTACCCACACCATGTCCTCTGGGTTTTTTAGGGCTGCTGTCAGGTCTTCGGATGGAGGGTCCAGCCGGGGCGGCATCTTGGCGGGAAATAGAGCGGTTCGGATCAATGGAAACTCTCTATGGTAGATTGAAGTTTAGTATATCTCGGTTTATGGTGAGGAGCAATGCAAAGAGCATCTGCGATATAAAAGGGATTACCCCCTGTGCGATAAGGGAAAGCGGGGATAGGGGTTCAAAACCTGTTATGATTGGGGCAATATAAACATTGGAGGATATGGTGGTAGAGTACAACTTACAGACGTTGATGCAGCGGGCAGTCGAAGCATTTCAAGCGGAGCAGGCTGCTGGAATTTATGCCAGAGTGCAGTTTAATATCAGCGGTGACCAGGGCGGCAATTGGGTCGCGACGATTCAGAACCAGAAACTATCGGTGGAGCCGGGTACTGCGTCTGATCCGAACCTGACCCTGGCAGCCGACACGCAGGATATTTTTGATGTTATTGGCGGAAAACTAAACCCTATTCAGGCCTATATGATGGGCAAGGTTCAGATGAAAGGCGATATGGGCTTAGCGATGCGCCTGATGAGCCTCTTTAAATATCCATAAAAAATAAGGGTCATGCGTGGGCTCGAGTGCCCTGCATGACCCTTGCAATGCCTGAAATTTCTTAATACAGTCCCCAGTCGTCGCCCAGTCCTTCTTCCATCATCGAAAAATCCCACATGCCCATATCCAGATCCATGCGGGTAGGTACGTTCAAAGCTGCTTCTGCTTTCTGCCGGGTCATTTCCAGCATGGCTGGGCCGTAGGGGCAAAAAGGGGTGGTGAGCATCATTCGGACTAAGGCGCTACCATCATCAATTTGAACATCGCGGATGAGTCCCAGCTGCATGATGTTCAGGCCAATTTCTGGGTCTACCACTTCACGAAAGGCTTCAGTTACCGGCTCAACCAGCTCCGGGTGGGTGCTGTCGATCAGCCACTGGGGGCGGTTTTTGTTTTCTTCAGTCATTTTGAATGCTCCGGGTTATCCAGATCGGGGATTACGTAGGTGCAGTGGGCGTCGCCGTGCAGGACGCAGTGGATTTTTTGAGCGGGGATTGAGAGCACTTCTGAAATTAGAGTTTGGTCGACTGCACAAACTTCGGGGTGTGCCTGCCCAACGTGATAGTACGGGCAGGTGATTTCATGGATGAGGAATTCGTTGCCCTGGCGTTCCCATTCAACGGAAAAACCCTCTTGAGCCAGCAGGCTTTTAATGAGGTCTAGTTTTCCTTCAATCGACATTGATTTCACCTGGTGGGCGTAATCTGAGGCGATATCGGCAGCCATAGATGTAAAGAGCTTATTGATTGCCGCTGGAGGCATGGCTTCTTTCATCTGGTCTAACAGGCGGTTGGTGAGGCGCAGGTAGCGGGTGGGGAAACGCTCCAGGCCTTTTTCGGTTAATGCATAGATCAAGCGCGGGCGGCCTACACCATGGCGTTCTTCTTCGGCGGCCACCAGGCCTTCTGCCTGTAAACTGGTCAGGTGATGGCGAACCGAGATTTCATTAATACCAACCGCATTTGCCAGATCGCTGATCGTTGAATGCGGATGGTTCAATAGGGTTTGTAGAATTCGTTCGCGGGTACTTTTCATTTCACCACTAGCGTTTTGCAATACTCCGATTTGATCCAGTTATTAATATGATCTAATTGGTAGTATATCATAAGGACTTTAAGTATGTCAATATTTTAGATATTTATGTTAAATATTCGATTCATGATAAAAAATCAGGCTTTGACCTGGGCTTTTTTGACCGCCTGTTGAATTTGTTCCGCAATGCGTTTGCAATTGGCGATACCGAGCAGGCGAACTGGTTTGCCTAAGGTGCGGAGATAAACAATCACGTCTCCAGCGCCGGTGAAGCGCTGCAGACCGGAGGAGCGTGTCTTAACATCCTTAATTTGATCCAGCGGGATTGATCGCTCTTTGGGACCGAAGCCAACCGAGAAAATGACCAGGCGCTGGTTGGTGAGCACATAACTGGTGGAGCCAGCGCGGAAGATGGAGCGAAAACTGGGAATGGCGATGACCAGGAAAATGAGGGCGACCAGAATGAACTCACCCAGACCAAGACGAAAGAAAATAACTGCAATCATGACGAGTATGGTATAGCCGATCAGCACCAGGTTTTCGAAGTTCAGTATCGTTGGCATTACCAGGGGCTGGATCTCAAAGAGGATTTTCTCTTTTGGCTGAGACGTTGTGACGGGCAGCGGTGCAGCGGGGGGCACAGGTTTATTCATGTACAAGGCTCCAGGATTTCAAAGTAGGGGAAGGATACGTGAGAAGATGGAAATTGTCAATGGATTTAATTTATAAGATATATATAATAAATATTGACCTATCCTGGTCGTTATGCTATAATGTCGGCAGCCGGTCAGGACATACATGGCAAATTGGATATTTATTGACCTATTTGTTGGACCGTGCCGTGATGATAAACTGAAAGATAGATTTCTACAAGGAGTTCTGCATCCATGTCGGAGCTGGTGATTCGCAATCTTCATGTGAGCATTGAAGGCAAGGAAATATTGAAGGGTGTCGATTTGACCGTGGGGCAAGGGGAAGTTCACGCCATCATGGGCCCTAACGGGACGGGGAAATCGACGCTTGCTTATGCATTGATGGGCCACCCCTCTTATGAGATCACCGATGGGGAAGTCCTTTTCAAGGGGACGAACCTGCTGGATCTTGAGCCAGATGAACGCTCTCGCCTGGGTGTATTCCTGGCGTTCCAGTACCCGGTCTCAATTCCAGGAGTAACCGTTGCCAACTTTCTGCGCACGGCAATCAATGCGCGCCGCAGAGCTGAAAACGCCAATGACAAGGGTATCCCCATTCCTGAATTTCGCAAGAAAATGAAGGAACAGATGGAGCTTTTGAAGATGGATACGGCTTTTGCGGGGCGCTACCTGAACGAGGGCTTCTCGGGCGGGGAAAAGAAACGCGCGGAGATCCTGCAAATGGCCATGCTCCGGCCCGAAATTGCCATCCTGGATGAGACCGACTCAGGACTTGACATTGACGCGCTGCGGATCGTATCGGAAGGTGTGAATGCGCTGCGCGGCCCTGGGTTGGGCGTGCTGGTGATCACGCATTACCAGCGCATTCTGAACTACATCAAGCCTGATTTCGTCCATGTAATGCTGGGCGGGCGGGTTGTTGAGTCGGGCGGCGCCGACCTGGCGCTGCACCTGGAAGAGCATGGGTATGATTGGGTGCGGGAGAAGTATGAGGAAGCTGCGGCATGAAAAATATGCCGGCGGCATGAATAACATGCTGGTGGCATGAAAAATATGCCGGCGGCGGGGCGCCCGCCTGTGGGTTGACCGGATGTTTGCAAGACGAGACATCCTACAGCCCGAAGCAGCATGCAGAAGACATCAATGTCTGAGCATCAAGAGGAGATATTTATGGGTGGCAAAAGCGAAACTGAACTTTTGAAAGACATTGGCGAATACCGTTACGGTTTCAGCGACCCTGAAACGTACGTTTTTAAGTCACGGAAGGGCCTTGACCGCGAAGTGGTTGAGCAGATTTCGCGGATGAAAGGCGAGCCGGAATGGATGCTCGAATTCCGCTTGAAGGCGCTGGAACATTTTGAGAAGCGGCCTATGCCTATGTGGGGCGCGGATCTTTCAGGGTTGAATTTTGACGAAATTTTCTTTTACGTCAAGCCAACCTCAGGCGAGAGTAAATCGTGGGAAGACGTGCCTTCTGGCATCAAGAATACTTTCGACCGCCTGGGCATCCCTGAAGCGGAACAGAAGTTTCTGGCTGGGGTAGGCGCACAGTATGAGTCGGAAATGGTGTACCACAGCATCCAGGAACACCTGCAGAAACAGGGCGTGATTTTCTTGAGCATCGAAGAGGGTTTGCGCCAGCACCCTGATATCTTCAAGGAGTACTTCGGCACAGTAATCCCAATCGAAGATAACAAGTTTGCTGCATTGAACAGCGCGGTGTGGTCGGGCGGGTCGTTTGTATACGTTCCTAAAGGGGTTAAGGTGGACCTGCCTATGCAGGCGTATTTCCGCCTGAACGTAGCAAACATTGGCCAGTTCGAGCGTTCTTTGATCATCCTGGATGAGGGCGCGCAGGCCCATTACGTGGAAGGGTGCACGGCACCGCAGTATACAACGGATTCTTTCCACAGCGGCGTGATCGAGATTGTGGTCAAGAAAGGCGCGCGAATGCGCTATACCACCATCCAGAACTGGTCGAACAACGTGTACAACCTGGTCACGCAGCGCGCCATTGTTCATGAAGATGCCACCATGGAATGGGTGGACGCCAACCTGGGCTCGAAAACAACGATGAAATATCCATCCTGCTACCTGGTTGGACCAGGCGCGCGTGGTGAGATCCTTTCGATGGCTTTCGCCGGGCCGGGCCAGCACCAGGATGCGGGCGGCAAGGTAGTCCACTTTGCGCCGCACACTAGCAGCAAAATTACTTCTAAGTCGATCAGCAAGGGCGGTGGGCGGTCCTCGTACCGCGGGCTGCTCAAGGTTTACAAGGGCGCCGAAGATGTGCGCTCGAATGTGGTTTGCGATGCGCTGCTGCTGGACCCGCAGTCGCGGTCAGATACGTACCCATATATTGAAATCGATGAGGAAGATGTGACCATTGGTCACGAGGCGACGGTTTCGCGGGTGGGCGAGGAACAACTCTTCTACCTGATGAGCCGCGGGTTGACTGAGGAAGAGGCTACCACGATGGTTGTGTCGGGCTTTATTGAGCCGCTGGTGAAAGAACTGCCGATGGAATACGCTGTTGAGATGAACCGCCTGATCCAGCTCCAGATGGAAGGCTCGATTGGGTAAACGGAGCCAGCAATGAGCATGAGAGAAACACCCCGAGTTGTCATTAACCGCGCCAGGCGCGTTGAAACTCCTGCCGCACCGCGCGATTTTACTTTTACCGAGGACCAGGTTCGCTCCAACGGCCTGAGTGAGGATTTGCGCAGTTACCGCGAAAAGGCCTGGAAAATCTTCCAGGCCACACCTATCCCGGAAGTTAAAGAGGAAGCCTGGCGGCGCACGGACCTGAAAGGCCTGCACGCCGATGCGTTCCGGCTGCCTGCGCCGGATGCATATCTTGACCTGCCGGAAGCCCCTGGTTCCCTGCTGGAGCCGCTGGTGGGAGATGAACATGGCGGGCAGGTGGTGCTGCTGGCGGGCGGCGTTAAGGCGCATGTATCACCGGAACTGACCAGCAAGGGCGTGGTCTTTACCGACTTGCGCACAGCGGAACGGGAACACCCCGAGTTGCTTGACCGGCTGATCGGCAAGGTGGTTCAACCGAGTGATGGAAAGTTCGCGGCGATGGCGGGCGCGCTGGCGCAAAACGGTGTGGTATTGTATGTGCCGCGCGGAGTGACGCTGGAACAACCGCTGCACAGCCTGCTGTGGGGACCAGGACCGAACCTGGCGCACATCTCGCATATCCTGGTGTGGCTGGAAGAGGGCGCATCGGCAACGTATGTACATGAGTCGGCCTCGCCCAGTGAAAAGGATCCGACACTGCACGCCGGGATTGTTGAACTGCACGTAGGCCCCGGCGCGAACCTGCGCTTTGTGGAGCTGCAGTCGTGGGGTGAGGGCGTGTGGAATATCACCCATGAACGGGCCGAGGTGGACCGCGATGGCAGCCTGGAATGGACCTTTGGCGCAATTGGCAGCCACCTGACCAAGA
Organism: uncultured Anaerolineaceae bacterium; assembly: GCA_964437595.1. Lineage (GTDB taxonomy): Bacteria > Chloroflexota > Anaerolineae > Anaerolineales > Anaerolineaceae > DSYU01. The sequence continues at coordinate 41,275 of CAYTHO010000047.1, forward strand.
ACTTCTCTGAAATCAACCTGGTGGGGCAGGGAAGCACAGGGAAGATGTCGGGCTTTTACTTTACCGATCACGACCAGCACCTGGACCATGATACCCAGCAGAATCACCTGGCGCCGAACACGACCAGCGACCTGCTGTTCAAAGGCGCGCTGCTGCATGAGAGCCGCTCCGTCTGGCAGGGGATGATTTACGTGGCTCCTGGCGCGCAGAAGACGGATGGCTACCAGGCCAACCGCAACCTGGTGCTGAGCCGCAAGGCGCGCGCTGACTCGATCCCTGGGCTGGAAATTCTGGCGGACGATGTGCGCTGCACGCATGGGGCCACCGTAGGCAAGATTGACCCGGACCAGGTATTTTACCTGCTCGCGCGCGGCATTCCGGAGAAGGAGGCTGAGCGACTGATTGTAGAGGGCTTTTTCGACCCGATTATGCAGCGCATCCCGTTTGAGGGCGTGCGCGGGCGCTTCCAGCAGGCGATCGAAGACAAAATGATTGCCTTCGCTGAAGAGTAAACGTTGAGGGCAGGAGGCTTGTGGTATAATTAACCGGTTAGGCACATAACCGTTTGACTGGCTCCGCCCAGGAAAGAAGGCAAGAATGGCTCAGTATTCGTACATGAAAGCACCCGATCCCGACTACTCGTTTCAGGTCGGTGACATGGTTGAGGTTTACTGCGACCACGACAAAGCCGGGCAGCGCGTGCGCGGCTGGTTGAAAGGGATCGTCGTTCAAGTGGATGCGAAGATGGTAGCCGTTCAGTTTCGATCGAATGTGTTCTTGACGGACGGTTGGATGGTCCCTGATCATATCCTGTGGTATCCGGTTAATTCGCCGCACATCCGCTTTCCGGAGCGAAAGACCAGCCGGTCGAGCGTGCCGCACGACGATTACTAAAACGGGCAGGTTTCATCGGTTGGGGTTTCCTCAACCGATTTATTTCTGAAAAAATTATCCTATGGCACAAATCCTTCAAACAGCAACGGATTTTACAAAGGTTCGCAGCGATTTTCCCATTACACGGCGCGAAGTGCGCCCTGGGGTGCCGCTGGTGTATCTTGATTCAACCGCTACCGCGCAAAAGCCCGATGCGGTAATCGAAGCGATGGTTCATTACTACCGCACGTCGAATGCCAATATTCACCGCGGTGTGCACACCCTGGCGGAAGAAGCTACCGCGCTGTATGAGAGCGCCCGCCAGCGTATTGCCGCGTTCGTAGGGGCCAGCGCGCCGGAAGAGATTATTTATACCCGCAACGCCAGCGAAGCCATTAACCTGGTAATGTACAGTTGGGGACGCAAGTTCCTAAACCCTGGCGATCTGGTGCTGCTGACGGAAATGGAGCACCATTCCAACATCGTGCCCTGGCAGATGCTGGCAGCGGAACGAGGCATTGTAGTCAAATATATCCCCATTAGCGCGGACTTCCTGTTTGATATGGAAGCCTACCGGGTGCTGCTCGGGCAAGGGCCAAAGCTGGTGGCATTTACCCAGATGTCCAACGTGCTGGGCACGATTACCCCGGCCAAGGAAATTATCCGCCTGGCGCATGAAGCTGGTGCGATGACGCTGATCGACGGCGCGCAGTCGGTGCCGCATTTTGCAGTAAATGTTCAGGAACTGGACGTGGATTTCCTGGCTTTTTCGGCGCATAAGATGCTTGGACCGACAGGGGTTGGTGCGCTGTATGGGAAGCAGGCGCTGCTGGATGCGATGCCGCCGTTTATGGGCGGCGGCGATATGATCAAAAAGGTGACGTTCAGCGGCTTCCAGGCCAACGATCTGCCGCACAAGTTTGAGGCTGGAACCCCTGCAGTGGCGGAGGCGGTTGGCTTCGGCGCGGCGGTGGATTACTTGAGCGGGGTGGGCATGGATGTGATTGCCGCGCACGAACGACAGATCACCGCGCATGCCGCCGAGCGGCTGCTTGAAGTGCCTGGGCTGAAGATCTACGGACCCGCGGTGGAACATAAGGGTGGGGTAATGTCTTTTACCATGGAAGGCATCCACCCGCACGATGTGGCGGCGCTGCTGGATCGGGATGGGATCGCGGTGCGCGCGGGGCATCACTGCGCTATGCCGCTGCACCAGAAGCTGAATCTCCCAGCTACCACGCGGGCCAGTTTTTACCTGTACAACACCACCGCTGAGGTGGACCTCCTCGTTGCTAGTTTGCACAAAGTGCAGAAAATGTTTGCATAACTATGGACGATCTTTATCGCGAAATCATTATCGAACGGTATAAATCTCCCCAGTACCGGGGTGAGTTAAACCCGCATGACATCAGCTTCGAAGACGAAAACCCGCTGTGCGGCGACCACATCCGCATCGACCTGCGTGTGGATGCGCAGGGCAAGGTGACAGAAGCGGCTTTCAGCGGACACGGCTGCGCTATTTCGCAGGCTTCGACGGACCTGCTGCTGGAGTCGGTCATTGGGAAGTCGATCGAGGAAGTGAAGGAGCTTTCCAAGCAGGATGTGCTCGATCTGCTGGGCATCGACCTGGGGCCAGTGCGGCTGAAGTGCGCGCTGCTGTCATTGAAAGTGCTGAAGGGTGGGGTATATGGCCTGGGCGCTGGCGAAGCTGGCGACGAGTTGATGGAATAGACGGCAGTCAATTAGTGAACAGTGATTGGGGATCGGAGATCAGGTAGGAAAAAGAAGGCCGCCCTGATCGGTTTTGTGAAAACATGACAAACGATATCGATACTTCCAAATATGAATTTGTGCAGGTTGTCGAAGCCGCTGAGGTGAAGCCGGGCGAGCGGATTTTGATTGAGATTGATGGGCAGCCGATTGCGGTTTTCAATGTAGATGGCAAGTATTACGCCATTGGCGATGTGTGCACGCACGATGACGGCCCGCTGGGGGATGGCGAGCTGGACGGAACCACCATCGTTTGCCCGCGCCACGGGGCGCGGTTCGACATCCGCAACGGCAAGGCGCTGACGCTTCCGGCGGTGGTCGATACGCCGTGGTACCCGGTGCGCGTGGAAGATAGTTGGGTCGCGGTGGGGCTGCCGCTGGAGTAAAGGTATTTCCTACGATCATAAGGAAAGAGCGGACGAAAATTGCTGCGCAGCAAT
>CAYTHO010000048.1:0-43732 GCA_964437595.1 uncultured Anaerolineaceae bacterium
GCGCCTCCGCCGCCCCCGCAGCCTCACGCGCCCCAGCCGCCCCAAACCGAACCAACGATTTTATCCGGCGGCGGGCAGGTATACGACATTCCGCCCGTTCAGCAGCCCGTGGAGCCCCCACCCCCACCCGCATTCACCCCTCCTCCGCCGACCTATAACCCGCCTCCGGTGACCAACGCCCAGGCGCCCAAGAGCAACCGCAATATCTGGATCATTGTGGCCGTAGTGGTCGTTTTGCTGTGCTGCTGCTGCCTGATCGGCGGCTATGCGATTTATTACCTGTACGAGAACGGCGATTACATTTTTGATCTCAGCCAGACTCTGCCGCAGCTTTACCATCTGCTGGCATAGTTCACTCAAGTGATGATGTCTGGCGTGCTGCGCCAGACATCATCACTTTCATTTCTTTTCGTCAAGGCGCAGCGTGACCGGCGGGGTGAAAATGCGCTGCAGCTCTGCCAGGGCGGCTCGCGCTTGCGCGCGGATGCTTTCATCCAGGTCAAGGGCCAAAAATTCATCTTCGTCCAGTACCACCTGGCGGCCATCCGGGAACACCAGCAGATCGAGAGCCAGGTCAACGTAACGCACCTGCCCATCGACGAATTCCGCCGGGCAGGTTACGTTGCAGTACCAGCCTTTCAGGTGGTCATCGGCGCGGTCGTGCAGTTCATCGATGTTGTACCAGCGGTCGGAATAGTACAGCTCGACGAACCGATCGCCGCGGCCCAGGGACATGCCGTGAAAAAGCATATCATCGCGGTTGAAATGGGCTTCCAGCAGCACTGAACTGCCAGAATGCCGGAGGAGTGTGCCCGGGTAGCGCCAGACTTCACGCTGCCGCGGGTCCAATTTTACCACCTGCACCGCATCGCTCATGCTTCCTCCTGCAAGAACTGCACCGCTTCTTCAGCCAGGACAAGGGTTACTTCCTCACCCGGGCGGAAAGCCTGGCCAGTGTAAAATGAGAAAGGCTGGCCTGCGCGCCCGCGCAGGTTAACGCGGAAGCCGTCCGCGCGAAAAACGCTGTCTTCAACGACTCCGCTCAGGCGGCTGGCGCCCGCGGGCTGCGGCTCTACGCGTACGCCATTGGGGCGCAGCAGCAGGGTAACAGCCTGCCCTAGCTGGGGCTGCCCCTCCGCCGCCCAAACGCCCTGGAAAATGCCCTCGGCGGTTTCCGCCCGCAGCGGAGACAGGCTGCTCACCCGCCCGGGGAGCAGGTTGCTCAGGCCCAGAAAGCGGGCAACCCACGGCGAAACGGGGCGCTGGTACACTTCTGCCGGGGCGCCGCTCTGCACGACCTGGCCATGGTTTAATAAAATCAACCGGTCGGCGATGGCAAAGGCCTCTTCCTGATCATGGGTGACGTAAATGGCGGGCATATCGGTGACGTGCAGGATGTGGCGCAGTTCTTCTTCCACCTGTTCTTTGAGCGCCCGGTCCAGGGCCCCTAACGGCTCGTCCAGCATGAGCAAGCGCGGGCGGGGCGCCAGCGCGCGCGCCAGGGCGATGCGCTGCTGCTCGCCGCCGGAGAGATCGGTCACGCGGCGGTGGGCAAACGCGGCCATATTGACCTTCGCAAGCGCCTCGGCGACCCGCGCGGCGATTTCATTGGGCGGCTGGCCCTGCATGCGCAGGCCAAAGGCCACATTTTCAGCGACGGTGCGGTGGGGAAACAGGGCGTAATCCTGGAACATCAGGCCAAAATACCGCCGGTGGACGGGAACGCCGGACAGGCTGCGCCCATCCCATAACACTTCGCCGCGCTCGGGCTGTTCCAGGCCAGCGATGATGCGCAGGAGGGTGCTCTTGCCGCTGCCCGATGCCCCCAGCAGGCAAATCGTTTCCCCTACATCTACACGAAAGGAAACGCCGCACAGCAGCGGCGCGCCTTCGTAGCTTTTCCAAATATCGCGCACTTCCAGCATACGGGTTCCCTCCTCGGTGTCTATGCTACCACAAGCAGAGCAAAAAGTACCGCGTTGTCTACACGGGACCGTGATTACAGCTTAAACCCCTCGCCGCCCGGCAGGTGAATGTGCTCCAAGACCAGGATGCTGAGCGCGCAGACCAGCATGAGAATGGTCGCCATTGCCAGCGCCTGACCGTAATTCAGCGCGCCGGGTTGAGATAAAAAGCGGAAGATGGCTACCGGCAGGGTGGGATATTCCGGCCTGGCGAGGAAGGATGTGGCGCCAAACTCGCCCAGCGAGATGGTGAAAGAAAAAATGGCGCTGACCAGCGCGGCCCGCGCGACAATGGGCAAATCGACTTCTTGCCAGACGCGCCAGGGCGACGCACCCAGGACCGCCGCGGCCTGACGCAGTGATACGGGAATAGAGGTCAGCGCGGGCTGGAGCGTGCGCACCACAAACGGCAGCGCCACCAGGCTGTGGGCGATGGGGATGAGCCAGGGGAAGGTACGCACATCCAGCGGGGGGCGGTTGAAGGTGATGATGAAGCCCAGCCCCAGGGTCACCGCAGACGCGCCCAACGGCAGCATCAGCAGCGGGTCGATCAGCCGGTTGAGCGGCCAGCGCCGGGAGAGCGAGACGGCGGATAGAAAGCCGAGCACCAGCGAGATGATTACCGTCACGCCAGCATAGATGAGCGAGTTGCGCGCCGCCGCTACGGGCGGAACGTAAAACAGCGATCCGCGGCGGTTGATGAACAATTCTTGATAGTAGTCGAGGGTGATGCCGGGAGAAAAGCCAGCCCGCTCGCCCCGCTCGGGCTCAAGGCGCGAGACCGAACGGGCGGCCAGGGCCGCCAATGGGGTGACAAACAACACCAGCATCAGCGCGACCACCGCCCCAATAGCCAGCCGCTCCCGCCAGGCGCCAGCGCGGCGCATCCCCTCGCCGTGGACGCGAGGCGCCAGGGGGATGTTCTGCTGGCTGTTGAGGCGAGAATAGGCCACCGCCAGCAAGAAGGTAAAAAAGAGCTGGACAGCCGAGAGCAGACCTGCTACTGGCAGGTTGAGCATATTCAACGCCTGGATATAGATTTCAACCTCAATCGTGGCAAAGCGCGGCCCGCCCAACAGCAGGATCACGCCAAAACTGGTAAAGTCGAACATGAATACCAGCAGAAGCGCCGCCAGCAGGGCCGGGCGCAGCAGAGGCAGTGTCACTTCCCAAAAGGCCCGTCCTACAGAGGCCCCCAGCACGCGCGCGGCGCTCTCCAGGCGCGGATCGAGCTGCTCCCAGGCGGTGCCGACCACGCGGATGATCACCGTGGTATTGTAAAAAACATGCGCCAGCAAGATGGCCGCCAGGGAATTCAACAGGCGGATGGGTGGCTGTTCCAGGCTAAAAGATTCCATCAACAGGATATTCAGCCAGCCGCGCGGACCAAGCAGAGCGTTGTAGCTGGCCGCGACCACCACAGTCGGCAGGATGAACGGCAGAGTGGTCAGCACGCGCAGCAGGCTCTTGCCCGGAAAGGTAAAACGCGCAAAAACATAGGCGGCGGGCAGGCCGACGACGAGGGTCAGCAGGGTGGAGAGCAGGGCCTGGTAAATGGTGAACCCGAGCGGGCGCATCACCTGTTGAAACAGACCGCTCGACACCCCCTGGCGCAGGGCGGCCTCTCCGGCCAGGCGGAAGATGGCGCCCAGGGGCAGGAAGAAGAATACCGCCAGAAAGACCAGCGGCAGCGCCCACAACAGGAGCGGCGTGACGCCTGCCCGCCGGCGCGCGCCCGGGGGTGGCGCCCCGGGCGCGGAGGCTGTGTGATCGCGTCTATCCATCCTGCTATCTTATCACGGCTTCCGTCCAGGCCTGGACCCAGGCCGCGCGGTTTTTAGCGATCAGCGCAGAATCGAGGGCGGCTGGTTGTTCCGGAATAGTGGCAAACTTCTGGAACGGCTCGGGGAGCTGCGCTTTCTGATTGGCCGGGTAGACAAACATCTGCAGGGGCAGGTCTTCCTGGAATGGAACGCTCAGCATAAAGTCAACAAACTTTTCGGCGGCGGCGCGCTGCTGCGTGCCTTTGAGGATGCCGACGAACTCCACCTGGCGGAAGCAGGTACCGGCGGCGGTGATGGACCCGGTGGGCGCTTCGGCGGGCGGGGTCTGGGCGAAGACTACTTCGGCCACCGGGCTGGCGTTATAAGAGACCACCAGCGGCTGCGGCCCCTGGCCCGATGACCCGCTGAAATTGGTGTAATAGGCGGTTTCCCAGCCATCGACAACGGTTACATCATTGGCGCGCAGATCCTGCCAGTACTGGAGATAACCCTCCTCGCCGAAATGGGCGATGGTCGCCAGCAAAAAGGCCAGGCCGGGGGAAGACGTCGCCGGGTTTTCCACCACCAGCAGGCCTTTGTATTCGGGTTTTGCCAGGTCTTCCAGGGATTGGGGAACGGCCAGGTTCTTTTCGGCGAAGTAGGCCTTATCATAATTGAGGCACACATCGCCGTAATCGACCGGCAGGGCGCGGTTGGAGGGGTCCAGTTTGAGGGCGCCCGGGATATCAACGAGCAGGGGGGAAGCGTACGGTTCATAGATATCCTCTTCCAGCGCGCGGGACAGGAAGGTATTGTCGACGCCAAAGAAAACATCGGCCAGGGGCGCGGCTTTGGATAGGATGGCGCGGTTGAGCGCCGAACCTGTATCGCCAGACTTGATGAAGTTCAACTTGATCTGATTATCTTCTTCAAACTTGCGGATGACGGCCTCGCTGGCGGTGAAGGAATCGTGGGTCATCACGTTCAGGGTGACCGGCCCGGCGGGCTGTGGTGTTGAAGCGGCAGCCGAAGACACGGCGGGAGCCGCGGCAGTCTGCGTTGCGGATGGGCTCGCGCACCCGGCCAGCAGGGCCAGTGCAACGAGCAGCAGCAGTGACCGATAAGATAGGGATTTCATGTTTTTCTCCTTTATACAGATAATGGGTTGGGTAGAATCTGGAATGGTGAAAGAATTTGAGCGGTCATCCAGAAGAGCGGCGAGTATGGATGCAGATTAACTGCCCGACTTCCAGGGTGACCCCGGCAGATGCGCCGACCATTTCGTTGCTGATGCCGCGCGTGCGCTCCGGGTAGAGCGTTTCACCGCGCAGCGGGTAAACCAGGCCGCTGGTGCGAACCCCATGCGCAGGCCCGCCCAGGGGGAGCAGGGAGACCCGGTCGCCAGGCTGGCCCTGGATGCCGCCGCGGGCCTGGAGCGGAGTCGAAGACGGCCTGACCAGGAATACTTCTTCAATGCCATCATCCAGGCGGACGTCGCGGTCAGACAAGCCGGGCAGGCCCAGTAAAAAGATATTTGCAAGGGTCATATCCAGGCGGCCACCCAAGGCGCCCAGGATGAGGATATGGGCATATCCTTCCTGCAGGGCCGTTTCCAGCGCCAGTTCAAGGTCGGTTTCATCCTTGTGAACCGGGTACTGCACCACGCGGATGCCCTGTTCTTTGAGGCGGGCAAGCCCATCCGGCTCGACCGAGTCCAGGTCGCCGATCAGTAAGTGGGGTTCAAGCCCCAGGCTGCGCAGGTGGCGCAGGCCGCCATCGGCGGCAATGAGGTAATCGTCCGGCTGGATCAACGCGCGCACGGCTTCCAGGTCAATCTGCTCGCCGTTAGCGAAGATCAACGCCCGCCTGTTATTGGGCGCCGCGGCGCCCACCGACTGCCCATTGTGCATCAAAAAACCCTCCTGCCAGGGAGGGTTGAGAAACACGCATCCGATTCCTATTCTCCCTCCGCCGGCATTACCCGGATCAGGTTATTCGGGTCGAGAACTGCAGTTCTCCTCTCAGCCTGGGCTACCAGGCTCCCCGTCAAAACTGTTAGCCTGAGTATATTGGAAAGTGCGGGGGATGTCAATATAATAAAAACATAATTGCATGGATGATCTACCGTCACTTTCGCAGTACCTGGAAAGGGCCAACCAGATCGCCAGAAACTCCGATTGGCAGGTATTAACGCGCCAGACGCTGGAACTGCTGCAGGAGATCTGCCAGGCGCAGGCGGCGCTGCTGTACCAGCCGGGCCTGCAAGCAGCCTGGGTGGGAAGCCCGGCGGGGGTTAAAGATGCGGAATGGGAACCATGCCGTTCCAAGATTATTCAGCAGGCATGGTTCCAGGGCGACTCCGCGCGGTGGCTGGAAGGGGGAGCGAGAGAACTGGCGGAACTTTCCTTACCGCAAGGTATTCACAACCTGCTCATTTTGCCCACGCCCGCGCCGGAAAACAGCGCGGGCGGATTCGTGCTGGTCAATGCGGCTTGCCCTCCACCCCCACTGGCAATGCTGGTGGCGCGGCGCATGATTACGGAACTGGATAAGGCGGCGCAAGTCACCGCCAGCGCTCAGCGGGAGGAGCGGCTGCGCCAGTTGAATGATATCCTCGGCCAGCTCAGCGCCAGCCTGGACCCCAACCAGGTGCTGCGCATGTTCATTCAACAGGCCCAAAAATTTATGCATGTAGAGGCTGTTTCATTATTTATCGTTGATGAGGCCAGCGGGGATGCCGTACTGCAAATTGCCAGCCAGGACGCGGACCAAATTGATATCGAACAACTGCGCGTTCCAGCCGGGCAAGGCATTATTGGCTCGGTGATTCAGAGCGGGAAAATCGAACTGGTGCAAGATGCACAGAATGACCAGCGCCATTACGAACAGGCCGACCAGAGCAGTGGTTTTACCACGCGCTCTATCCTGGCGGTTCCGCTGCGCACCCGGTCTATTGACCTTGGGCAAGAACGAGGCACCTCCCTGGAACGCATCATTGGCGGGTTGGAGGCGATTAACAAGATCGACGGGCCTTTCCTGGAAGAAGACGCCGAGTTACTGCAAATCCTGGCAAAAGGCGCGGCAACGATCCTGGTGGTGGCGCAGCTCTATAAAGATGCCAACAAATTATTCCTGGACGTGATCCAGGCGATTGTGGCGGCGATCGACGCCAAAGACCCCTATACCAAGGGGCACTCGCAGCGGGTCAGCGAATACTCGGTCGAAATTGCGCGCGAGCTGATGCTGAGCGGCGAGGAGATTTACCAGGTGCGGCTGGGCAGCCTGTTCCACGATGTGGGCAAGATTGGCATTCCGGATCGAATCCTGCGCAAGCGCAGCAAGCTGAGCCCTGTGGAGGTGAAACGCATGCGCCTGCACACCACGATTGGCAAGAAAATCATGAGCAAAGTGCAGTTGATGCGCGATGAGATACCGGCAATGGTGGGGCATCACGAGCGGCTGGATGGCAGCGGCTACCCAGACGGCCTGCATGGCGAGGAAATTTCACTGATCAGCCGCATTGTAGCCGTGGCGGATGTTTTTGACGCTATGACGTCCGACCGCCCTTACCGGGAAGGCCTGCCGGTGGAAAGCGTATTTGATTATCTTCAAAAGAACGCCGGCACGCATTATGATCCCATCTGCGTCGATGCGCTGATGCGCGCTTACCGGCAGGGCAGGGTCCGCACGCAGAGGGAAAGGGGCTGAACAACAAAAAAGGAGCGGGCAGCCGCTCCTTTGCGTTCGTTTGAGAGAATTACCGCACTCTACGCTTCCACTCCTCTTTCAACTGGAGCTGGCGAGGGCTTTCTCCGGAGGCTAAGGCGAGAAAATCGACCAGCAGGCGGTTGAACTTGCTGCCTTCGTCCAGCATGGGGAAGTGCCCGGATTGATCGAAGTTGATGACATGGGTGCCTTCAGGCAGCGAGACCAGGGTATCCAGGTCCGGCGGAGTCACTGCCAGGTCGTTCTGACCGTTGACCATCAGGCAGGAGGTAGCCAGCCGCGAGTTGGCATCTTTGATCTCCGTGACGGATAGGCCAACCAGGGAAGCCGCGATTGCCTGCGGATCGGCTTTGGGCGCCTCCACCAACACCGGCTCGGTCAGCGGCGAGCGGCCCAATAGCCAGTCGGCCAGTTCGACAGGCGTGGAGGTACGCAGGCGAGCATTGACGCTGTTTTCATCCAGCGGGTAACTGACTGCCATCACCCGATCAACCACTTCCGGGTTGCGCAGGGCGTACAGCATGGCTACCACGGCGCCCAGGCCATGGCCTACCAGGGCTACCCTGGCAATGCCCATTTCGTACATAAAGCCATCGATCAACTGCACCTGCTTGTTGAGCGAGTAATTGGCGGGGAACTTGGCCGTATCTCCAAACCCCCACAGGTCTAGGGCGTAAGCGCGGAAGGAAACCGAAGCAGCCTGCATTACTGGAATCCAATAACGCCAGGAGCCTACCCACCCATGCAGAAAGATGAGCGGACGCCCGCGCCCAAGAACTTCGTAATGCACAACCTGGTTATCGATCAGAACAACGCTCATAGGTTCGACAGTCCTGTGTGTTGCGCGCTAAAGCGCGCTGCGTATCCTTACTTACCGTACTTTACCAGCAGCTCCCCAACACGCTCCGTCAACTCGGCGGGGGCAAACGGTTTCAGCAGATATTCTGCCGCGCCTGCCTCCAAGCCCGTTTTGATTTCCGATTCCTGGCCTTTGGCAGACAGGAAGACCACCGGAATTTTGTCCAGTTCCGGGTCCGCTTTCATCTTTTCGCAGGCCTCGTAGCCGGTCATGCGCGGCATACGCACATCCATTAAGATCAGATCTGGCATGACCTGCCGGGCAGCCTCTACAGCCTCCTCACCGTTACCAACCGCAACTACGTCGTGGCCGGCAAAGCGAAGCGTAAAGGATACCAAATCCCGAATATCACGCTCATCTTCTGCAATTAAAATCTTCGCCATACCATTGCCTCATTTCTCACTTTCATATACCGGCAGCGTAAAGGAGAATGTACTGCCCTCCCCCCGCACGCCACTACTTTCATACCAGATGCGCCCGTGGTGCATCTCTACCAGCGTCTTGGCGATGGCCAGACCCAGGCCTGTGCCCGCAGTCGCCAGGACCAGCGGATCTTCGCCGCGGTAGAACCGTTCGAAGATGCGCTTTTTCGCCTCATCATCGATACCGACCCCGGTATCTTTCACATCAATTTGGATCTCTTTATCCACTTCCTTTATAGAAACCGATACAGTACCGTTTTCGGGCGTGTAGTTATAGCCATTGCTGACCAGGTTGCCCATCACCTGGCGCACTCTTTCCATATCGCCCTGCGCGAACGGCAGGCCAGGCTGGGGTTCGAGCAGGAAGGTCATGGGTTTATTCTCTTCGCGAGAGCGGCGCTGGATGTCGGAAATAACGTCTTCGGCAATCTCGCGGATATCGAGCGCCACCAGGTTGAGCGAGACGCGCCCGGCTTCGATGCGCGAAATGTCGAGCAGATCGTTGACCAGCACGCTCAAGCGCTCTGTGTTGGATTTTACGATCTGAAGGAAATGTTTCTGCTGGTCGCTCAGCATACCGGCGGCGCCCATCAGCATAATTTCCACATAGCCCTTGATAGAGGTCATGGGGGTGCGCAGCTCGTGGCTGACGTTTGCCACAAATTCCGATTTTAGCCGGTCCACCTGGACTTCGTGGGTGATATCACGGAAGATGGACACTGTACCGAGAAAATCCTGCCGCCAGAAAACCGGTGCGAGGTGAACGGCAACGATACGCCCGTTGTCCAGGTCGAGCTGCTCAGCAAATGTGCCGACATTTTGGTACGCGGAAGGGTCCTGCGACCAGCTACGGATGGTGCCCATCCACTCGCTGGCTGTTTTGCCAAACAACCCCGAGAAGTGGTCGAGGGACTTGGACAACACCTGCGATGATTTCAGGTTCAGAATGCGCTCGGCGGAAACGTTGAAGAGCGTCACCCGGCTCTGCGAGTCGGTGACCACTACGCCATCCGCTACGGCTTCCAGGATGGCGCGCGACCGGCTGGCTTCGATCTGCTGCTCGCGCAGCATACTGCCCAAGTGTTCCGACTGGTCGCGGATCAGGTTGAACAATTCGGCATTGTTCAGCGCAATACCAATCTGGCGAGCCGTGGCTTCCATCAGGCCGATTTGATCCTGGCTGAAGTAGCCGGCTTGGCGGTGGAACAGCAGCAGCACGCCTAAGACATCTTCACCCATTACCAGCGGCACAGCCATCACCGATTGGTAGGTGAGGGTGGCCTGCGGCGCCATATCCCAACGGGTATCATCCTGCACGCGCGCCACGAGGACGGGCTGCCGCGAGCGGATCACCCAGCGGGCGATCTGGCGCTCAACGGAGGTTGAGCCATCTGCCATGCGCGCCAGGGGGATGCCCGCCCGGTATTGGGTGGCGTTGCCCTGCGAGAGGATGATGAGGCTTTCCTCGCAGCCAACAGAGTCATTCAGCACGCTCAGGGTGCGGTTCAAAACCAGGCCCATATCGAGGCTGGTCGAAAGCTCAGTGATGATGTGGAGGAGGGTCTGCGAGTTCTGATGCTCGCGGCGCAGCTCGCGGGTGCGCTCTTCCACGCGGCGTTCCAGGTCTTCGGTCAGGCGGCGTGTTTCAGCAAATAAGCGCGCATTCTGGATGGCGATGGCTGCCTGGTTGCACATGGTACGGGCCAGCTCGATTTCAGAGGCCGAATAGCGGTGCTGTTCGCTGCCATATACGAGGAACCAGCCCTGCATCGCTGAACCGGCTACCAGCGGAACCACCAAAAGCGAGCGCGCATCGCGGTCTTTGAGGAAGGCTTCCCACAACGGTTTGGCTTCCGCGTCCTTAGAGGCCGCGCTGGTCTGGTAAATTCCCTGCGAGTCCTGCAGCCGGTCAAACAGCGGCAGGTCTGGGAGGGTTAATGGAAGGGTATCGTCGCGCACGGGCACTTCAACCTGCAGAATGTATTTCTTCCGCGAATCGATCATGACTGCCGCCACGCCGCTGGCATTCAACGCGCCGCGCAGCTGCTGCCCAGTGAGCTGGAAGATGTAGTCAATGTCCAGCGAGGCAACCAGCTCGCTCGACAGGCGATTGAGCAGCGCCATGCGCTGGGAGCGTTCGTCCAGCTCGGTGGCGCGGTTGGTGCTTTCCTCGTACAGCCGCGCGTTCTCCAGGGAGACAGCCGCCTGGCTGGCAAACGCTGTGGCAGCCTGGATATAATCCGGCCCGTAAAAATCGGTTTCGCGCTTCTCGAGAGCGATCAGGCCGGTCACCTCGGATTTGTAGATCAGCGGGATGCCCAACCAGGACAGGTAAATCGGCTCGACCAGCAAGGGGAAGCGGGGGTCGTTGCGCAGGTCACCAACCGTGATTGGCTCGCTGGTCTGGATCATGGTCTTGAACAGGTCGCTGTCTTCTACTGCCACGGTCAGGTTGAGCCGGGCTTCTTTGTCGGCAAAGCCATTGGTGGCCGAGACGGTCAGGTTTTCGCCCTTACGCAGCCAGAGCGTGGCGGTATCGTAGGGCAGGATGATGCGCATCTGGTCCAGCAGCGAGGAGATGAGCTCATCGCGCTGGAGGCTGGAGGTGATGGTTCCCGCTACCTTGGTGAGGGCCTGAAGCTGGATCGTGCGCTGCTCGGAAGCCTGGTAGAGGCGGGCGTTTTCCAGCGCCATGGCCGACTGGCGGGTAAAGGATGAGGCCAACGCTTCATCCTCCTCGGTAAATGCGCCCGGGGTATCGTAATTTTCCAGGAACATTACGCCAAGTACGCTGTCTCCCATGCGCAGGGGAACCAGCATGACGGAAATGGGCAGGCGCCCACTGGTGGCCTTGCGGTAGCGCATCAGGTCATCCGAGGAGAGATGGTACTGTTTCGCGAAGTCGACCTCAGTCACCCGTTCAGCTTTACCGGTGCGGAATACCCGCAGGGGCAGCACCTCGCGCGTATCGGAGATTTCGCCGGTCTTGGTCTGCAAACCATAGCGGATGCCGAGAATGTCCGGGTATGAAGCGTACCCAACAGCGGCCTGCGGTACGATGGACAGATCTTTCTCCTCCCACATGCCCACCCAGCCAGCGTGCGCATGGGGCAGAACCTGGTTGACATTTTGAACCAGCGTGGTCAGAATGTCTCCAGGTTGAAGGCTGCCCAGCTTGCTGCTGAAGTCGAGCAGCAGGTTCACTTCCTGCAGGCGGCGGCGGGTTTCATTGAGCAGCTGCAGGTTCTTCAGGCCAACGCTCACCTGGTAGGTAAGCTGGAGAAATACGCGCCGGTCTTCTTCCAGAAAGGCCGGGAGCGCCCGCTGACCAATGGCAAGCACGCCCGCGAAACGATCATTGCCCATGTCCAGCGGCAGCCCGATGGCGCTGCGGGCCTCAAATACATTCAGCAGGGTGTTGTTCTGCCATTCGGAGGTGTTATCCAGGTTGGCAATGAGCACCATGTTGCTATCTGGCGTCGGCGATTTGGCTTTATCTTGCGAGGAATTGTAGTGCTGCAGCATCTGGCGCAGCGGGTTGCGCTGGCCAAACAGGGCCTCCGGGTTGGCGCCTGGCGGGGGATTGCCCACCACTTCTATCAACCGGACGCCGGACGGGGTTCGCTCCGCGACGAGGGCTACCTGCATGGCAAAGCGGGTGAGCATTTCGCTGGCCAGGGTGTGCAGCACTGCGCCTTCGCTCTCCTGGCGGTTGGCCAGGGCCGCAATTTCCAGGCTGGCGCGAATGCGGTCGATGCGTTGGCTCAGGCCGCGCAAACCGATGGCCTGTTCCAATTCTTTATGCAGCATGACGGGCAGGTTATTCTGCGCCTGTACGGCGCTCTGCTCCAGGCGGGCCTTTTCTTGCGTCAGCTCTTCCACCTCGTGTTCCAGGCGGCCCGAGCGATGATGGCTTTCAACGATAATGCTGGCCTGCGCCGCAAACACTTCCAAGGCTTCAAAGGTTGGCCTGTCCGGGCGGCGGTTATCCGCCGGGGCATCCACGCTGATCAGCCCCAGTGGGATGAGGTTCGAATCATAGAGAGGGATCAGCAGCATATCTTCGCGGTGCCATGCAATTTCCGATTGGATTTCCATGGATGGCAGAATGCTGACCTTGTGTATATCCGAGGGAATAACCGGCGTTTTGTTGGTCGGTATATAAAATACATCGCCTACTTTGTAATCCGCCAGGAGTAACTGCTCCACGCTGTCCCACGGCTGCGTGCGCGACTGCAGCTCGTTCCACTGATCCTGCGAGAGGCCCACCCCTACCACACGGTTCAGCACGCGGGTCTCCGGGCTGCAGATGCTGATTACCACAGCCTGGAACGGGGTCGCTGACTGAATGGCTGAGGCAATTGCCGAGAGGGAATTCTGCAGCGATTGATTGGGTTTGAGCACCCGCGAAACCTGGATCAGGCGCGAAAGGGTTTCCAGCTCGCGTTTCAGCAGGGCGCCGTGGTGCGTTTGCTGTTCGTAGGCAAGGGCATTGTTCAACGCCACCGCCGCCTGGACAGCCAGCGACTGCAAAATTTCGACCGTAGTTTCATCAAACTGGCCTGCCGTCTTTCCATGCAGGCATATCAGGCCAGCGGTACTGCGCTGGTGCGAGATCGGAACCACCAGGATGGATTGGACACCCGGATGCGGCGCCTGGTATTCGGAATGGCTCAAATCCGGGATATTCAGAGGTGCATCGGTTTTCACCACGGCCTGCTCAAGCGGGGTCAATTCGCCGCCGGGCATGTCGCCCACAAAGAAACGCGCGGTGGGTATTACTGACTGGCTTTCCAGATCAAACATAATGATCGTGCCGCAGTCTGCCCGGGTGGTGCGCAGCGCCTCATCGTACACCAGGTTCAACAGATAGTTGAGGTCCAGGGAGGTGCTCAACTCACGGCTAATGCGGGTAATCGCGGTAAGCTGGTCTACCCTGCGGCGCAGGCTTTCATCCGTTTGCCCGCGCAGGAAAGACTGTTCGGTAACCGCGGCCAACTGGCCGGCAGCCGTCGCCACCATCTGGGCATCGCCCTGCTCGAAAAAGTCCTGCGCAAGGCTGCCAAACCACATTTCACCGACCCCTTCATTCAGCACCACCAGGGGAACCGCAATGAGCGATTCCAATCCCCAGTGGCTGTAGATGGACTGGTAGAAAGGAACAATTGCCTTGCTAGTCTGGGAAATGGTGCCCAGGGTTTGAATATGCTTGCTTCCAGTTACCGTGAAATGGAACTGCGGATCGTCCACGGTCATGTGGATAAGGCGTTCGGGAAGCTCTGGCATTGCGCCAAAAACCGAATCGCGGTGAAGCTTTAACGCACTGTGGTCCTGATCCATCAGGAAAATGGCGCCCACATCGGCTTGCAGCAGGCGAGCCAGTTCTTGAATGGAGAAGCGCAGAATTTCATCCAGGCTGGCCGAAGAACCTGCCAGGCTGGAAATGCGCCGCAGCGCTTCCGCGCGCTGGGCGCGCTGGCGCGACTGCTGCACGAGGGTGGCATTCTCGATGATGGAGGCCGTCTGGTTGGCGACAATCATCAACAGGTGCAGCTCGGCCTGGGTAAAGGGCGTAGGACCGCTGCGATGATTGGAAGCCTGCAAGTAACCGAGCATGTGCCCGCCGGTGGAGAGAGGAACCAGCACCGTTTCGCGCAGGCTGGCTGCCTGGGCCAGGTGTTCCATACCCAACTGCGACCATTTTTCGTCCGTCGAGGCGTTCTCGGTGATCAGCACATCCTGTTCGAGCAGCATCTTCTCGGCGGCTGAGCCAACCTGGATCTGCGTCCGGTAAAGCTCAACAAATTGATCGGGAACGCCATGAAATGGCGCGCGAGCTTCTAACAGCCGGTGGTTTTCGCTATAGACAAGGAAGCCGATAATATCTACATCTACCAGCGGGGCAATGCTGTCGACCAGGCGAGTAAAGAGGCCGCCAGGGTCGCGGACCGAGCTAAACGCCTGGGCCAACTGCGCCAGGCCAGACAGCTCGGCGGTGCGCTGCTGTTCCATCTGGTAAAGTTTTGCGTTATGAACAGCGATCGCTGCCTGACCGGAAAGCAAGCGAACGAGGTCCAGGTCTTCCTGCCGAAATGCGCCGGATGCCATGGACCCCAGCTCGAGGGTGCCGATTACCTCATTACCAACCATGAGGGGAATGCCAATGAACGAGCGCATGGGAGCAGAAGAACTAACGAACTCTCGCTTCAGCTCCGGGCTTGACTCAATATCGGCGACCAGCACCGGCTTGCGTTCTTTGTACAGGTAGCCGGTTAACCCCTGGTCCGCGCGGTAGCGCTCATTGGCCAGTTCCAGCTTCCGGTCAACACCCGGCAGGCCAACAAAACGATAGGGGACAAAAACTTCACCTTCGGCATCCCAGACCGTAATTTCCATGAAGTCCGCGGGCATCAACTTTTCGACATTTTCAAGAACGGCTTGCAGGGTTTTGTCGAGGTCGAGGCTGGAAGCCATTTCCTGCGTGAGCTGGGTAAAGGTCTGGAGCGTTTGCGCGCTCATGTTGCCCTGCTCGCCGGTCAGCCCGCTGGCAATCACGGGGTAGCGCAGTGAAATTACCGATGTGGTCTGGCTGTCGGTGGTTACCAGGTAGGATGTGCCTTCGATCAGGCGTCCATCCAGCACAAAGCGGGTCTGCCCTTCGGCGGCGCACAGACGGATCAGCGCCTCGCTGGGCCTGACTTTGCGAGCCAGGCGCTCCAGGTTGGGCAGTTCGCCTTCTTGCAAGCGGAAAATCTGGCGGGCGCGCGCGTTGATGGAGGTGAGGCGACCGCCTGCTTCAACCATCATGACGGCGTCGTTATGATCTGGTACCAGGGCACTACCACCCAACGGCATGGTATGCCGGCCTCTTGAGCGCAGGCGCGGCACCATTCTCAGCATCAGGAAGACCAGTAAGAACAGGAACAACCCGATTGCTATGAATAGTGCAGCGGTACCAAATTCGTTAATTAGAGGCATTCGTAATCGTTTTGGTTATTCGCTTGCGCAACGGTTCCGGGTGTTGGCAGTGCGCGCTGGCAGCCATTCATTCGCCAAACCTCCCGGTGATCGCCCGCATCACCTATTTGCTGGCGGCAGCGCTGGCATCCTGCCGGCGTTCTTCGGCGGCCAGCTCGGTGATCTCGCGGATATCGGAGAACACGTGGGTTGAAGGGGAAACCATGCCCAGCGCCATGGTCATCAACTGCGTTTGTTGAACCTTGCCCGTTTCATCGGGGGCCAGAATGTATCCCTGCTGGCGATCCATGAAGTTGTAGTGTGAGAGGACTTCTTCTTTGAAGCGGCTCTTTAAACGCTGGCGGATGGCGGACGCGGCATCTTCGGTGGATATGACAATAAAGTTATCACCTCCTGCGTGACCAATAAAGTCGTTCGCGGTTCCCAACTCATCCATTACTTCGCCAATCATCATTGCTGTGAAGCGCAGCACATCGTTCGCGGCAATAAAACCATAAACGTCTTTGAAGGGCTCGAAGTTATTGATGCGCACATCCATGAACGCCCAACCCTTGCGCTGGCGGATCATCTTGCGCAGTTCATCTTCGATCAGGCGCCCGGCAGGCAGGCCCGTTTGCGGGTCGGTCAGGCTTTCGCGCTCAGACCGGGCAATGGCGTTTTGCACGTAGAGCTTTAGTTCTTCAATGTCAAACGGCTTGGTGATGTAGTTATCCGCGCCCTGTTCCAGCCCGCGCAGGCGGTCGCTGCGCTCATCCCGCTGCGTCAGGAAAATCACCGGAATGTGGCTGGTGCGGGTGCTGAGGCGCAGATTCCGGCATACCTCGTACCCGTCGATATCTGGAAGCATAATATCCAGAATGATCAGGTGCGGCATCACGTGACGCGTCTTTTCAAGCGCCTCCGAGCCGCGCAAGGCTACGTCTACGTCGTACCCCTGCCCGGCGAAATAGATACGGAGCATGTTTGAGATGTCAAAATCATCTTCTACGATCAAAAGGCGGGCTTTACCCATTACAGCCTCCCTGTAACACGTTCACAACTACACAATGCTGAGAACAGACAACACAATGGATGAAATTTTGATAAAGAGCAAGCGTATTCCCGATTGACTGAGATTTGCTGCTTCCTTAATCTTATGCTAAAGTTACCTATCTGACAACTATCCCCAACCAAAGTTTTAGCTATTTTTTACCAAGACTCGACTACTTTTTCACCTTCCCGAGGGTATGAACGCGGGTGCAGATGAGCAACCGGCAGTTTGAGATGATCACTCTCCTCATACGTGACATCGCGATCGATTACCCGGCGTTCTTTAGAAGCAAACAAAACCACGTCTGACTCGATGGTACGGGCAGGATAAATGATCATGCCTGCACCGATTCGGCAGTTGTGCCCAACACAGCCGCCCAGAATGGGGCGGTTCGAATTGCGCAGGACGCCGTTGCCGTCACGCGCTTTGATCGGCGAGGTAAGCAGGTTGAAATCCGTCCAGGTGGAACCCGCGCCGATGAAGGTATTGCGGCCAACAACGCACATTTGCAGGCAGGTGTTCTGGGCCACCAGGCTGTTCTCCATGATGGAGGTCATAAACAAAGACGCCCGGAACGGCAAGAAGGTGCCATCGCCTACTACGGAAAGCATCAGATGGCAGCCCTGCGAGATGTTGACGTTATCGCCAATGATGCAGTTCTCGATGACGGCATTGGCGTTGATGGTGACATTATCGCCGATGGAGGTTGGGCCATGGATGATGGCGGAGGGATCAATGACGCAGTTGCGTCCAATTTTTACCACCGCGGAGCATTCCAGAAGCTGTTTGCCTTCGTACAAGGCGGAGCCAAGCACCCCCAGCTTGAAGGCCAGATCCTGATCCAGGCGTTTCTCGAAGCGTGCTCCACGGCCAAACAGGCCGAAGACGGTGTCATTGATGAGGATATGCACCCACGAATCAATGGCAATCAGCGAGCGAAGGGGGACCTGGTACACCAGGTCGCCCTGTGAAGCGGCCATATACAACGGCACATGGTAATACCCGACCTCCTTCGCCTGGAGATCGATCACCAGCGGCTCGCAGTCGGACTCGGGGCCGTTTGGGTAGTACCAGAGATCGGCCAGGTACACATCCCCTGCCGGGGTATAAGATGTTGAAAGCGGCAGGATGTGCTCGCGGAAGGCTGGATCGTTAATGGAAAAGGCTGCCCGCACGGGCCGGTTGGCAGCCAAGGCGCTCTCGATAAACGCAGCCATGTACCCTTCATCAAAATACAGGTTATCGCGGTACACCAGGCAAGGTTCACGCACCTGTGGAAACGGGGCACCTGGCGGCAGCTCTAACTCGCGATCGGTGTACTTTGCCAGAACGTCGCGCTGGGCCAGCCACAGCGGTTTATTCAAGACACGCAAATCGCGCGCTGGCTCATTGAATGGGACGATCTTTTTCCGCGACTGTAAGATGATTTTGAACATGACACCTCAATCGAGCGGCCTTTTCTCAATACGGTAGGTACAGGCCGACCCGCCACATGCCTGGCACTCGGTTTCTACCACCCGGTAGAAGCGCCCACCCCCGGCCCAGGCAGAAAATTCCTGCAAAAAGCCGGCAATCAGGAAGCAGTCTTGCACGACGGCCTCGCGTGCCATGCGCCACTGCCAAAATGCACCTTCATCGGTGACAGAAATGGCGCTGTTGTTTTCACTGGCGATCATTTGTGCCAGGCTGTGCAGCCCGCTCTCCAGGCGGCGCGGCGCTGGAAGCAGGCGGTACTGCATAGAGCGGAAGCCTGCCTGGTCGCCATACTGTTTTAACCCGTACTTAAAAGCAGCCCGGCCAATGCGCAGGGCCAAGCCCTGGCTTGCGGGCTGTCCATAGATTTCTTCCAGCACACGCATAAACGGGTTTACACTCGGCAGAGGCCGCTGTGGCTGCCCGCCGTCGTTATAGGAAGAACCAGCATAGCTGAGGCGCTCCATCACTTTCTGCACCATTTCGTTTCCCAGGATCTCTTGAGCGCCATCGAGCAGAATTTGAGAAGTAAGGTTTGATGCTGTATTCACAACTATTTTTACCATTAGCGGGGATCTAATTCGAATCCAGAAAATCTTTTAATTTGTGCATGCAATCGGAGGGCTCGTCCATCATAATAAAGTGGCCAGCGTTCTTAAACCGTTCGATCCGCGCAGAGGGAATGCCCTGCTGAAGCGGCTGCCACTGGCGGGGGTGGACGATAATATCCCGGTCGCCATACATGCCCATGACGGGGACCGTGATCTTATGAAGACTTGGGCGCAGATCTGTACGGCGCAAGGACGCAATGCTGACCAGGAAGGATTCGAGCGTTAGTTTGGTCAGGTCGCTGTCCATCATTTGTGGGAAACGGGGATCGCGGCAGATAAAAGGCGAAGCTATGCGCATAACGGTGCGGAAGGCGCCAAACAGGTGAAACAGTGACCAGGCGATGGGACGGTATCCAGCAAAAATTAACGGCAGCGCCAGCGATGAGCCAACAATGGGCGAGCCAATAACCGTTACTTTGGATACCCGTTCCGGGTACTGCATGGCCACCGACAGGCTTACCGTGCCCCCCATGCTGTGCCCGACCAGCGGGGCGCGGATAATGCCCAGCTTATCCATGAACTGGTCCACCAAGCTGATAAAATCCTGGACGTAATAAGTATTCCGTTTGCGATTGCCTGATTCGCCAAAGCCCCAAAAATCTAGCGCATACGTGCGGTAATACTGGCCGAGGAAGGTCATGGTTTCTTGCCATAACCCCCAGGAGCCCAGCCATCCATGCAGCAGGATGACGGGGCGCCCTCGACCATATACCTCATAATGTAAAATGCCTTGATCCGTCGTGATCGAAGACACAGCCGCAGGGTTCCGGGCTCTTTTTAGTTTAGCCCGCCTCCATTTCCGCTAGAATACTGTACAACAGTTCCAATAAAACACTTTTTACCGTATCTTTCTTGGTCGCCACGCAGGGCAGCAGTTTCACCTTGGGGCCCAGGCGCAGGGCCAGGCGAATATCTTCAATATCCCAGGCATCCGGCAGGTCTTGCTTATTGGCTGCCACCACATAAGGCGTTGGGGCATAAGCCCGGAACGTTTCCAGGATGCTGCGCGCCTCCCGGAAGGTTTCGGGGCGGGTGCTGTCTACCATGACGATGAACCCCAGCATGCCTTCGGAGAGAATCTCCCACATGAAGTCAAAACGCTTTTGCCCGGGGGTTCCAAACAGGTAGAGCACCAGATCCTGGTCAACCGTAATCCGGCCAAAGTCCATGGCCACCGTGGTTGTTTCTTTCACCCGCTCGGCTTCTGACGAAATCTTCCGTTCGGTAGATACTACATTGATTTCACTAACCGACTGGATGAACTCCGTCTTTCCCGAGTTGAATGGTCCTGTAACCACCATTTTGACCGTTTGCATAAGATCGCTTCCTTAGAATGAGGGAATTATATGGAACGGATCCGGCTGATCAGGCGATTGACCAGCGATTTTTGTTCATCTTTATTTTGTGTTGGGAAGGACTGGGTGGGCGTCTTCGCCGGAAGCCCCCCAGGCCGGATGATCTCAACCAGACCTGCCTGCAGCAAGCTGTAAACGACCCGGCGGATTTCAAGATCGTTCATTTTGACCGTGCGCGCAATCTGGTTCATCGTATTCTTGGGGTTTACGTATGAAACGACCCGCCACTCTTCGATGCTCAGGTTGATGTTCTTCAAGTCGGTGCCCGGGCGCTCCGTAAATTTGAGCGCCATTTCCAGGCTGGGGATTTCTTCCTGGAGCTGCTCCCACTCTCGCAACTGGCGCGAACCTTCAATGATCAGGTTTTCGAGGTCGACTTTTACCGTGATCTTGCCATCGCCAGGGAATGGCATATCCTGCTCAAAGCGGAAGAAACCTTCCACCCAGGTGAACAGCCGGCGCACCACCTCAACAAAGTAGTGCTGCATGCTGACCAGGATATCTTCCTGGCTCAAATATCCGGCGTTGATCAACAGCAGGCCGAGTTCTTTATCCGTCATTTGCGCGGTGCGGTCTTTGAGGATGCGATACTGGCTCTGCGAGATCTTATTGCTGCGATGCAGGATGGAGGCCAGGGCAGTATCCTCTTGCCCATACTGTGCATAGGAGAGCTTACCATCCCGAAATGCCACCCGTGCCATGTCAGAAGGGCCTTCAATCACTAAAGTTCCCGTTTTCCGGGCAAGATTGATCAGGTTGAGCAGTTGTGTGATGGTAAAATCGCGCAGATTTCCTTTAAGCGCCATAAATAGGGCCTCAACTAAGAGAATATGGGCAACCAATACCGAGGAGCTTCTAAAAATTATACTTGCAAGCCGGAGTAGCGTCAATTACACGTACCTTACAAATACAGAGGTTTACAGGAACAGGGTGATTTTTGGCGATTTACGATAAAATGTGTGTACCATGCCAGACCTGGAACACACATTACAAGGCCATGATCTTGGCTTTTTGAAAATCGTGGCGGGTGCGTGGGGGATTGAGCTCAATGCCCCAGATACGGTTACAGCCCTGCCCATCCTGACAGCAGGCGTGCTGGAAAACGCGGACTTCGCAGAGGTCATTGAAGCGCTCCCGGAAGACGCGAAGCAGGTGCTTCAGGCGCTTTTACAGAATGAGGGGCGGATGCTGTGGGCCGCATTTGTGCGCGCGTTCGGCGAGCTGCGGCGGATGGGAATGGCCAAACGCGACCGCGAGCGGCCTGACTTAAAACCGGCGTCGGCAGTGGAAGTGCTGTGGTACCGCGGGCTGGTTGGGCGGGCGTTCCTCAGCATGCCTCCTGCCGATGAGCCGCAGGAGTACGCTTACATCCCAGAAGACCTGCTGCCGCTGCTGCCCACCCTGCGAACCGCCGGGCGCCCGCCCCTGGGCCGGCCTGCAACACCGAACGAATCGGCGCACCCCATCCTGGCGAATGACCGCATCCTCGACGATGCCTGCACCTTCCTGGCTGCGCTGCGGGTGAAAATGGATGACGAGGCGCTGGCTGCTTTACCCCTGGGCGGGATACCGGCTAAAGTGATGAAGCGGCTGCTGCGCGCCATGCACCTGCTGGATGGCGATGATGTTCCCCACCCTGAGCGCACGCGAGAATTCCTTGAAGCGCCGCGGGGTAAAGCGCTGGCTCAAATGGCGCAGGGTTGGATGGAAGGTACCGAATTCAACGAGCTGCGCCTGCTGCCCGGCCTGAAATTCGAAGGCGATTGGACCAATGACTCACTGCACAGCCGCCAGGCCATTTTAGAAATGGTCAGCCAGATTCCTGAAAACCGCTGGTGGAGCCTGCCAGCGTTCGTCGCGGCGGTCCGGGAGCAGCATCCCGATTTCCAGCGCCCGGCGGGGGATTATGACTCCTGGTTCATCCGCCAGGAAGGCCCCGGCGGGGAAAAAATGAGCGGAAGCGCGGAGAACCTAGAAGGCAGCTACCTGCGGGGCTTTAGCAGTTGGGACCTGGTGGATGGGGCATTGGTCCGGTTTATCATCAGCGGGCCGATGCACTGGCTGGGCTTGCTTGACCTGGCCGGTTCGGAAGAGGCGCCTCACGAGGCGGCGCCTTTCGGGGCGGCGCCCTCAGGGACGAGGCCGCATCATCCTCATACGTTCAGCGCGCTGCGCCTTTCGCGGTGGGCTGGGGCGCTGTGGCACGGCAACGCGCCGGAAGGCCTGCCCAAGGAGAACGCGCCCATCAAAGTGACCAGCGACGGACGGCTGACATTAGCCCCGCTGACCCCTCGCCCGGTGCGCTACCAGGTGGCCCGCTTCTGCCAATGGGATGGGGAGAAAGGGCACGGCGCGCAGGTGACGTATCACTACCGGGTTACGCCAGCAGCCTTGGAGCGCGCCAAGAGCCAGGGCCTGCGCGCGTCGCAACTGGTCAGCTTGCTACGCCGGCACTGCGAAGGCCCCCTGCCCCCAACGCTGATCCAGGCGCTGGAGCGGTGGGAAAACTCCGGCACGCAGTCACTGATCGAGCCAGCGGTGCTGCTGCGGGTTACGGCGCCGGAGATTCTGGCGGCGCTGCGCAAGACGCGCGCCGCGCGCTGCCTGGGTGAGGCGCTGAATGATACGGTGGTGATGATCCGCCCGGGGATGGAAGAACAGGTTTTGAGCAGCCTGGCGGAAATTGGCTACCTGGCGGACGCGAAAATTCATACCGCAAAACCTGCTGACGCAAGGACTGCCGGGGTAAAAATTGCCCCGGAAAATTCTATTGAAAAAGAGTGAGATGTATGCCCCCCCTTTCCGATTTACCGAAAGTGTCTATTGTTACCCCTTCTTATAACCAGGCGCAGTACCTGGAAGCCACGATCCAGTCTGTTCTGGCTCAGGATTATCCGAATATCGAGTACATCATTGTCGATGGTGCATCAAAAGACAACAGCGTTGAGATTATCCGCAAATACGAGAGCCACCTGGCCTGGTGGGTGTCTGAAAAAGACAAAGGGCACGCGGATGCTTTGAATAAGGGTTTTTCGCATGCCAGCGGGGAAATTCTGGCCTGGCTTAATTCAGATGACGTTTATCACCCTGGGGCGGTTTCTGAAGCGGTGGACTTCTTGAAAAAGCACCCGGAGGTAGGGATGGTATACGCAGACGCAAACTTAACCGACGATACCGGGCAGGTGATCGGGCGGTTCCCGTCTAAGCAAACGGATTACCGGAGCATGCTGCGCGGATCGGTACACATTCCCCAGGCCACCACATTCTGGCGGGCGGACCTGTGGAAGCAGGTGGGGCCGCTGGACCTCTCGCTGTTTTTCGCTTTCGATTATGACCTGTGGGTGCGGCTGGCGAAAGTGTCCGAGGTTCGATATGTGCCCAGGCTGTGGGCGGATTTCCGCCTGCACAATGAAGGAAAGAGCGTGGTCAACGACGACCGCTGCTACCCGGATATGCTGCGCGTGTACCAGCGCGAGACAGGGGGCGGATTTTCCTGGCTGCGGCTGCGCTTTGCCGCCCGTCGCCTGCTGTATGCCTGGATCCCCTGGCGGCTGCGACTCTGGCTACGGAAGGCGCTTACATTTAAGTAGCTCAGATGTATAATGACTCGGGAGGAACCATATGACCACACGACTGGATTGGATTCAACAAGAAATCGATACCTTGAAGGAAGGTGGGTTGTATAACCGCATCCGCACCATCGGGTCGCCGCAGGGCGCCTGGTTGATGGTGGATGGTAAGCGCGTGCTGAACTTCTGCTCGAATAATTATTTGGGGCTGGCCAACCACCCGCACCTGCTGGAAGCAGCGAGGGCCGCCGTGGAGCGCTATGGGGTGGGACCAGCGGCAGTGCGCAGCATTGCCGGAACCCTGGACCTGCACCTGGAGCTGGAGCGCCGCATGGCGGCATTTAAAGGCGTTGAAGCCGCCATTACTTTCCAGTCTGGCTTTACCGCCAACCTGGCTACCATCCCGGCGCTGGTGGGAAAAGAAGATGTGATTTTCTCCGATGAGCTGAACCATGCCAGCATTATCGACGGCAGCCGGCTGTCTGGCGCGCGCATTGCGCGCTACGCGCACAACAATCCTCTCGACCTGGACCGGGTGATCCGTGAAAATAAAGGCAGCTACCGGCGCGCCCTGGTCATCACCGACGGCGTGTTCAGCATGGATGGCGACATCGCCCCGCTGGACAAAATCTACGAGGTTTCCAGCGCGCATGACGTTATGCTGATGGTTGATGATGCGCACGGCGAAGGGGTGATGGGCAAAGGCGGACGGGGTATCGTCGATCACTTCCACCTGCACGGGAAAGTGGACGTGGAGATTGGCACCCTGTCCAAGGCATTTGGCGTGGTCGGCGGGGTGGTGGCGGGGCGCGCGATTGTGGTGGAATGGCTGCGCCAGCGCGGGCGGCCCTTCCTGTTCTCGTCCGCCGTCACCGCGGCGGATGCGGCGGCCTGCCTAGCGGGGCTGGATATCCTGGAAGGCTCGACCGAGCTGGTCGACCGGCTGTGGGAGAACGCCAACTACTTTAAAGAAAAAATGCACGGCCTGGGCTTCGACACCGGGCAGAGCGTCACGCCGATTACGCCGATCATGCTGGGTGAAGCGCCGCTGGCGCAGCAGTTCTCGAAGGAGCTTTTTGAGGAAGGCGTCTTTGCCATGGCGCTCGGTTTTCCAACCGTTCCACGCGGTAAAGCGCGCATTCGGGTGATGATCTCCGCCGCTCATTCGCGCCAGGATTTGGACCAGGGGCTGGAAATCTTCGCCCGGGTGGGGCGGAAATTGGATGTGATCCAATAAGTTTTGTGAAGGCGACAACTCACGTTACATAACACACAAGGCCGGGGTATTGCCCCGGCCTTGTGTGTTATGATGACCAGCCCGGCAGCCCACCGGGCCAGAAGGATTTATTTTTGGGGTTCTTCCGGCTGCTTTTCAGCAAAGGGGTCGTAGGCAGGGTTGGTTCCCGCCCACACGCAGGAAGCTTCACTCAATAAGCCACATTCCATGCCGCGCGAGCAGCGGTGGGCCACGACCCGCGGCGCCTGGTCCGGCAGATGCTCTCCAGGATATAGAACTTCCGCTTCCAGGGCCACTTCCGCCCCTGCATGCTTGCAGTATTGAACCTTGATCGTCTGCCAGACTTTAACCGTCATTACAAACCTCCAGAACAAAGTCAACGAATGTTATCGTATTTGTAAATATAGTATTGAATGCGCTGTTTTTCCAGTGTCAGGCGTCACATTTCCTAAGGACAAATGGCGCGTTCCATCACCCGGTTATTTCCGCTGCAGGCGATAGACGGCGCCGCTGCCCTGGTCGATGATGTACAACTCGCCCTGGCGGTCTTCTCCAAAGGATGACACATTGAAGCCGGTTTCAAACAGCACCCGCGACTGCCAGGAGCCAGCAGCATCTTTCAGCAGGCCCCAAATCCGGCCATTGCAGTAATCGCTGTACAGGTACACGCCGCGAAATTCGGGCAGCGCTTCACCCCGGTAGACGAAACCGCCGGTCACAGAGCAGCCCTGACCGTGGGCATACTCTGCTACGGGGTCGAT
The DNA here is from genome assembly GCA_964437595.1 of uncultured Anaerolineaceae bacterium. Lineage (GTDB taxonomy): Bacteria > Chloroflexota > Anaerolineae > Anaerolineales > Anaerolineaceae > DSYU01. The sequence goes on from CAYTHO010000048.1 coordinate 25,749, forward strand.
CAGGCTGGCGCCCGCGGGCGGCTTGCCCTCGAACGCGTGCGCGGCCTCGCGATACTTCCAGCCAAAGTTTGCTCCGCCCGGCGAACCCGCTGAAAGATAGTTTACTTCTTCCCAGGCGTTTTGCCCAACATCGGCGATGTAGAGATCACCCAGCAAGCGGTCGAATGAGAACCGCCACGGGTTGCGCAGGCCGTAGGCCCAGATTTCGGGTTTGCCGCCGCCGCCAGCGAAGGGATTATCGGCTGGTATCGCGTATGGATCGCCGCCGTCGACGTCTATCCGCAGCAGCTTGCCCAGCAGCGTATCCAAGGACTGCCCATTGCCCTGCGGGTCGCCGCTGCTGCCGCCATCGCCAAGACCGATGTATAAGTACCCATCCGGGCCAAACACCATACTGCCGCCGTTGTGATTCTTAAACGGCTGCTCTACCTGCAGGAGGATCTTTTCCGTACCCGGATCAACGGAGTTTGGATTTTCTTTCATCCTCTGAAAACGGGCAATTACCGTATGGCCGCGCTTATCGGTATAGTTTACATAGAAATAGCCGTTCTCGGCAAACTGAGGGTGAAGCGCGATCCCCAACAGGCCGCGCTCATTACCGGTTGTGCCCACCCGGTCGCGGATATCCAGCAGCGGGCCGGGCAGCAGCGCGCCGTTTTCGACCAGGCGGATGACGCCTGGCTGCTCCAGAACGTACATTTGCGCGGTTTCATCCGGCGGGAAGGCCAGGTCGAGCGGGCGCTCAAAACCAGCAACGACCGGCTGCCAGGCAAAGCCAGCCGAGTCGGGGAAGGCGGCGACGGTATCCGCAGGGATGCTTGCGGCATTTCCGGTGGATGGCACCGCCGCCGGCGCAGTTGCTTCCGCCTGGGCTGGGGATGCATCCGGCGCGGGCGCGGGAGCTGTGGCGGTCGCCTCAGGTTGGGCTGCCGGGCCTGATTCGCTGCCTGCGGCTGGGGCGGTCGAGATGGGTATCGAGGTTCCACCGGTATTATTTTCAGGCGCTATGCTGCCGCACGCACTCAATACCAGCGCGCAGGCTATTATAAAGGTCGTTATTATCCGAATATTTGGTACTTGCATTCTTTTCCCTCCTGGAATGTAGATGAGGGTATGCCGCCCGCGGCAATGGATTCCGCAGGCGACATACACCGTCAGGGCTTGTGGTTCAACGTTCGATGGCTACTTTGGTTTATTGGGGTCAGTTTCAAAAAACTCTCCGTCCACAACTTCCCCTTCTTGTGTGGAAGTGGAGGCATCCTTGCGCTGCTGGACAATCTCCGGCCAGCGGTCGAGCGACTGCATGTGTTCCTGCACCACATTCGGCGGGCAGAGTTCAACGAACAACGTGGTGCCGATCCAGAGCAGGAAAGCATCATCAATCGGGTTTACCGGTAAAAGGTCTATAGGAACAATCACATAGGCCAATGTGGCGACCGGCAAAAGCTTGATCAACGGATTTACACGCCCATCCATTAACAGGCGGCTGATCAACCGGAAACGGTTGGTCAGGTCTTGAAAAAAGCCGCCTGAACGCGGAACAATTGTGCGTTTCGGATCCTGGTTTCCAGTCATTATCTATCTTTCTCCTTTACATATTATAACCTGGAAAAAAAGGCGTGCTCGCCCATATTATCTATGGTCTTATATTGATATACGAGAAAAGAACGGCAGAGTTTCAACGGCTACGGCGACAGCGGGCCACCCTTCGGGGAACGAAGGTCGTAAATCAGGTAGCCCGGCCCCTGGTCAAGGATTGGGTAATGGGCGGCGAGCAGTTCTTCCAACTCCGCCTGGCGCTCGAATTCGTCCAACAACCCGATCACGAAATACTCTTTGCTGGCCGCCTGAGATTGGAAATAAGCGGGGAAGTCAAACTCCTGGCCGGCGCTTTCCTGCCAGCGGATATCCGCAACGGTAGGCCAAAGGGCGGGGTTGATCCAGGCATAATATTTGAGGCCCGTGCCGTAATCGTCTACCAGGGCGATGACTGAAGCGCCCGGCCCAAGCGCCTGACCCACGGCTTGCCAGGCCTGGGCCTGCTCCACCGCGCCGCTGTTTTTTAGCGCGGAGCGGGCATCGTAGCCGGTGGTCATCAGCGCAACGAGCAGCGCGCCAACGGCGACCAGGCGGGCCAACCAGCGCGGGCCGCGGATATTTTGGAATACAGTTTCTGCCGCCGCGCCTATCCCCAGGGCCAGCAAAGGGAACAGCGGCAGGTGATAATAATCGTGGGTGGAGATGTGATGGGGTAAGGTTAAACCGTACATAAAGTATCCCAACCCCATGGACAGCAGCACCATGCGCTGCCAGGGTTTGCGCACCAGGAATACCGACAGCCCGGCCACCAGCACCAACTCAAAGGGCACCACGCGCCGCAGGTTGCTGAGCCAGCGCAGGTAAAACGCGGGGTCGAGCCACATTTCCGGGAAGAAGCGCTGGCTGAACTGCCCGACCAGGTAGCCGCGCAGGTAAACACCATCCACGTGATAGGCAGCGTACGGCAGCACCGCCAGCACAGCCATGGCCCATACCTGCGGGTCGCGCAGGCTGCGGCGGATAGGGCCGCGCGAGAGCACAATCGCTGCCAGAGTTGGAGCCACGAAGAACACAGCAACCGATTTGATATAGATCGCCAACCCCGAGAGCAGGCCAGCCGCAACCGCCCAGGCCCAACCGCCGCGCGGCTCTCCGGCGCGCTCCCGCCAGCCTGCCGCGCACCACAACCCGGCAGCGACCAGCGCGATCATCAGCGGCTCGGGCTGAAATGCCCGGCTGGCGACCACCCCATAAGGACAGATTAAGAAGAACAAGGCTGCCGCCAGCGCGCCGCCACGCCCGGTAAAAGAACGGGCCAGGAGGGTGATAAACAGGGCGGCGACCATCCAGAAGAAGATGGCGTACAGGCGGGGGATGCGGGTGTCTGGCTGCCCTGCCAGGTGGTAGCTCCAGGCCGTGATGCGTTCAAAAACCTGCGGCTCAATCCGCCCTTCCATGCGCCACTGGCTGGCGGCCATTTCGCGCTGCCAGGCTGGAGCACTGGTATCCGCCTCATAGTACATGCCGCGGGCGATCAGGGCAGCGTGCAGCTGCCGGGTGGGGTGAAAATCCACCGGCGGGTCGGCGAGGCGGTACAGGCGAACGGCCAACCCTGTGGCAAAAATCATCCCAATCAAAAGCCACCACACAAAAGAAGGAAGGCTAAAGAGAGGTTTGTTTTCCGGGGGCTGCTCCTGCGGCAACATCGCTACGAATGGTTCCTCATGGTATAGGGTGTTGAAGATCGAATAGAATGTAGCCGTCTCCCTGCTGGGCTACCGGGTAATGGTCGTACAGCATGGCTTTTAGCTCGGGCTGCGCGTCCAGATCGCCGAACAGCGTGACCAGGAAGTAATCCATCCCTGAGATCTGCTCCTCAAAGTAGGAGGCAAAATCGCCGATCGGATCGCTGCCATGAGCAGCAGAGAGATCCAGATCGCCCTGCGAGGGCCAGAGGCGGACCAGACTGCGCCAGCCGTAATACTTTAGGCGGTTGCCATAATCGTGGGTCAGGGCGATGATACTGCCATCGGCCGGTAAATCCTGGCCCATTTTCACCCAGGGAATGACCTCACGATTGTAAAATGCGGTCACCAGTACCTGAGAGCGGGCAACATAGGCATAATACCCGGAAACAGCCAGAACGGCAACCACGAAGATGATTTGCAAGATCATTGGCTGCTCGCGCAGGCGCGCGATGATCGCATCGGCAAAACTCGCCAGGCTGATAGATACCAACGGGACCAGAATGATGCTGTAGTAATCGTGGGTATAAATCTGGTAGGGGAAGGTGAGGCCGATCAGCAAGTAACCCAACCAAAAGCCCCAAAGCAAAGCCCGGGCGCGCCGGAGGTAGAGCAACGTTCCCAAAGCAGCGGCGAAGATAATCACCACATCCATGATGCCGCGGAGCAGGCCCAGCCATTGAATATAGAATTTTGATTGGAGCAGCAAGCCGGTGAATGAGAAGATCCAGAAGGAAGCAAAGCTGGAGGAACGGCTGCCCAGGCCAATGTAATAAACGAGGGAGATGATGGCAGACAGGCCAATATAAACCCAGAGCTGCGGGCAGGCCAGCAGGCGGGTGAATTTTCTCAAGAAAGGGCCTGGATCATACAGCCGGGATAACAGTAAGAACAAAACCATCCCCGCTACCGGGTAGAAAGCATAGGCTTTAATCAAAATCGCCAACCCTGAAAAAACACCGGCCAGGATCGTCCAAAACCAGGAGGTCAGCCCGCTCTCAAACCAGCAGTACAGGGCATACGCGGCCAGCAGCACCCACATCACCATCCAGGGATCCGGCTGGAAGGACCGGCTGGACAGCACGCCCCAGGGCAGGATCAGGTAAAAACCGAGCGCGAAGAATGCCCCAGCCGTCGACAGGGCGCGCCGGGTCAGGGCATACAGAGCCGCGCCGCCGATCAGCCAGGCCAGGCTGGAGTACAGCCTGGACACCCAAAGCTGCTCGCCGCCCAGCAGCCGGTAGGTGAGGGCAACCATTTGTTCAAATATGGGCGGCTCGTAGCTTTCCATGGTGGCCCAGATATCGATGGCCGTTTGGCGCTGTACAGTGGATGCGCCGGGCAGCGACTGGTAGTACATCCCCCTGGCGATGATGGCGGAGCGCAGCTGGCGGGTAGGATGAAAATCCAGCGGCGGGGCGGTCAGGTTGATCAGGCGCAGGCCAAGGCCTACCCCGAACAAGATAACCAGCAGAACCACTTCCAGCGGGCGCGAGCGGACAGGCGGAAGCCCTCTGAGCGGCTGTGTAGGTGCATTATGGGATGCTATGATTGGTTGGGTCATTTGTTTTCAACGGATAAGGAACACGTGAAGCGTAATATGAATTGGGGATGGTGAAATACCCCCGTTCGGACCACCGGCAAAAGCCGGCTGGGGTTATGGATTTGCGGTAATCGAGCCAGCGCCGTAAAAGATCGTGGCGCAGATATTGATCCAGTGATCGCTGCGCGGGCCAATGTCCTCCAGACCCTGCACAACATCTACCTGCCGGACAACCACATCTCTTGTGCCGGACCCAAGAGCCTGCATGATCTGGGCGTGACGGGCATCCCACCGCGCGGCATTGCTCGAAAGGTGGGTGATATCAGCGCGGGCAGCACCTACCGCGCGGAATGGGTACAGGCATAAAAGCACCAGCAACGCCGCTGCGGCAGTCGTTAGCCAGCCCGAACGCACGCGAGCAAGCAGCGCCTGGCGAAGCGTGAGCGCAAGGAGAAAACCCGCTGTGCCCAAGCCCACCAGCAGAACAAAGCAGCCGGGCATCAGCGCGCGCCCCGCCGGGTAGGCCAACCCCGCATACGCGCTGGGCGCAAAGCTGCAGACGATCAGGGCAACCATAACCAGCAGGGCAGCGAGCACAGCACCCCACCCGAAACGCGGCGGGAGGCGAAACGACTGCGCGGGGACCGTGAGGAGGGCCACCATCGCGATGGAGGCGATAAACACAAGATACGGGACCACCTGACCGCGCAGCGAGTACAGAATAAAGTCGCCCACATAGCGCAGCGAATAGGGGATCACCAGCAGCAGGTTTTCCGGCGGCGGCATGACCGCCTGACGCCAGGCATTGGCCGGGGCCTGGGACATGATCGCCATCATCAAGAGCGTTGCCACTAAGGGAGGTACCAGAAGACCAGAGACGCGCCCGCGGCGAGACCTGGGCAGGAAAAGCAGGCCGGCAGCCAGGGCCATGAAGAAGACCCCGGCCTGCAGAGCGGCGAAGGTTTCGGATAAACCGGCGGCGAAGAAGGCAAGCAGAGCCGCCAGCAGGGCCATCCATAAGGCCAATTTACCAGAGCCGCGAAAACCAAATATTAGCAGGCCCAGCTCGATCAACAGCAGCGGCATGGGTAAGGTGTAGTGCAGGGCGCCCATGCGCCAGTAAATACTCTGGAGCCGGTCGGGAGATAGCAGCGCCGCGAAATACACCTGCACCAGCGCCAGGAGCGCCAGTCCGTACCAGGAAACATTCCACTTCATCCAGCGGCGAACCTGATTCAAGAAGAACAGCCAGGCGAAAACCCACAAGCTCAAGACAAGCAGGGTGGTAAATTGGATAAAGCGCCACCCAAAGAGCTCGGTAAACGCCACCGCCGCCAGGGCGGAAAGCCGGTTCCCGGAGTTACGGTACCAATCGGCCAGGCCGGGAAACAGGCCAAGCTGCTTGATCGTGGCGGAGTAGCAGTAATCATCTGCCCAGTAGCGCGAAAAGGAACCAGCGTAGATGAACAAAGCCAAACCTGCCAGGAACACAACGATTCCCAAGAAAATTGCAGCTTTGACGAAACGGTTCCTATCCATATCCCTCTATTACGGCGCTGAGGAAGTATACCACAGTGGCTGTCCGGCGGAACGACGGGGAGAGTATGCTATAATCCTGTGCCGTAACCCATGAACAGGCTGGAGAAATGATTTGATGACGTTACTGAAGAAGATTCTCTCGAATGAAACGCTCACTGCCATTCTGATGATTCTCCTGACGACCCTGCTCACCCACGGGCTGCTGATTGCACGCCTGGGTTACTATCACGATGACTGGTATATGCTCTGGTCAGGGGCATCGCGCGGCGCTGATAGCCTGATGCCGCTGTTCAGCATGGACCGGCCATTCATGGGCGTCATTTATTCTTACTTTTACCGGATCATCGGGCAGAACCCCGCCGGGTGGCATCTGTTCGCGCTGGCGCTGCGGGCGGCGGGGGGAATGGCCTTTTATTGGGTCCTGAAGCTGACCTGGCCAAAATATCAAAGCCTTTTTGTGCTCTCCGCCATGCTGTTCGTGGTTTTTCCGGGTTTCCTGGCGGAACCCAACGCGGCGACCAAAGTCAACCACCTGATCGGGTATGGGGCGGCGCTGTTTTCGATCGGCTGCTCGCTGCAAGCCGTCCGGACACGGCAAGCGGCAAAAAAATACGCCTGGTCTGGCGCAGCGCTGCTGTTGATGGCCTTTTATCTTTGGATCTACGAGTATATGATCGGGCTGGAAGTGATGCGCGCGGCGCTGCTGTTCTGGGCATGGTGGCAGGGCGATCACAGAGAGGTGGTCCCGGCGGCGAAGAAGTTAATTTTGAACTATATCCCCTACCTGCTGGTGATGGGCGCGTTTGTGTTCTGGCGCGTGTTTATCTTTGAAAGCACACGCCCGGCAACGGACCTCAAAGGGCTGGTGACGGACTACCAGACCAACTTTTTCGGCATGGCGATGCGGCTGGCGGCTCAGGTGGTAAAGGATTTCTTCTCAGCCTCCACGTTTGCGTGGGGCGTACAGCCCTATCACCTGGCGACGAGGGCAGACCTGGGTGGGATGGCGGTGGCCTTCGTAATGGCCATCGCGGTGGTTCTGCTGGCCGCTGGATACCTGCGCTTGCGGCAAAAACCCGGAGATATTGAGGATGAGCATCCCTCGCCGTGGATCCTGATTGGGATTGGCAGCCTGATTGTTCTGGGGGCCGTGGCCCCCGTTGTGGCTTCAAACCGCCATATCGACCTGTTGGACGCTTATAAGAGTTATGCCCTGCACCCCTCTGCAGGGGCGCTGATCCTTATCATTGGGATCGTGGCAATGATGAGACCAAAGTTTCGAAACACGGTGCTGGTCATCCTGCTAGGGTTTTCGGTAGCAACACAGTCGCTCAATATCCAGAAATGGGCGGATTATTGGGAAGTACAGCGCGAATTCTGGTGGCAGTTAACCTGGCGCGCTCCGGATATCCGCGATAATACCCTGGTGATGGCGTACCTGCCGGAGGGATACGTCTTCCAGCAGGATTACGAGATCTGGGGGCCGGTCAACCTGATCTACCGCCCCGATCCCTTGAGCATTCCCCACATTCAAGCGGAAGTGATCAATACGGACACCATGCGCAACGTATTCGAGGGAAAGTTTACCGACCCCTATGTACGGGATATCTTTCTGCCCAGGGATTACAAGAATACGCTGATCATCAGCCAGCCAACCATCCACTCCTGCATTCACGTGATCGATGGGACAATGCCGGTCTATTCCACCAGCGAGCGCCTGATCATCGAAAAGGTGGGCGAATATTCAAAGGTGGATTTCATCGACCCATCCGCCCAACCCCAGACACCACCCGCCGCCGTGTTTGGCAAGGAACCGGAACACGGCTGGTGCTATTCTTACCAGCAGGCGACCCTGGCGCGGCAGGCCGGGAACTGGCAGCGAATTGGCGAGCTTTTTGATGCGGCGCAAGCCGCCGGGCTGGCACCCTCGGACGCATCCGAGTATTTTGTCTTTATTGAGGGGATGACCAACCTGGGCCGCGCGGATGAGGCGCGCCAGATTGCGGGCAGTTACATTAAGGAAAACCCTGCCCTGAAATATTCGCTTTGCAAGAGCCTGGAAGCGGCGCCCGATTACCCTGAAGTCTACGGCTACCGGCTGGACGAGATTCGACAAACCATCTGTCCGTAACGGACGGCGCCCCGCACCTCAACCGCCCAGGTCTAAACGGTCTTTGCGCGCCTTGAGGAAGCGTTCTTTCAGCCAGGAGACGTTGACAAACAGGCTGGCAAAGGCGTACAGCATGCGGTGAATATCTGGAAGCGCGGTGGGGGGATAGTACCACAGGCTGCGCAGGTAAGAACGCAATGCGAGGCCGGGCAGGTCGCCGTTGAGCAGGTAATAGGCATCGAAGCGGCAGGCGCCAGCCCAGATCTTGCGGCGAAGGCGGCGGAAACGATCCGCCAGGCCAGGGTCGGAGGCCATGCGCTCCACAACACGGTAGGCATCGATGCCGTACTTGGGCGCCTGAGATACGTTTTTGGCCGCCGCGTGATAGCGCGCCGCCGACCAGCGCTTCGGAACGTAGCGGATAGGAGCCACCTGCGCCACGCGCAGCCACAGTTCGTGGTCGAGCAGCAGGTCCAGAGATAAATCCATGTAACCGGCCTTTTCCAGGACACTGCGGCGCATGAACACGCTGGGCTGGCCGATGATCTTAAACTGCATCAGGCCATCCAGGCCCCAATCGCCAAAGGTCATCACGTTGAAGGGCGTGCCGTTTTCGTCGATGGAGACGACATCGCCATAGACCATGCCCACCTCGGGGTGGCTCTGCAGTTCAGCAACCGCCGCGTGGATGGCGCCGGGCAGGTAGTAATCATCAGAATTGACCCAGGCGACGATCTCGCCGGTGGCGCGGGCAAAGCCTTTGTTGATGGCGTCGGCCTGGCCGCGATCTTTCTCGGATACCCAGTAATCCAGGCGATCGGCATAGCGCTGGATGATCTCCACGCTGCCGTCTTTGGAGCCGCCGTCGAAGATCATGTATTCGAGGTTAGGATATTCCTGGGAGAGGACCGAGCGGATGGTCTCCTCCAGAAAGGCAGCCTGGTTGTAGGATGGGGTGACGATGGTAACCTTTGGGTATTCGTTGTTCATTCGACCGTTTCCATCCTTAGAAGAGGCTGTTGTAATCTACCTTCTGGAACACCTGCAGCTTGCCGCCAATGGTGGCATCCATCACCACGCGCCCGTCCGCTTCGTAGGTGCGCCGGGCCAGGCGGTAGGCATCTTCCCACTGGATCAGGTCAGGGAGCTGCCAGCGGTAGCCTTTGCCGAAATAGCCGGGGTGGAAGTGGTTGGGGTCATCGCCCTGCGAGACAACGGTCTCATTGGGCTTACCCTGGGTGACGTAGTTATGATCCACGCCCACCAGGATGACCTGCGAAAAGCCGAGGTAATAGGCTACCTGGAGGGAGGTATAGGTGACCGTGCCGCCTTCCCAGATGCGACCGCGAATGTCTTTGGCAAATTTTTCGCCGCTATAGGTGGTGTGGATATAGAACAGGTTCTCCTGCGGGCTAATCCATTTGCGCCCGCGCCAGCCGATAAAGCGCGGCATGGGCAGGGCTTCGATTTCTTTCGCGCACTGCTCGATCACCAGATCATTGACGGAGAGGTAATATGTGGTGGTGAAGTTCAATTCGGGGAAGGCCAGGTAGATGCGGTTCTGCCCCAGGGTGATCTCATTCTTTAATTTCGATAGATCGGTCTGCTTGAGGCTGGGACCGTTGCCGATGATAAAACAGCGCTGGCCGCGGTGCTTGTCGCGCAGTTCGGCCATACGGCGGATGCTGTCCTGCCGCCAGGGGTGAAAGGCTGCCGCGGGCCACATGCTGGCGCGCACCAGGGCATCGCGGCCCTCGCGCAGCACGTTATAGACCGGAGCGGGCAAGTTTTTCTTTACAATTTCCTTGACAGCGCTCATTCCGTGCTCAACCGCGCGGTCGCACCGCCATCCACAATCAGAGCCTGGCCGGTGATGAAAGAAGACTGGGTGCTGTCTGCCAGGAAGTAGATAGCGCGAGCGAGCTCATCGGGCGTCCCTACCCGGCCATTGACGGTCTTGCGGGCCAGGTTGTCGATGCGGTCCTGCATGGTGCCCTCGGTCATGCGGATCATACTGGCGCGCAGCATGGGGGTATCTACCGCGCCGGGCAGGATGGCGTTGACGCGGATGTTATCTTTGGCGAACTCGATCGCCATGGCGCGCGTCAGCGCCAGAAGGCCGCCCTTGCTGGCAGCATAAGAAGATATGTTCATAGAGGTCGCCACGGCATGCACCGAGGAGACATTGACGATGGCCCCGCCGCCTTCCGCTACCAGAAGGGGGTGCGCCAGCTTGGTACCCAGAAAAACCGAGCGCAGGTTGGAGGCCATTACCAGGTCCCACTCTTCGGCGGTGGTTTCGATCAACGGCTTGGCGATTTGAATGGCCGCGTTGTTGATCACTGCATCGAGGGTGGGGCTGAATTCTCGGGCCTGCTCGTAAATCGAGCGCAGGTTCTCTTCCAGCGAGATGTCCGATTGAATATAGATCCCTTCGCCCGGGATGGGACTTTCCAGGGCGCGGCGGTCAACGCCAATCACCCGCCAGCCACAGCGGGCAAAATGGCACAAGGTAGCATGGCCAATGCCGCCACCCGCGCCGGTTATGAGAGCTACACGTTTTTTTTCTGTATTCATGGGATCCTCTTTTTGTTTCTCATCATTTGTTGATGTTCTGGAAGCGGTCTACCTCACTGGAGTCCATCCCTAAACCGTCGATCAGGTTGCGGATGGTATTCCAATGCACGCGCTCCCAGGCGGATGGGCTCGAATTGGCATTGTGCGGCGCGAGCATGACGTTATCCATACTGCGCAGCGGGGAATCGAGCGGCAGGGGTTCTTTCTCAAACACATCCATGGCCGCCCCGCCAATGATGCCTGCCTGAAGCGCGGCAACCAGGGCTGGCTCATCGACCAGCGGGCCGCGGGCGGTATTGATGACCACCGCGTGCGGCTGGCACCAGCCCAGGCTGCGCTCGTTGATGATGTGATGGCTGGTGGGGTTCAGGTCGCAGTTGACGCTGATAAAATCGGCGCGGCGCATCAAATCTTCCAGGGTGGTCATTTCCACCCCGTTTTCCAGGATAAAGTCGGGGGCAATGGGGATGATGTCGGTTGCCAGCAGCTTCATGCCAAAGACGCGCGCGCGGCGCAGCACGGCTTTGCCGATGTTGCCCACGCCGATCACGCCCAGCGTGCATTCGCTCAGCGAACGCCCAGGGATCTTATCCCAAATGCCGCTTTTGACCTGGCGGTCCATCCACGGCTGGCGGCGGGCATAGGCCAGCATGTAACCCATCACCGTGTCGGCGACGGGCAGGGTAAAGGCATTGGGGGTATTGCGCACCTGCACGCCCAGGGCAGCAGCAGCCTGGCGGTCGATCGAGTCGATGCCGGTGCCCCACTTGGAGATGACCTTCAGGCGCACTGGCGCATCTGAAGCAACGAAGCGCTCCAGCACGCGGGCAGAGTAGCGGTCATCGCCGCACACCGCGCCATCCACCTGCCCGGCGAACGGCAGCAGTTCTTCTTCTTCCAGGCGCTCGTGCACGTCTGGGACGATCAGGTCAATCCCATAAAAGGCGAAAACGGGGCGGAAGCGCTCCACGAAAGGGATCATGTAGGGTGCGGAGAGGAGAACAGTGGGCATAGAACCTCGTAAAACGATCGACTATTTCGCCAATTCTTTCGTTAAGATCGAATCGACAATCGCGAAATCCAGTTCTTCATCGATATCCCAGGCTTCAGCAGCGGGGATTTCGAAGAGGTAGGGGCGCTCGCCCAGACGGTTGCGGCGCAGCTCAAGCGTCTGGCGGTTGAACAGGTAAATGCAGGAATTTTCTTCGTAGATGGGCGGCAGGTCCTGGGTGCGCAGCAGGATAGCCGGGTTGTGGTTCACCGGGCGGCCCAACTGGTCCCACAGGCGGGTCTGGATGCGCGTGACGGAAAAGAGCGAATCATAGGCCGGGTACTGGCTGACCAGGGCCTGGATAGCGCGGGAGATGGTCTGCGGGCGCAGCAGGGGGTTGGTGCTGTGCGTTTGCAGGTACAGGTCCGCCGGGACCTGGGCCATATCGTGCAGCAGAACTTCATTCATCGGGATGGTATCGGCGCGCAGATGCTCGGGCCGCTCGATGATGATCACCTGGGGATACTGCTTGCGCAGGCTGTCCATGATGATCGGGCTGTCGGTATCGATGGCGACCCGGCTGATCTCCGGGCACTGCAAGAGCGTATCCAGGATGTGATGGAAGAGCGGCTTTCCTGCCAGGGGCCGGTAGTTCTTCCCGGGCACGCGCTCGGAATGGTGGCGCATGGGCACCAGCGCAACGATCGTCTCCGGTTTTTGATGACTATTCATCCAACAAAAACTCCTGGTCATTCAGAATGCCATTCACGATGGTTTTGAGGATATTGGCGCCCTTCGCAGACGCATTCTGCGGGTCGAACGCGCTATATTCGAGATCCTTGACGCGCACGTAGCCCGGCCAGACGCCATCTTCTTCCAGGAACGCATCGAAGGGCAGGGATGTGCGGTAGAGCTGGTAGTATAGAAAGCGGCGGGCGTTGTGTTTGAAGTCCGGCGGAACGTCGATCGTTTCGGCGGACAGGAAGGCCTCTGCCTGCCGGGTATATTCTTCGGGAGTTGTGGGGAAGAATACAATGGGCAGTTGGGTAAAGCGCGCCCGACCGCCGCACAGCACCGGCGCGCCCATCAGGGCGGCTTCCAGGCCAATGGTGGAGTTGTACACCATCACAAACTTCGAACGCTGGATCAGCTCGTAGGAGCTGAAATACTGCTGCGGCTCAACAAAGATGATGTTGGGCAGGGCGCACACATCTTTCTGGCGCACCCACTCCGCCACGCTCTCGCGGCTTTCTTTGCCCGGGCGGGCTTCATCAGGATGGGCGCGGATGACGAACAGTGTATCGGGGTGCGCCTGGGCCAGGTCCACCACCCGGTCCAGCCAGGCGAACATGTGGGGAAAGACCACATTCGAGTGCGGCTGGGATGTATCGAAGATCACGTTGGTAAAGACTGGCACCACCTGGCGGAATTGGGCGGCGCGCTCCAGGAAGGCGGCATCCAGGCCGCGCATTTCCGGCCAGAAGCGCACCCCAGCCATGGTGAAGTTGCCCTGCATGCGCTTTTCCAGGTATTCATCCAGGCGGCGGTCCTGCTCTGGGGAAAGCTGAAACTCGCCGGGGATCTGGATGGGGTAGGCAGTGGCATCGCCGGTGGTAAAGAAGGCGGTAAACGGGCGCAGGCCGACCTCGTGGGAGATCACGCGCAGGCCGCGCTGCCAGGCAGTCCAGCGGGCGGTAGCTTCTGGGAAGAACATGCCGTTGAACACCACCACAGCCTGCGGGTTGGTTTCATCCAGCAGGCGGGCAAACTCCTGGCGGATATTCCAGGCCGAAAAAATGTACTCGCCAAATAAATAGCGCGTGGCCGCGTCATCCAACAGGTGGTGGCGGCGCAGAATCCAGCGCAGCGAGGGCAGAACCAGCGCGCCAACGGGCATATCCTCGAACTGGAAGGTTTCCAGCTCCGGCACGCTCAGCCCTTGTACGGCTTTTTGTAAAGCGGGGGCCGCGAGATACTTGAACAGCACGGTTGGGGTGCTGTTGTACAGCGCCCGCGACTGCCCGGTACATTCGGCGCAGGGCGGCGGGGCATGCAGATCATCGCGCCGGGTACCCAGAACGCAGTGGGCCATGCCGCTGCTGCACACAAAATTGACCACCGGCACACCCGCCATGCTGACCGCCCAGCGCGTCACCAGGCTGTACCCGGCATTCAGGCTGATGCCAGACAGGCGCGTGGAGGCGTTGAAAAACACCACCGGGCGCGCGCCCGATGGAAGCGCCGCCTGCCGTTCCGCCGCGCATTTTGCCACATCACGGTTCAAGCGGCGGATGCGCGCGTTGCTCTGCGCGTGGGTCCAGCGGCGGTGCAGGGATCGAGAAGCCCGGGTAACCAGGTTGGTCATCACTCGTCCTTCAGAAACCTTACTGGACTCGCCGCAGCCTGCGCAGCGAAGGCATCTCGCTGTCGTACACGCGCTTGACGCCGTCGCCAAGGGACTGTTCGGTGACACGGACATATTTTACCAGGCGCTCGAAGCCCTGCGGCTCAACCGAAGCGGCCTGGTCCGAGCCCCACATGGCGCGGTCGAGGGTGATGTGGCGCTCGACCATGCAGGCGCCCAGGGCAACCGCCACCACCGATGTGATCAGCCCCACCTCGTGGCCGGAATAGCCAATTGGGCAGGGGAATTCTTCGCGCAGTTTTTCGATCACGTGCAGGTTCAGTTCCTGCGGATCGCACGGGTAGGTGCTGGTGGCATGGCAGATCACCAGCTTATCCATATCCAGCAGCTTCACGGACTCGCGGATCTGCTCCATGGTGGACATACCGGTCGAAAGGATCACCGGGCGACCGGTATCACGCAGGCAGCGCAGCAGGTTGTGGTCGGTGAGGGAAGCGGAGGGAACTTTGTAGCAGATGGGGTGGTAAGCTTCGAGGAACTCCACAGAGGGTTCATCCCACACGGAAGCAAACCAGGGCATGCCCAACTGCTTGCAGTAGCTGTCGATCTCGGCATATTCTTCGCGCTGAAATTCCATCTTGCGGCGGTACTCGATGTAGCTGATATAGCCCCAGGGCGTTTCGCGCATGATTTCCCATTGATCCTTGGGGACGCACAACTCGGGGGTGCGCTTCTGGAACTTGACCGCATCGACCCCGGCGTGCTTGGCCTGCTGAATCAGGTCTTTGGCAATCTGCACCGACCCATTATGATTTACGCCAATCTCGGCTACGATCGCCGCCGGGTGACCATCGCCAAACCACTGGCTGCCAATTTTTACTTCCCTTGCCATGTATTCACTCCTATCTTGCCCCTTTGCAGGGTCAGGTTTTCCGGACAGGGATGCTATCCCGGTCACATTGATTTGTTTTGCAGCAGCAGGTCGCACAGCTCGCGCACCGCGCCGTGACCGCCAGCCTGGCTGAGAACGATGTCCGCCGCACGGCGGGCCGCGGGTTGGGCATCGGCGACAACCAGCGCGCAGGCCACCAGTGGGAAACAAGGCACATCGTTGATATCGTTGCCCAGGTAGATCGCCTTACGCGGATCAATCTGCTGATCCGCCAGAATGTTCTTCAACAGGGTGGCTTTATCTTCCACCCCCTGAATGTGTTCGAGCTTCAGCTTGCGGCAGCGGGCCGCTACCACCGGATTGGTTTCGGTGGAAATAACCATGGTGCGCACACCAGCGGCGCGCAGGGCGTTCAGCCCCAGGCTGTCGCTGCGGTTGGCAGCTACCATCTCGCGCCCATCCTGATCCACCCAGACGCGGTTATCGGTCATCACGCCGTCGAAATCAAAGACCACCAGATCGACCTGCGCAGGGATCGGGCGGCGGGGCACACCGCGGCGGCCCGGGTAGACGATATCCAGGTCGCTGTGCCAAACCAACCATTCATAGCGGGCCCAGTCTTTGGGCGTGTCGATATCGACAGTGTACTCGGGGTTAATCATCACCGGCAGAATGACTTTGCCGCTCATCGAGCCCTGTGAAAAAACGTGCGGGCGGATGGCGTCGATGTGACCAGTCTGCCAGTAAACGGGTGGGAGGACCTGACGCGGGGCGTTGTAGGGCTCGGCGATACCCTCCACGGTGAGCAGCGGGCGCATCTGACCTGTGGCGGAGTCGAGGCGCCACATTTTGTGCGGGTTCTGCCCGGCAGGCACCACGCCGCGCACGGAATCGGCATCGGGGTTATCCAGCAGGAGGCAGACGGCCTCATCCACCAGCGACGGCGGGCGGATGGGCGAGGTTGGGCGAAGCTGAACCACCACGTCCGGGCGGTAATTCTCCTGTTCGGCCAGCCAGGCCAGGGCGTGCTGGAAAACGGGCAGGTCTAATGATTGATCCTGGGCAAATTCGGAAGGGCGGAGGAAGGGCGTTTCCGCGCCGTACTGGCGCCCAACGGAGGCGATTTCTTCATCGTCCGTGGAGAGGATCACCCGGGTAACCGTTTCAGCGGCCAGAC
Organism: uncultured Anaerolineaceae bacterium; assembly: GCA_964437595.1. GTDB lineage: Bacteria > Chloroflexota > Anaerolineae > Anaerolineales > Anaerolineaceae > DSYU01. The sequence goes on from CAYTHO010000048.1 coordinate 42,227, forward strand.
CAGCCTCAATACTGTACGCAATCAATGGGTGACCGGCGAAATTGCGGATGTTCTTGCGGGGGATACCCTTCGACCCACCCCGGGCCGGGATGATCGCCAGGACTTCAGGCTTGCCTGCTACCATGCCGTCCAGCCCCCATCCACCACCAGGTTTGAACCGGTCATGTACGATGAAGCCTCGGAGGCGAGGAAGAGCAGCGCACCGTTCATTTCATCGCGGTTGGCCATGCGCCCCAGCACCGTACGGGCCGAATAGTTGGTGGTGAACAGTTCATCGTGGTTGTTATAGACCCCGCCCGGCGTGAGCGCATTGGCGCGGATGTTCTTCCCGGCGAAGTAGGTCGCCAGGTAGCGGGTGAGGCCCAGCACGCCAGATTTGGTCACTGAATAAAAGACCGGCTTGAACTGCGGGGGCTGGCCGGGGCGCTCGTAGATGCGCTGGTCAGGCCCGACGAGGCCGTAGGTGGAGCAGATATTGATGATCGAGCCGTAATTCTGCGCGACCATGGGTCGTGAGGCCGCCTGGCAGCAGAGGAACATGCCGGTTAAGTTCACGTCCAGGGCCTGGCGCCAGGCCTCGACCGGGTAATCTTCGAAGGTGTTGCCGTGCTGGCCCTGCTGGGTGCTGTCGAACTTGGGGTCCATGGCGGCGCTGTTGACCAGCACATCCACCCGCCCGGTCGAATCGAGCGCGGCGGATATCATACCGCGCACCGAATCGGGGTCCGTGACGTTGACGCCGACCGCGCAGGCGCGCAGGCCCTCGCGATTCAGCGTGTCCGCCACCTGCTGGGCGGCGGTCTCATTCAAGTCCGCAACGACTACCAGCGCCCCGGCCTGCGCCAGGGTGCGGCAAAATTCTTTGCCCAGCAGCCCGGCGCCGCCGGTCACAATGGCGGTGCGATTTTCTAAATGGAACTTATTGAAAATGTTGCTCATCGTTTCCTGCTTTAATCGAACATGTCGTTATAGGGATAATCCGGATCTTCTGGATGCGGCTCGATCTCTCTTGGATCGAAGGGGTTGCAGTAGAGCGTCACCGGGTCGGGATAGGTTAAATCCGGGCAAAGCCCAGGCTGGGTTCTGGCGAAGCGCGCCGGCTGCGACCAAAGCTCTTTCCCATCTGGACCAGCCACCGACAGGCGGTAGTCAACGTACCAGAGCGGCGGGTTGATCACATAATGATGAGTCACACTGGCCCAGGCCACGTCAGGCAGTCCCTCGGCTGCTTTAAGGGGCAGCTTCAAGAAAGGATTGGCGCCATCGAAAAGGGTCAGCGCCGCCCCATCTGGAACGGGCTGGTTGAATTGGAAGGATAGGACACAGTAAGAAGCTGGAATGTGCAACTCGGCCTGTTCGCCCTTGATCACCATTTTTACGGCATAGGCCGGCGCATCCTGGCTGGCGGGAGATGTGCCCGCATATTCGATCGGCGCGCACCAGGCATCAAAACCTTCCTGCTGAACGGCCAGGGCCGGAAGCGGGGTGGCAGTGGGCGGCTGGGTG
>CAYTHO010000049.1:0-42627 GCA_964437595.1 uncultured Anaerolineaceae bacterium
TCCCTCTTTGACTACCCAATTACTCGTCGAGAGGTGGTGCTCTTGACCACGTTTATGTGCTGCTATACCAGATCGGATGGAAAGTAAAAAATAATGGTTTTTACACTACTTCAGTTTCCAATAAACCATGCTGTTAATACCAACGTTAGATAAAGAATACAGAACAATTCCATACCAATTGCCATAATCTTACTCTGACTTATCCAGCCGTCATTGTATTCATATTTTCCCAAAAAGAATTCTCTGAATGGATACCATTTAGGGAGCTTACGAATTCTTTCTCTTTCAGAATCTACCATTTTTCTCGGATTGAACCAAAGCTGATAGCTGTAATAACTCCCATAAACAAACAGCAGAAGGGCAGCAATTACAAAAAAGATAGGTGGTTTAAACCACATTTTGCACTCCCTATCAATTTAGGTAGATTGAGATATTTTTCGACATTGTATATACCTGAGAAATATAGCATAAATTATCATCTGATTTTTATCTTCGTTACGAAAAAAATCACGCCAACCTTTCATACAGGTTTGACGTGACCTGAGAATCAAAAGGCTCCTCGACCAGGACTCGAACCTGGAACCTAGCGGTTAACAGCCGCCCGCTCTGCCGAATTGAGCTATCGAGGAACGCGCCGTTATTATAAGTGCCAGCCCCGCATATTGTCAAGGGACTCGAAAATTCCGCTTATAACCAAAGCGGTGACATTTATGCCAGAATAGATGTGACAATCTGCAACTGCCCATTGTTGACAATATTACTCGGATTGTGCTATTCTTCTAACAATTATTCAACTGTACTGGTTTTTGGCAAGAAAGGAATGGGGTATGCCTTACGTAATTAACAAAGATGACTGCATTCAGTGCGGCGCCTGTGAAGCCGAGTGCGCCGAGGGTGCCATTTTGGATGTAGATGGGGAATATGTAATCGACCCCTCTTTGTGCAAAGACTGCGGCACCTGCGCCGATGTCTGCCCGAACAGCGCTATTTCACCTGCTTGATCTTCCCCTGGTTCAAGCGTTTTACAATGGGAGGCAGGGTATGCCTCCCATTGTCATTTATCCCCAATTGTTACTCCGATTATCAGGATGGTATAATCGACCTATGTTGGAAACCAACCTTACCCCCCCGTCTGAACCTGCTCAAGAGAACGCCGAGCCTGCTGGGCTGCCCGCACAAGATGCGCCAGCAGCGCCGCCCGCGCGGCCTTCCGTTCTTCTATGGAGCGTGCTGGTCGTTGTGGCCTTCGTTTTTGGCCTGTTTACTGGCTATATGATCTGGGAACGCCGCGCCGTGGCCGCGGAGCAAAAGGTGGCCGAGCTGGAAAACGCCGCAGCTGCCGATGCAACCGCGGCTGCCGATGCCGCCAACACTGCCGCAGAAGCCGCGATTCCAGACCAGGTAAAGCGCTATGATGTGCCGGTTGACGACGATTATGTTCTCGGTGGCGATACGGCTCCCATCACCATCATTGAATTCAGCGACTATGAATGCCCGTTCTGCCAGCGCTGGCACCAGGAAGTATATGGGCAACTGCAGGAAACCTACGGCGATAAGATACGCCTGGTTTACCGCGACTTCCCCCTTTATGGGCTGCATGCCAACGCTGAGTCGGCTGCGGAAGCGGCCAACTGCGCCGGGGAGCAGGAGCGTTATTACGAATATCATAACCTGCTGTTGAGCGGCGGCAAGGAATTCGGCGCTGATACTTATAAAGCCTATGCTGAATCTTTGAAGCTGGATGTAAAAGATTTCACCCAGTGCATGGACGAACACCGCTACCTGGACGAAGTGAAAGCCGATTACGATTACGCCAGCCAGCTTGGAGTGCGTTCCACGCCTACCTTTTTTATCAATGGCCTGGCAGTGGTTGGCGCGCAGCCGTTTGAACAGTTCAAAGAAATCATCGATCTGGAACTGGCAGGAAAAATTCCGAAATAACGGTTCGATCCGTTCTGGGCACGCCCACCTGCTCTGGGGCGCGTTCGCGCGAGGGGAATATGAAAAAATATATCGTTGTCGCCGGAAATATTGGCGTCGGCAAATCCACGCTGGTGCAGCTGCTCTGCCGGCGCATGGGTTGGGATCCTTTTTATGAACCGGTTACCGAGAACCCCTACCTGGGCGATTTCTACCAGAATATGGAGGCCTGGAGCTTTCACTCACAGGTCTTTTTCCTGGCCCACCGGCTGCAGATCCAGCACGCGGTGATTAAGCACCCCGGCCCGGTGATTCAGGACCGCAGCATTTATGAAGACGCGGAAATCTTTGCCCTCAACCTGTACCTGCAGGGCTACCTGAGCCAGCGCGACTACGAGACCTACCGCGCGCTTTACCAGGCCATGAACGATTTCCTGCCCCTGCCCGACCTGGTGATCTACCTGCGCGCTTCTGTTTCGACCCTGCTGCACCGCATCGACCAGCGCAGCCGGGATTATGAGAAAACCATCAGCCCGGAATACCTGCAGCGGTTAAACGACCTGTACCGCCAGTGGATCGACCACTTTACCCTCTGCCCGGTGCTGACCGTGCCATCCGATGATCTGGATTATGTGGCCCACCCCCGGCACCTTGACCTGATTGTCCAGAAGGTGCAGGAGAAATTAACTGGAAAAGATATCGTGGTGTTTCATCCTGAGGAACTGGCGCAGCCCGATTAAGGAAGCGCCTGTTTGTGGGACGCTGCATCCGGTGAAGGTATGCAATCGTTTGGCTGAATCACTACAAGGCCACACAGCGCCTGTACTTTTCTACAGGCGCTATGTTTTTGCCAGACTGTTACTGGTTAGCGGGGCTCAACGATCAGTTTAATCGCAGTGCGAACTTTTCCCTCTATATCCACATCCACAAACTCTGGAATAGCGACAACGGAAATGCCATCTTCTGCGAGATAGCCTTTCGCCAGCACCAACGCTTTTACTGCCTGGTTTACTGCGCCGGCGCCAATAGCCTGGACCTCTGCTCGTTTATGTTCTCGGACTACCCCCGCAATCGCCCCCGCAACAGCAGCAGTGCGCGAGTTTGCCTTGACTTTGATTACGTCCATTGTTGCTCATCTCCCAATTCAATCGTCTAGTTAGGTACAATGCCTTTCATGCTCACTCAGGGGGCAAGCGTTCACTATTCTGAGCAAATTGTAATTTAATAATAGAGCAGAATCAAGCGGTAATACCCCCCAATATATAAGCTTTGTATGGAAGTAGTTGTATGTAGTAGGGCCTGGGGATATGTGGATAACCGGGTGGACAGCCGCCCGGGCAGGGCTTGTTCCCCTATATATAGGGCTTTCTTTGGGGATGCTTTCCCTATATGCTGATGGCGCGTCTTTTTTCTATCCACCGGGCCCTGTGGAGAACTTTGGATGGTTTTTCCACATTTTCCACAGGATTATCCCCATTTACAGATATCCGTTTTAATTAAAACATACCCCCATATATGGGGGTATGCTGGAGAAACGTTTGTTCAGTTTTTTTTCTGTTTCTGGTCAGTTATCCACAGGCAACCCTAGTTATCCACAGTTTCGAAGGATTTATCCACAGATTTGGTCGAAAAAGCATTTTTTGAGGAGTAGGAACCTTTTTGTGGGATAGCCATATGTGGCTATGTTTCGGGCAGTTCTGAAACGCCGTTTTGGTTGGCCCAGTTCTCCAGTGTTTCTTCCACCTGGTCCAGGTAGTGATCCAGCGCCTGCAGACGCCCGGCAAAACTACCGCTGCTCCCCAGGCCAAAGAACTGGCAGCCTGACTGCCATTTGAGAACATCCGGTGAATCAGAGGGCAGATGGCAGGCGGACAGGGTCCAGGTGCGCAGCAGCAGCCACAGCGCGGCTGTGGGGCTTTCTTCCCACAGCGCATGGATGGCGCGCTCGTAGTACAACTGGCGGCAGGCATGTAATGCTGGGGGCACAGTCTCCAGGCTGCTGGCAGCGCGGTAGGCCTCTCCCCAGGCATCCAGCCAGTGCGGCCAGAATTCCTCCAACCCTTCCATGTCCGGTACTAACAGACCCACCAGATCTGAGATGAGCGAGGGCTGGTTAAAGGGCTGCAGGCGGTGGGGCATCTGGAGCATAAAGCGCCGCTCAGCCAGAGGCTCGCCTTCCCCGGTCAGGCAAACCAGGGCGTTTCCAGCATTCTCCAGGCATTCCAGGTACTGGTAAACCAGCTTTGGGTGTGTTCGACTCTTGTTCATCTCCAGGTCCATCCAGCCCTGGCGTGCTTTTCGGGCCAGGTTGCTGGCCCGCTGCAAAATATAATCGGGCTGGAAGAACTGCGCCCCGGTGGCGGCCTGTATGAAGTCGAACCAGTGGTGATTTTCATACAGCACCAGGGGCTTTTTGTAGATAAATGGCCCAAACCAGGGGTCGGCGCGCAGGTGGCGCGGCTGGTGAAAAATAGCCTGCGAATAATGTCCAATATCGACGTGGATATCATCCGACATGCGCACCACTTCGCGCGGCTCAACCGGGTCGCTGTCGTGGATCATAATCAGGTCGATGTCGGTGGTGCCGCCCAGCAGTGGAGAATCGCCCAGCACCGAGCCGGTCAGGTAAATGCAGATGATCCGGCGGCTTACCCGCGCCCGCTGATTGGCGGTTTCTCGGGCAATCTTGATCAGAGTTTCACGGGTCAGGCGCATATTTTCCTCTCGGCGCGAAGGATGATATGGTTGTAAGATTTAGCTGGTCAGCTTCGGTCGTGTTCACGATTGTGGTTGGGCAGCGGCAGTTCTGGCTGAAAAGGAACCAACTGCAGCGCCTGGCGGATGCGGTTTTCTACCCAGCGCAGGTCTTCTGGATAACGCACGTAGTCCAGGTCGTTGGTATCCAGCACCAGCACAGGGATGGAATGGGTGCTGTTCAGGAAGAAATCGTCGTAGGCCTGGTTGACCTGCTGGATATACCCGGGGTCCATATCCCGCTCATAGGGACGGTCGCGCTGAGCAATGCGCTGCATCAACATGTGGGTGTCGGCGCGCAGGTATACCATCAGGTCGGGGTGCTGGATCTTTTCAGCCAGCGCCTCGTGCACCCGGTAATACATTTCCAGTTCATCCCCTTTCAGGTTGATCTGCGCGAACAGGGCATCTTTCTCGAACGTGTAATCGGAAATGAGGTTGGCCCCATCTGCGGTTGCCTGCGGTACGCCCTGATGCTGCTGGTGATAGCGGCTGAGCAGGAAAAAAATTTGCGTTTGGAAGGCATACCGTTCGCGGTCCGCGTAAAAGCTGCTTAAGAAGGGATTCTCTTCAAAGACCTCTAGCAATATATTGGCCTGGAAGGCGGGTTGAAGCTGGCGCACCAGGGTGGTTTTTCCAACGCCGATAACACCTTCAATCGCAAAATACATTCACGCTCCAATTGGGCCTGGCTGGGAAGTTTCGCTTGCCAGTATATTTATACCACAGATGAAAAATGCGCCCAAACAAAAAACTGCCGGTGAGCAAATGAAGTTTGCAGCAGCGGCAGTTTTTTATTGCGGTCGATTTACTGTGGGATGGGCAGCGCTTCTAGCTGTGCTACCAGGTTGGCGATCACATCAAAACCGCCCTGCCAGAAGGCCGGGTCGCGCATATCAATGCCGGCTTCGCTCAGCACTTCGGCGGGTGATTTCGAGCCGCCGGTAGAAAGGATCTTGCGGTAGCGCGGCTTGAACGCCTCGCCTTCTTGCTTGAACTGCTGGTAGAGCGAAAATACCAGCAGCTGGCCGAACGAATAAGCGTATACGTAGAAAGGCGTGCCGAAGATATGGGGGATCGAAATCCACTCCCAGCGGAATTCATCACTGACTTCTACCGAATCGCCAAACTGCGTGCGCAAGTTCGCCAGGTAAGCTTCCGCCAGATCATCGATCGAGGCGTTTTCACCCACCATGCGGTGCGCCTCGCGTTCAAACAATGCGAAGAACGACTGGCGCTGGATGGTAGCATAAGCATCATCTACCTGGCGGAAGAGGATATCCCGCCGCACGTTCTCGTCCGTTTCATCACGGAGCAAGCGATCTACCAGCATCATCTCGCCAAAAGTTGAAGCCGTCTCAGCCAGGGGCAGCGAAGAGTGGAAGGTAAACAGGCTGTGATCGGATGCCAGCATGGCGTGAATGGCATGACCCAGCTCGTGGGCCATGGTAGCAACATCATCGGCTCGGCCCTGGTAGTTCAGCAGTACCCAGGGGGTGATCTTCGGGTCCACCGTGGAGCAGAACGCGCCGCCGCGCTTGCCTTTGCGCACTTCGCTGTCCAGGTGATTTTGAGCAAAGACGCGGTCTGCCAGTTGGGCGAACTCGGGATCGAATTCGTTGAAGGAGCCGAAGACCATCTGGGCGGCATCGGCAAAGCTGTAGGTTTTATCCGACTTCGCCACCGGGGCATAAACATCGTACCGGCGCAGGCGTTCCATTCCCAACCAGTGCGCCTTGAGCCGGAAATAGCGCTGAAACACATGACTATTGCGCTGGCATACATCCAGCAGGGTCTCTACAACTTCATCGGGGATATCGTTGGCCAGGTTGCGCACTGAAATGGGGCTGGCAAAACCGCGCAGCTGGATGTTTTCGTTGCTCCAATCGCGGACCAGGCTCTGGTAAATCTGGCCGAGGATGGGAGCATCGCTGCCGTACACGCGGTACAGTTCCTGGTAGGCCTGCGCGCGCAGTTCCGGGTCGGCCTGGCGCACGTACACCATCAACTCGCCGCGGGTCAGTTCTTTCTCCTCGCCGTCTATCGTCAGTTTATAGGTGTAGCGGTTGGTGATCGAGTCGTACAGGCGGTTAATTGCCCGGGAGCCGCTTACATCTTTGATGTTGATGATCTTTTCCTCTGGCTCGGAAAGGGTATATTTTTTAAAGTGACGCATTTCTTCCAGCCAGTAAAGGTAATCGCCAGTATTTTCCATCAGCCGGGCGGCATTTTGTTCGTCGATCTGTTTCCACCATAACTCAAAGAAGAGCAGTTGATTCTGCATTTCCGCCACGAACTGCTGCATGCGACCCATCAGGGTCTGCGCGGTCTGGCTCTGCGTATCGGCGGAGAAGGACAGGCTGGCGTAGCCGTACAGGTGGTAAGCCCGGCGGTTGATGGCCTCAATTTGGTGGATGATGCTGAGGAAGGTTTCGCTGGAGATGGCTTCGTTTAGCAGCGGTCGGTTGGTTTCAGCGAAGGCCGACACATCTTTTTGAATCTGCTCAAATTCCGCATCGATTGCCGCACCGTCGCCGGAGGGCAGCAAATCATTGAGGCTCCAGCGTGTTTGCTGGTAAGGTACATTCGTTTGCGTCATTCCGTTTTCCCTTCTTTTGATTCATGGCTTGCGAGCATCTTGTCGCGCAGGGCCTGGCGAAGCCGCTCGATGGGCTGGCGTTCCTGCGTTTGCGGGTCCAGGTAATACCAGTGCTGCCAGCCGTTCGCGGGGCCAGGCAGGATCAGGCGGGCAATCTGGTGAATGGAACCCCGCCTGCCTTCGTATTCCAGCGACCCATCTGCCATTATACGGGCGGTGACATCGCCGCGGGCGCCCAGGTATAAGGTTTCGCCGGGTTTGAGCAGGCCATTTTCGAGCAGCGTTCCGAAGGGAATGCGCTCGGCCCGGCGCGGGTCGTGGGTTTTATAGACGTCTGCTTCCAGGTCGCCGGGCGGGGTACCCGCGATGCGCTGGCGGGCCAGCCAGGCGTACTGCGGGTCGCGCTCGATCCCGATCCAGCGCCGCTGCAGGCGGCGGGCCACCACCCCGGTGGTGCCGGTGCCAAAGAACGGGTCGAGCACCACATCACCCGGGTTGGAACTGGAGAGGATGACGCGGTACAGCAGTGCTTCCGGTTTTTGCGTGGCATGCGCTTTCGCGCCATCGATGCGAATGCGCTCTTTGCCGTTGCAGATGGGCAGGTACCAGTCGCTGCGCATCTGCAGATCTTCATTTAGAGACTTCATCGCGTGGTGGTTGAAGGTATAGCGCTGCCCGGCTTCTTTCTGGGCCCAGATGAGGGTTTCGTGCGCGTTGGTAAAGCGCACGCCGCGGAAGTTCGGCATGGGGTTTAGCTTGACCCATAAAATATCGTTGAGCAGCCAGTAGCCCAGGTTTTGCATGATGGTGCCAACCCGGAAAATGTTGTGGTAGGTGCCAATAACCCACAGCGTACCGGTGGGTTTTAATACCCGCCGGCAGGCAGCCAGCCAGCCACGGGTAAAGCGGTCGTAGTCGGCGAAATCATCGAACTGGTCCCATTCATCGTCGACGGCGTCTACCAGCGTCTGGTTCGGTCGCCAGAGTTCCTGGCGCAGTTGTAAATTGTAAGGCGGGTCGGCAAAAATCAGGTCGATCGATTCTTCCGGCAGTTTTTGCAGAACTTCAATGCAGTCGCCTTCCAGCAAAGTATTATAAGGGAGCGGCTCAGTCATCCATAAACCTTAAAGCAGGGTCTATCACCCGGGTATTGTTCTCCTCATTGTATTACAGTTTTCGTGTAGGGATGCCTGATTCAAGGGCCAACCCAAGCAGAGCCGGCCCGTGCGAGCAGACCGGCCTGGGCTATCACAGTACGGGTAATCAGGGGTTGTTGGTGATCAGCCAGGTTTGGGATAGGTATTCGCTGTTGGTCATCCCACCTGTCAGCCAGACCCTTCCATCCGGTAAAAGGACACTGGCAGCAAACGCGGCGGGTTTCGACAACTGTCCAACCGTCTGCCACTGGTTGGTATTGGGGTCGTAGCGCTCAATCTCGCTCACAAACGAGCTTTGATTCCAGCTGCTTTCGTAATCACGCGAGCCGCCCATCACCAGCACCTGTCCATTCGAGAGCAAAACCATCTGGAAGGCATAGCGGGCCTTGGAGAGAGCACCGGCTGCGGTCCATGTATTGTTGGTGGGATTATAAATTTCAACGTCCGCTAAGGTGGTAGGGGTTTGCCCTGCATTCGAAATGCCACCCACTACCATAATGCGCCCATCGGAAAGGCGCACTGACCTGGCATAACGGCGCGGTTTGATCATGAAACCGGTGGTTACCCAGGTATCATCATCGGGATCGTAAATCAAGCCGGTCGTGCCGGTGTAACTCTCGTTTACGTTGATGCCGCCAGCAACCAGCACCCGCCCATCCGCCAGCAACTGAGCGGTATGACCATACAGATCCGTGTCTAATAATTCACCGTCCACCCAGCTATCGGTCGTTGGATCAAAGAGATCGGCAGAATCGGTGCAGAGATTGTCATCGATGCAGCCTCCAACGACCAGAACATGGCCGTCCTCCAGCATGGTAGCAGTATGGGATGTTCCATGGGAATAATAGGGAGACACGTTTTCCCAACTGTTGAGCACGGGATCGAAAACTTCAGCGTCGTCCAGCCATAACTGCGTAGCGTTATATCCACCAATCACCAGCACGCGGCCATCATCCAGCAAGGTTGCGCTGTGCTCGTGGCGCGCGGTGTCCAGAGAGGTTGCTGCCTGGATGAGGTTGGTACCTGGATCATATACATCCGTATTGACGAGGAATTCGGTCCCGGAGCGGCTGCCGCCCACCAGCAAGATTTTGCCGTCCATCAGGCGGGTTATGGTATGCCTGGCGCGTGATTGCGGCAGAGCAGGCCCATTGGCGATGCTTACCTGGTTGGTGGCTGCCATGGTGGGGTTCCCCTGGACGGTTTTTGTTACCGTTGGTGTATTCTGCGCTGGTGGAGACGTTTTGGTAGGGGTGAACGCTGTGGTAGGCGCAGGCTGGGTCGTTTGGGTTCCACCGGTTGGCACAGCACCCGGTGTTGGGGTACCTGCGGCAGGCTGGGTATCATCCAGTGCGGGTGTGCCCTCCTCGGTTGGCTGCGGGGTTTCCGTGTCGGTTATCTGGCTGGTGGGTTCCGCCTGGGTGGGCGGCACGGTTGGTGATCGATTGGCCTGCGCGCGCCTTTCTGGCGTGCTGGTGGCCGTTGGCGGCTGGTAAGCAGGCGGCGGGTTTTCAATCTGCATGCTGGTGTACACCAGCCCCGTTACGAACAAGGCTCCCATCACAAAGGGAACGCTGTACTTCAGTAAGGATTTGCCAATCGCCAAAAGTTTCATACCCGCATCCGTTGGTTTCGCCTCTCGCCGCCGCAGGCCGTACATGAAATGCTCGTGCTATCTGGTCGGCATGCTGCTGAGTGTCCTTTCCAGGCCAGAACTGAGAGCCGCATACCCCTTCAAGTATAGCATTTATGCGTTCTTGCGCAGTGTCTCGAATTCGCGCAGCATCAGGGCATGCACCGCTGGGTTTCCGGCCAGGATTGTGAGCGGCGGCTGCAGGTAATCGGTCTGCCCATCCATTTTGGTGACCACTCCACCGGCCTCGGTAACGATCAGCCCGCCCGCGGCGATATCCCAGGAGCGGATGGTCTGCTCCCAGTAGCCGTCAAAACGACCGGCGGCCACGTAGCACATATCCAGCGCCGCAGCGCCCAGGCGGCGCACGCCCTGCGTGAGGCGGGTAAAATGCTCAAAGGCTGCCAGGTTGTTGCGCGAGTCGCTGAACCGGTCATACGGGAAACCGGTCGTCAGCAGGCTGGTGAGCAGGTCGGGGGATGTGGAAGTGTGAATGCGTTCGCCGTTAAGGAAGGCTCCCTTTCCATACTCGGCGTAAAAGCATTCATCGCGCATTGGCTCATAAACCACGCCCAACAGTGCTTTACCATTTTCTGCATAGGCCAGCGAAACGCAGAACAAGGGAACGGCGTGCGCATAGTTCGTGGTGCCATCTAGAGGATCGATATACCAGCGCGATCCAGCGCCGCCGTTGAGCAGCCCGCTCTCCTCCGTTTCGATGGTATGCCCTGGGAAATGCCGGTGCACCTGCTCCAGCAGGTAGGCCTCGGACTGGTGATCGATCTCGGTGGTCAGGTCGATGCGCCCTTTATGGTTGATCTGGTGTTCCTTCCCGTACCCCTCGCGCAGGATACTGCCCGCGTGACGGGCCCATTCGATCAGGTCGTTTAATACAGGTTTCATCGTGTACCCCATAATTTTGGCGGGCGCTGCACGCAGCGCCCGCCTTTGGTTTCATAATATGCCGGAAATGCCAGGGCGCTCGGGGGAGTGCCTGGCCGGCTTTCTTTCTACCTCAGCCCTTTTTCTCGGCTTGAATTTCGTTCAGGATCTTGTAGAGCTGGTCCAGCTCGCGCTGGATTTCATCGCGGTCGCTGACGGCCTGTTTGAGCAGCGAGTCAAATGCCGGGCGCTGTTCATCCGGCAGCGTTTGCAGCAGGCGTTCCGTCCGCGAAATCTGGGTGTTTTTATGGCGCAGCTTAGATTCCAGCCGTTCGCGGTAGCCCTCGAAAAATTCGTCCTCACTCATTGGCGCGGGCTGGCTGGCCTGCGGGCCCGTGGTGAGGATTTCAGCGATGGTGAGCAGGAAATCCTCAGTATCTACCGGCTTTTCCAGAAAGCGCACGGCGCCCAGGCTGAGGGCAAACTTTTTATCTTCTGGGGTCACGTAGGTGGCAGAGAGGAAGATAATGGGGATTTGCCGGGTGCGAGGGTCCTTGCGGACGTTGTGAGCCAGCGCGTAGCCATCCATCTTGGGCATGAGAATGTCCGTAATAATAAGCGCGGGGCGCTCGCGAACGATTGTGTCCAGCGCCTCCTGCCCATTGCATGCAGTTACTACCGGATACCCTTTAAACCGCAGGGTAACCTCGAGCAGCTCCAGGACGTTTGGCACATCCTCAACGACCAAAATCGGACCATAGGGAATGTTCATAGAAATCATTTTAGCGACTTCTGGTTTACGGTGCAAGACCGGTGATGCCCCTGGAAGGCAATTCTAAGGTTTTTTTACGGAATCCTAACGGGAATGGTCAGGGAAAACATGCCTTTCTTGACATACCATTGGTTTTCGAGTATCCTTACCGCGCGTCCGGGCGGGACCGGCGCGGCAGAATCCTTCGAACCCCGCCAGGTCCGAGAGGAAGCACCGGTAAGGAGGCCACTCTGGGCGCCGCCGGAAAACCTGCCCGGCGCACTTTTTCCTCCATCCCCCACTCCACACCATGGAACAGCCCCCCATCTGCGATTATGAAGGCTCCGATTACCAGACTTCGTTCTGGGATCGCGGCGATCGCGCTTATGAAGATGCCGTGGAAGCGGTGGCGCTGCGGCGCCTGCTGCCTTCCGGCGGGCAGCGGCTGTTAGAACTTGGCGCTGGGGCCGGGCGTAATACGCCGCGCTACCGGAACTTCAAAGAAATCGTCCTGCTGGATTACTCGCGCACGCAGCTCCAGCAGGCGCGCCAGCGCCTGGGGGACAGCGGGCCAGATGGCGCGCGCCTGCGCTACGTGGCGGCGGATGCGTATCACCTGCCGTTTATGCCCGGGATGTTTGATACCGCGACCATGGTGCGCGCCCTGCATCACATGGCGGACCCGCGCCGCGTGCTGAGCGAAGTACGCTCAGTTTTGATCGCTAACGCTGTGTTCGTGCTGGAATTTGCCAACAAGCAAAATCTGAAATCCATCCTGCGCTACGCGCTGCGCCGCCAGGACTGGAACCCCTTTTCGCCGGAACCGATCGAGTTCGCCCCGTTGAATTTCGACTTTCACCCGCAGACTGTGCGCACCTGGCTCCAGGTGACCGGTTTTGCCATCGAGCGACAACTGACGGTTTCACACTTTCGGGTGGGGCTGCTCAAGCGCCTGGTTCCGCTGGGCCTCCTGGTGCAGGCTGACGCACTTTTTCAGCCTACCGGCGAGCTATGGCAGCTCAGCCCGAGCGTGTTTGTGGGGACCAAGGCCCGCCCGCTGCCGGATCAACCTACCGCGCCGGGGTCCGTCACCGAGGCGGATGCAGACGCCTTTTTCCGCTGCCCGGCGTGCGGCAGCGCTCCGCTGGCGGATACGCCGCCAGAACTGGCCTGCCCGGCGTGCGGCAAGCGCTACCCGGTGGTGGATGGGATTTACGATCTGCGTGACAAAGCGGAAAATGCCATTCCGGCGAGTTTTTGATTAATCCCCGGTCTTTTCTACCACCCAAAAGTGCGACAGGCCCAGCGCCCGCAGGGGTGTGTTTTCCAGCGCCTGCAGGATTCCACGCAGTACGCGGCCCAGCGCTGGGCTGCGCGCAATGATGTTATCGTAAGCGCCGAAGATCACTGTGTGCTGGATGAAACGCACGGGCAGCCCGGCAAACAGGCGCTGAAGGTCGCCGTGGGAGTATACGCGCACATGGGGGGCCAGGCGGTCGCGCCAGCAGCGGGGCAGGTAATTGACCAGGGGAATGTTGCCAAAGCGGTATTTGCCTTTCCAGTAGATGCCGTGCGTTTCATATGGATACCCGCGGTTGGGGACGAACAGCACCAGCCGTCCCCCTGGGCGCAGGGTGCGGATGATCTCGCGCAGGGCAAGGACGTCATCCTGGACGTGTTCGAGCACCTCGTTGCTGAGGATCATATCGAAGGCGCCGGTGGCAAACGGTAAATGCTCTCCAGCGCCGCAGACTACCTGGTCGGCGAGCTGGCGGGCTTCCAGGGTGCGCTCTAACTCGATATCCAGCCCCACGGCCTGGGAAGCGGTTTTTGCCAGGCGGCCCAGGTACATGCCCACGCCGCAGCCGTCCACGAACACCCGCCCGTTTGCGCGCGCTCCGGCGGCATCGAGAATCATTTTCAGGCGCCGGTCTTGCCCCGCGCGCCAGACCAGCGAGGGGACGCCGCGCAGGGCTGCTTTTTCGTTCTCTACTTTTTCAGCTTCGGTGTTTGCCTGGTTCATTGCGCTCCCCATTTTCCATATAGATCGTTTTCAATTCCCATGCGCCGCAGCACGCGCCCGACGATATTGTCCACAATTTCATCCACAGACTGTGGATGGGTGTAAAAGGCGGGTACGGGCGGGAACAGGATGGCCCCGCTGCGCGCGGCCCGCTGCATCAGGTCAATGTGCCCGGCGTGCAGGGGCGCTTCACGCACCACCAGCAGCAGCGGGCGGCCTTCTTTCAAGGTCACGTCTGCCGCGCGGGTGACTAGTTCGCTGTTGTAGCTGTTGGCGATGGCCGAGAGGCTTTTGATCGAGCAGGGGATGACCACCATGCCCAGCGTGTCGAAGGAACCTGAGGCCAGGGGCGCGGCCAGGTCGAGCGGGTCATAGTGCCGGGCGGCTAATGCCAGCACGCTGTCCACCGTCTGGTTCGTCTCCTGCTGGATGGTGAGGCGCGCGGTGGGGGTGATGATCAGGTGGGTTTCCACCAGCGTGGAGCGCAGCGCTTCCAGCAGGCGGATCCCCAGGATCGCCCCCGAACCTCCCGTTATGCCTACTACCAGTCGTTGTGAACTCATAAGAAGTTGATCGTTTACGCGGTTTCGGTTGGTAGTGAAACCAACCATTGATTCCCTCGTTGACAGCGCTTTATTTTACCAGAAGCTGTCACACAGCCGCGCTGACGATTGGAGAGGTTATTACTCGTCAATCACACCACGCCCGCGCCCTACGAAAGCGATGTTCCCATGCGCTCTAAGCAAACGCCAGTGCCTGATCCAAATCCGC
This sequence comes from uncultured Anaerolineaceae bacterium, assembly GCA_964437595.1. Taxonomy (GTDB): domain Bacteria; phylum Chloroflexota; class Anaerolineae; order Anaerolineales; family Anaerolineaceae; genus DSYU01. The sequence continues at coordinate 14,491 of CAYTHO010000049.1, forward strand.
AATCAGGTCTTCCGCGTTTTCGATACCGATGGAGTAGCGCACCAGCCCGTCGCTGATGCCCATTTTCTGGCGGTCTTCGGGGGAGACGTTGGAGTGGGTCATGCTGGCCGGGTGTGAGATGAGCGAGTCGACGTTGCCCAGGCTGACCACCAGGGTGGAGACGCGCACATGTTCCATCAGGGCCACGCCGGCCTGGAGGCCGCCTTTCAATTCGAAGGCCATCATGCCGCCGCCCGCGCACATCTGGCGCTGGGCCAGCGCGTACTCGGGGTGGCTTTTCAGGTGCGGATAATATACCCGGTTGACTTTTTCATGGCCCTCGAGGAAATGGGCGATCTGCAGGGCATTCTCACAGTGGCGCTGCATGCGTACCTCGAAGGTTTTCAGACCAATGTTGGCCAACCAGCAGTCGAACGGGCTGGGGCAGGCGCCCAGGATTTTGAACATCTGCGCCAGCGGGCCACTGACAAAGTCGATGTGCGGGCTGACGACTGCTCCACCGATCACCTGCCCGTGGCCTGACAGGTACTTGGTGGTGGAATGCAGCACCACATCCGCGCCGAGGGTGAGCGGGCGCTGGCAGTAGGGCGAGGCGAAGGTGTTATCCACAAACAGCCATGCTCCGGCGCGGTGAGCGATTTCCGCCGCGGAGGCCAGGTCCACCAGGGAAAGAGTGGGGTTAGCAGGCGTTTCGGCAAAAGCCATCACCGCCTGCGGGTGGGCGCGGAAGGCGGACTCCCAGTTTTCTGGGGTGGGGTCGTGCAGCCAGACAACCTGGATGCCGTACTGCGGGGCCAGGTCGTGCAGGAAGTTGTAGGTGGCACTGTAAATATTTTCCTGGGCGATGATCGTCTGCCCGCCCTTTGCGCGCGCCAGGAGGGCCGCGGTAATGGCTGCCATGCCTGAGGAAAATACCTTTCCAGCCACGATCTCTTCCACCGGTTTGCCCGGTTGGGCGCGCAGCAGGTCCAGCCCTTCCAGCACGCTGATCTTGGTCGCCAGCTGCTCCAGGTTTGGGTTCGTGAGGCGGGTGTAGATATAGCCGGGTTCTTCGCCTTTAAAGCGGCCCGCGCCCGTCTGCACATCTGGAAAGGTAAAGGCCGAGGATTGGAATATGGGCGCAACGTGGCTGTTGAGCGGATTGTTCATTTCCGTGGCATGCGTAACCAGCGTCCCGATGCCGTGCCTGGGATTAATCTTCGTCATACTTGCCTGCTCCTGATAGAGAATATCGATAATAGGACTGATTATACGACGAACCCTGGCCTTATTCGGGCTTATTCCCCCAATGGATGGCTATTGTACCGAACATGAGCCGCCGGAAGCCGGTCTGGCAAAAACCGGCTGCGGCCATGCGGGCCTGCAGATCTTCGGCCAGCAGGAAGCGCTCTGAGGTATCCGGCAGGTAGGTGTAAGCCTGGCGGTCGCCGGTAAGCAGATCGCCCAGGAAGGGGATGACCCGATGCATGTGGAAGCGAATCAACGGGCTGAGCAGCGAGGGACGGGGGCGGGTGGTATCCAGAGTGACCATGCGCCCGCCGGGTTTCAGCACGCGGAACTGCTCGCGCAGCGCGTGAGGCAGGTCGAGCACGTTGCGCAGCAGGAAGCCCGATACTATTCGATCAAAGCTCTCGTCAGCGAAGGGCAGCGCCAGCGCATCCGCGCAGGACCAGGTGAGGTTCTGAGGGGCCTGCTCGGGGCGTGATTGGCCGAGGCGCATCATTGCAAGCGTAAAATCGGCGGCGATGACGCGGTGCAATGGCGTTCCGCGGATTTCCGCTCCGTGTTTGGACGATTGGCGCAGCACCTCGCGGGCCAGGTCGCCGGTGCCAGCGCCCAGGTCGAGCACTGACCCGCCCTGGGGAAGCTGCGCCAGGCGAACAACCATCCTGCGCCAGCGCACATCCTGCCCGGCGGTCATCAGGCGGTTCATCTGGTCATAGCGCGGCGCGATGCGCCGGAACATCGCCTGGACGCTGGCGGACGCCTCTGCTTCTGCGGCTGGCCTAGCCTTCATCAGTTTCGGTGTTATTGGGCACCCATACGAGAACGGTGGTGCCTTCCCCTACCTCGGAGGTAATCTCCAGGTCGCCGCCGGCATTGCGCGCGCGGGTCTGCATGTTGGAGAGGCCGTGGCCCAGGGTGAGCTTCATGTTGTTGGTGTCAAAGCCGTGGCCGTTATCACTGATTTCCAGCAGCACCCGTTCAGATGTGGTCCACAGCGATACGGTTACGTGGCGGGCATGCGAGTGCTTGCCGGCATTGGCCAGCGCCTCCTGGCAGATATGGAACAGCGCCAGGGCCTGTGACTGCGGCAGGCGCACCTCATGCGGCGGGCTCTGCAGGGTTACATCGATGAGGGTGTTGGCGCGGAACTCGGCGATCAGGCGGTGCAGCCCATCGACCAGGTTCTCTTCGTGCAGTTTGCGCGGGCGCAGGTCGAGGATATAGGAACGGATATCGCGGATAGTGGAGTTGAGATCGTCCACAGCCTGTTCGATGCGCTGCCGCGCTGCCTGGGGGTTATCACCTAACAGCAGGCGGGCATGTTCCAGGGTGAGGCCAACGGCATAAATATCCTGAATAATGCCGTCGTGCAGGTCCATGCCGATGCGCTCGCGCTCTTCCAGTACGGCCAGGCGGCGCTGCTGTACGTTCAGGCGCAGGTTTTCCATAGCCATCCCGACCCAGGCGCTGATGGCGGAGAGGAACTGCATTTCCAGGTCATCCAGCGGGCCGGGCTGGCGGGAGGCTGCACACAGCACGCCCAGCACGCCCCTCCGCCCGCTCAGCGGAAGGCAAACGACCTGCTCCAGTTTTCCCGATAGCGTATCTGGGTGGAGAAAAAGATTCTCTATGTCTAATTTGGGGGCCCCCCGCACGGACTGTAGATTGATATGTTGAAGTGTCCCGCTTTGGGCGGTTTCACCGACCAAGCCCTCGCCAAACAGGAACTCACTGCGCGTAAATAAGGGTGGGCTGCCCTCGCCGCGGTGCAGTGAAAGCTGCAAGACTTTCCCATCTTCCTGGCGCAGGAAAACCTCACCAACATCCAGGCGCAGGTATTCCATCACCCGGACGAGAACTTTATCGAGAACCTGGTCGATGTTATCGGAAGAAGCCAGTACGGATGCCAGTTCGTTGACCAGCGCCAGGTTCTCGCTGCGGCGGGTCAGGGCCTGGTCTCGTTCGATAATCTGGCGGTAAAAACGGGCGTTTGAGATGGATACCGCGGCATATGCTGCCAGCATTTCCATGACTCGTTCGTCGTCCGCGGTAAATTCCGGTCCGGTGAGCTTGTTGGTCAGGTATATTTGCCCCAACTGCTTGTTGCCCAGGCGGATGGGGATGCCGAGGAAGGAGCGCATTTCTGGGTGATGGGGCGGAAAACCGGAACTGCGCGGGTCATCCTCGATATTGGGCAGGCGGATGGTTTGCTCGGTATTCATCAGCGCGCCGATCAATCCCAACCCAACCGGGGGGTGATCCATCATCCGCACCGCTTCCATAGTCATCCCAATTGGGATGAATTTCTCCAGCTTGCCATCATCGTCGAGTACGCCCACAGCGGCGTACTGCGCCATGACCTGTTCGCAAGCCAGAACCGCGATGCGCTCCAGGAGCGTTTCAAGCGAGACATTTTTAACCAGCTCCAGGCTGGCGCGATGGAGCGTCGCCAGTCGTTCTTCTAGTTGTTCTCGGGTCAGGATGCCTTCGCTCACACAAACCTCGTACCTATTTTACTTGATATTGTCCGAAATCATCGCTTATTACCATGTTTGTACAGCCTTTGAAATGTGCAAAGGGCCTGGGGACAACGGTAAGATTATACAATATAAATCATCTATTTTAGTTGAATTCAATACCCATTATAATCGAAGCGGAGGTCATTGAACCTATGTTTGACAGTATTTTTCGACGCAAACAGGATGAAGAACAGGTGCGCAGCGAAGGCCGCCTGCCACCCGGACAGGCGCTGACGAACCGCTTTCCCGTCTTGCACTATGGTCCCATTCCATCCTTTAACCCGGAGACCTGGGATTTTCAGGTTAAGGGAGAGGTAGAGGCTCCGCTGCGCCTGACCTGGAGTGAATTCAACAGCCTTCCGCGCACTTCCCTCACCATGGATATCCACTGCGTTACTCGCTGGAGCAAGTTCGATACGCAGTGGGAGGGAGTTTCCATGCGCACGCTGCTGGATCAGGGGCTGGTGAAACTGAAGCCCACCGCACGTTTCGTGCTGCAGGTGGCCGAATACGGCTTTACGGTAAACCTTCCACTTGAAGTGTTTTTAGCGGAAAATTTTTTGATGGCCACGCACTATAATGGCGAGCCCATCAGCCCTGAACACGGCTACCCACTGCGCGGCGTTGTGGGCGCCATCCCGGGGAGGGACGATCTGACCGTTCCCTATTTCTGGAAAGGCGCGAAGTGGCTGCGCGGCCTGCAGTTCATGGCCCAGGACCGCCCTGGTTTCTGGGAGCAGGCCGGCTATCATAATAATGCCGATGTATGGAAAGAGGAGCGCTTTTCGTAATCCACAGCGCTGGCAGTTGCTCCGTATTGGCGCGCTGGTCCGGGGTTGCCGCGCGGTTACTCTTTTGGTAGAGGCCCCTGCCCTACCGGCCTGCGCCGGGTGAATAAAATGTAAACACCCAGGCCAATACCACCCAGCACCAGCAGCCCACCCAGGGCTGCCAGGAGGAGGTTGTTGTCTGACTGGGGGGCCGCCGTTTCTCCGCCGCCGCTTACTCCAGGGGCCTGCGGAAGGACGCTGCTTACCTGCGCGCCGAACTCGAAGATGGCCTGATCGCCAGCCCGCACCTGGGCAATGGCGTTCATTTCTGTTGTGGCATTATAGCCGGATGGGATGGCTACACTGATGTTGTACTCCCCTTCCGGAACTTCTTCGCACAGCAGTACTTCGGGATCATCCGTGGTGTTGATGGTTTTGGAGATGGCGGCCTGGCGGTCTGAAATGCTGACCGCGCCCCCGCCGAGGGGGAGCTCGCTGGTCTCGTTTACAGCATTGCCGTTGGCATCATCGAACAGAACAACGCATATATTCCCGCTGCCTTTTTTGGGGGTTGGCGTAGGAAGCAGCGGAGTAGGCGAGATATTCGGGTTGGGCGTGGGCGAAGCAGCCGGGGTGACCACCATTAAAAGCAGCTCCTGGCCCGGATTGATTGTGCAGTTCTGATCGAGCTTGTTGAGCGTGCGGATCTGTTCGATGGTTGCCTTGGTTAGCAGTTGGATGCGCAAGCAGCTATCGCCTTCCTGGACGATGTATATCACTCGCCCATCGGGCCTGGCAGTTGGCGTTGGGATGCTAATTTGTGCTGGTGGATTTGCCGCAACAGGGACGGGATGTGCAACCAGAATCGCTATGCCCAGAAGAAAAAGGGTAATGCAAAGGATGCAGGTTTTGTAAGACATGAAATTTCACCGTGGTTTTGATTATAACATTGTTAGTCCTTGCATTTATTTAAAAATAAACATACAATGAATTACAAACAAGTGTTCTTATTTCCAGTCAGGTGGGACTTTCTTCCCAGAAAGAGCCAGGCATTTCCATGGAAAAAGCTGGTGTGATTCGCGCAATTCTGCTTGTGGATATTGTTGCGATGGCGCTGCTGGCTGTTATTTACCTGCGGCAGCGGCGGATGAATTGGGTTTCTTACATTTATTGGGGACTGCTGGCGATTGGCATCCCCGTTTTGGGGCCGTTCATCGTGATTGCCAGCCGCCCTGGTGAATGGAATGCATCATTTTCCTTTTCCGCGGATTTCCGCCAGATCATCACCTGGGCGCGGCGGTTACTGCCGGAGGGAACGCCTTCCCGAAAGCTCGGAGCGCTTGACCGGGCACGCCAGCGCCGCCTGCGCAAGCAGCGTTAATCTCGCCGATGAGCACCGTTCGCAGGTTGTATTTCTATGGACTGGCGCTGCTCAGCGCGGAAGTCGTCATCTGGGGCGTTATTCAACTGCTACGCACGCTGATAAATGATGGCTTTTTGGGCGGCGGCAGTGCCCTGGCAACCGGACTGTCACTGGTGCTGGTGGGTATCCCCATTTTTTGGATCCACTGGCGCGTCGCCCAGCGGGACGCTCTGCGCGAGACGGAAGAACATGCCAGCCGCATCCGAGCGGTATTTCTCTACGCGGCGCTGTTTGCCACGCTGCTGCCGATGGTGTATGCCGCCCTGGCTCTGGTCAACCGCTGGCTGACAACGTTGTTTGGCCATCCGGCGTATCGGGCATGGTTCGGAGCCGATGGCACTGCCAGGGACAACCTGATTGCTATGCTCATCAATGCAGCAGCCCTGGCGTATTTCTGGTTTATCCTGCGCAAGGACTGGCAAACCAATTTGCCTGGCGGGTTCCTGTCCGACGCACGTCGTTTTTACCGGTACGTTTGGCTGCTGTTTGGGTTGATCATGTCCGTTGCGGGGATATATAACCTGATCATGTTCGCGCTGCCCGTGGCACAGGAATTCGCCCCCGATCGAACGATCACTCTGGCCGCAGGAATTACTCTGGCGTTGATTGGCATACCTATTTGGGCTTATCACGAGTGGGTGATGCAGTCCGTGCTGGGAGAGGCGCAGGAGCGGCAGTCTTTGCTGCGCCTGGTGGTGCTGTATCTGATCTCGCTGGCAGGGGTGGTCGGTGTGGTGGCGACTGCCGCGCGCGTGCTGCATGCGCTGATCCGCTGGCTGCTGGGTCAAACCGGCACGTTCACTTCCTTCTTACAAAACAACGCCGAGACTCTGGCTCTTGCCATGCCGCTGGCGGTAATGTGGTGGTACTACGGGGGCATTTTAAGTAAAGAGGTAGATGCTTTACCCGACCTTCCGATGCGTGAAGGTCTGGGACGGTTATACCGCTATATCCTGTCGGCGTTGGGGCTGGTGGTGACCTTTGTCGGATTGATTAACCTGGTGGCTTTCCTGGCTCGGGCGATGGCAGGGCCAGCATACACAGGTTCCTTGCGCAGTGAATGGGTTCTGCAAAGCCAACTCAGCGGTGCGCTAGCGGCGCTGCTGGTGGGGGCACCGCTCTGGCTGGTTCCCTGGCGGAAAATGCAGCGCGAAGCTGCCCGCCTGGACGATACCGGCGACCATGCGCGCCGTTCGGTCATTCGAAAAGCGTATTTGTACCTGGCGCTGTTCCTGCTGGTGGTCGGAGCGATGTTTTTTACCGGCTCGCTGCTGTATACGTTGATCGATGCGCTCATTACGGGGGCCTCAGCCGATTTTGCTCAGGAAGTGATTAGCTTGTTTCTGTCGTTGGTAATCGACTCCCTTTTGCTGGTTTATCACTGGCGGGCGCTGCGCCAGGACAGCATCACGGCTCAGCAAACGCTGGGAGACCTGCACGCTGACTTTCCAACGCTGGTTCTGCTGGAGGAAAAAGGCGTTTTTGGAGAGGCGCTGCTCGAATATCTCCAGAAGGTTGCGCCGCGCCTGCCTGTCGCGCTGCATCCTATTGAGCGGGGAGCGCCGGATGAGACGATGCTCGGCGCAAAAGCGGTGCTGCTGCCGTTGGGGATGGCAATTGCGCCACCCGAGTCATTGAAATTGTGGCTGGATGAGTATCAGGGCCGGCGCGCCCTTATCCCACTGCCGGAGGAGAACTGGCAATGGCTGGGACTGGTGGAAAAATCAGAAGCGGCGCTGGCCCAGGAGACGGCCAGGGCGCTTCGCCAGATGGCTGAAGGCGAAACGGTCCGGGCAGCAGCTTCCGGCGGTCCGTGGGCGGTTGCCAGTTATATACTGGGCGGAATCTTTGGCCTGCTGTTGTTGATGTTCTTGTTCAGCCTGATCGTTTCATCACTATTTCAATAGCCGCCCGGCGCTGAGCGGGCTGTGGTCCAACGTTCGGTGCAGTAGGGAAATTGCGTATACAATTAAAAGCACGACTCGGGAGAGTGTGCTATACTTTCTAGCAGAACGAGAAAAGCACCATTTTTGCATCGCTTCAAAAAACTACAGCAGAGAGGGCTTCATGAAAGTTTCCGTTTCTCAGCAACAGCTTGCGCAAGGGTTGGGAATCGTTTCTCGGGCGGTATCTCCGCGCAGCACGCTGCCGGTGCTGGCAAATGTGTTGTTGGCCACGGATGAAGGCCGGCTGCGCTTAGCGGCGACCAATCTGGAGCTGGGTATCTCGTGTTGGATCGGGGCGCAGATTCAGGAAGAAGGCTCGATCACTGTCCCGGCCCGCCTGCTGGCAGACCTGGTAGGTACCCTGCCGAATGATACGGTCAATCTTTCGGTCAATATGAGCACCTGCACCCTGGCCGTCCACTGCGCCGCTTCCGACTCGGAGATCAAGGGGATTGATGCCCAGGAATTCCCACCCATGCCCGCAACCGATATGTCGGAAGGCGTGCAGGTCAAAGTTGCTGATTTTAAGGAAATGATTCAGCAGGTGACGTTTGCCGCATCGACCGATGAAGCCCGGCCCGTGCTGCAAGGGGTGCAGATCACCTTCGCTGGCAATGAGATTTCCATGGCCGCTACGGATGGCTTCCGTATCTCGGTCCGAAAAGTCCTCCTGGAAGAACCAGTCAACAAGCAGTTCGGCCTGATCGTCCCGGCTCGCGCGCTGAACGAACTGGCGCGTATCGCCGTGGATGGTGAGAGCATGTTGAGCATGATCGTTCCAGCGGGCCGCGGGCAGGTGGTTTTCCGCCTTGACTCCGCGGAACTGGTATCGCAGTTAATCGATGGCAATTTCCCGGATTACCGCGTGCTTCTCCCGCAGTCTTTTAAGGCGCATACGATCATTTCTACCGCATCGCTCTTAAAAGCCTGCCGGCAGGCAGAGATTATCGCGCGCAACGGCAACAATGTTGTGCGGCTGAACTTGCAGCCGAATGCTGACCGGCCCGGGCAGGTGGAAATCTCTGCCCAATCTGAGGAAACGGGGACCAACGAAACGGTCGTGGATGCCAATATTGATGGGCCTGGTATGGTGCTGGCGTTTAACGTGCGCTTCTTGCGCGAGGTGCTGGAAGTGATAAAGACGCCGAACCTGGCGCTGGAAACTAACGATCATAAATCACCGGCACGCGTCCAGCCAGTAGGCGATGAGAACTTCCTGCACGTCATCATGCCGATGCACCTGGGGTAAACCATGGCGTTCCCATCCGGCTCGGACGTTTCGGGCGGGTCCGTCGACCGGCAGTTAAACGTCTATCTTGCGCTCAGCCAGTACCCGGTACTGGCCGACCGGATTCGCGCGCGCATGCGCCACGAGCTTTACGAGCGCGGCATCATCTCGCCGCAGCAGTTTGAGGCCGAAGCACGCGCCAACGCGATCGAGTCGCAGGAGCGTGAGGGGCTGACCAATCCATTTGGCGAAGAGGCTGGCGAGGTTTGGGAATACCGGCTGGCGCGGGTGCGCGAGCTGCTGACCGACCAGACCTTCAGCCGATTCCTCTCCTTTGAACTGTTCGAGCAGTTGATTTGGGAAGTGCTGAGCGAGCGAGGGATTCAGGCCCAGCAGCTTTCGCTTTCTATGAACCCCGAACTGGCGCCGCTCGAAATGGTATTTGAGCAGGCCCAGAGCATCGAAACCCTCCCTCTGGAAGAGCGCCTGCCGCTGGAAGCCCGGTTGAAGGAATCGAAGGTGGTGCTGATCCGTACGATGATCAGCGATCAGCTGCGCTATATCAATGTGGCGAAGGAATGGTTTACCGTCGGGGACCTGATGGAGATCCGGCGGCGTAAACTAGGGACGGGGCGCATCGGCGGAAAAGCTGCCGGGATGCTGCTGGCCATGCGCATCCTGGAAGAGTCTGGGGATGAGGAGATAAAGGAATGCATTTGCGCGCCCGAATCATTCTTTATCGGTTCGGATGTCTTTTACACCTTCTTATCCATTAACAATCTCGTTCACTGGAACGATCAAAAGTATAAAGATGAAGTGGAGATGCGCGCCGAGTATCCCCAGATCGTGCGCGATTTCGAAGCCAGTGAATTTCCGCTGGATTTTCTGGGTGATTTATCTGGCTTGCTGGACCAGGTGGGCCGCCGCCCGCTGATCGTCCGCTCATCCAGCCTGCTGGAGGATAATTTTGGCACCTCCTTTGCGGGGAAGTACGAGAGCGTTTTTTGCCCTAACCAGGGCACCCATGCTGCTAACCTGCGCGCGCTGACCCGCGCCATTATTCGCGTATATACTTCCACACTCAACCCGAATGCCCTGCTCTACCGGCGCAGTAAGGGGCTGCAAGATTATGATGAGCGGATGGCGATCCTGATTCAGGTGGTGGAGGGCGAACAGTTTGGCAAGTACTATCTGCCGCAGGCTGCCGGGGTCGCCTTCAGCCGCAACCTGTACCGTTGGGCGCCGCAGATTCGCCGCGAGGATGGCTTCGCGCGGCTGGTGTGGGGGCTGGGCACGCGGGCTGTGGACCGGGTCGGCAATGATTATCCGCGCATGATCGCGCTCAGCCACCCGCTGCTGCGGCCCTCTACGGACCTGGCATCGATCCGGCGGTATTCGCAGCAGTATGTTGATCTGATCGATCTTGAGCAAAACCAGTTCATATCCCTGCCCATTCATGAAGTTCTCGGCGCCGGATATGCGCCGCTGCGCTACCTGGTGCAGCAGGAACAGGACGGGTACCTGGCCTCACTGCGCAGCCGGGTGCTGGAAGGCGGCACAAAAAACCTGGTGCTCACCTTTGAAGATATGCTCAAGCGGACCATTTTTGCTGACCGTATGCGCCGCATCCTCCGCATTCTTGAGGAAAACTACCAATCACCGGTGGATATGGAATTCACCGTTGCGCTGCAAAATATCGACACGGTAAAGCCGCAGGTGTGCATCACCATCTTGCAGTGCCGCCCGCAGAGCTACCTGATTTCTGGCGAACAGGCCACGCTGCCGCTCAACCTCAGCAATCAGGATATCGTCTTTTCCACGCGGTTTGTCGTGCCCGAGGGATTGATCCCGCGGGTGGAATACGTGGTCTATATTCCACCCCAGGCATATTTTACGCTGCCCACCCAGGAGAGCCGCAACGAGCTGGTGCGAGCGATCAGCCGGATGAACAACGCATTAAAAGGACAGGCCTTTATCTGTATCGGGCCGGGGCGTTGGGGAAGCTCTAATTCGGATCTTGGGGTGAGCGTGGATTACGGAGATATCTACAATACCCGGGCGCTGGTTGAGATGGCTGGTCGAGGCATTGGACCGGCGCCAGAGCCATCGCTGGGTACGCACTTCTTCCAGGATTTGCTCGAAGCACAGATTTACCCACTGGCGATTTACCTGGATGACGAGCAGAGCATCTTTAATTACAACTTCTTCGACAATACACCCAACCGGGCCGCGGAGTGGATCACTCTGGATGAGAAAATTCAGGACAGCCTGAAGCTGATCAAAGTGAAAGATTACCGGCCAGACGCTGTCCTGCGCATTGTGATGAGCGATGAAAAGAGCCGCGCCGTAGCTTACCTCGATCAAATCGAAGAAGAAGCCTAGGCAGGCCGGGCAGCCTGTCAAAAATTTCAGACAATACAGAGTGGGTTGCATAGAACCGCAGTTGCTTCATGCTGGATCGCGGTCAATGCGCGTATTGGAATATGTATGGACTCGCGATACGGTGCATATTAAGGGGCGACCCTAAATATTATAATTCCTCTTGTTCGATTCCTGAAAGGCAAAAGAGATAGATTAAGTGACGACCGGCGGGGAGATATGCCGTGAACATCCCCTGCTCCTCCTTTCTTTAGGCCTGGTTTTTTAATTGCATCTGCTTGCTCACAGATGACAACAGAGATGAAGAGGATTCTTGCGGGTTTATTAGGTGGAAATGATCAACGTGAAAGTCGATGATAAGTAAACCGCCATAAGTACTTTAACTAGAAAGCAATAGGGCTAATCGGTTTACTCGCGTAATTCGCCTGGCAAAGGTGATTATTTGTAATATTGCTTTCGGCGAATTTCTTAGCCTGCGTTCTCACAAGGATTATGTATAGAGAACTAAACCACCCTAAAGAGACGGGCACGCCGAACATTTATCCATAAACTTGACTGCAATGGAAATTGAGGAGTGCGGCGACGAATGCGGAGTTGCGGCGCTGTGATTCTTTTGTGCCTGCGCGTCACTGCATTGGGATTGGGACGCAGCCACACTACAGCGATCTGCCTGAAGAACATGAAATGGGCATTGAATTGATCACACGGGATGGCTGCGTTGGCGCGTCCAGTTTGATGGATGCCTGGAATGAACGATATGAATCTGAGTTGGTCACTACCCGAGCAGTAGATTATTGTTTCACGTGAAACGTATTGATACTGCAGGACCATCCATATTTGAAAACTATTGGGTGTTCTTTACAAAAAAGCAATCACGCCGGGCGGTTAGCCAGATAAACTCGGCATGATAGAGAATATCTCTTATCCGGATACCGCCGGTGATTGTTTCGCCTTCATTGAGTATTTCCGCCATTGAGACGATCTGCCATCCCATCCAGATGAGCCAGGATTTTGACAATTGTGCAATGCCATATGCCGCGCACCGAGTCTTGCGACTGAAACCGCGCTGTTCATCTACTAAAGCAATCGCAACCTGAAATCCACATGGGTTCCCTCGATAAGCTTGTCCGTCTCATCGTGCGATTTGTTTAGTTGGTATTGTGATTTTGCCATTACGCTGTGGAGATTACCACAACAGGCGAACCACTGTTTCACGTGAAACACATCATGGCATCGACCGGCGGCGCTTCCTTCTCGATGCTTGTGGCCCGATTCGCGGAACAGCCTGCCTTGCTGCCTGTACCCGCGGAGATGCAGCGAGGTGTTTCTTGTTCACGAGACTGCGCCGCTTGTGCGGTTTGGCGGAAATTCCGCTGTCGTCCGGCAGCATTCTTTGCCTCAACAATGCCAGAAACTGTTGCGGTGAAATTCCGATTTGGTTTGCTTTTTCAATCACTGCGTTGATGAAACGATCTATGCTTTCCTCGCGCTTTTGTTTGCCCTCTCCTGCGGTGTCTCCGGTTTTCTCAATTAAATAACTGCCGCGTCCCTGGTGTGTTGAGACAATGCCTTCTTGATCCAGCAGACGGTAGACACGGGCGACGGTATTGAAATTTACTTGCAGCCTGGCTGCTAATTCACGGACAGTAGGGAGCTGGCTGCCTGGCGGAATAGCGCCAATCTGAATCAGTCGGCGCAATTCCTCCTGAAGCTGTGCAGAAATTGTTTTTTTATCACGCAAATTTAAGTGAATATCCAGATTATCCATTCGTGACTATTTGGGTTGGATTGTATCATTGTATCATAGAATATTTGTATCACTGTATCATTGTATCTATTATACTGCGTTTATCGCTCGCCGGACAGCTCCGCACCCAACTGCGCGAAAAATTCCTGCAGATACCGGTCGCGTTCAACTGCCAGCCGCTTTGCAGAATTAGTGAACAGGCGGTCTTTGATCTTTCGCAGTTTGAACAGGTACTCATGGTAGGCGCTGTGCGGTTCACCGGGTTCTTTGACCCCGCTTTCGATGAACTGCCGCGAAGGCTGCCCGTAGAACGGCTGGTGATTGAGTGTGGAATATGCGATGGTGCGTACCACGCCGATTGCACCCAGTACGTCCAGTTTATCCGCGTCAAAGAGAATGCGCGCTTCCAGGGTTTGCGGGGTCTCGCCATCGCTGCGGAAACGGTGCGCGCGGATGCAGTGCTGCACTGCCGATATGCGCTCTACAGGCCAGCCTGCGGTTTTCAACACCTGGCCGGCAAAATCGGCGGAGCGGTGATGGTGGCTTTTGCGGGTCTCGCTGCCAGGAGCACTGCCTTCCGCGTCGTGCAGAAGGGCAGCGGCCAGTACAATCTCTAGATCAGCGCCTTCTTCCACTGCCAGGCGCTCTGCCATGTGATAAACGCGGAGGACGTGATCAAAATCGTGGACAGGGTCGGCGCTGGCGTACCATTCGCGGGCCTGTTCAATGGTTAGCATCATTCTGGATTCTCCCAACTAGACGAAGTATTGGCCCATTATACGGCAGCGCTTAAGAAAAGTGATATTTCGAAAGCCTGCCGAAACTGGACTGTGTGTGTCATAATGTGAGCAGGCTCGAAAATATCAGCAGGTGAGTCACCCTTGAGGTGTGAATGAATCTTCTCAGGCCGGTACACATTGGTCTTTCTATTCTTCTCCTCTTTCGCCTTACGTTTGCCAGCATTCCTGATATAAATGTGCAATCGAAACGCGCAGTCGTTCAAGGGGATCAGCCGCCTGTTTCTTCCAGGAAAAAGATCCAGACCACGGAGCGCGGGCTGGAAAAGTTGTCGGCGGATTTGCGCGAACGGGTAGAGGCAGAGCCTATATTCAGCCGCAGCATGGCCTATGAGCAGGAATCGGGTGATCCGCTGCTGGTCACGGCGTTGATAACGCCAGGCGCCGATGTGCAAGGGTTTTTTACCCGCTCGGTGCGCAGCCGGGAAGTGGCCGGGGTGGAATGGGTGACCGGAGAAATTGATCTCTTCCGACTGCGCAAACTGGCAAGCGTCCCGCAGGTGCAGGGGGTAATTTCGACAGAAACGTACCAGACCGCTGAAGCGCCCGGTTTAGATGCCCTGCGGATGGGGCCGGAGCGGATCAGCCTGAAGCAGGCGCGGGCTGTACTGGCGCAAGGCGGCCCGGAAAAACTCATGGAAAAGGTACGCGCAGTATGGCAGAAAGAGCCCGATCCGCGCCAGAATGGAGACTCGCTGGCGCAGGCGGAAACGTTTCTGCCGGCAGCCTCAGCCGCGCGAGGTTTGCTGGACGTGCATGATGTACACAGCGCGCGCGAAAAGGGGTACAACGGGCAGGATGTGATCGTTGGGGTGGTGGATACCGGCGTGGATTTTTCTCATCCGGATCTGCAGGGCACCCATGCTGTGATCAAGAACAGCGGCCCGTACGCGGGATGGCCGTTCGCGTACGATACCGCCTCTGGCGTGCGTTACGCGCTGGATCAAAATGCGACGATTGGGCCGGACAATTTTGGAAGGTATGCAGGACTGACCGGGTTCGTTCACACCCTGCCGGTTGAGAACGAGGAATGCGATGCAGAAACCTGCCGGGCGAAACTGGCGATCGTCCCTGGCGCTTCGGCGTGGTTTACCTGGCCGAATACATCAAAGAGCCATCACTATTTCTATTCAGTGCATCCAGATCTGCTGCTGGTGCTCGATGCGAATGCAATCGGCATCAATTATCCAGAAGGCATGCTGATCCCTCCCATTCTCGTCGTATCCGACACGTCCGCGGCGGGCAAGTATGATACCGTGTACGTGGATATGAATTACGATTACGATCTAAATGCAGCAAACGAGCGAATGACTCGCGAACGTCCCTATGCCGGGGCGATTTTGAAGCGCGGCATCAACGATGATACGGTTTGGGACCTCTCGGCGGGGCTATTGGCCTGGATTTCAGATGGCGTGAACCAACCGCCGGGCGTGCCGGTACTGTATCCGGATGCCATCCAAACCCCGCCTCCAGCGGCAGGCAGAATACTGGTGTTTGTGACGGACCAGCATGGGCATGGCACCAGCTGCGCCAGCCTGATCGTGGGGCAGAGCCAGATCACCGATCCGTACGCCATTGGACCGACCAATCCGCTGTACGCGGGTGGAGGCGAAGCCGGCGGCGTTGGGGGGGCAGTCGTTGCCGCGATGGCGCCAGGCGCAAAAATTGCTGCGTTTCAAAACGGCTTTTATTTGCCTTATGACGCCTGGACCCTGGCCGTATTGGGAATGGACGGGAATGCCGCTACGGGGGACGGCGTAAATATTGTGAGTAATTCCTGGGGAGACAGTTCGGAGATCGCCGACGGCTGGGACGCTGCATCTCGTTTTGCACAGCTTCTATCCTATACCGAGGCGCCGTCTGTTTCCTTCCTGGTAGCTACCGGGAACGGCGGGCACGGGTACGGCACGGTCACCGCACCGGGCGGCGGTTCGATTATCGATGTTGGAGCAAGCACGGCCTATGGGGCCTTGCGCGGTTTCGAAACCGTTGGCACGGACCAATTCCTGTATGGGGATATCCAACCCTGGTCGAACCGCGGGCCGGGGATGCTGGGAGACCCGGCACCGGATATAGTGGCGGTGGGAGCCTGGGGGGCGGCGGCTGTTCCGCTCAACAGCGGCTGGGGCAATGGGCAGATGGCGTATGATGTGTTTGGCGGCACGTCTATGTCGACCCCGGTTGCGGCGGGGGGAATGGCCGTGATTTACCAGGCCTTCCGGGAAAAGAATAACCGCTGGCCAAGCTGGCAGGAAGCCAGACACCTTCTGCTTACCAGCGCCAGCGATTTGGGCTATGAAGTCCAGGCGCAGGGGAGCGGCAATCTTCAGGTGGGGCGTGCGGTAGAGATGGCGCTTGGGCATGTGCCAACGGTGATCCCCAGTCAGTGGCAGGTGGGGCGGTATGGGGCCGAAAAATACCCGGCATTTCCTGCTATTTTGCATGCCGGCGAGCAGGATGCGCAGGCGTTCACTGTGAATAACCCGACTACAGCTCCGGTTACTGTAAATTTGAAAGGCAGCCTGCTGCAGAGCGCCCATGAGGAAACCTTCACCTTCGCGTACATGGCAAAGGAGAAGGGCGAAGAAAAAACGCTGCCAATCTTTTTCAAGGATATTACAGACTGGGCTGATCCGGCCCGGTTGGGTTTTGAACCAGACTTGATCCGCGCGCAGGTCATTTTGCCTTTTTCAAACTTCGATGTTGAGCGAGATGGCAATGTCGATACCTGGTGGAGCGTCTACTTCTTTGATTGGATGGATCACAACGGCGATAAAAACCTGTGGACTGATGACAACCGCAACGGGCGGGTGGATGAAGAGGAACTGGATATCGATGCTGACACCGGGCTGGCCGAATATAACCGCTTCACCTACGGTTACCCGCAGTCGGATTATCTGGAGGCCAGCCTGGGCCGGCACAGCCTCTCCAGGCGGCATGATGGCGTATACCTTGGCATCGGCTGCTATTTCTGCGGCGAATCGACCACACTGCAGGTGCGCGTGACGTTTTACCGTAAGGTTGGCTGGGACTGGCTCACATTATCGCATGGAGCGCTGCAAGTGCCCGCACAGGGGCAGTCGAATTTTCAGGCCACCTTATCTGTTCCACCCGGAACGCGACCCGGCGCGTACGATGGGGAGATTTCCGTTGATTTCGGGGGCGCCGTATCGATCCTACCGGTTACGGTGCAGGTGGCTGCGGACACGACCACCTTTTCCTTTAGCGGCGGCGAAGGATTGGACACGCTATATGATAATGGGCACATATTCGGTGGGTTTAATTGGAACTGGCGCTACGAATCGGGCGACTGGCGTATGTTGTACACGGATATTCCGGCGGGAACGGCGAGCCCTGGTAAGGCGATGGTGGTAGATACCCAGTGGAGCTCGCCGGAGACCGATATCGATACCTGGCTGTTTGAGCCAGCACAAGATGAATATTCTCAACAGCACCCCGAACTCTTTGGCCCATACGCGATGCGCCTGGCATCTGGCAGCGAAAACCGGTATGTGCGTAATGGAAGATTTGAATGGAAGACCAATACGGGCACGGCACGCGAGCTGGTCTCGACGCCAGTGCAGGATGGCTTGAATTTGATCGCGCTCCATAATGTTTTGAACAGCGGGCTGCAGTTCGCTGAACAACTTGACGGAAGGGTGTACCAGGTGACCAGTGATCCTGGTCAGGTGACATTCACTTCGATGCCAGACGGTAACGATCCGCCATATCTATCGGGGAGACAGGCGATCACGTTCACCTCGACAGCCGATATTCCCGAGGGGATTCAGGTGCAGGCTTTTGGCATGAGCCCACCGATCCGCATGCTCGACCAGATCGCGAGGCAAGATTTATCAGCCGATTACTGCCGGGCTACCTGGGTTTATCAACTGGAAGAAGGCGGGCTGGTAAGCCGCAATGGTGGCCTGCTTGACATCACCACTACATCGGAGTCCAGCGATCTTGACCTGGATCTATACCTGTTCCGCGATAACGGGGATGGGCAGTGGCGCTGCGAAGAGGAGACGTTAGAAGTGTATTCGGTCGGCGCCGGCGCGGATGAGCGCATTAAGATCTATTTCCCGGATGATGGGCGTTATTGGGTGGTAGTGCACGGGTACCAGGTGCCACCCAACCAGAACCGGTTTGATTTGAGCATCCGGCTGATCGATGGGGCAGACTTAACCCTGGAAAACATGCCCGTGGGCCCAGTGCGCGCAAACCAGCCGGTGACGTTTACGGTAAATTACCATGGAAGTTATTCGTATCCCACACCGACGGAACTGAACGGTTTTCTGCTGATTGGCACGCCAGCGACGCCGAACCTGATCGAGGTGCCGGTGCAGGCACAGCCGTCTATTTTGATCTACCCCGCGCCAGCCTTGTGGACGCACAGCCTGGCAGTGGCGCAGATCCCGGCGAAGTTTGAGCTGGCGGTGCAAAATCAGGGCGTCCAGGCTGAGACCATACAGGCGCTGATTCGGCTGCCGGGCGAATTGATGTACCAGCCCGGTTCAGCAGGCGAGCCGGAAGATTTCCAATATGACCCGGTCCAACACACGCTTTACTGGGAGGGGCAGTTGGGCGGCAAAGAGAGGATCACGCACGCTTTTTGGGCAACGGCCAAACCCGGCGTTCCGCCCGGGCAGGTGGAGATCCGGGGGGAGGTGAGCGGGGTCAGCAGCGGGCAGGAATGGGAGGTGAAAACGATGGTGTTGATTAACCGCTACATTCTGGTGCTTCCGATGATTGGGCGTTAAAGCGGCGCAGATGGGTTGGCGTACACCTTGCCGCGCTTGATCACCGTTTCTACCAGGTTTCCGCCGAAGCGGTAGCCCAGGTAACGGTAGTCGCTGGTGGACAGCACCAGCAGGTCAGCCTGTTTTCCCGCCTCGATCGACCCAATGCGGTCTGCCCGCTGGAGGGCGGCAGCGGCATTGATCGTGGCCGCGGCGATGGCCTGGGCGGGTGTGAGGCGCAGGTATCGGCAGGCCAAAGCAATGACGAACTGCATGCTTTCGCACCAGGCTGTACCAGGGTTGATATCGGAGGCGATTGCCAGCAGCCCGCCTGCCGCCAGGATTTCGAGGGCCGGGGTATAGTGCGGGTCGGCCAGCCCGAAGGGGGTGCAGGGCAGCGCCACAGCCACGGTATCGCTTTGCGCCAGGGCGCGGATATCCGCCGCGGAGGTTTTGACCAGGTGATCGGCGGATGCGGCCCCCAACTGCGCGGCCAGGCTGGCCCCGCCCAGATTGTCGAACTCATCGGCGTGGATTTTCAGCGGAAAACCCAGGTCTCTAGCCGTTTGAAGGATAGCGGCGGACTGCTCCAGGGTGAAGGCGCCAGTTTCGCAGAAGACATCGACGAAGGGCAGTGGCCGGCTGGCGGCATGCGCCTGCCACCAGGCGCGCAGAGCAGGCAGCATCTCCCGGCAAACGAGCTGCGTATAGTCTTCCTCCCTGCCCTTGTATTCGGAAGGGATGGCGTGCGCGCCTAGAAAGGTCGGGATGATTTCCAGCGGGCCGTCCTGGTCGAGACGCAGCAGGGTTTCCATCTGGCGCAGTTCTGCCTGAGTTTCCAGCCCGTAACCGCTCTTGGCCTCTGCCGTAGTGGTGCCGTGGCGGAACAACGTTTCTGCCCGCGCACGGGTCTGCGCCATCAGATCTTCCAGGCTGGCGGCGCGGGTAGCCTTAACAGTGGAGACAATCCCCCCGCCCGCTGCCATGATTTCCATGTACGTTTTGCCCTGCAGGCGCATTTCGAATTCGGCGGCGCGGTCGCCGGCCCATACCAGATGGGTGTGCGGGTCGACAAAGCCAGGCAGCACCACCTTGCCCCGGGCATCCAGGGCAGGTTCATCCGGGTAAGCGGCGCGCAGTTCAGCGGTTGTTCCGGTGGCAACGATCGTTTCATCCCGGACCAATACGGCGCCGTCCGGGATGATTCCCAGGCGGCCCAGGTCGCTGCCACGCTGCGGGCCCCCGGAAAGGGTGAGTAACTGTGCAGCGGAATGGATCAGCATGAGGATATTGTATCGTAATGTAAAAATCTGATAGCTTTTGCCAGTATTCGAAAGTTATAAATCCCCAGCATAGGGTGTGCGGCGCGGCGGGAATGCGCTATATTTATAACACCGCTTAAAAAACGGCACCTTATAGAATAATGGAGCAGATCGCGAATGGAACCGTCGCGTGTTAAATTCTATAACCTCAGCTTGCAGGAGCGAGCCCGATGGATTGCTGAACAGGCTGGCCTCAGCCCGGAAGATGTAGATGCGCTGACTGGCGCGGGTGGATTGAAGCCTGAACAGGCGGATCACATGATCGAGAACGCGATCGGCCTGCACGCGCTTCCCCTGGGCATTGCGCAGAACTTCCGGGTAAATGGGCGCGATGTGCTGGTGCCAATGGCAATCGAAGAACCCTCGGTGGTTGCCGGGGCATCGTTTATGGCGCGCCTGGCGCAATCGGGCGGCGGTTTTTTTGCGCATACCACTGCTCCGGAGATGATCGGCCAGATGCAAATCATCCAGCTTACAAACCCCACCCTGGCGCGGCTGAAGCTGCTGGAGCACCAGGCAGAGCTGTTGGAAGCGGCCAGTACTATTGACCCGGTGCTGGCCCGGCTGGGCGGCGGCCCGCGGGGATTGGAAGTGCGGTTGATGGAGAAATCCCCCATCGGGCCGTTCCTGGTGCTGCACCTGATTTACGATGTCCGTGATGCAATGGGCGCTAACGCTATCAACACCGCCATGGAGCGCCTGGCGCCCAGGGTGGAGCAGATTACCGGCGGAAAGGTGCACCTGCGCATCCTTTCGAATCTGGCTGACCGCCGCCTGGCCCGCGCGCGCTGTACGATCCGCCTGGAGGAGCTGGCCTTCGGCGATTTTTCCGCGGAGACGGTGCGGGATGGCATTATCGCCGCATGGGCTTTCGCGGCGGTGGACCCGTACCGGGCAGCCACGCACAACAAGGGCATCATGAACGGGGTGGATGCGTTGGTGATTGCCACCGGCAATGACTGGCGGGCAGTAGAAGCGGGGGCGCATGCCTATGCCGCGCGCGGTGGGGTGTATACTTCGTTGAGCGCCTGGAACAAAGACGAGGAAGGCAACCTGGCAGGCACGCTGGAGATGCCTATGGCGGTGGGAATTGTGGGCGGGGCAACCCGCGTGCACCCAACGGCCAAGGCCGCACTCAAGTTAATGGGCGTGCAAACGGCCAGCCAGCTGGCGGAAATTATCGTGTCGGTGGGCCTGGCGCAGAACCTGGCGGCCCTGCGCGCGCTGGCTACGGAGGGCATCCAGCGTGGCCATATGGGGCTGCATGCCCGGCAAGTGGCCATCGCCGCCGGGGCAGAAGGGGAGATGGTCGAGCGCCTGGCGGACCAACTGGTTGCGGAGCGCAATGTGCGGATTGATCGCGCGGAAGAGATCTTACGCGAATGGAGAAACGCTTAATGGAAGAAATGCAGGGATTATCGTCTCGTTTATTGAAGACCAACCGCCCGGTAGGGCTGGTCGGCTATGGCGCATATGTGCCCCGCTACCGGCTGCCTGCTGTGGAGGTGGCGCGGGTGTGGGCGGGCGGAAAGACCGGCGGGCTGCCCGTTAAGGAAAAAGCGGTAGCCGGGATGGATGAAGATGTGATTACCATGTCGATCGAGGCCGCCCGCAATGCCCTGGCCCGCGCCCAGGTGGACCCCCAACTGCTGCGCGCGGTGTGGGTGGGGTCTGAGTCGCATCCCTATGCTGTAAAGCCCAGCTCAACGATCGTGGCGGAAGCCGTTGGTGCAGGCCCTCATATCCAGGCCGGCGATTGGGAGTTTGCCTGCAAAGCCGGCACCGAGACTCTGGTGGCGGCGATGGGGCTGGTTGGCTCGGGCATGGCCGATTATGCCATGGGGATCGGCATGGATACTGCCCAGGGCCAGCCGGGCGACGCGCTGGAGTACACCGCTGCCGCGGGCGGGGCGGCTTACGTGGTAGGCCCGGCGGAAGATGCCCTGGCGGTGATCGAGGCTTCTTATTCGTTCGTGACCGATACGCCGGACTTCTGGCGGCGAGCCGAGCAGAAGTACCCAGAACATGGGCAGCGCTTTACCGGCGAGCCAGCTTACTTCAAGCACATTGTCTCGGCAGGCAGCACCATGATGAAAGAGATGGGCGCCACGGCCACTGATTACACGTATGCCGTTTTCCACCAACCCAACGCCAAGTTCCCGCAGCGGGCGGCTGGCATCCTGGGCTTTACCGATGAACAGATTCGCCCTGGCCTGCTGGTGCCGGTGATCGGCAATACCTACGCTGGCGCGGCGATGATCGGGCTGACCGCCACGCTGGATGTAGCGAAACCGGGCGACCGCATTCTGGTCGTTTCGTTCGGCTCTGGCGCAGGGTCTGACGCCTTTTCGCTGCGGGTAACGGACAAGATCGATGCCCGCCGCGACCTGGCGCCCAAAACCGCGGATTATATTGCCCGCCGCACGCAGATTGATTATGCAACCTACGTGCGCTATCGCGGCAAGCTGGCGATGGGGTAGGGGGCAGGCATGGTGCGAAATTCGAACGGTGAAGTGGTGATCGCCGGGATTGGGCAGACCCCGGTCGGCGAGCATTGGGATGTATCGCTGCGCACGCTGGCGGCGCGAGCCATTAAGGCGGCGCGGGCCGATGCGGCGCACTTGGGTGCAGGGGACCTGGTTCCACAGGCCATGTATATCGGCACATTTTTGGCTTCCACTGCCCTGCACCAGTCGAACCTGGGGCCGCTGCTGGCGGATAATACCGGGCTAGAAGGTATTGAGGGCACCACGGTGGAGGCGGCGGAAGCATCTGGAGCGGCGGCATTCCACCTGGGCTACCTGGCAGTAGCTTCCGGGCTGGTGAACACGGCGCTGGTGATTGGCGTGGAGAAGTACACTGATGTGGTAGGTGCACGCAGCGATGCGCTGGTAGCTCAGATGACCGACTACGATTATGAAGTGGTCAACGGCATGACGCCCGCCGCGCAGGCCGGGCTGCTGATGCAGCGCTACCTGTATGAATACGGGGTGCCGCGCAGCGTGTTTGGCGCGTTCCCTATGCTGGCGCATGCCAACGCAGTGAACAACGCGCATGCCATGTATCGCAAAGCGATCCGCCGCGAGGCGTACGATAATGCTGCCATGGTCAGCGATCCGATCAACCTGATGGATGTGGCGCCGTATGCGGATGGCGCGGCGGCTATCCTGCTGACGCGCTCGGATGTGCTGCCCAGGGACCTGGCGCACCCGCTGGTGCGGGTGACCGGATCGAGCGTGGTGACGGACCGGTTATCGCTGCACGACCGGGAGTCGCTGCTGACATTCGAGGCTGCCGGGGCGTCTGTTGAGCGCGCCTGCCGGCAGGCGGGCATTCTGCCTACCGATGTAAGCCTGTTTGAGCTGTGGGATGGCTATTCCATCCATGCCGCGCTCTCGCTGGAAGCTGCCGGGCTTGCGCCGCGCGGCGAGGGCTGGCGACTGGCTGAAGAAGGACACCTGGGGCTGAACGGACGCCTACCAGCGCTGACCATGGGCGGGCAGAAGGCGCGCGGCAACCCGCTGGGCGCATCAGGCGTGTACCAGCTTGTGGAAGCTGTCCAGCAGCTGCGCTGGGAGGCTGGTAAGAATCAGGTGGCTAACGCGCACCGCGCGCTGGTGCAGACTCTGGGCGGCGCCGGCGCTACCGCCGTCACCCATGTGCTCGAACGCTGGGAATAGCTCGAATTTTAGAGAACCTTTTTTGATTTTTTGGAGGCACTTATGGAAATTCCGCGCCACTGGCGATTAAAGAAACAGCGTTACGGCCTGGTTGGAGAAATCTGCCCGCACTGCGAAGTAAAGATCTTCCCGCCACGCGATGTTTGCCCGAACTGCGGCGAAGAGGCGAAAGAGCCTTACGAGTTCAGCGGGAAAGGGACGATCTATTCCTATACCGTGATGCAGGATGGCCCGGAGGGTTTTGAGAACTCAGCGCCCTACACGGTTGCTTTGATTCAGTTAGAAGAGGGGCCGGTTGTCACTGCGCAGCTTACGGATTTGGGCGAGGAGCCGGTAAGTATTGGTATGCCGGTGGAGATGGTGACAAGAAGGATCCGGTCGGATGGGAATGAGAAGGGGATTCTGGTGTACGGGTATAAGTTCCGACCTGCGGGACTTGGTCCACACTAAAGTACCTTTGAGCCAGGGCAAGCAGGTTTAGTCGGAAGGTAATCTTCAATTCCCTGGTTTTTAGGATGGTTACCTGTTCCACCAGGGTATTGACAACCCTGCGTTTAATTTCAAACTGTTCAAGCCGTTCCTCATCTGTTTGGGGAACGGTATTTAATTCGTCAAGGCCGGCCTGCAAATCGGCGAAATACTCCCTGGCTTTTTCTTCCCAGCCATCTAGAGCAGCTAACAGATCGAGATCGGCGACAGTACCCATTTCTTTCTTCAATGCCAGCTCTTGGGCTGAAATTTCGGCCAGTTGTTCCTCCATATCCTTTTCGGAAATACTCCCTTTTCGGGCCTGAGTGATCACCCATTTGCGTTCCATGAGTAAACTATCGATCTGGCTTTGAATTCTTTCATTATCTTTGGTTACGTTTTGAGCTTGACTCCTAAGTCCTTCCACATGATTGCGGGCTCCCATGATGAGCACCTCTGGATTTTCAACGGCTTCATTAACTTTTGACCACACATAATCGTCAGCTTTTAGGTGACCAATGGTTCGGGGGCATTCTTCGTTAATCAACTCTTTATGCATCTGAGTGCAGTAATAGGTGCTAGAAAGCGTTTTTCGTTCATACTCTACACCCTTAGAATTTTTCCGTTTACCAAAAGATTGGGTTCTACCAGCCCATTTTCGACCGCAGGCACAGTGAATCAGCCCACTGAGCAAATAGTCATGGCGGTAATTGTGTAGGGGATGCTTCACATTCTTTTTGCGGACTTCCAGATAGCGCTGGTAGGTTTCAGCATCAATAATTGGCGGAGCTGATATTTCGAATACTTCACCATCCCGGCTTTGCTTTTTCACACCGAGAAAATAAGCCTCCGCCGCTTTAAGAATGGATTGGATGGAAGTAATCGCCCACTCGATCTTTCGTGGCGTAGTCGATCCTTTTTGAGGAGCGTGGGCTTCAATCAACCGCTGGCGAATAACATTTAGTTTTACGCCCTGGATATACCACTCAAATACCCAGCGAACCACCTGAGCCTCTTCCTCAATAATTTCGATGACTTCGCCATTTCTTCTGTAGCCGTAACGATCTTGCCCGGTATTGGCTTTCCCGCTGCGCAAGCGCGCTTTTACGCCCATGCTCATGCGTTCGCGCATTCCTTCCAGTTCCATACCGGCTAGCCAAGCTTTGATAGGCGCCATTTTGGGATCGAATGATTCGCGAGCAAGCAATACCTGAATTTGATTTTCTTGGATGATATCAAGAACTTCAAGCATAGCGCGCATACCACGATAGAGGCGATCTTCACGCCAGGCAACAATATAGCCAAACTGACCAGCAGCAGCATCCTTGAAAAGCTCCTGCAACTGTGGCCGGTCAGCCCGTGTGCCAGATGGCTCAACCAGCCGGCCTTTCACCCGGTACTTTTCTGTGTCCCGGTACACCTTAAAAACGATCAGTCCATTTTGTTCAGCCAAAGTCCGGCAGTCCGCCTCTTGTTCGTCTGGGCTGGCTTTCTCACCCTGATGTTCAGAAGAAGTGCGAACATAGATTGCTGCAAAACGGTTGATAAGTTTTTTCTCTACCATTAGATCACCTCGGTGCCATGTCCATTGCGGTGAATTTTTCCAGCCTGTTCAAGCTGGTCCATGTAGCTATAGATGGTCTGCCGTGAAACGTTTAGCTGGCGTGCGGCATCACTGACGCCCAAATTGGGGTCATTCCGGAATGCTTCTAAGAGAGCGTCCAGGCGATTGTCTAACTTTGCTTTTCGGCCAGCCTGTCGTTTGTCAAAATGGATGTCAACCTTCTGTTGGTTTGACATATCATTTGACAAGTCAGGTTTGGTATCCTGAATGGTTTGTGGTGGTAAAACATTGCGAGTGGTTTGACGTTCAGCTTTACGTTCAGCCTTTTCGTTTTCAATTTGTTGGATGCGATGTTGGTGATCTTTCCGTAAAGCAATGACAGTGACACCAGCCAGGCTGAGCGCCGGAAAGATGGCAGGCGCGATGACTGACCAGGTTGGAAGAATGTCCAAAACGACTGTCAATACCACGGCGACTACGAAGTAAAGAGCAATCAAAGCAATGGACAGACCAAATGGGGCCGGGGGATCACTCTTGCGGCGCGTTTGATTGAACTGATAAAGGTCCAGCGCGGTGGCGCAGGTGACCAATCCTAATGACTCGATGACCGCAGCTGCTAAAATGCCAACAGGAACCGGCCAATTCAGATGTGTTACCGTTGCCCGCCCTACCAGGTAGGCGGTGGGGATTGGCGCGCACCACGGGGCAATTTTTGCGACAAGATCAACAGCGATATTTTCGACAGCATCAATGGAACGAAGATCCATAGTGTATGGCTACCTCAACAAAACAAAAAACCGCTTTCCTTTGCGGGAGAGCGGTTTGATAGCAAAGCTTGAGGCAATGCCCAGGCGTCTGGTACAATTGCCTCAACCCTGCGCCGTCTACCCGGCGAGTGGGTGAGGGCCGCGTCAGTGTTACCAGCACTTTCACGGCCCGTTATAAGGGTGAAAAATGTTCACCTATATGAACATTATAGCAGAAAAAATAAAGACGGGAAGTGTTTTAGCGGCTCCGTTTTGGCCCGCGTTTTCCTCCTTGGTTTTCCGCTTTCTTCATATATTCAATGAGAGACTGCCGGCTAATCATCAATGCCGCGCCCCACTTTCGGGCGTTAATCTCACCGGCGCGGATAAGCCGGCGAATATGGTTTGGATGATAACCGCTGATTTCCGCAGCCTCGTTTGTACTCAGCCAATCTTCTGGCATAACTGGTCGCTCCATCATGATTCTAATGGGTCATGAGAGCAGGCGCAATAAAAAGGTCTTATCAAATTCAGTTTTTAAAGAACAGACTTCAATTGGTTAAATTGGTGGCTAAAGATGGTTGGTAAAGTTGGTCTCGTTAGGTGTTTGCAGCGATTGGTTATTGAACAATTGAGAATCAGGAGGGCTTTCTGCCTCGGACCTAGCGAGCCTTTGTTGGCGCGCCCTTTTCCCGTAATCGACGATCAACTGAAACATCTCTTCAACTTCCTTTGGCATCTCGAAGGTTTGAACCGTTTCTCTTGCGGAAGATTTGGCGTTTGCCATTCGAACCGTGTTACTCCTCAAAATAAAATAGCGGCTTGTTGACCACGCCGCTATTCTCACCCCGGGGATATCCTTGAATCAACTACCCGCTTTATCCCGCAATATCCCTGTTTATCCCTGTACCGTTTTTCAAGTCATTGAAGATGTCCGTTCAGTTTCCCTTTGGTACATATTTATAGGTAACATCTACCCGAGCGTGGCCCAGAAGTTCGGAAACCTTTTTTCTGGCCTGGTGATCGTCTAATCCCTGGTTGATAAAAGCTTGATACTTCTCCTGCGCAAAATTAGCTCGAAGACGGTGTACCCCACTTATTTCAATCCCAAGCTTTTTCGTTGCTTCTCCAACCACACGCCTGAATCCGGCGCGCCAGGAAGCGCTAGGGGTAAATAAAAACTGCTTGGAGGTGTTCAACTGAGAAAGAATATTTTCAGGCGCAGGTACAGACCGGTACCGGCCACCTTTTCCGGTGATGTGCAGCTGCTTATGGCCTTTATCGACGTGTTCACCCTTCAAGCCTGCAATCTCATCTTCACGCAGGCCGCAGTGGCGCGCCAGTTGAGCAGGAAGCGCGTACGGCGAACCTTTTTCAATCAAGAACCGGATCAGACGATCCGCATCCTCCGGTCGATAACCAAAGCGAGAGGAGCGCACCCCATACTGGTCGTTCAACCCTTTATCCCACTGCCGCAGCTCCGGCGTGATCGGTGATGCTTCTTTTGTCCAGCCGAGTTTTTGACATCCCAGGTGAACTTTTTCAATCGCAGCCAGCACCTTGAAAACAGTCCCGGGTGCCT